>NZ_JBIAQB010000004.1:0-632390 GCF_042888725.1 Streptomyces sp. NPDC002795
CATTCCGAACCCGGAAGCTAAGCCTCATAGCGCCGATGGTACTGCAGGGGGGACCCTGTGGGAGAGTAGGACGCCGCCGAACTAATTTTATAGAAGAGCTGGTCCCTGAACCTTTTGGTTCAGGGACCAGCTCTTTTTTGTTGCGCTTCACTTGTCGTTCACGTCGCCTGGGCACGATCCCAGACATGGGCACAGTCGAAATGCTGCGAGCCGCAGGTGTCGGTACCGGGGACGAGGTCATCGTGCCGGCCTTCGGGAACGCCGAGGTGGCCGAGGACGTCGTGCGAGCGGGGGCCGTGCCGGTCTTCGCCGATATTCACCCGGAGACGTACTGCATCGATCCCTCCCACGTAGCCGCCGGCGTGAGCGCACGCACCGCGGCGGTCGTCGCCGTGCACCGCTTCGGACATCGGGCTGATCTCGCCCGGCTGAGGGAGCTGGGACAGCGCCACGGGCTGCTCGTGCTGGAGGAGCCGGGCGAGTCCGAGAAGTCGTACGACGAGGTGGCCCAACGCCGTGTGCACGCCGCCTATTTGAGCGCGCGACTCACTGGCGTACGGACTCCCGTCGGGGAGGAAGGACACACGTATCAGCAATACGTGGTGCGGGTGCCGGGTAATGGGCGGCCGGATCGGGACGCATTCGCCCGAGTGTTGCGGGGGAAGGGCGTCGAGTGCCGGGTGCCGGTGAAGACGCCGGTGCACCGGCTGCCGGGTTTCCGGTTCGACATAGCGCTACCCGAAACCGAGCTGGCCGCCGACGAGACGCTTGCCCTGCCTGTCGAAGCCACCATGTCGCGGCGGCAGTTGCAGCGGGTCGTGCATGCCTGCAACGCGTTGGGCGGATTGCTGCAGCCGGCCTTCTAGAGCCGCACTGGTCCGTGGTTCGGAGGGGTCTCAACATCAGGTAAGCTTTATGTCGTTGCCAAGCGGGAAACCGCGAAAGCGACAGGCCCCTATAGCTCAGTCGGTAGAGCGTCTCCATGGTAAGGAGAAGGTCAGCGGTTCGATTCCGCTTGGGGGCTCGTTGAATTAAGGCCTCCGCCCATCGGGCGGAGGCCTTTTTTGTTGCCCCCGCCCCGGCGGCCTCAGTCGTGATGCAGGCCCGGAACGCGCATCGCGAGGATCGCCATGTCGTCCGACGGGGCGTCCGCGGCGAAGCGCTCCACCGCGCGCATGATGCGGGCGGCAACAGCCCCTGCCGTGAGGCCCGTACAGGTGGAGAGGACATCCGCGAGGCCGTCGTCGCCGAGCATGCGGCTGCCCTCACGGCGCTCGGTGATGCCGTCCGTGACGCAGAGCAGGACATCGCCCGGGTCGAGCGTCAGCGTCTGCTCGTACAGCTCCAGGTCGTCCATGACGCCGAGCAGCGGCTGGGGCTCCGCGTACGGCGCGACGGAGCCGTCCTGGCGCAGGCGCAGCGGGAGCGGGTGGCCGGCGCAGACCATCTTCAGGATCGCCGAGCCGTCCTCCTGCGGCCACAACTCCCCGTAGAGCAGGGTCAGGAAGCGGCTGCGGGCGCCCTCGTCGAGGATCGCCGCGTTCAGGCGCTCCAGGACCGCAGGGCCGCCGAAGCCCTCGCGGGCGAGCAGGCGCAGGGCGTGGCGGGCCAGGCCGGTGACGGCCGCCGCCTCCGGGCCCGTGCCGCAGACGTCGCCAATGGCGAAGCCGTACGCGCCGTCCCTGATGGGGAACAGGTCGTAGAAGTCGCCGCCCACCTCGTTGCCTTCACCGGCCGCGCGGTAGATGACCTCCACCTCGACGCCGGGGACGTCGGGGAGCTCCGGGGGCAGGAGGCTGCGCTGGAGGGACTGGCTGATCGCCATGCGCTCCGAGTAGAGGCGCGCGTTGTCGAGGGCCAGGGCGGCCCTTCGGCTCAAGTCCTCGGCCAGCTCCAGGATTTCCTGACGGAAGTGTTCGTCCGTCGGCTTGCCGAGGGTCAGCATGCCGATGACGCGGTTACGGGCCACCAGGGGGAGTACGACGGTCTCGCCGCCGACCGCGGCGGCCGTCTGGAGCGTCGTGCCGATGCCGGAGCTGACACTGGCCGGTTCGCCAAGGCCCAGGCTTCTCATGGACGTACGAAGAGCTGCCTGATGGGCGGCTTCCGCGGGAGCCGCCCAGACGCGGGCGCCGGGAGTCGGGACCGGGTCCGGTGGGGCGATCTTCGAAAGGAGCGCCTTCAGGCCGTCGATACGCTCCTCGTCCTCGTGCAGCACAAAGGAGAGGTACGGCTCCGAGGCCTGGTCGGCGATCGTGTAGACCGCGCACCACGTGGCGAGGGTCGGGACCGTCATCTGGGCCATGAGCGCCAGGGTTTGGTCCCTGTCGAGCGTGCCCGCCAGAAGGTCGGAGGCCTCGACGAGGAAGCTCAGCGAGCCGCGGCGGAGCTTTTCGAGTTCGCCGAGGCGGGCCGACTCGACGGCCAGCGCGATGCGGTCGGCGGCGAACTGCAGACGTAGCGCCTCTTCGTTCGAGTAGCGGTCCGGGGACTCCGCCGCGACTCCCAGGGAGCCCGTGAGGCGGCCCTCGACCTTGAGGGGGACCGTGACGACCGAGCGCATGCCCGTGCCGTTCAAGAGCGGGACCGCGCCCGGGACTTGGGTCAGGTCCTCGTGCACGGCGGGCATCCGGGCCGAACCGTAGCGGCCGGGGCCGACTTCGACGGGTACGCGCGCGAAGCGCTGCCGTGCGGAAGGCAGGCCGGTCGACGCGCGGACCTCCAGCTCCGTCTCGTCGTCCGTGGCGAGCAACAGGAACGCCGAGTCGCCGTCGAGCATGTCGCGAGCGCGCTCGACGGTGCGCTGGAGCAGCCCGTCGAGGTCGTCGGGGGCCGGCGAGCCGATGAAGACCTCGAACGGGTCGGAGCCCTGGCTGTCGGAGTGCGTCGCGGGGTCGGGCGAGGGGAGGCGCAGCGGGGTCTGGAGGATGGCGCGCTCGTGATCGCGTACCAGGAGGCACACGGTCGACGGGTCGCCGTCGGTGTCGCGGACACGCAGGTGCGAGGCGTACACGGGCGTCACGCGGCCGTTGGCGCCGCGGATGCCGTAACTGCCCTCCCAGCGCGAGAGTTGCAGCGCGTCGACGATGCCCGTGCTGGTGCCGGGCGTGTGCGGCCATGCCGCGAAGTCCGTGAGGGGCTTGCCGGTGACCTGCTCGGCCGCGTATCCGAAGAGTTCCTCCGCGTCCTCGTTCCACGCGGTGATCGCGCCGACCCGGTCGATCTGGACGACGGCCACGCGGACCCTCTCGTCCGCGAGCGGGAGGAGGTCGATGGGGAGGCTGGGGCCCGCGGCGCGGGTGCCCACCGAGCGTTCCGGCAGGTCGAGTTGGAACCAGACCCGCTTGTGGGTGGCCGAATAGTCGACGCCCCAGCGGCCGGCGAGCGCGGCGCAGAGCTGGAGGCCGCGGCCTCCCTCGCGGTCCGGGCTGCCCATGCTCATGGCGGACGCCTGCAGCGGAATCTCGCGCTCCGGGTAGCGGTCGGAGACCTCGATCCGGACGTGATCCTCACTTCGCAGGCACAGAACCTCCGCGGATGTGCCCGCGTGAACCACGGCATTTGTCACGAGTTCGCTGGTCAGGACGACAGCGTCATCGATGATGTCGGCATGGCCCCACCCTTGGAGGGTGTCGCGCACGAAGGAGCGGGCGGTCGCGACGGATCGCCCGACCGGTTCGAAAGTGGCAGCCGCGCGCGCGGTGATCACAGAACTCCCTGTACGAGTTGTACTCGTTGTCCGAGTGTCGAGGCCCAGGTCTCCCGTACCCATGTCTCGGCCGCCCCTCCGATGCCCGCTCGTTTTCCGCCACCGCCCAGGCCGGGCAGACCGGGGTGGGTGGACAGCCGCATGCAAGGTTACTTACCTTCGCCGTCCATGCGGATGCCGGTCGTCTGTGTTTCCGCCCGGAGGGTGTGCGGACGGTGTGCGAAGCTGCCGAACTGTTATGGCCTGGTTCAGCCATGGTGAAACACTGGGCAAGCTTCCATGGAAGAACGCATTGAAGTGCCGATGCGGCGGTAGAAGCGAATCCGAGAAACCCGAGCTACCCGAGCAGTACAGGTCGACCCCTGCGGGAGGGACAAAGTGGAGTCTGGCGCAGCGACGCGGAGCAAGAAGACGCGCGCAGAAGACGGACAGTCCCTGGCAAAACAGCGCAAATCGCGCGGTGGCAGTGGAACGACGACGGTGGATACCGCGGCGCTGAACAGGCTGCTCGCAGGTCTTGTCGCGATGAGAGACGGCAATTTCCGCAAGCGCCTGACCGTCAGTGGCGACGGGGTCATGTCGGAGATCGCGGCCGTCTTCAACGAGGTGGCCGACCGAAATCTGCACCTGACGGGTGAGATGTCCCGGGTGCGCCGCACGGTCGGGCGCGAGGGCAAGCTCACCGAGCGGCTCGAGACGGGCGCCTGTGAGGGCTCCTGGGCCGCCGCGATCAACGCGTCCAACGCGCTCGTGGACGACCTCGTACGGCCCGTCTCAGAGGTCGGCAGGGTGCTCTCGGCGGTCGCGGAGGGCGACCTGTCGCCTCGTATGGAGCTGCGGGCCCAGGTGCCGGAAGGGAAGCCGGAGGGGAACGGACATCCGCTGCGCGGCGAATTCCTGAAGGTCGGCCGGACCGTCAACAATCTGGTCGATCAGCTCTCCACGTTCACCGATGAGGTCACGCGCGTGGCCAGCGAGGTGGGTACCGAGGGCAAGCTCGGCGGGCAGGCGCGCGTACGTGGAATGTCCGGTTCGTGGAAAGATCTCACGGATTCCGTCAACACGATGGCGTACCGACTGACCGCGCAGGTACGTGACATTGCTCTCGTCACCACTGCCGTGGCCAAGGGTGACTTGTCCCGGAAGGTCACGGTTCACGTCGCGGGCGAGATGCTCGAGCTGAAGAACACCGTGAACACGATGGTGGACCAGCTGTCGTCGTTCTCCTCCGAGGTCACACGTGTGGCCCGCGAAGTGGGTACGGAGGGTGAGCTCGGCGGTCAGGCGCAGGTGCCCGGTGTGGCCGGAGTGTGGAAGGACCTCACCGATTCGGTGAACCTCATGGCCGGCAACCTGACCGCTCAAGTGCGTGGAATCGCTCAGGTCACCACGGCCGTGGCCAACGGTGATCTGTCGCAGAAGGTCACGGTGTCGGCGCGCGGCGAGGTCGCCCAGCTGGCCGAGACCATCAACCAGATGACGGAGACCCTGCGTACTTTCGCGGACGAGGTCACGCGGGTGGCGAACGAGGTCGGTGCCGAGGGTCAGCTCGGCGGCCAGGCCAATGTGCCGGGAGCCGCCGGCACGTGGAAGGACCTCACCGATTCGGTGAACACGGTTTTCCGGAACCTCACAACTCAGGTGCGGGACATCGCGACCGTCACAACGGCGGTGGCAAACGGTGATCTGTCGCAGAAGGTCACCGTCGACGTCGCGGGCGAGATGCTCGAGCTGAAGAACACCGTGAACACGATGGTGGACCAGCTGTCCGCCTTCGGTTCCGAAGTGACGCGTGTGGCCCGGGAGATCGGTGTCGAGGGTGAGCTCGGCGGTCAGGCCCTCGTGCCGGGCGCGGCCGGTACGTGGAAGGACCTGACCGACTCCGTCAACACCGCGTTCCGGAACCTCACCGGACAGGTGCGCAACATCGCCCAGGTCACGACGGCGGTGGCGAACGGTGATCTGTCGCAGAAGGTCACCGTCGACGTCTCCGGCGAGATGCTCCAGCTGAAGAACACCGTGAACACGATGGTGGACCAGCTGTCGAGCTTCGCCGACCAGGTGACGCGGATGGCGCGTGACGTGGGCACGGAGGGCCGCCTGGGCGGTCAGGCCCGCGTGGACGGCGTGAGCGGCACGTGGAAGGAACTGACCGACTCCGTCAACTTCATGGCCGGAAACCTGACTTCACAGGTACGGCAGATCGCTCAGGTCACGACCGCGGTGGCGCGTGGTGACCTGTCGCAGAAGATCGACGTGGATGCCCGCGGCGAGATCCTGGAGCTGAAGAACACCATCAACACGATGGTCGACCAGCTCTCCGCCTTCGCGGACCAGGTGACCCGGGTGGCCCGTGAGGTGGGCACGGAGGGGCGTCTGGGCGGCCAGGCGCAGGTGCCCGGCGTCGCCGGTGTGTGGCGCGATCTGACGGATTCCGTGAACGGAATGGCCGGCAACCTCACGGCCCAGGTGCGCAACATCGCCCAGGTGGCCACGGCGGTGGCGCGTGGTGACCTGTCGCAGAAGATCGACGTGGATGCCCGCGGCGAGATCCTGGAGCTGAAGAACACCCTCAACACGATGGTGGACCAGCTGTCGGCCTTCGCCGAGCAGGTGACGCGGGTGGCCCGTGAGGTGGGTACGGACGGCATCCTCGGCGGACAGGCCGAGGTGCAGGGTGTGTCGGGTACGTGGAAGGACCTGACGCAGTCCGTGAACGGCATGGCCAACAACCTGACGCTTCAGGTGCGCAACATCGCCGAGGTCACGACGGCCGTGGCGCGTGGCGACCTCTCCAAGAAGATCACCGTCGACGCCAAGGGCGAGATCCTCGAACTCGTCACCACGGTGAACACGATGGTGGACCAGCTGTCGGCGTTCGCGGAGCAGGTGACCCGGGTGGCCCGTGAGGTGGGCACCGAGGGTCAGCTGGGCGGTCAGGCGCGGGTGCCGGGCATCACCGGCATCTGGAAGGACCTGAGCGACAACGTCAACCTGATGGCCAACAACCTGACCATGCAGGTGCGCAACATCTCCCAGGTCGCCAACGCGGTGGCCAATGGTGACCTGACCCGTCAGGTCACCATCGAGGCGCGCGGCGAGGTCGCGCAGCTCGCCGACACGTTCAACACGATGGTGCGGACCCTGAGTTCGTTCGCCGACCAGGTCACCAAGGTGGCCCGCGAGGTGGGCACGGACGGCATCCTCGGCGGCCAGGCCCGCGTACCCGGAGTCTCCGGTACGTGGAAGGACCTGACCGAATCCGTGAACGGAATGGCCTCGAACCTGACCGGACAGGTGCGCAACATCGCGATGGTCACGACCGCCATCGCCAAGGGCGACCTGACCAAGAAGATCGACATCGACGCGCGCGGCGAGATCCTCGAGCTGAAGACCACCATCAACACGATGGTCGACCAGCTGTCGTCGTTCGCGGAGCAGGTGACGCGGGTGGCCCGTGAGGTGGGCACCGAGGGCCAGCTGGGCGGCCAGGCGCGGGTGCGCGACGTGGACGGCACGTGGCGCGACCTGACCGAGTCGGTGAACGAGATGGCCGGGAACCTGACCCGTCAGGTGCGCGCCATCGCGGCCGTCGCCACCGCGGTGACCCGAGGCGACCTCAACCTCAAGATCGACGTCGATGCCGCGGGTGAGATCCAGGTCCTCCAGGACAACATCAACAAGATGATCTCGAACCTGCGCGACACCACGATCGCCAACGAGGAGCAGGACTGGCTCAAGGGCAACCTGGCCCGCATCTCGGGTCTGATGCAGGGCCGCCGCGACCTCGACGACGTGGCGGGGCTCATCATGAGCGAGCTGACGCCGGTGGTGTCGGCGCAGCACGGCGCGTTCTTCCTGGCGCTGCCGCTGGACGAGGCCGACGCGGCGACCGCGCACGAGGACGCGTACGAGCTGCGCATGTGCGGGAGCTACGGCTACTCCATGGGTTCCATGCCGACGGCCTTCCGGCCCGGCGAGACGCTCATCGGGACGGCCGCGCAGGAGCGGCGCACGATCCTTGTGGACAACGCGCCCAGCGGCTACCTGAAGATCGCCTCCGGGCTCGGTGAGGCGCCTCCGGCACAGGTCATCGTGATCCCCGTGCTGTTCGAGGACACGGTGCTCGGCGTGATCGAGCTGGCGTCGTTCACGCCGTTCACACAGATCCAGAAGGACTTCCTCGGGCAGATCGCGGAGATGATCGCGACGAGCGTCAACACGATTTCCGTCAATACGAAGACGGAGGTCCTGCTGAGGCAGTCGCAGGAGCTGACCGAGCAACTCCGTGAGCGCTCCGCCGAGTTGGAGAACCGGCAGAAGGCCCTCCAGGCGTCCAACGCCGAACTGGAGGAGAAGGCCGAACTGCTCGCCCAGCAGAACCGCGACATCGAGGTGAAGAACACCGAGATCGAGGACGCGAGGCAGGTCCTGGAGGAGCGTGCCGAGCAGCTCGCCGTCTCGATGCGCTACAAGAGCGAGTTCCTCGCCAACATGTCGCACGAGCTGCGCACACCGCTCAACTCGCTGCTCATCCTTGCCAAGTTGCTGGCCGACAACGCCGACGCGAACCTCACTCCGAAGCAGGTCGAGTTCGCCGAGACGATCCACGGAGCGGGCTCCGACCTGCTCCAGCTGATCAACGACATCCTGGACCTGTCGAAGGTCGAGGCGGGCAAGATGGACGTCTCACCGACGCGCATCGCCCTGGTGCAACTTGTCGACTACGTAGAGGCCACGTTCCGGCCGCTGACGGCGGAGAAGCAACTCGACTTCTCCGTAAGGGTGTCGCCGGAACTGCCCACTACGTTGCACACCGACGAACAGCGTCTCCTTCAGGTGCTGCGCAACCTGCTCTCCAACGCGGTGAAGTTCACCGACTCCGGTGCCGTCGAGCTCGTCATCAGGCCGGCCGGCGCCGACGTACCGAACGCGATCCGGGAACAGCTCCTGGAAGCGGGCTCGATGACCGAGGCCGACGGCGATGTGATCGCCTTCTCGGTGACCGACACCGGCATCGGCATCGCGGCCAGCAAGATGCGCGTCATCTTCGAGGCGTTCAAGCAGGCCGACGGCACGACGAGCCGCAAGTACGGCGGCACGGGCCTCGGACTGTCCATCAGCCGGGAGATCGCCCGCCTCCTGGGCGGTGAGATTTACGCGCAGAGCGAGTCCGGACGCGGCTCGACCTTCACGCTGTACCTGCCGATGCACCCGAGCGAACTGCCGCCCCAGGGCTACGCGCAGATCGCGCCGACCATCGAACCGGGGGAGCGGCTCGCCCTCAACGCGGCGCCCGACCCCGAGCCCGAGCCCGCCGAGGTGGAGACCCCGGCCGAGGTGAGGTCCTACCAGGACACCCAGAACGGGCCCGCGGCGCTGTTCCGGCGCCGTCGCAGGTCGACCCCGACGCCGCCCGAGCGGACGGCGCTGCAGGGCCAGCCGCTGCCCGCTCAGGAGCGTGCGGAGGAACACTGGGACGGCGGCATGGCGGGTGCGTCGGGCGCGGCCGAGAAGAGCGCGCCCACCCCCCGGCACGGGCTGTTGTTCGTCGGCGAGAAGGTACTCATCGTCGACGACGACATCCGCAACGTGTTCGCGCTCACCAGCGTCCTGGAGCAGCAGGGTCTGTCGGTCCTGTACGCGGAGAACGGGCGTGAGGGCATCGAAGTCCTCGAACAGCACGACGATGTGACAGTTGTGCTGATGGACATCATGATGCCGGAGATGGACGGCTACGCGACGACGACGGCGATCCGTAGGATGCCGCAGTTCGCCGGGCTGCCGATCATCGCGCTCACCGCGAAGGCGATGAAGGGCGACCGGGAGAAGGCCATCGAGTCGGGTGCTTCCGACTACGTGACGAAGCCGGTCGACCCGGACCATCTGCTCTCTGTGATGGATCGGTGGATGCATGGTGAGTGACAGGAAATCGGAATGTTCAAGATGAGTTGCTGACTGAGTGTGGTCGAAGTCGTGTAGAGGCGCGGGATTCGGGGAACCTTCTGGTCTCCCACCGCGTTTCTGCTACGTGCACGGTGACATCGCGGTGACAGGGTGTGGCGACAGGCGGGGTGCGGCTACCATGACCGGCACAAGGACGGGCGACGCAAGGGAGTCGTCCCTTGGGGCGGCGAAAGGAGCCTCCCCGAGTCCTGCGGACAGGGGCGGCCCCATGCCGGGGCGAGGAGGGCGGGCCATGGTGCAGAAGGCCAAGATCCTCCTGGTCGATGACCGGCCGGAGAATCTGCTGGCGCTGGAGGCCATCCTCTCCGCGCTCGATCAGACACTGGTACGGGCATCGTCCGGGGAGGAAGCGCTGAAGGCGCTGCTCACGGACGATTTCGCGGTCATTCTGCTGGACGTTCAGATGCCAGGAATGGACGGTTTCGAAACCGCTGCGCACATCAAGCGCCGCGAGCGGACACGAGACATCCCGATCATCTTCCTCACCGCGATCAACCACGGACCGCATCACACGTTCCGTGGCTACGCGGCAGGGGCGGTCGACTACATCTCCAAGCCGTTCGACCCCTGGGTGCTGCGCGCCAAGGTGTCGGTGTTCGTCGAGCTGTACATGAAGAACTGCCAGCTCCGGGAGCAGGCGGCGTTGCTGCGGCTCCAGCTGGAGGGCGGCGGCAAGGCCATCGGGGACACCAAGGAGCCGGCGGGGCTGCTCGCCGAGCTGTCGGCGCGGCTCGCCGCGGTCGAGGAGCAGGCCGAGGCGCTGTCGAAGCAGCTGGACGACGAGTCCGCGGACGCGGCGGCGGTGGCCACGGCGGCGCACCTGGAGCGCAAGCTCACGGGGCTGCGCAGGGCGCTTGACGCCCTGGAGCCCGGGACAGGCAGCGGAGCGCCCTCACTGCCCTCCCAGAACTGAGGCGGTCGCCCCGGAATCGGGGGCGCCGCTCGGGCTTTGAGGGCACGTCAGTTTTCGCCCCGTCAGTTCGCGACACGATCGGGTGAAGCAGTGGGCACACGTGTCCAAGGTCGGCTCCCCCGGTAACCTCACACCCATGGCCTCACGTCCCGCAGCCAAGAAGTCGCCCGCGAAGAAGACGGCGGCGCCGACCAAGGCTCCGGCGAAGAAGGCCGCTGCCAGAAAAGCCCCCGCGAAGCAGACCGCGGCCAAGAAGCCGGCGCCCAAGAGGGCACCCGCGAAGAAGGCCGTGGCGAAGAAGCCCGCTCCCAAGGCGGCACCCAATCCGACCGGGGGCCTGTACAAGCTCGTACGCGCCCTGTGGCTCGGTACGGCGCACAGTGTGGGGGCCATGTTCCGCGGCATAGGGCGTGGTGCGAAGGGGCTCGACCCGGCACACCGCAAGGACGGGCTCGCGCTGCTGCTGCTCGGGGTCGGGCTGATCTGCGCGGCCGGTACCTGGTCCAACCTGCAGGGCCCGGTCGGCGACCTCGTCGACATGCTGGTGACCGGCGCGTTCGGCCGCCTCGACCTGCTGGTGCCGATCCTGCTCGGGGTCATCGCCGTGCGCTTCATCCGGCACCCAGAGAAGCCCGAGGCGAACGGGCGGATCGTGATCGGCCTCTCCGCGCTCGTCATCGGCGTGCTCGGACAGGTCCACATCGCGTGCGGCTCACCCGCGCGCGGGGACGGCATGCGCGCCATAAGGGACGCGGGCGGTCTCATCGGCTGGGCCGCCGCGACGCCGCTGAGCTTCACGATGACCCAGGTGCTCGCGGTCCCGCTGCTCGTCCTGCTGACGGTGTTCGGGCTGCTCGTGGTGACCGCGACGCCCGTCAACGCCATTCCGCAGCGCCTGCACCAGCTCGGTGTGAAGCTCGGCATCGTGCACGAGGACGCGGCCTTCGCCGACGGAGCCCCCGACGAGTACGACGACGAATGGCGCGAGGCCACGCCCGTGCGTTCGCGCAAGCGCCCCGCGGCCCCGGAGTCGTACGACCCCGACCGTGCCGAGGAGGAGGCGTTCGCCAAGCGGCGCAAGCCCCGGCGGTCCGTGCAGCCCGCGATGGAGCGCCCGATGGACGCGGTCGACGTGGCCGCAGCGGCGGCCGCCGCGCTCGACGGGGCCGTGCTGCACGGCATGCCGCCGTCGCCGCTCGTCGCGGACCTCACGCAGGGCGTATCCGGCGAGGGAACCGGCGAGAACAGCGGTGAGGCGTCCACAGGGGACCGTTCGGCGGCCGTGCCGGGGGCCAGGGCCAAGAAGGCGCCCGCGGCCGCTCAGAAGGAGCCTGAGCCGACGCCCACGTCCCTCGCCGTGGCGGACCTCACCAAGTCCGCACCGGAGCCGAAGGGAGACCTGCCGCCGCGCGCCGAGCAGCTCCAGCTCGCCGGCGACATCACGTACGCGCTGCCCTCCCTCGACCTGCTCACGCGCGGTGGCCCGGGCAAATCGCGCAGCGCCGCCAACGACGTCGTCGTCGAGTCCCTGTCGACCGTCTTCACCGAGTTCAAGGTCGACGCGTCCGTCACGGGCTTCACGCGCGGCCCCACGGTCACGCGGTACGAGATCGAGCTCGGCCCGGCCGTGAAGGTCGAGAAGATCACGGCCCTGGCGAAGAACATCGCGTACGCCGTCGCGTCCCCGGACGTCCGGATCATCTCGCCGATCCCCGGCAAGTCCGCGGTCGGCATCGAGATCCCGAACACGGACCGCGAGATGGTCAACGTCGGCGACGTGCTGCGCCTCGCGGACGCGGCCGAGGACGACCACCCCATGCTCGTCGCGCTCGGCAAGGACGTCGAAGGCGGCTACGTGATGGCCAACATGGCGAAGATGCCGCACATCCTGGTCGCCGGCGCGACCGGTTCCGGTAAGTCGTCGTGCATCAACTGTCTGATCACCTCGATCATGATGCGGGCGACGCCCGAGGACGTCCGGATGGTCCTTGTCGACCCCAAGCGCGTGGAGCTGACCGCGTACGAGGGGATCCCGCACCTGATCACGCCGATCATCACCAACCCCAAGAAGGCCGCCGAGGCACTCCAGTGGGTCGTGCGGGAGATGGATCTGCGCTACGACGACCTCGCGGCCTTCGGCTACCGGCACATCGACGACTTCAATCGGGCGGTCAAGGACGGCAAGCTCACCACGCCCGAGGGCAGTGAGCGGGAACTGAAGGCGTACCCGTATCTGCTGGTGATCGTCGATGAGCTCGCCGACCTGATGATGGTCGCGCCGAGGGACGTCGAGGACTCCATCGTCCGGATCACGCAGCTCGCGCGCGCGGCCGGTATCCACCTGGTCCTCGCCACGCAGCGTCCGTCGGTCGACGTCGTCACCGGCCTCATCAAGGCGAACGTGCCCTCACGGCTCGCCTTCGCGACCTCCTCGCTCGCCGACAGCCGGGTGATCCTCGACCAGCCGGGTGCCGAGAAGCTCATCGGCAAGGGCGACGGCCTGTTCCTCCCCATGGGAGCGAACAAGCCGACCCGTATGCAGGGTGCCTTCGTCATAGAGGACGAGATCCACGCCATCGTGCAGCACTGCAAGGACCAGATGGCGCCCGTCTTCCGGGACGACGTCACGGTGGGCACCAAGCAGAAGAAGGAGATCGACGAGGACATCGGCGACGACCTGGACCTGCTGTGTTCGGCGGTCGAGCTGGTCGTCTCCACGCAGTTCGGCTCGACCTCCATGCTGCAGCGCAAGCTGCGCGTGGGCTTCGCCAAGGCCGGGCGGCTCATGGATTTGATGGAGTCGAGGAACATCGTCGGACCCAGTGAAGGTTCAAAGGCTCGGGACGTTCTTGTGAAAGCCGATGAACTGGAGGGAGTGCTCGCGGTGATCCGCGGGGAGGCTCAACCTTAAGGTGATCCCCTCGAACGACGTCACCCGTACGGGCATCGGAGCAACCGTTTCCTCATCGGCTACGTCAAGTTGAGGAGGAGGCAGCCGTGTACGTCGCCAGCGGGATGGCGGGCCATTCTGATGGCGTACAAAGTCCGACCGCCCGGTTGCCTCACCCATTCACACCCCCCCTACACTGAACCTCCAGCAGGTGGCTACACGCTCGAAAGGCGCCCCCGTGTCCATCGGCAACTCCCCTGAAGACGACCGCCCTTCGGAAGACCGAATCCCGCACGCGGAAGACGACCGGACATCGATCGGTCGTGCCCTCCAGCAGGCACGCGTCGACGCGGAGCTGACCGTCGAAGAGGTCAGTCAGTCGACCCGGGTGCGCATCCCGATCGTGCAAGCCATCGAGCAGGACGATTTCTCGCGCTGCGGTGGTGACGTGTACGCACGAGGCCACATCCGCACGCTCGCGCGTGCCGTGGGCCTCGACCCCGAGCCGCTCATCGAGCAGTACGGCGACGAGCACGACGGACGCCCCGCGCCGACGCCGGCCACGCCGCTGTTCGAGACCGAGCGGATCCGCTCGGAGCCGCGCAGGCCCAATTGGACGGCCGCCATGGTCGCGGCGATCGTCGCGGTCATCGCCTTCGTCGGCTACACCGCCTTCAGCGGCGGCGACAGTGACGGCAGCCAGCAGCAGGCCGCCGAGGGCTCCACCCCTGCGACCAGCAAGCCCACGACCGCGAAGCCCAGCCCCAGCGCCAAGAAGCCCACCGACCCGAAGCCGGATCCGACCGACAGCGCGATCGCCGCGGCCCCCGCGGACAAGGTCACCGTCAAGGTGAACGCGTCGGACGGGCGCAGCTGGATCTCCGCCAAGGACCACAACGGGCGGATCATGTACGACGGGCTGCTGCAGGACGGCCAGACGAAGACCTTCCAGGACAACCGGAAGATCGACCTCGTCCTCGGGGACGCGGGCGCGATCAAGCTGTATGTGAACGGCAAGCAGATCGAGGACGAGTTCAAGCCCGGGCAGGTCGAGCGGCTGTCGTACACGAAGGGTGACCCCGAGGTCGGCTGAGCCCGGCGGTCCGGCGGTAACCCCTCGCGGCTAGGGCTGTCAGTCGGACGAAGTAGTCTTGATTCCATGCCCGAACGCCGTACCGTCGCACTTGTCACCCTTGGCTGCGCCCGTAACGAGGTGGACTCGGAGGAGCTCGCAGGCCGCTTGGAGGCGGACGGCTGGGAGCTCGTCGAGGACGCCGACGCAGCCGATGTCGCCGTCGTGAATACCTGTGGCTTCGTGGAGGCCGCGAAGAAGGACTCCGTCGACGCCCTCCTTGAAGCCAATGACCTCAAGGGTCATGGCAGAACGCAGGCGGTGGTCGCGGTCGGCTGCATGGCCGAGCGCTACGGCAAGGACCTCGCCGAGGCGCTGCCCGAGGCCGACGGCGTGCTCGGTTTCGACGACTACGAAGACATCTCCGGCCGCCTCCAGACGATCCTGTCCGGGGGCAACGTGGAGGCGCACGCCCCGCGTGACCGCCGCAAGCTGCTGCCGATCAGCCCGGCCGAGCGCCAGGAGGCGGGCTCAGGGATCGCTCTGCCGGGGCACGCCCCGGTGGCGCCGCCTGTCGATCTGCCCGACGGCCTCGCGCCCGCGTCCGGCCCGCGTGCGCCGCTGCGGCGCCGACTGGACGGCACCCCTGTGGCGTCCGTGAAGCTGGCCTCCGGGTGCGACCGGCGGTGCTCGTTCTGCGCCATCCCGTCGTTCCGTGGTTCGTTCATCTCGCGCCGCCCCAGCGACGTACTGAACGAGACGCGCTGGCTCGCCGAGCAGGGCGTCAAGGAGATCATGCTGGTCTCCGAGAACAACACGTCGTACGGCAAGGACCTGGGCGACATCCGGCTCCTGGAGTCGCTGCTGCCCGAGCTGGCCGGGGTCGACGGGATCGAGCGGGTGCGGGTCAGCTACCTGCAGCCCGCCGAGATGCGGCCGGGCCTGATCGACGTACTGACGGGGACCGAGAAGGTCGTCCCGTACTTCGACCTCTCCTTCCAGCACTCGGCGCCCGGCGTGCTGCGCGCGATGCGGCGCTTCGGTGACACGGACAGGTTCCTGGAGCTGCTCGACACCATTCGGGCCAAGGCGCCGCAGGCGGGTGTCCGGTCGAACTTCATCGTGGGCTTCCCCGGCGAGACCGAGGCGGACTACGTGGAGCTGGAGCGCTTCCTGAACGGCGCGCGCCTGGACGCCATCGGTGTCTTCGGCTACTCCGACGAGGAGGGCACGGAAGCGGCGACGTACGAGAACAAGCTCGACGAGGACGTCGTCGCGCAGCGCCTCGCGCGCCTGTCCCGGCTCGCCGAGCAGCTGGTGTCGCAGCGCGCGGAGGAGCGCGTGGGTGAGACCGTGCAGGTGCTCGTCGAGTCCGTCGACGAGGAGGAAGGCGTCGTCGGACGCGGTGCCCACCAGGCACCCGAGACCGACGGGCAGGTGCGCCTCACGAGCGGCGCCGGTCTGACAATCGGCCGTATGGTCGAGGCGAAGGTGGTCGGCACCGAAGGTGTCGACCTCGTGGCCGAGCCGCTGGAGATCGCTGAGGAGGCGGACAGATGACCGGAGTCCCGGCGTCCGCTGCGGGCGGGACCGGCAGGCCGTCGCCCGGAAGCACGCTGGGTACCGCGGCCGTCCATCAGGCGAGCCTGTGGAACATCGCGAACATCCTGACCATGATCCGGCTCCTTCTGGTGCCGGGCTTCGTGGCGCTCATGCTGGCCGACGGCGGGTACGACCCGGCGTGGCGGGCCTGGGCGTGGGCGGCGTTCGCCGTTGCCATGATCACGGATGTTTTTGACGGGCATTTGGCGCGTTCATACAACCTGGTTACCGATTTCGGAAAGATCGCCGACCCCATCGCCGACAAAGCGATCATGGGCGCCGCGCTGATCTGTCTCTCGTCACTCGGTGATCTCCCGTGGTGGGTGACCGGCGTCATTCTCGGGCGCGAGCTCGGGATCACGCTGCTGCGTTTCATCGTCATTCGCTACGGGGTCATTCCGGCCAGTCGCGGCGGCAAGGTGAAAACGCTCGCGCAGGGCACGGCCGTGGGCATGTACATCCTGGCGCTGACCGGGCCGCTCGCGACGCTGCGCTGGTGGATGATGGCGGTCGCCGTCGCGCTCACCGTGCTGACCGGGCTCGACTATGTGCGGCAGGCCGTCGTGCTGCGCCGCGCGGGGCTCGCCGAGGCGAAGGCGGCCGCGCAGGCGTCCGCGGGGGCTGCCGAGAAGTGACGTACGAGGCATCCGAGGCGCTGCGCCTGTTGGCGGAGCGGGGGGAGACCCTCGCTGTCGCGGAGTCGCTCACCGGGGGACTGGTGGCCGCGGAGCTCGTGTCGGTGCCGGGTGCGTCCAAGGCCTTCCGCGGCTCCGTCACGGCGTACGCGACCGAGCTCAAGCACCAGCTGCTCGGCGTCGACGCGGACCTGCTGGCCGCGCACGGGCCCGTGCATCCCGAGGTCGCGCTGGCCATGGCGGCCGGGGTGCGGGAGGCGCTGGGCGCGGACTGGGGTGTCGCCACGACCGGCGTAGCGGGGCCGGAGCCGCAGGACGGGCAGCCGGTCGGGACCGTGTACGTGGCCGCGGCCGGGCCCGGATCTGATCATTCCGCAGGTGCGGCCGATTTCGCTGGTAGCCACAAAGTGGCCGCCCTGCGATTGAACGGCGGTCGGACGGAAATCCGTATGGAGAGTGTACGGAGCGTGCTCGGACTGCTCGTCGAAGAGCTGGTCGGAGCGGATTCCGGCGAACGTACGGAGAAAGCGCGGGCACAGGATACGGAACAGAACGGGGGGTTTTGATGTTTGCAGCCCTGAGTGAACACGACATCGCTCCCCGCACGGCCGCGGCACGAGGCGGTACGGTGGGGCGTGAAGGATGCGGCTACGCGGTCCGAGGAGGGAGCCACCGATGATTCTGCTCCGTCGCCTGCTGGGTGACGTGCTGCGTCGGCAGCGCCAGCGCCAGGCCCGTACTCTGCGCGAAGTCTCCTCGTCCGCCCGAGTTTCGCTCGGCTATCTCTCCGAGGTGGAGCGGGGGCAGAAGGAGGCTTCCTCCGAGCTGCTCTCCGCGATCTGCGACGCGCTTGACGTACGGATGTCCGAGCTGATGCGCGAGGTGAGCGATGAGCTCGCTCTCGCCGAGCTGGCTGAGTCGGCAGCAGCGGTCCCGTCGGAGCCGGTGCCCGCACCGGTTCGTCCGAGGCTCAATTCCGTCTCCGTGGCCGGCGTCCCGCCGGAACGGGTGACGATCAAGGCGCCTGCGGAGGCTGTGGACGTCGTAGCGGCGTAGCGCCTGCGCTCAGTGTCTGAGCCCAGTTTGAACGTGGGGAAGCCCCGGCCGAGAGGATCGGCCGGGGCTTTCTGCTGTGCGCTTTCGGGGTGAGTGTCTTCGGGGTGCGTGAGTTCGGTGTGTGTGAGGTTCGGTGTGTGTGAGGTTCGGGGTTGCCTGAGTTCGGTGTGCCTGAGCGAGGGCGGTCTCGATGTGTCCGTAATAGTCCATGTGTGCCATGGTTGATGGGGATTTCTATACGGAGGTGACGCATGGACGTCGTGAAGAGCCCGCTGCCCGATGCCGACCTGAAGATCGTGGGTGAGGCGCTGCAGGGTGCGCTCGTGGATCTGGTGGACCTGTCCCTCGTGGCGAAGCAGGTGCACTGGAACGTGGTCGGTCCGCGGTTCCGGTCGGTGCACCTTCAGCTCGACGAGGTCGTGGACACCGCGCGGCAGCACTCCGACACGGTGGCCGAGCGGGCCTCGACGCTGGGCGTCCCGCCGGACGGCCGTGCGAAGACCGTGGCGGACACCAGTGGCGTGGGAGTGGCCCCCGACGGCTGGGTGAAGGACACGGACGCGGTGGGGACGCTCGTGGACGCGCTCGGCGCGGTCATCGCGCGGATGCGCGCGCGGGTGGACTCGACCGGTGAAGCGGATCCTGTGAGCCAGGACATCTTCATCGGGATCACTGCCGACCTGGAGAAACATCACTGGATGTTCCAGGCGGAGAACCGGGGCTGAGAAGGCTGAGAGTCCCGGCACCTCGGTGTCGCGCGCGCCACGTGTGTCCCGAGTGTCCCGCGTGCCGCGTGTGCTCCTGGGCGTGGCGTCGGCGGCTCGGGGCAGATTGGGCGTGGTCGTGGTCCGTGGTCCCGGAGGTCGTCGGGCGGAGGTGAGCGGTCGGTGGCATGGGCTGGGTGGCGGATGCTCCGGTGGGCGCCGGCGGTCGTGTGCGGGGCGCTGTGGTGGTGGGGCGCCCTGCGGCTCGCCTTCGCGCCGGGCGCCGGGGTGTTCGAAGGCACGCTCGTCGTTGGAGGCTGGGGGCTGAGCCTGCTGCCGGTGCACGCACTGCCGAAGGCGCGGGCGGCCGGCGTGGCCGGGGCGCCCGGGCGGCACGGCGCGCGGCGCGTGCGGACACGGGCCGTGCGCGCCGGGCGCGAGGTCACCGGCGCGGTGTGGCGGCAGGTCACCAGGGCATGGCGACGCCCCCGTTCGGGCGGAGGATCTGGCCCGTCGTGAACGATGCGGCGTCCGAGGCGAGGTGCAGCACCGCGTGCGCGATGTCCTCCGCCTCGCCGACCCGGCCGAGCGGTGACATGCGCACCATCAGGGCCTCGGTGTGGGCCTGAGCGGTCTCGTCGTGGCGGTTCGTCATCGGCGTACGGATCCACCCCGGCGCCACCGCGTTGACGCGGATGCCGTGCGAGCCGATCTCCGTGGCGAGCGTCTTCGTGAGCTGGACGACGGCGGCCTTCGCCGCGCCGTAGCAGAGGAGCCCCGGGCCGCCGGTGTCGACCGCGCCGGAGGCCATGGTGACGATGCTGCCGCGGGTGCCGGCCGCGATCATGGTGCGGGCCGCTTCCTGGCACGCGTACAGAACGCCCTTGAAGTTGATGGCGAGGACGCGGTCCAGGTCCTCTTCGCGGGTCTCCAGGACCGTGCTGTTGTGCATCACTCCGGCGATGGCGGCCATGATGTCGAGGCCGCCCGAGGTGCGGGTCGCGCTCGCGACGGCTTCCGCGATCTGGGCGTGGTCGGACACGTCGACGGTATGCGTGTGGGCCGTCCCGCCGCTCTCCTTGATGAGGGCCGCCGTCTCGTGCAGGCCTTGTGCGTCGCGGTCCGCGCAGTGGACGGTGGCTCCCGCCTGCGCGAGGAGCGTCGCCGACGCGCGGCCGATGCCGCTCGCCGCGCCGGTGACGAATGCGGTGCGTCCGGTGAGGTCGTACGCAGTGAGGGGCATGGAGGGACCGTACGAGGTTGTCTGACGGGGCGTCAATTGCCGTGCGGTCGTTGTGTTTGGCGGCTTTGTCGGTGGGTTTTGCGGATGGCGCTCGGGGGTGGTGTGCGGGGGTGGCTACGACGTGGGGGCCGGGCCCTGTTGGCAGTGCGGGCACCAGTACGTCGGGCGTTCGCGGGAGCCGTCGCCCTGGTCGGCCGTGCGGATGGGGGTGCGGCAGCGCAGGCAGGGGCGGTGGGAGCGGCCGTAGACGTAGAGGCGTTCGTCGGGGCGGGGGCGGCCCGTGGTGACGCGTGCCGGGCGGTCGCGGTTGGCCTCGAGCAGCTTCTTGGCGAGGAGCGTGAGGCGGTCGGCGGTCTCGGCGGGCAGTTCGCCGACCGGGAGCCACGGGGTGACGCGCAGGAGGAAGCAGAGCTCGGACTTGTAGATGTTCCCGATGCCGGCGAGGTTGCGCTGGTCGAGGAGGGCCTCGCCGAGGGGGCGGGTCGGCTCGCCGAGGACGTTGCGCAGCGCGGTGTCCGGGTCCCAGTCCGGGCCGAGGAGGTCGGGGCCGAGGTGGCCGACGGCCTTGAACTCCTCGGTGGTGCGCAGCAGTTCCAGGACCGGCAGCCGGTAGCCGACCGCGGTGCGGGTCTCGGTGCCGAGGATCGCGCGGATCTGGTGGGCCGGACCGCCGCGCCAGCGCTCGCCCGGCGCGTAGACCTTCCACGAGCCGTCCATCCGCAGGTGCGAGTGGAGGGTGAGGCCGCCCTCGATCCGGGTCAGCAGATGCTTGCCGCGCGGGGTGACGTCCAGGACCGTGCGCCCGGTGAGATCTGCTGTGGCGTATCGGGGGACACGCAGGTCGGAGCGGGTGAGTACCTGGCCCGCGAGGGCGCTGTGCAGCCGCTTCGCCGCCTGCGCGACCGTGTCTCCTTCGGGCATGGCGTCCAGAGTAGGGCGGCGTCCAGGCGCGCGCTGCGAAGCGGGACGGCGGCAGCGGTCTTCAGGGGCGCGAGGTGCGGGCTTGGCTGCGGCGTGGGGGCGTGCTGCCTCACGCGCGCAGGCGCAGGCCGCGCGGTGTCGCGTGGAATCCGGCTCCTTCCAGGAGAGGGGCGTACGGGGAGGTGAGCGCGGATTCCGCGTTGACGCGCTCGACCGTGATGGTGCCGAGGGCGCCGGAGCGGGCCGCCTCGGTGAGCGCCTGCGCGGCGGCGGGCACGCGCGGGTCCTCAGCGACTTGGGCGGGGGTGAGGACGGGGCTCGCGGGGCGCGCTCCTCCGGTCGCGGTGCCGGTCGCTTCGGGGGCGGGCGTGGCGTGGGCCGGGGTGGCGCGGGCCAGGTCGGACGCGGACCAGGCCAGAAGGGTCTTGCCGCCGCGCTCCATGTACAGCGTCAGCTCGCCGTCGACCAGGACCACCAGGGAGCCCGCCTTGCGGCCCGGTTTGTGCCCGGGTTTCTGGCCCGGGCCGGTGGGGGGATCGGGCCAGGGCAGAGCGGCCCCGTACGCGTTGGCCGGATCGGCCGCCGCGAGGACGAGGGCGCGGGGCGCGGTGGTCCTGCCCTTGCCTGTGGGGGCGTCGACCGGGGCGTACGGATCCGGGGGCGCGGCCCGCTCCTGCGCGTTCGCCGCCGCGCGCAGGCGGTCCACGGCGCCGTCCATCGCGAACTGGGCCGCGCCGAGGCCCTCCACCACGTAGCCACGCCGTGCCTGACCGCTCTCCTCGAAGACGGACAGAATCCGGTACGTCGCCGAGAACCCGCCCTCGACGCCTTCGGCGGCCACCGCGCCCCGGGTGACCACCCCGTGGCGGTCGAGGAGCGTGCGGGCCAGGGTGTGGGCGCGCACGGTCGGGTCGGGTTCCAGGCCGGGCAGCAGCGACCAGCGGCCCGCGACCGTGGGCGGACCGGTGCGTGACGTGGGCCGGGCCCCCGCGGTGAGGCCTCCGTAGCGGCCGCGCGGCACGGCTCTGCGGGCCCGGTGCGCGGTGGAGCCCGCGGTGCGGCCGGAGCCGAGGACGGCGCGCATCGGGGCCAGCGTGTCGTTCGTGAGACGGCCCGACCAGGCCAGCTCCCAGAGGGCGTCGGCCAGCTGGGGATCGGTGACCTCGAAGGGGGCGCCTCTCTGACCCTCAAGACCTTGAGGGCTGGAGGCGGCGCGGACCTGGTCGGCGATCTGGCGGAAGAACAGGCCGTAGCCGCCGGAGAGCGCGTCCAGGACCGACTGGTGGAGCGGAGTGAGCTCCAAGGGGTGCGGGGGTGGGAGGAGGAGCGGGGCCGTGTCGGCGAGATAGAGGCTGACCCAGCCGTCCTTGCCGGGCAGCGAGCCCGCACCGGCCCACAGGACCTCTCCGGACGCCGTGAGCTCGTCGAGGAGCGCGGGCGCGTAGCCGGAGACGCGCGAGGGCAGGACGAGCTTCTCCAGGGCGGAGGCGGGCACCGAGGCGCCCTGGAGCTGTTCGACCGCCCGGACCAGGCCGTCGACGCCGCGCAGGCCGTGCCCGCCCACGTGCTGCCACTGGGGCAGGAACTGGGCGAGCGCCGCGGGCGGCACCGGCTCCAGCTCATGACGCAGCGCGGCCAGCGAGCGGCGGCGCAGCCTGCGCAGGACCGTGGCATCGCACCACTCCTGGCCGATGCCCGCCGGGTGGAACTCGCCCTGGACGACTCGGCCATCGGCGCCCATGCGCTGGAGCGCGCCCTCCGTGACCGCGGCGCCGAGGCCGAAGCGGGCAGCCGCCTGTGTGGAGGTGAACGGGCCGTGTGTGCGGGCATAGCGGGCCAGGAGGTCGCCGAGCGGGTCCTTGACCGGCTCCGTGAAGGCTTCGGGGACGCCGACCGGAAGCGCCGTGCCCAGGGCGTCGCGCAGGCGGCCCGCGTCCTCGATCGCCGCCCAGTGCTCGGTGCCCGAGATCCGTACCCGGATGGCGCGCCGGGCGACCGCCAGGCGCTCGGCCCAGCTGGGCTCGGCGCCCCGCTCGGCCAACTCCTCGTCCGTGAGCGGCCCGAGGATGCGCAGCAGGTCCGCGATGCCTTCCTCGTCCTTGACGCGACGGTCCTCCGTGCGCCACTGCAACTCCTGCTCCAGGTCGGCAAGAACGTCCGCGTCGAGCAGCTCGCGCAGCTCGGCCTGGCCGAGGAGTTCGGCGAGCAGGCGGGAGTCCAGGGACAGCGCGGCCGCGCGGCGCTCGGCCAGCGGGGAGTCGCCCTCGTACAGGAACTGCGCCACGTAACCGAACAGCAGCGAGCGGGCGAAGGGGGAGGCCTCCGGGGTGGTGACCTCGACGAGGCGGACCTTGCGGGACTCGATGTCGCCCATCAGCTCGGCGAGGCCCGGTACGTCGAAGACGTCCTGGAGGCACTCGCGGATCGCTTCAAGGACGATGGGAAAGGAGCCGAACTCAGATGCCACCTGGAGCAGTTGGGACGCGCGCTGGCGCTGCTGCCACAGTGGGGTGCGCTTGCCGGGGTTCCGGCGGGGCAGCAGCAGCGCGCGGGCGGCGCACTCTCGAAAGCGCGAGGCGAACAGGGCGGAGCCGCCCACCTGGTCGGTGACGATCTGGTCCACATCACCCTTGTCGAAGGCGACGTCGGCCGCTCCGATGGGGGCCTGCCCGTCGTCGTACTCCATGCCGGGCTTGGCGGGTTCCTGGTCGAGGAGGTCCAGGCCCATCAGGTCGGCGTCCGGGAGGCGCAGCACGATGCCGTCGTCGGCGTGCATCACCTGGGCGTCCATGCCGTACTTCTCGCTGAGCCGGGCGCCGAGGGCCAGCGCCCACGGAGCGTGCACCTGGGCGCCGAACGGGGAGTGGACGACGACCCGCCAGTCACCCAGCTCGTCCCGGAACCGCTCGACCACGATCGTGCGGTCGTCGGGGATGTGGCCGCAGGCCTCGCGCTGCTCGGCGAGATACGAGAGGACGTTGTTCGCGGCCCACTCGTCGAGTCCCGCCGACGTGAGGCGCACGCGCGCGTCGTCGGGCTTCTGGGAGCCGACCTCGCGCAGGAACGCGCCCAGCGCACGCCCCAGTTCGAGCGGGCGGCCCAGCTGGTCGCCCTTCCAGAACGGGAGCCGGCCGGGGACCCCGGGGGCGGGCGAGACGAGGACGCGGTCGCGGGTGATGTCCTCGATGCGCCAGGAGCTGGTACCGAGCGTGAACACGTCCCCGACCCGGGACTCGTAGACCATCTCCTCGTCGAGCTCTCCGACGCGGCCGCCGCCCTTCTTGGGGTCGGCTCCCGCGAGGAAGACTCCGAAGAGACCGCGGTCGGGGATCGTGCCTCCGGACGTGACGGCGAGGCGCTGCGCTCCGGGGCGGCCCGTGACGGTGCCGGCGACGCGGTCCCAGACGACGCGCGGTCGCAGCTCGGCGAAGGCGTCGGAGGGGTAGCGGCCCGCCAGCATGTCGAGCACGCCCGTGAACGCCGACTCGGGCAGCGAGGCGAACGGGGCGGCGCGGCGGACCAGCGCCAGCAGGTCGTCGGCCTGCCAGGTGTCCAAGGCCGTCATCGCGACCAACTGCTGGGCGAGCACATCCAGCGGGTTCGCCGGGAGGCGCAGGGATTCGATGGCGCCCGAACGCATGCGCTCGGTCACGACCGCCGACTGCACCAGGTCACCGCGGTACTTCGGGAACACGACCCCCGTGGAAACCGCGCCCACCTGGTGGCCCGCACGGCCCACGCGCTGTAGGCCCGACGCGACGGACGGGGGCGACTCCACCTGGACGACGAGGTCGACCGCGCCCATGTCGATGCCCAGCTCCAGGCTCGATGTGGCGACCACGGCGGGAAGCCGGCCCGCCTTCAGGTCCTCCTCGACCTGCGCACGCTGCTCCTTTGAGACCGAGCCGTGGTGGGCACGCGCGATGACGGGGGGAGCGCCCTTCGCGGCGCCCGATTCCGCCATCAACTCGGCCGGGGAGTGGTCCTCGGGAAGGGGCTCGCCGGTGGCGCGCTCGTAGGCGATCTCATTCAGGCGGTTGCACAACCGCTCGGCGAGGCGGCGGGAGTTGGCGAACACGATCGTCGAGCGATGGGCCTCGATCAGGTCCGTGATCCTCTCCTCCACGGAGGGCCAGATCGAGGGGCGCTCGGCTCCCTGGTCGGAATCGGCCACCGGGGAGCCGCCGAGCTCGCCGAGATCCTCCACGGGGACGACCACCGACAGGTCGAACTCCTTGCCGGACGGCGGCTGGACGACCTCCACCCGGCGCTGCGGCGAGAGATAGCGCGCCACCTCG
Organism: Streptomyces sp. NPDC002795; assembly: GCF_042888725.1. Lineage (NCBI taxonomy): Bacteria > Bacillati > Actinomycetota > Actinomycetes > Kitasatosporales > Streptomycetaceae > Streptomyces > Streptomyces sp. NPDC002795. The sequence continues at coordinate 25,011 of NZ_JBIAQB010000004.1, forward strand.
TCGACCGGCCGGACCGTCGCGGACAGGCCGATGCGGCGGGCCGGGCGGGGCAGCAGCTCGTCGAGCCGCTCCAGGGAGAGGGCCAGGTGGGCGCCGCGCTTGGTGCCCGCCACCGCGTGCACCTCGTCGAGGATCACCGTGTCGATGCCCGCCAGCGCGTCGCGCGTGGCCGACGTCAGCATCAGGAACAGCGACTCCGGCGTCGTGATGAGGATGTCCGGCGGGCGTGTGGCGAGCGCGCGGCGCTCGGCGGGCGGGGTGTCGCCGGAGCGGACGCCGACCTTCACCTCGGGCTCGGGCAGGCCCAGGCGGACGGCTTCCTGGCGGATACCGGTGAGCGGGCTGCGCAGATTGCGCTCCACGTCCACCGCGAGGGCCTTCATCGGCGACACATACAGGACCCGGCAGCGCTTCTTCGGGTCGGCCGGCGGGGGTGTCGACGCGAGCTGGTCGAGCGCTGCGAGGAACGCGGCGAGCGTCTTGCCCGATCCGGTCGGCGCGACGACCAGCACGTCCGAACCCTCGCCGATCGCCTTCCACGCACCGGCCTGCGCGGCTGTGGGCGCGGAGAAGGCCCCCGTGAACCAACCGCGGGTCGCGGGGGAGAAGCCGCTGAGGGCTTGCGAGGCGCTGTGGGCCTCCTGCCTGGACCTGACCATGCCCCCATCCTGCACCCCGCCACTGACAATGGCGGTGACCTGCGGAAACTGGTGGTTCGTCGCGGGTGGCCTGACGCAGAATGGGGCCATGGCACGGACAGCGGGGAAGGACGAATGGGCACGGCACTGGCGCTATGAGCGGCTGCCGGGGCTCGACCTGCTGCGGGCCCGCTACGTCCGGCACACCTTCCCGCGCCACAGCCACGACGGCTTCGTGATCGGTGCGGTCACGCGGGGCGTCGAGGCCATCGGCCTGCCCGACGGGACCTTGAACGCGGGCCCCGGGACCGTCGTCATGCTCAATCCGGAGGTGGCGCACACGGCGCGGGCGGGCGACCCGGACGGCTGGGCGTACGCCACGCTCTACCCCTCCGCCGACGTCATCGCCGAGATCGCCGCGGAGACCGGCACCGGGGGCGGCACCACGGTCTTCGGTGAGCAGATCGTCACCGACCCACAGGCCTCGCAGATGATCAACGAGGTGCACAGGGCGGCGGAGCAGGGCAACGCGCTGGCTGCCGACAGCCTCCTCAGGATCGTGCTCGCCCGGCTGCTCCGGGCGCACGGGGCCTCCTTCGCCGCGCGGCCCCGGCAGTCCGCGGGGGCCACGGCCGCGGACCGCGCGCGCGAAGTCCTCGAAGAGCGTCTGGCGGACCCGCCGTCCCTGGAAGCCCTCGCGGCCGAGCTCGGCACCAGCCCCTTCGCGCTGCTGCGGGCCTTTCGCGACGCGTACGGGATGCCGCCGCACACCTGGCTCACCAATGCGCGGGTGCGCGTGGCACGGCGGCTCCTGGAGGCGGGGACGCCGCCCGCCGATGCCGCCGTGGCCCTCGGCTTCTCCGACCAGCCGCACCTGAACCGGCACTTCACCCGGATCGTCGGGGTGCCGCCGGGCGCGTACCAGCGCGAGCGCAAGAACGTACAAGAACAGGAACCGCCCCTCCTCGTACCGTGCGAGGCGTGGCAGACAAGACAACACCCACAGACATACGTAGAGCAGAGGCCGGCCCTCCCGAGCCCGAGCCTGAGCAATCGACCGGGCTCTTGCTCGAGTCCGAGCCCGCGTCCGAGTCGGGGCAGGTCGGCGAGGTAGACAAGCCGGACTCCGCCGTCGTCCGTGACGCGCTCGGCGTCGGCGTCGCAGTAGGCCTTTCCGGATTCGCCTTTGGAGTGACCTCGGCGGGGAGTGGGCTCAGCGTGCTGCAGACCTGCGCGCTCAGCCTCCTTGTCTTCACGGGGGCGTCGCAGTTCGCGCTCGTCGGAGCGCTCGCGGCCGGCGGCAACCCGCTCACGGCCGCCGCGGGAGCGTTCTTCCTGGGCGTGCGCAACGCGTTCTACGGACTGCGCCTGTCCCAGTTGCTCGCTCTCCCGCGCGCGGTGCGGCCGTTCGCCGCTCACTGGGTCATCGACGAGACGTCGGCCGTCGCGCTGGCGCAGCCGACCCGGCGCAGCGTGCGGGTCGGTTTCACGGTCACAGGACTGACCCTGTACGTGCTGTGGAACCTCACTACGCTGCTCGGCGCCCTGGGGGCCGAGGCCATCGGTGACACCGATGCCTGGGGTCTCGACGCGGCCGGGCCCGCGGTGTTCCTGGCGCTGCTGGCGCCGATGCTGAAGTCGACCATGGAGCGGGCCGTCGCCGGCCTCGCTGTGGTCCTAATGCTCGGCTTGCTTCCCGTACTGCCGGCAGGGATGCCGGTGCTCGTGGCCGCCCTCGCGGCCCCGGCCGCGCTCTACGTAGAGGGGCGCCGCCGCGGCACGGCGCCCAACGCACCACAAGGAGAAGACCGTTGAACGTCTGGATCGCCATCGCGGTCACCGCGGTCGGCTGCTACGCCGTGAAACTGATCGGTCTGCTGGTGCCCGCGGGCGCCCTGGAACGGCCCGTGGTGAAGCGTCTTTCGGCGCTGCTCCCGGTCGCTCTGCTGGCCGCCCTCACGGCCCAGCAGACCTTCGCGGACGGGCGCGTGCTGCTCCTCGATGCCAGGGCGGCCGGGCTCGCCGCGGCGGCCGTCGCGCTCGTGCTGCGGGCGCCGTTCCTGGTGGTGGTCGCGGTGGCCGTGGTGGTCACCGCGGGGGTGCGGGCGCTTACGGGGTGACCTGGTGCGCGGGGAGGGCGGCCGGGGTCTCAGGGACGCCGAGCCGCCCCGCCGTGCGCTCGGGGCGGCAGAAGACGGCCGCGAGGACACCGCCCGTCACCAGGAGGGCAGCGGTCAGCAGCCAGCCGTGCTCATAGCCCGCCGACACGGTGGCGGCGCCGTCCACCAAGCGCCCCAGGACGAGCGGCGAGACGATGCCCCCGAGGGCGTACACGCACGTCAATGCGCCCAGCACCGTGCCCCGTTGGACCGGGGGTGCGATACGGGAGCAGGCCGTCGCCGCGACTGTGAGCATCACCATGGCAAGCGCCATCGGCCCCAGCATCATCGGTACCTTCACGGCCTGCGAGTCGGACAGGGCGAACAGGGCGGTCGCGCAGCCCGAGAGGGCGACCAGGAGTCCCGCACCCGCGCCCACCGGGATGCGGGGCTGCGTTCCCTTCAGGGCCGAGCGTCGCGCCAGCAGGCCGTGCACCAGGAGGACGGCGCCGTGAGCGACGGCTCCCGCGCCGACCATGGTGCTCGCCTGGTGCAGATTCCAGCCCATGACGTTCTCCATGTAGTCCGGCGCCCAGGTCAGCGTCGCACTCATCGACCAGTACGCCGCGAACGATCCGAAGGCCGCGGTCAGGAACGTGGGCGACAACAGGACACGGCGCAGCGGCACCGTGAGGCCGTCCTGCGGCGTCTGTCCCGCCTCCTTGCCGACGTTCGGGGCCAGGGGGCCCTCCTTGCCCCACAGGAGCCACGCCGCCGCCCAGACAAGGCCGACAAGACCCACCGCGCCGAACGACCAGCGCCAGCCCCAGTGGGTGATCACCCAGCTCAGCGCGGGCGCGGCCACCGCGACCCCGGCCGCGGCGCCGACGAGCAGCAGCGCGGTCGGCAATGCCCGCTCGCGCTGCGGAAACCAGCCGTGCACGTGATGCATCGCGACCGGCGCCGCAGGCCCCTCTGCGGCGCCCAGAAGGACGCGGGTGGCCACCAGCGCGCCGAAGCCTGCCGCACCCCACAGCATCGGCAGCTGCGCCGCCGACCACAGCAGGGCGAGCCCCAGGAGCAACGGCGTTGTACGCACCCGCTTCGTGAGGGCCGAGACGCCGAGGGCCGCGACCGAGAACAGTGCGAAGAACGCCGACTGCGCTGTGCCGAACTCCTGGCGGCTGATGCCGAAGTCCGCCCGGATCTCGGGGCCCGCGAGCCCCAGGACCGCCTTGTCCGCGAAGTTCACCACCATGAAGGCGAGCAGCAGCCATGTGGTGCGCCATGCCCCGCGCATCAGCAGCATCCGTCCTCGTCGTCGACCACGCCGACGCTGATCGCACCGCCGGCCCGCTTGCGGCCCTCGGGAGAGCGCGTCAACTCCGTGGCCACGTCCGTGCCTTCGGCCACCGCGGCGGACTCGGCGGCCGCCCAGGCGAAGACCCCGCGCGCCATGGTCGAGGTCTCCCTGCCCGCCCGCTGCGCGTACACCTCGGCACGCGTGCGTGCCACTTCGGGATCCGTGGGGGCCGCCAGAGCCGCCGTCTCCGCCAGGTGCGAGGCGAGCCGTGCGTCGCCCGCCGCGAGCAACTCCCGTGCCCGTTCGGCCAGTGCCGCGGCGCCGCCCGCCGCGCGCGTGTACTCGGCCGCGACGGCCGCCTCCGGGGCGGGCTTGAGGTGGGCCGGGTTCTGGTCGTACCAGCCGCCCCACAGGCGCCACAGGTTCCGGACGACGAACTCAGGCTCGTCATAGGCGGGGTGGAGGTACGGGCGGGACAGGAGTTCGTCGGGGACCTTCACTTCATGGATGACCGTGTCGAGCCGGTGCCCCGCGTTCATCAGCTCCCGCGTCTGCTCGCAGAGCGACTCCAGGAAGCGCGCGGTGTCATCCAGGGCGCGGTTCACGCGTTCGACGCCCATGATGGGAACGCCGTGCCCCGGCAGCAGCAGCTCCGCGCCCAGCTCCTGCATGGAGCGCAGGGCCCGCGCCCAGTCCTCGGGGTAGCGCTGCACCTTCTGCGGGTTGCCCGCGTTCGGCGTGTTCCAGATGAACAGGTCGCCCGTGCACAGGGCTTTGAGCTCCGGCACCCATACGTAGGTGTGGTCGTCGGTCTCCCCGCGCGCGTGGACGAGCTCAAAAGTCAGCTCGCCGCGGCGGAACGCCAGCCGGTCCCGGTAGACGGTGTCCGGGTAGCGGTAGGTGGTGGGCCACTCCAGGGAGGGCACGCCGAACTGCCGCCTGTTGATCCACGAGTTGTAGCCGGCCGTCCGGATGTAGCGGTCGAAACGGGCGGACACGGCCTCGTGCGCCACCACCTCGGGGCGTGCGGTGCCGGTCTCCTCCGCCTCCTTGTCGAAGGGGAACACTCCGAAGACGTGATCCACGTGTCCGTGTGTGTACACCACGGAGCGCACCGGTCCCGTACCGAACCCCTTGACCGCCGTGTGCAGTCGCGTCGCCGTACGGAAGTCGCCCGAATCGACGAGCACCGCACCGTCACCCGTGTCGAAGACCGTCACGTTGGCGAAAGCGGGGAAGAAGCCCACCCGTGGGCTCAGCCGGACCAGTTCGTCCCCGGTGTAGGCGCCCGAGAGATGCGGAAGCAACGTCTCCGACCCCTGCCAGACCCGGTCCGCGTAGTCGGCGTAGTCCACCGGCTTCCGCGAGGCTGCATCGGGCGCGGTGTTGTGCTCGGTCATGGGCACGGCTCCTCCGGGTGGGGGTGGTGCTTTCGGCTTGCCCCGAGTCAAGGCGCACAAGGAGGGCCGGGACAGCGCTCGACGTCACATTCCGGTTGTCCCAGTGCTGTGACGCGTCACAATGGAGCGCTCTGTAGCCGACGTCGGTGGAGGCCCCGTGCCGTTGTCCCCGCAAGCGCGTTCTCTTGCCGCGCGCTGCGAGCCGCGTGTCAACGAACTGGCGCGCCGCATGGCCCGGGAGGCCTTCGAGGAGCTGCCCGGCTACGCGGAGCTGCCGGACGACGTGAAGGACCTGGAGGTCGCGGCGACCGTGCGGTACGGCGTACGGCTGTTCCTGCGCCACGTCGACGACCCGGACGCGCAACGGCCCGGAAGCCACCAGTTGTTCCGTGAGAGGGCCGCTCAGCGCGCCGAGGAGGGCATGCCGCTGCACCTCCTGCTGCGCACGCACGCGCTCGGCTCCTACGTCCTGTGGCGGGCGCTGCGCGAAGCGGCGCAGCCCGGCGACGAGGCGGCCCTCGTCGAACTCGTCGACCTCCTGCTGCGCGCCCAGCCCGGCGTCGTCGGATCGGTAGCCGAGACGTACCTGGACGAACGGTCCGCCCTTGAGGCCGAACAGCACGCGCAGCGGCGGTCGTTGGTGCGCGGGCTGCTCGACGGGATGGTGCCGCCCGGACACGTGCTCCTCGACCAGCTCCGGCTCACGGGGCCCGCCCACGTGCTCGCGCTCGGCATGGACGCGGATCCCACGGAGGGGCCCGTCGCGGTGCGCCGCCGGCTGCGCAGGCTGCAGAGCGTCCTGGACCGCACGTTCGGTGCGGCCGTGCTCACCCTCCTGGACGGCGACGGGGGACAGGTCGTCGTCCCGAAGGACTGCCCTCCGCCCGACGACCTGCCGCACCACCTGAGCCGGGCGAGCGGCCTGCCCGTACGCGTGGCCGCGGTGCGGGCGGACGGCCCCGAACTCATACCCGACGCGGCCCGCACCGCGACCGAGGTCCTGCGCATCACGCGCGCGTGCGGCCTGCCACCGGGCCTGCACCGCCTCGACGACGTCCTGCTCGAGTACCACCTGTCTCGGCGCAACGAGAGCAGCCACCTCATCGCCGCCCTCCTCGACCCTGTCGCCGAGCGGCCGGAGCTCCTGGAGACGCTCCGTACGCACCTGACCCACCAACAGGACCGCAGGGTCACCGCCGAGGCGCTCGGACTGCACCCGAACACGGTCGACAACCGGCTGGCGAGGATCGCCGAGTGGACCGGCATCGAACTGTCCTCACCGCGCGGCACGGCTCTGGCCATCGCGGCGCTTCTCCTGCGCGACGCGGATCAGTGAGGGGAACGCGGCACTACAGAGGGCCGCGGCACGGCAACGGTGGCACTACAAGGGACGCCCGTAGGCGCGCAGCGTGCGCAGTGCGTCGATGGTCACCATGGGGCGTGCCTCCATGGAGATCGTCGACGCCCACTGGCGCCAGTTGATCGGCCAACCACCGTCCTCCTGCTGCTCGCTCACCAGGTGGTCGAGCGAACGGCCCATCTCCTCGTCGGTGAACCAGGAGCGCGCCAGCGACTCGGGCGCCTTGGCGAAGTCGTACGGGAAGTGGTGCTCGTCCGGCGCGTAGCCGGGCGCGACCGGGTAGTCCTCCTTGCGCTCCGGATCGAGCACCGCGAGCCGCTGCTCGCGCACGAGGCGGCCGAGCCGGTCGGCGGCGACCCGCGCGCGCGGGCGGTCGGGTGCGCTGTCCAGGAAGGCGACCGCGGCCTGGACCTCGTACGGGTGGGACGTCTTCAGGGACTCGACGGCCGACCAGCAGAAGTCGGTGGCCCGGAACAGCCAGGCGTGCCACACCTCGTTGCGGTGCAGCAGGCCGACGACGGGTCCGGTGGCCAGCAGCTCGCTCGGCGGGTCGTCCACCACGGGGATGAACGGGGCGCAGGGATAGCCGCGTTGGCTGGGATGCACTGCCGGAAGCGCGCCTTCCGGCGTGGACACGGCGGTCAGGTAGCGGCACACCCGCTCCACGCGCTGACCCGAGCACCGCCCGATCGAGTCGAGGACGCGCAGTGCGTGCCCGGTGTGCAGGGGCTGGCTGACCGGGCCGCGCAGGTCCGGTTCGAGGGCGTGTCCATAGCCCTCGTCCTCGTTGCGGTACGCGGCAAGCGACGTCTCGACCGCGTCGGCCGCCGCGGGGGAGCCGTCCAGGAAGTGATAGGTGAAGCGGCGCTGTTCAAGGACGCGTGCGGTCAGCCAGATGAATGTCTCGGCACGCGAGAGCGGGGAGCGTGCCGGGGGCGACGGGGGGAGTGGGGAAGCTCCGGTTTCGGCCATGCACCGACCGTAGGACGGAAAGCGTTCTCGACAAGCCTCCCGGGCACGGCTGCACTCTCAGGGGCGGGATACTGGACGCATGCGGTTGACGGTCTTCTGGCAGCGAATGACGGATCACTTCGGATCCGGTTACGCCGACACGTTCGCGAGTGATCATGTGATGGCGGGGCTCGGCGGGCGAACGGTCCACCAGGCGCTCGACGCGGGCTGGGAGGCCAAGGACGTCTGGCGTGTTGTGTGCACAGCGGTGGACGTACCGGACGAGAAGCGCTGAAGAGTGACGGAACAGGGGCGGCCGACGATTGTCGGCGACGTGGGCGAGACTGGCAGCGTGGCACCGACAGACGAAACCTTCCAGGTGGCGGACGACGCCGCGCCGCCCGGCACCACGCCGCCAGAGCGGCCGCTGGGCTCTGCGCCGACCCCGCGAGCGGGGATGCCGCGCTGGCTGCCGCGTGCCATGGTGCTCGCCCTGGCCCTCATCGCCTGCTACCAGCTGGGTTATTGGGCCTTCCACCAGCTGATCGGGCTGCTGACCAACGTGTTGATCGCGTTCTTCCTGGCGCTCGCCGTGGAGCCCGCGGTCAGCAGGATGGCGGCGCGCGGGCTGCGCCGGGGCTTTGCCACCTTCCTGGTGTTTCTGGCCGTGGTGATAGTGAGCGCGGGCTTCGTCGTGCTCATGGGGTCGATGCTCGCGGGCCAGATCGTGGACATGTTCGACGACTTCCCGATGTACCTCGACCAGCTCATCAGGTGGGTCAACGACACGTTCCACACGGATCTCAACAGGGTCGAGGTACAGGACAGCCTGCTGCACTCGGACTGGCTCCAGAAGTACGTCCAGAACAGTGCCACCGGCGTCCTGGATGTCTCCACGCAGGTGCTCGGCGGGCTGTTCCAGCTTCTGACGGTTCTGCTGTTCTCCTTCTACTTCGCGGCCGACGGCCCGCGCCTGCGGCGTGCACTGTGCTCGGTCCTGCCGCCCGCCAAGCAGGCCGAGGTGCTGCGCGCCTGGGAGATCGCCGTCGACAAGACCGGTGGGTATCTCTACTCGCGTGGCCTCATGGCGCTGATCTCAGGGGCCGCGCACTACGTCCTGCTCGCGGCGCTCGGCGTCCCGTACGCGCCCGTGCTCGCCGTGTGGGTGGGACTCGTCTCGCAGTTCATCCCGACCATCGGCACGTACCTGGCGGGCGCCCTGCCGATGCTGATCGCCTTCACCGTGGATCCCTGGTACGCGCTGTGGGTGCTCATCTTCGTAGTCGTGTACCAGCAGTTCGAGAACTACGTGCTGCAGCCGAAGCTGACGGCGAAGACGGTGGACATCCACCCGGCGGTCGCCTTCGGCTCGGTCATCGCGGGCACCGCGCTCCTGGGGGCCGTTGGTGCCCTGATCTCGATCCCGGCCGTCGCGACGCTGCAGGCGTTCCTGGGGGCGTACGTGAAGCGTTACGACGTCACGGACGACCCGCGCGTGCACGGGCACCGCAGACGCGGGGCGTCTCTCTGGGTGCGGATGCGGCGCGTCGTGAAGGAGCCGGATCCCGGGGACCGGTAGCTCGCCTCAGTACGTGACGACCGCCCAGAGCGCGGACGCGAGAACAGCGGCCGCGTAGCAGCCGACCGCCACGTACATGACGCGCAGCTTGAGGTGGCCGTTCCAGGTCGTGCGGGACATGAGCCAGGCCAGGGCCGGAAGCACCAGCACCGCGTGCAGGCTGACACCGTGCAGCGGCTTGAGGGCGGCCGTCGAGTGGTAGGCCGCCTCCTGGTGCCCGGTCCGTGTCAGGACGACACCGCGCGCGATCATTGCCGCGCCGGACGCGAGGGCCACCAGGAGGACGGCGAACCCGGTGCGCACGGCGAGGGGCATGCCTGTAGGGCCGCCCGGCCGGTTCCTGAAGGACACGACGGCGAAGGACGTCAGGAGTGCCACCAGGATGCCGCCGCCCGCCGCGAGGGACATGGAGACGACACTGTCGAATGCGGTCTCCATGTCGAGGTGCGACGGCACCTTGCGCCACGCCTGAAGGGTGATTCCGGCGACCTCCAGGACGCAGTCCGCGGCGAACACCACGAGCAGGGCGCCGCGCAGCCGGGCGCCGACCTTGAGGTACGAGGTCACCCAGGTGATGGCCATGAGTGTCAGGCCGAAGGAGAGCCCGAAGGTGATGGGCTTGCGCCAGGAGACCGGCCCGTTCCAGGGGCCGCCGTCGGCTCCGAAGACGACGAGGTGCACGAGGCCGGACGCGACCAGGGCCGCGCCGGTCGCGTAGCAAAGGCGCTCGGCGGGGCGACGGGTCGGAAGTCGGTTCGCGTGGGTGGCCATGGGGACAAGGCTCATTGCATCGGCCCTTGTGGTCGTCGCCCGGCTGAAGACACTCGCCGTACGACGCGGGGAGTACGCGCGGGTCAGCGCGCGGCCGAGGCGACGAGGCGGCGCAGTGAGGCGTGCCCGGGCGGTCCCCAGGAGGGTTTGCCGCCGGGGCGGTCCTCGTCGCCGGCGTGCCCGATGAGGATGCAGACCAGGGCCTTCATGACGGCCCAGCCGCGGGCGCGGCGCAGGGTGGCGGCATCGGGGGCCGGCCGGTATGCGCTGTGGAAGCGCTCGATGGCGCCTTCCGGCAGCAGCAACCAGGCGGCGGCGAGATCCCAGGCCGGATCGCCCACACAGAGGTCACCGAAGTCGATCACGCCGCAGAACGTGCCGTCCGTGGTGAGGAGGTTGGCCGGATGCAGGTCGGCGTGGAGCCACAGCGGCGGGCCCGACCACTCCGGCGCACCGGCGGCGTCCTCCCAGACCGCGAGGACGGCGTCCGGGTCGGGGATCAGGCCGTGCTCGGTGGCCTCGGAGAGCTGCTGGGTGATCCCCTCGGCATGGTCGGCCAGCGGGCCCCCACGGTCGCGGCCGGTCGGCGCCCCCTCGGGGGCCGGCTGGTGAAGAGCCGACAGGAAGGCGGCCAGGGTGTCGGCCGACTCGGGTGCGGTGGCGGGGGCCCGGTCGGCGGGCGACCCCGGTACCCAGGTGGTGACGATCCAGGGGCGAGGAAACCGCTCGGAGGGCTCACCGAGGCGCTGGGGGACGGGAACGGGCAGGGGCAGACTCGGGGCGAGGGCGGGGAGCCAGGCGTGCTCCTTGCGCAGCAGCGCGTCCGCGGATCCGGTGGCCCAGGGCAGCCGGACGGCAAGGTCCTCGCCGAGCCGCCACAGCTGGTTGTCCCACCCGCGGGCACCGAGTCTCACGGGGCGGTCGGCCAGGTCAGGGTGCTGCTCGTGGAGCAGTTCCTGGACCAGCTCTGCGGTGATCTCGATCGAGGTGTGGGTCATGCGGAGCCACGGTAGTCGAGGCGCGCCGGCCCGCGTGGTGCGCTTGACACCGAAATCGAACATCCATTCTTATGGAGTGTCCAGAGCTACTTTTCCCAGTGTTTCCAAGGGATTCGGGGAAGGTGGCCGGGCGAGGAGCCTCGAGTTATCCACAGGCGAGACAGGCGTCGAGGCCGATTGTCAGTGGCAGGCGTTAGCGTCTTTGGCGTGAAGCGATCGACTCAAGCACACCGGGTGGAACCCATGGCAGGAACCGACCGCGAGAAGGCGCTCGACGCCGCGCTCGCGCAGATTGAACGGCAATTTGGTAAGGGCGCAGTGATGCGCATGGGCGAGCGGCCGAATGAGCCCATCGAGGTCATCCCCACCGGGTCGACCGCGCTCGACGTCGCGCTCGGCGTCGGCGGAATTCCGCGTGGCCGTGTGGTGGAGGTGTACGGGCCGGAGTCCTCCGGTAAGACGACCCTGACCCTGCACGCCGTGGCCAACGCGCAGAAGGCCGGCGGCCAGGTGGCCTTCGTGGACGCCGAGCACGCGCTCGACCCCGAATACGCGAAGAAGCTCGGCGTAGACATCGACAACCTGCTCCTGTCCCAGCCGGACAACGGTGAGCAGGCTCTCGAGATCGTCGACATGCTGGTCCGTTCCGGCGCCCTCGACCTGATCGTCATCGACTCCGTCGCCGCGCTCGTGCCGCGTGCGGAGATCGAGGGCGAGATGGGCGACTCGCACGTGGGCCTGCAGGCCCGCCTGATGAGCCAGGCGCTCCGGAAGATCACCAGCGCGCTCAACCAGTCCAAGACCACCGCGATCTTCATCAACCAGCTGCGCGAGAAGATCGGCGTCATGTTCGGCTCGCCCGAGACCACGACCGGTGGTCGCGCGCTGAAGTTCTACGCCTCGGTGCGTATCGACATCCGCCGTATCGAGACCCTGAAGGACGGCACGGACGCGGTCGGCAACCGCACCCGCGTCAAGGTCGTCAAGAACAAGGTCGCGCCGCCCTTCAAGCAGGCCGAGTTCGACATCCTGTACGGGCAGGGCATCTCCCGCGAGGGCGGCCTGATCGACATGGGCGTGGATCACGGCTTCGTCCGCAAGGCCGGCGCCTGGTACACGTACGAGGGCGATCAGCTCGGCCAGGGCAAGGAGAACTCGCGCAACTTCCTGAAGGACAACCCCGACCTGGCCAACGAGATCGAGAAGAAGATCAAGGACAAGCTGGGCGTCGGCGTCCGTCCGGAGGAGCCGGGCAGCGAGCCGGGCGCGGACGCGGCGGAGGCCACCCCTGCCGAGGACGCGGCCAAGACGGTGCCCGCGCCCAAGGCGGCCAAGTCCAAGGCCGCGGCGGCCAAGAGCTAGTCCGCCGTGACACGACGAACCGACTGGGCCGATGACGACGTACGCTTCGCCGTTCCCGAAGGCCGGGGGAGCGGGGGCGGCGAGGCGTACGACGACACGGCGTACGGCGAGGCCGGGGATGACGTCGAAGCGGGGAGCGGCGCGGTGGACGAGCCGCACCGTGGTGGACGCAAGCGGGGCGGAGCCGGGGCCGGGCCGCGTGGGCGTCGGCGCCGGGGCGGATTCGGGGATCCTTCCGGCGCCGCAAAGGACGACGGCCCCCCTGACTCGTCGAGGGCCGAGCGGGGGGCGCCGTCAGGAGACCCGGCTGAGCGGGCGCGGAACATCTGTCTGCGCCTGCTCACCGGGACTCCGCGCACGCGCAAGCAGCTGGCCGACGCGCTGCACAAGCGCGAGATCCCCGATGACGTGGCGGACGAAGTGCTCACCCGGTTCGAAGAGGTGGGGCTGATCAATGACAGCGCCTTCGCGGACGCGTGGGTGGAGTCGCGGCACCACGGCCGGGGACTTGCCCGCCGGGCGCTCGCCCGTGAGCTGCGGACCAAGGGCGTGGACTCGACGGTGATCGACGAGGCGGTCGGGCAGCTCGACTCCGAGCGGGAGGAGGAGACCGCGCGCGAACTCGTTGCGCGCAAGCTCCGTTCCACGCGAGGCCTTGACCGCGACAAGAGACTGCGCCGCCTCGCGGGGATGCTCGCCCGCAAGGGGTATCCGGAAGGCATGGCGCTGCGCGTGGTGCGGCAGGCATTGGAGGAAGAGGGGGAGGAAACCGAGGACTTGGGGTTCGGGGAGTAACGACTGAACCGGGAGCCGGGAGCGCAGCGCTCCCGCGCCCCCGGACCACCACGATCTGCCCCTACGCCTCCGTGACCGGCAGTCCCGCCGCTCGCCACGCCTGGAAGCCGCCCACCAGGTCCGTCGCGCGGTGCAGGCCCAGTTGGTGCAGGGAGACGGCGGCGAGGCTCGACGCGTAACCCTCGTTGCAGACGACCACGACGCGCAGATCGTGACCAGTGGCCTCCGGAGCGCGGTGGCTGCCACGGGGGTCGAGGCGCCACTCCAGTTCGTTGCGCTCGACCACAAGAGCCCCGGGGATCAGGCCGTCGCGCTCCCGCAGCGCCGCGTACCGGATGTCGACCAGCAGCGCCTCGCCACGGGACGCCGCGTCGAACGCGCCCCTCGCCTCGACCCGATCGAGACCGGACCGCACCCGTTCCAGAAGTTCGTCGATACCCACCGGCGATGAAGCGCTCACTGCCAGTCCTCCGGTTGTTCCACCGATTCCAGGCGCAGCACCGGGCCGGTGCGGCTGTACCGCCGGATCCGGGGGAGCGGCGGGTAGTAGGCGTGGACCGAGACGGCGTGCTCGGTGGGGGACTCGTTCAGGACCTCGTGCACGTGATGGCGGCCGAAGGCGCGTCCCTCGCCGGCTCCCAACTGCCGTTCCCTGTCGACGTCTTCGGAGAGTTCCAGGGTCTTCCACCCGTCGGTGGGAAGGCGGGCGGCGAGCGAGTTCTCCGTGAGTGCGCCGCCCGCGGTCAGGAAGGCGCCGACGGACTCGGCGTGATCGTGCCAGCCCGTGCCGGTGCCCGGCGGCCAGCCGATGAGCCAGGCCTCACTGCCGTCGGGGCCTTCGAGCCGCACCCATGTGCGGCCCTCCGGATCGAGCGGCAGCGAGGCGATCAGATCGCGGTCCTGAGCGACGCGGCGGACGAATGCGAGGAGTTCGGCCTGCGTGGGCGCGGCCGACGGCGTACGGGAAGCAGCCGTACGGGAATGCGCAGCGGATTGCGCGAGAGCGGATTGCGTGAAACTGGACACCAGTACCGTCCTGGGAGTTCGCGAGCAGCACGCGCCGCCGAAACGCCGGACGGCGGGCACGTGAAAGGAAGGGATGCGAATTCAGCAGGAGGGGTGACACACGCAGCCCGCGTAGCGGATGAGGTCCATATGGACCCTCCGCCACAGGCGTACATCGGTGTCGACCGTCACGCTCCGGAGTACACCATGGGGGCAGGAGACGGTCAACTCACCGACAGGTCAGCGAGCGGTTCAGCGGGCGGCGCCGCTCTTCACCGGACCCTTCTCCTCCGCGGGCCTGCCGAGGGCCGTGCGCGCCGCCTCGTAGAGCTCCGCCGGGCGTACGCCACTCAGCGCCGTGACCAGATGGCCGTCGGGCCGGATCAGCAGCACCGTGTGCGCCGCGGCCTGTGGGTAACGCTCCGCGACAAGCAGCTCGGCCTCGTGGGGGAGGGCCGCGACGGCCGCCGCGAGCCGCGGCATCAGCCCCGCGGACATCCAGTGCTTGCGCTCCCACACCCCGGTCCCGGGGGCGACGAGGACGACGAGCAGTGGCCCGCGGCCGAGCCGGTCCCTCAGGCGTACGAACGAGCCGTCGGGCGCGGTCACATCGACATCGGCGATCGGCGCGCCCGGCGTCGTGCCCACCTCCACCTGCGACTCGGAGCGCGGAGGTGCGAGCGGCGAGTCGGAGTACGCCCCCGGCGCGCCGAGCGGCCCGTGCCCCAAGTGACCGTCCGTGAGCAGCGCGTCGTGCCCGCGCGCGGCACCGGGGACGTAGGCCCGCAGCCCGCCGCCACCGCGCAGTATCGGCAGCGCCTGGTCCGCGGCGCGCAGCCGCCCGGCCACCACGGCACGGCGCTCGGCCTGATAGCTGTCGAGCAGCGCGTCGCCGGCGGAGTGCGCCCCGTCGTGCCAGGCGAGGGCCAGCTTCCAGGCGAGGTTGTCGGCGTCACGCAGCCCCTCGTCCAGGCCTTGTGTGCCGAGCGCGCCCAGCAGGTGCGCCGCGTCCCCCGCGAGGAAGACGCGGCCCACGCGCCAGCGGCGGGCGAGCCGGTGGTGGACCGTATGGACTCCGGTGTCGAGCAGTTCGTACGGCGGGGTGGAGCCTCCGCACCAGCCCGCGAGGGTCTCCCGGATGCGGGTCACGAGGACATCCGGGGTGACCAGATCGCTGCGGGGCGGCAGCAACCAGTCCAGGCGCCAGACGCCGTCGGCGAGGGGGCGGCCGACGACCTCCGAGCCCGGGCGGCCCGAGGCCCGCCACGGAGGGTTCCGATGGAGCAACGCTTCACCGGGCCACGGAAGTTCCGCGCGCAGCGCGGCGACCGCGTGCCGTTCGACGGCCGTGCGGCCGGGGAAGCGGATGTCCAGGAGCTTGCGCACCGTGGAGCGCGGCCCGTCGCAGCCCACGAGGTAACTGCCGCGCCACCACGTGCCCTTGGGGCCACGCGTGTGTGCGGTCAGGCCCGTCTTCTCCTCCTCGAGCGAGTCGAGGCGGCTGTCGACGGCTACCTTGATGAGCCGCTCGGCGTCGACGGCCCTGCGCAGGGCGTCGGTCAGGTCGTGCTGGGCGATGTGCAGCGGCGCGGGTAGTGTCTCGCCGGGCGACACCGGCCCACCGGGTGCCCCCGGTCCATCAGATGCTCCCGGCTCACCGTCGGCGTTCTGCTCACCGAAGGTGAGCACACCCATCACTTGCTTGCGGCGCATGGAGCGCCAGCCCGTCCAGCGGGCGGCGATCCCCTCGAACGACGTACCCGCGAGCCGCTCGGCCAGCGCCGCGGTGTCCTCGCGCAGCACCACCGTGCGTGCGGGCCGCTGTTCGTCCTTGCCGGGGCCCTCGTCGAGGATCACGGAGGGTACGCCGTGCCGTGCGAGAGCGAGGGACAGAGCGAGCCCGACGGGACCCGCTCCGACGACGATCACCGGGTCCACGGCGCGGCCCCTCCCGCCCCGAGTGGCCCGCCGGGGAGTGTCCCGTGCCAAGGCACGGGCGGCGTACTGGACGTACAAGGTCGGGCAGTTGGAGCGGGGTGCGCGTTCACAGAGCGTATGCAACCCATTGCCGGTGCTTGCGTCAAGTGACGGCGGCAGTGGCGATCACGCCACTGCCGCCGTCCAGCTCAAGCCCCGCGCCCGGGGGCGGGTCAACTCCTTGGCGAACCGGGTCCTTCGGATCGGTCATCGGTCTCCGGGCGCTCGGCGGCGGCCTCGGAGGCGGCCGCGCCGTGGCCGGCCCCGCCAGGCAGGTCCGCGGCGTCCATCAGACCGCCCTCGGCGACGGGTTCGGCGGCCGCGGCCACCTTGATGCCGGTCTTGGCGCGGCGGCCGCGACGCTCGATCCAGTTGGCGAGCCCGGACAGGGCCAGACACATCAGGACGTAGATCGTGCCGGTCACGACGAGTACCGGAACGTACGGGTATTCGCCTTCGACCAGCGTGTTGTTGGCCAGCTTGCGGGCCGCGTACAGGAGCTCCGCGTACGTGATGATGTAGCCGAGCGAGGTGTCCTTGAGGGTGACCACCAGCTGGCTGATAATCGTCGGCAGCATCGAGCGGATCGCCTGCGGCAGCAGCAGCATGGTCATCACTTGGTACTTGCGCAGACCCAGTGCGTACGCCGCCTCGACCTGGCCGCGCGGCACGGCCTGGAAGCCGGCCCGAAGCACCTCCGCCTGAACCGAGCTGTTGTAGACCGTCAGGCCGATCACCAGCGCCCAGAAGGCGTTGTTCTCGCCGACGACTCCCAGGTCGCTCTTGTAGGTGAGGAAAAGAACCCACAGGGCGTAAATGGTGATCAGCAGCGGGATCGCGCGGAACAGCTCGATGAAGCCCGTGGCGAACCAGCGGATCGGCCGGTGCTCCGAGTAGCGGGCCACCGCCAGGACGACGCCGAGCACCAGCGAGAGCGCGCCGGCGGCGGCGAAGACCTTCAGGGTGGTCAGGATGCCGTCACGGATCGCCGCCCGGACATTGGCGTAGTTGAAGATGTCCCACTTGGCGGCGGCGAACTGGTCCTTGGACGCGAGCTGCGCGACCACGAAGACGATGAGGCCGACGACCGCGAGCGTACCGACGACGGTGTAGATCCGGTTGCGCGTGCGGGCCTTGGGGCCCGGGGCGTCATAGAGAACGCTGGCACTCATCGGGCGACCTCCATGGTCCGCTCGAGCACCCGGAACAAGATGCTGATGGCGAAGGTGATGACCAGGTAGCCGAGCGCCACCCACAGGAAGACCCAGGCGATCGGGTACCCCTGGTCGCTCAACAGCTTCTGCCAGCCGAACAGTTCGGTGACGCTGAAGGCGCCCGCGATGGCCGAGTTCTTGGTCAGCGCGATGAAGATGGAACTCAGCGGCGGCAGCACGGTGCGCACCGCCTGCGGCAGGATGACCAGGCCGAGCGTCTGGAAGAACGACATGCCGATCGAACGCGCCGCCTCGGCCTGTCCGAGCGGCACGGTGCTGATGCCGGAGCGCACCGCCTCGCAGACGAACGACGAGGTGTAGCAGCTCAGCACGATCAGGGCCTTGATCCACGGGCTGAAGCCGAAGTCGAGGACCTGGGGCACCGCGAACCAGATGACGAGGAACAGCAGCGTCAGCGGGGTGTTGCGGAACAGCGTGACCCAGGCGGTTCCGAAGTACCGCAGGGGCGGTACGGGCGAGACCCGGAAACCGGCGAGGATCGTGCCGAGCAGCATCGCGAGGAGGCCACTGGCCAGGGTCAGGCCTATGGTGCCGAGGAATCCCTCGCGGAATTCCGAAAGGTGGTCGAGCAGTACATTCACGGGGAGTTCCTCGTGGGGCGGCAGCGGTCGGGCAGGGGGAGCCGCGCCCTGTACGCCGGCGTGGCGTACAGGGACGCAGTCAACTCACTGCCTGCGAGAGACAGGCGGCTGGACGCTCAGGAGCGCTGAACGCTCAGCAGCGCTCAGTAGCGCTCCAGGGCCGGCGGCTCGACGTACGCGGAGCCCGAGAGGCCCAGCGTCGCGTCGTAGGCCTTCTTGTAGTCGCCGTTCTTCTGGTGCGCCTCCAGGGAGTCGGCGACCGCGTCGCGCAGGGCCTTGTCGTCCTTGCCCATGCCGACGCCGTAGGGCTCCTTGGTGAAGGGCTTGCCGACGACCGTCAGCTTCTTCGGGTTCTGCGCGGCGTAGCCCTTCAGGATCGCGTCGTCGGTGGTGACGGCGTCGACCTCGTTGTTGAGCAGCTGCTGCACGCACTCCGAGTACTTCGCCAACTCGACGGTCTCCGCACCGTACTTGGGCTTCTTGATCTCCTGCAGAGGAGTCGAGCCCTTGATGGAGCAGACCTTTTTGCCCTTCAGGGACGTCGGGCCAGTGATGCCCTTCTCGTCCTTGCGGACCAGGAGGTCGGCGCCGGCCATCAGGTACGGGCCCGCGAAGCCGACCTGCTTCTTGCGCTCGTCGTTGATCGTGTACGTGCCTACGTAGAGGTCGACATCGCCCTTGGAGATGGTGGTCTCGCGGACACCGGAGTCGATCGTCTTGAACGTGATCTGGTCGGCCTTGAAGCCGAGGTCGGCCGCGACCATCTTGGCGATCTCGATGTCGAAACCGGAGCGCTTGTTGCTGGAGTCCTGGAAGCCCAGGTACGGCTGGTCGTCCTTGGAACCGATGACGATCTTGCCGGCCTTCTGGGCCTTCTTCAGGGTCGCGGAGTCGACCTTCACATCGCTCTTCACCGCGTACGTGGGCAGCTTCGGCTGGTTCTTGCCACCCGAGGCCCCGGCGGGCTTGTCGCCGGCGTTGCCGGACTCGCCGCCACAGGCGGTGGCGGTCAGCGCGAGCGCGGCGACGGCGGCGGCCGCTGCGGCGGACTTACGGAGCTTCATGGTGAACATCCTTCGTGTCGGCAGATTCGGCGGTAGGGAAAAGACAACACGCGCGCGTGGGGCGCCAGTTGCGGCCCCGCGCGGGGCGCGCCTCTAGTGGTGCAGGATCTTCGACAGGAAGTCCTTGGCCCGGTCGCTGCGCGGATTGCTGAAGAACTGGTCGGGGACGGCCTCTTCGACGATCCGTCCTTCCGACATGAAGACGACGCGGTTGGCCGCGGAACGGGCGAAGCCCATCTCGTGCGTGACCACCACCATCGTCATGCCGTCCCGAGCGAGCTGCTGCATCACTTCCAGGACCTCGTTGATCATCTCCGGGTCGAGTGCCGACGTCGGCTCGTCGAAGAGCATCACCTTCGGGTCCATCGCCAGCGCCCGTGCGATGGCGACACGTTGCTGCTGACCGCCTGAGAGCTGCGCGGGGTACTTGTCGGCCTGCGCGGCGACACCGACCCGGTCGAGGAGCGCACGCGCCTTGTCCTCGGCCGCCTTCTTGTCCGCCTTGCGGACCTTGACCTGCCCCAGCGTCACGTTCTCCAGCACCGTCTTGTGCGCGAAGAGGTTGAAGGACTGGAAAACCATCCCCACGTCAGCGCGCAGGCGTGCCAGCTCCTTGCCCTCCTGGGGCAGCGGCTTGCCGTCGATCGTGATGTCGCCGGAATCGACGGTCTCCAGGCGGTTGATCGTGCGGCACAACGTCGACTTGCCGGAGCCCGACGGGCCGATGACGACGACGACCTCACCCCGCGCGACGGTCAGGTCGATGTCCTGGAGCACGTGCAACGCGCCGAAGTGCTTGTTGACTCGGCTCAGTGCGACCAGCGCTTCGCCCGCAGGGGGCGTGGCGTCCTTGGTCACCGAAACTTCGGTCATCGGGGTCTTGCTCCGTCCTCCTCGGTTGGGAGGACAGTAGTAACCCCGTACGACCAGCGTCATTACATCTGAGGGGAAATTGAGCATAACGATCCGGCCGCAACCGGACACTATGCGTGAAGGGGGCGCTGGGCGCTCATACCGGCTGCATAACGGAACACGGCCGTAACCGGAAGGCTCTTGACGTCGTCCTCACTTTTCGGAGTGGATGCCTTGATGAACCGCGCGGGAGAGGTGAGGGGGCGCAATGAGACTGCTTCTCGTCGAGGACGACGACCACGTGGCTGGTGCCCTTTCGGCGGTCCTGTCCCGGCACGGCTTCGCCGTGCAGCACGCGCGCAGCGGCGAGGAGGCCCTGCAGGCCCTGGTGCCCGATGCGGACGCCTTCGACGTCGTACTGCTCGATCTGGGCCTGCCCGACCTGGACGGCTACGAGGTGTGCGGCAGGATCCGCAAGCGCACCACGACGCCCGTGATCATGGTGACCGCGCGGGCGGACGTGCGCTCACGCATCCATGGACTCAATCTCGGCGCGGACGACTACGTAGTGAAGCCGTACGACATAGGGGAGCTGCTCGCCCGCATCCATGCGGTGAGCCGCCGCACGGCGCAGGAGGAACACACCGCCCCTGTCGACCACGAGGTGCGGTTCGGGGACGTCAGCATCGATCTGCCCACCCGTAAGGTCGCGATCGCGGGAGAGGTGGTTCAACTCACCCGTAAGGAGTTCGACTTGCTGGCACTCCTGGCGCAGCGCCCGGGCGTCGTCTTCCGTAGGGAGCAGATCATCAGCGAGGTGTGGCGGACCAGTTGGGAGGGCACGGGGCGCACCCTGGAGGTGCACGTCGCCTCGCTGCGCTCCAAGTTGCGCATGCCTACGCTCATCGAGACCGTGCGGGGAGTCGGTTACCGGCTCGTCGCCCCGGCCGCGTAACAGAAGCCGTAGAGTCCTGGCGTGCGCGCCCGCCTGCTTCCCCTGCTCATCGTCCTCATGGCGGGCGTGCTGCTCGCACTCGGCTTTCCGCTGGCCGTGAGCGTGGCCTCCGCCCAGCAGCAGAAGGTGGTCGTCGACCGCATCGATGACACCGCGCGGTTCGCCTCCCTCGCGCAGTTCGTGACCACGCGCCCGGACAAGGCGGGCGAGGGCGAGAGACTGGTGAGCGACGAGCGGCAGCAGACGCTGCGCACCGAACTCGCCCGCTACCACGAGGTGTACGGGATCAAGGCGGGCGTCTTCTACCGGGACGAGGAGCCCATGGGACGCGCGCCCGACGACTTCCGGGTGCCGCCGCCGGGCTCCGGCGGTGTGCTGCGCGCATCGTTCGACGAGGCGCTGTACTCGCGCGGCAGCCACGATCCGCCGCAGGTGTGGCCGTGGCAGCGGGGCCGGCTCGTGGTCGCGTCGCCCGTCATCCGCGACGGTGACGTCGTCGCGGTCGTGGTCACCGAGTCGCCGACCGGAGCGATGCGCAGCAAGACACTGCGCGGCTGGCTGGTCATCGGCGCCGGTGAGGTGGCCGCGATGCTGCTCGCCGTGGGCGCCGCGCTGCGGCTGACCGGCTGGGTGCTCCGGCCCGTACGGGTCCTGGACGCGACGACCCACGACATCGCCACAGGGCGCCTGAAGTCCCGGGTCGCGGCGGCCGGCGGCCCACCGGAACTCCGGCGCCTGGCCCGGTCGTTCAACGAGATGGCGGACAACGTCGAGGACGTGCTCGAGCAGCAGCGCGCCTTCGTCGCCGACGCCTCGCACCAGCTGCGCAATCCGCTCGCCGCCCTGATGCTGCGCATCGACGTACTGGCACTCGAACTACCGGAGGGGAACGAGGAGATCGGGTCGGTGAAGGCCGAGGGCAAGCGCCTCGGCCGGGTCCTCGACGACCTGCTCGACCTGGCCCTGGCGGAGCACGCCGCCGCGGACCTTCAGCTCACCGACATCGGCGAGCTGGCCGCCGAGCGGGTGGAGGCCTGGCGCCCGCTCGCGGACGAGAAGGGCGTACGACTCGTGGCCAACTGCCCGGCGGTGACGGGCTGGGCCGATCCGGTCGCGCTGTCCAGCGCCCTGGACGCCGTGGTCGACAACGCCCTGAAGTTCACGCCCGAGGGCGAGCAGGTGACCGTCACCGCGAGAGCCACCGGCGACGCGACGGTGATCGAGGTCGCGGACGGCGGGCCGGGCCTGAGCGAAGAGGAACTCGCCCGGGTCGGCGACCG
Source organism: Streptomyces sp. NPDC002795 (assembly GCF_042888725.1). Taxonomy (NCBI): domain Bacteria; kingdom Bacillati; phylum Actinomycetota; class Actinomycetes; order Kitasatosporales; family Streptomycetaceae; genus Streptomyces; species Streptomyces sp. NPDC002795. The sequence goes on from NZ_JBIAQB010000004.1 coordinate 47,216, forward strand.
GTTCTGGCGCAGCGGGCAGCACCAGAACATCAAGGGCTCGGGCCTCGGCCTGTCCATCTCGCGGGCACTGCTGACGGCGGGTGGCGGTTCCCTGGGGTACGCGCTGCGGGAACCGCACGGCCTGGAGGTGACGCTGCGGGTGCCCAGGACGGCGCCGGTGCCGGTCCAGGGGGTCGCGGAGGCGAGTGGCGGGGCGAGCCGCGGGGAGGGCGGTTCAGGCCGGGAGGCGGCCGCTCAGGGCTTGACCGAGCGGTAGTAGCGGCGCGCGCCCTCGTGGAGGGTGAGCGGGTTCGTGTAGACAGCCGTTCTGAGGTCGACGAGCTGGGCCGCGTGCACCTTCGCCCCGATGTGGTCGCGGCTGTCGATGACGGTACGGGTGACCGCCTCGGTCAGCTCCGGGTCCACGCGGTCGGTCGTCACCAGCAGGTTCGCCACCGCCAACGTGTTGACGGGCTCGCCCTGTTGGGCCGCTGGGTAGGCGTCGGCGGGCATCACGGCGGCCCGGTAGTAGCGCGAGTAGCCGCCCATGGCGTGCAACTTGTCGACCAGCGAGCCGAGTTCGACGAGCCGGATCGGGGCGTCCTCGGACAGGTCCCGTACGTGGTTGGTGGGCAGGCCCCCGGACCAGAAGAACGCGTCGATCTCGCCGGACTCCAGGGCGCGCGGCATGGCGTCTATGCCGATGCCCACCTCGGTGACGTCCTTGCGGACGTCGAGCCCCGCCGCCTTCAGGATCCGCTCGGCGATCAGCCGAACTCCTGAACTCCGACCGCCCACCGCCACCTTCATGCCGCGCAGGTCGGCGACTTTCCGCACGGACGAGGACCGCTCCACGACGAGCTGCATGTAGTCGTCGTAGAGGCGGGCGCAGCCGCGCAGCTGCCCCGCGCCGGCCTGGTCCTCGGACTGGTACTTGGCGACCGCGTCCGCCGCGGCGATGGTGAAGTCCGCCTTTCCGGTGGCCACACGCTCCACGTTCTCCCAGGAGCCCTGGCTGCCGGTGAGAGTGACCCCAAGGTCGGGCAGGTCGCGGTCCACGGCACGCTTGAGGAGCTTGCCGTACCTCTCGTAGACGCCCGTGCGCGCGCCGGTACTGAAAGTCACCTGGCCCCGGGGCTGCTGCTCGCCGAGCGGCAGCAGCCACCACAACAGCAGGCCGAACACCACGAGTCCGGCCACTGAACCCATGAGGGCACTGCGACGGGTCACGCGGAGGGGCGGCTGCGGCATGGCGTGATCCTGCCAGCTGGGGCCGCGCGGTGGCCAGGTTCGGAACGTCCCCTTGTGGTCACGTTCGGTGACGTCGCTGCCACGGTGCCGGGAGGGCGAGGACGGCGCCACAGAACCACTCCGGAAACCCCATACCCTTGTTGTCATGAGCAGCAGCGACCCGCGTCCGGCCGTGGACGACCGTTCACCCGATCCCACGAAGACATACGAAGTACGCACCTACGGGTGCCAGATGAACGTCCATGACTCCGAGCGCTTGTCGGGTCTCCTGGAGGGCGCGGGTTATGTGCGCGCCCCCGAGGGCTCCGACGGCGACGCCGACGTCGTGGTCTTCAACACGTGCGCGGTGCGGGAGAACGCTGACAACAAGCTCTACGGCAACCTCGGCCGCCTCGCCCCCATGAAGACGCAGCGTCCCGGGATGCAGATCGCCGTGGGCGGCTGCCTCGCTCAGAAGGACCGCGACACCATCGTGAAGAAGGCGCCCTGGGTGGACGTCGTCTTCGGTACGCACAACATCGGCAAGCTGCCCGTCCTCCTGGAGCGCGCCCGCGTCCAGGAGGACGCCCAGGTCGAGATCGCCGAGTCGCTTGAGGCGTTCCCCTCCACGCTGCCCACCCGCCGCGAGAGCGCGTACGCGGCCTGGGTGTCCATCTCGGTCGGCTGCAACAACACCTGCACCTTCTGCATCGTCCCGGCACTGCGCGGCAAGGAGAAGGACCGCAGGACCGGCGACATCCTCGCGGAGATCGAGGCACTGGTCGGCGAAGGCGTCTCCGAGATCACGCTGCTCGGCCAGAACGTCAACGCTTACGGGAGCGACATCGGCGACCGTGAGGCCTTCAGCAAGCTGCTGCGCGCCTGTGGTGGCATCGACGGCCTGGAGCGCGTGCGCTTCACGTCGCCGCACCCGCGCGACTTCACGGACGACGTGATCGCTGCCATGGCCGAGACCCCGAACGTGATGCCGCAGCTGCACATGCCGATGCAGTCCGGTTCGGACGCGATCCTCAAGGCGATGCGCCGCTCGTACCGCCAGGAGCGCTTCCTCGGCATCATCGACAAGGTCCGCGCCGCCATGCCGGACGCGGCGATCTCCACCGACATCATCGTGGGCTTCCCCGGCGAGACCGAGGAGGACTTCGAGCAGACGATGCACGCCGTGCGCGAGGCCCGCTTCGCCAACGCCTTCACCTTCCAGTACTCCAAGCGCCCCGGAACCCCGGCCGCGACCATGGAGGGGCAGATCCCCAAGGAGGTCGTCCAGGCGCGCTACGAGCGCCTCGTCGCCCTCCAGGAGGAGATCTCCTGGGAAGAGAACAAGAAGCAGGTCGGCCGCACCGTGGATCTCATGGTCGCCGAGGGCGAGGGCCGCAAGAACGGCGCCACCCACCGCCTCTCCGGCCGCGCCCCCGACAACCGCCTCGTGCACTTCACCAAGCCAGAGGCCGAGGTGCGCCCCGGCGACGTCGTGACCGTCGCGATCACGTACGCCGCCCCGCACCACCTGTTGGCCGAGGGCGACGTCCTGAACGTGCGCCGCACGCGCGCGGGTGACGCGTGGGAGAAGCGCAACCAGGAGGAGCAGGACAAGAAGCAGGGCGTGCTGCTGGGCCTCCCGAAGATCGGCGTTCCTGAGCCGCTGCCCGTGGTGACCGGTGGCTGCGCCGTCGACTGACCGGCCTCACCTCCTGTACTGACCGGTCTCATCTCCTTGTACTGGCCGGTCTCGCCTCCTTGTGAGGTGCGGCCGCCTTTCCCGTGTGCGGCGGGCGCGCAGTAGGCTGCCGATCATGCTTGTCGCCGCTGCCGCCTGCCCGTGCCCGCCCCTGCTCGTGCCCGAGGTCGCCGCAGGTGCGGCTCCGGAACTGGACGCTGCGCGTGCGGCCTGCGACGAGGCGATCGCGGCGCTGCTCGCGACGGAGCCCGACCTGGTGTGGGTCATCGGCGAGGGCCCGGCCACGGGCATCCACGAGCCGGGTGCCCGCGGCTCCTTCCGCCCCTTCGGTGTCGACCTCGATGTGCACCTGGGCGCGACGCCGTCCGACGCCGTGGAGGCGACGCTCCCGCCGTCCCTCTCCGTAGGCGCGTGGCTGCTCGCGCGCGCGGGGTGGACCGGCGGGGTGCGCGGGTACGAGGTACCGGGCGACGGCTCGGCGTCCGCCCACGCCGGTGGTGCGTTCCGCCTCGCGGGGGGCACGACCGGCGCGGAGCGTGTCGCGTTCCTCGTCATGGGTGACGGCACGGCCTGCCGCACGCTGAAGGCCCCCGGCTACCTGGACGAGCGCGCCGAGGGCGTGGACGCCGCGATCGCCGGGGCGCTGCGTGACCTCGATGCCGACGGCACGCTCGCGAACCTCGACGCCGACCTCGCCCGCGAACTGAAGATCTCCGGACGCGCCCCGTGGCAGTTCCTCAGCGCCGCCTGGGACAAGCGGGACGGCACGGCCCGTCTTCTGTATGAGGACGCGCCCTACGGAGTGGGCTACTTCGTGGCGTCCTGGATGTAGCGCGTCGCACCACAGACGGCGACGGCCGCGAAGCCCAATGGGTTCGCGGCCGTCGCCGTCTGTGAGGCGCGCACGGGGTCACGATGAGGGGGAAGGGGGCGACGGCGGAGTGTTCCCGCCGTTGGTGTCCTTGGCGTTCTTGCCCTCCGACGCGGACATCCTGTCGACGGCGTCCTTCGCCTTGTCCGTGCCCATCCGGATCTTGTCGCTGTACTTGCCCTTGGTCTTCTGGTCGACCATCTTGCCGGCCTTGTCCAAGCCCTGGTCGATCTTGTCCCCGTGCTGCTGCGCGAGGTCCGAGACCTTGTTCTTGGCGGGGCCGAACTTGGCCTTCAACGAGTCCAAGATGCCCATTGCTGCGCCCTTCCTTCGTGTCCTTCGTACCGAGTCCTGTAAGGCTACTTGCGGGCGCCCTCACTGGCCTCGTTGTCCGCGGCCTGCTCCGCGGACTGCTGCTTCGGGATCTCCACGCCCTCCGCCACGGCCGCCTCGGTGGTCTCGCCGTCGGCTGCGGCCTCCGTCGTCTCCTGCTCCGCGGTGGGAGCCGCGGCGGCCTCGGTGGGCTCCTCGGCGTCCGCCACCTCCGGAGCGGCCGTCAGAGTGGCGGCCTGGGCCTCGGCGGTTGACGCCTCGTCCGCAGCGTTGACCTTCCGGCGAAACCTGGCAAAAACGCCCATTTCAACTCCATACGTTACTCGTGTGGGCGAAATCCCGCCCTACCCGGTGCGTCCCATTGCGGCGACCGGGGCGCCGGCTCTCGAAACCGGCGGCTGGAACCTCGCAACAGGCAACGAACCCGAACCTGTGGCGTCACGTAGCTCATTCGTGAACAGGTGCCCGGGTTTGCGAGACTGGGGCGGTGAGTAGCGCAGCTCCCGCCCCGCGGGTCATCGCCGTCGTCGGGCCCACCGCGGCAGGAAAGTCAGATCTAGGCGTGTTCCTCGCCAAGGAACTCGGCGGCGAGGTGGTCAACGCCGACTCCATGCAGCTGTACCGGGGGATGGATATCGGCACCGCCAAGCTGACGCCCGAGGAGCGCGACGGGGTGCCGCACCACCTCCTGGACATCTGGGACGTCACGGAGGCCGCCAGCGTCGCCGAGTACCAGCGCCTCGCCCGCGCGGAGATCGACCGGCTGCTCGCGGCGGGTCGCTGGCCCGTCCTCGTCGGTGGATCAGGGCTCTACGTAAGGGGCGCCGTCGACAAGATGGAGTTCCCCGGCACCGACCCCGAGGTCCGCGCCCGCCTGGAGGACGAGCTCCGGCTGCGCGGCTCCGGCGCCCTGCACGCGCGCCTCGCCGCCGCCGACCCGGAGGCCTCCGCGGCGATCCTGCCCAGCAACGGACGGCGCATCGTCCGCGCCCTCGAGGTCATCGAGATCACCGGCAAGCCGTTCACCGCCAACCTGCCGGGACACGACTCCGTCTACGACACCGTCCAGATCGGCGTGGACGTGGCACGGCCCGAACTCGACGAACGCATCGCCACGCGCGTGGACCGTATGTGGGAGGCGGGCCTCGTCGACGAGGTGCGCGCGCTGGAAACACAGGGGCTGCGCGAGGGGCGTACGGCGTCGCGCGCCCTCGGCTATCAGCAGGTGCTCGCGGCGCTCGCGGGGGAGTGCACGCTGGACGAGGCGCGCGCGGAGACCGTCCGCGCCACCAAGCGCTTCGCGCGCCGCCAGGACTCGTGGTTCCGCCGCGACCCGCGGGTGCATTGGCTCAGTGGGGCCGTGGCGGAACGCGGGGAACTCCCGGCTCGCGCAATGTCGTTGGTCGAACGACCGGTTACAGCCTGATCACGTGATGGCATCGGGACGCTCCGCCCGTCATCGCGGCCTCTGTGGGCGTGCCATCATCGACCATCGATCGACCAGTGGAGTCCGGAGTGGGAGGGCGCGTGGCGATGGAGGCCGGCCCTCGTGACACCGCACCAGGCGGAGAGCAGCTCAGTACCGATGGTCCTGAGGCGAGCGCCGACGGCGTGATCGCCGACGGCCCGACCCCGGAGGAACTCACCGCACAGGACGAGGGCCAGGAGGTCGAGGTCGAGCTGCGCCCGCAGCGCAGGCTCCGCATCTGGCAGCTGGCACCCATCGTGATGCTGGCCGCGGTCGGCTCCCTGATGTTCGCGTTCCCGCTGTTCTTCGAGTTCGGCGACGGCGGCGCGGTCGTGGCGATGCTCGGCCTCCTGATCAGCTCCTGCGCCGCGGGCTGGGGCATGATGGCGGCCCGCCGGGTGGGCTACACGCTGCCGGGACTGCCGCCTCGCGGCTCGGGCCGATGGCCGGACTGGCGGGTTGTGGGCGCGTACGTCGTCGTGGTCGCGGCCGTCGCGGTGCTCGCCGTGTGGCGCGTGGCGCGGCTCCGCTGACCACGCCCTGCGCCTCTGGCAGCACTCCGCCGACCAGGTTGTCGCACCGATCTCGTACGATCGAGAAATGAGCACTTTCCTCAAGGGCCACGGGACCGAGAACGACTTCGTGATCATCCCGGACCCGGAGAACGCCATCGCGCTCTCGCCGACCGCCGTCGCCGCCCTGTGCGACCGTCGGGCCGGCATCGGGGGCGACGGCGTGCTCCATGTCGTGCGCACCGTCGCGCACCCCGAGGCGCGGCACATGGCCGACGAGGCGGAGTGGTTCATGGACTACCGCAATGGCGACGGCTCGGTGGCCGAGATGTGCGGCAACGGAGTGCGGGTCTTCGCCCGCTACCTCCAGCACGCGGGACACGTCGGCGAGGGCGACCTCGCCGTGGCCACCCGCGGCGGCGTCAAGGCGGTCCACATCGACAAGGAAGGCCTGATCACGGTCGGCATGGGCAGGGCGACGCTCCCCGAGGGCGACGTCACGGTCAGTGTCGACGAGCGGACCTGGCCCGCGACGAACGTGAACATGGGGAACCCGCACGCGGTCGCCTTCGTGGCCGACCTCGCGCACGCGGGCGCCCTGTACGACCCGCCCCCGTTCGCGCCGGCGAACACGTACCCGGAGGGTGTGAACGTCGAGTTCGTCGTCGACCGCGGCCCGCAGCACGTCGCCATGCGCGTGCACGAGCGGGGCTCCGGCGAGACCCGCTCCTGCGGCACCGGCGCCTGCGCCGTGGCCGTCGCGGCCGCCCGCAGGGACGGCCTGGACCCGGCGGTGACCGGGTCCCCAGTCACGTACGAGATCGATCTGCCCGGAGGCAGGCTGACGATCACCGAGCGTGCGGACGGTGAGATCGAGATGACCGGTCCCGCCGTGATCGTCGCGGAAGGTCGGCTCGACACCGACTGGTTCGCGGCAGTCGAAACCGTAAACCAGTGAACCTTCGCTCGAATGGGTGATCCGTTTCACGCTCGGCGAGAGCGGGACTGCGCCACGTGATGGGCTCGGTAGCATCAAGCACCGGTCCGGACGGGTGCCGCCCCCAGCCCGCCGCCGGTCGACAAAGCCGGAGGTGCTCATGAGTGCGGAGGCGACCAACCCCGCGAACCCGGGACCGATCACGCCCGGAGCGCACCGTCGGCGTGGCCGCCCCCGGATCGATCTGCGCCGTCTCGGCCGCGCGGCGCTCCTCGGCCCCACCGCCCGCGGCCGCCTCCCGGACGCGATCGGCCACGTGGCGGAGGCCCACCGGGCCCACTATCCCGACGCCGTTCTTGAGCCGCTGCACCGCGCCTACGTACTGGCCGAGTCCTCGCACCGCGGCCAGATGCGCAAGAGCGGCGAGCCGTACATCACACACCCGCTCGCGGTGACGCTGATCCTGGCCGAGCTGGGCGCGGAGACCACGACACTGACCGCCTCCCTGCTCCACGACACCGTCGAGGACACCGAGGTCACGCTTGACCAGGTGCGCGAGGAGTTCGGCGAGGAGGTCGCCTATCTCGTCGACGGTGTGACCAAGCTGGAAAAGGTCGACTACGGAGCGGCGGCCGAACCCGAGACCTTCCGCAAAATGCTGGTCGCGACCGGGAACGACGTGCGCGTCATGTCGATCAAGCTCGCCGACCGCCTGCACAACATGCGCACCCTCGGCGTCATGCGCCAGGAGAAGCAGGAGCGGATCGCCAGAGTCACCCGCGACGTCCTGATCCCGCTCGCCGAGCGGCTGGGCGTGCAGGCCCTGAAGACAGAGCTCGAAGACCTCGTGTTCGCGATCCTGCGTCCCGAGGAGTACGCGCAGACGCGCGAGCTCATGACGGCCTACGCGCAGCACACCGAGGACTCCCTCGCCGGATTCGCGACCGAGCTGCGCTCGGTGTTGCGCGAGGCGGGCCTGAGCGCCGAAGTCCTCATCAGGCCGCGGCACTTCGTGTCGGTCCACCGGGTGCGGCGCAAGCGCGGCGAGATGCGCGGAGCCGACTTCGGGCGCCTTCTCGTCCTGGTGTCCGAGGACGCGGACTGTTACGGCGTCCTCGGTGAGCTGCACACGTGTTTCACGCCGGTGGTCTCGGAGTTCAAGGACTTCATCGCCGTACCGAAGTTCAACCTGTACCAGTCGCTGCACACCGCGGTCGCCCGCACGGACGGCGAGGTCGCCGAAGTCCTCATCCGTACGCACCAGATGCACAAGGTGGCGGAGGCGGGCGTCGTGGCGCTCGGCAATCCGTACACGCCCTCCGGAGAAGAGCACCTGGACACCGTCGGCGAGCGCTCCGACCCCACGCGCCCCGGCTGGCTGAACCGGCTGCTCGACTGGCAGCAGTCCGCGCCGGACACCGACATCTTCTGGTCGACGCTGCGCGAGGAACTCGCCCAGGACCGAGAGATCGCTGTCTTCCGGCCCGACGGCGGCACCATCGGCCTTCCCGCAGGCGCCAGTTGCGTCGACGCCGCGTACGCGCAGTACGGAGAGGACGCCCACGCCTGCATCGGCGCGCGGGTCAACGGCCGCCTGGCGACGCTCAGTACGGTCCTCGTCGACGGTGACACCGTCCAGCTGCTCATGGCGGGGGTGGAGGGCAGCGCCGCGTCCGAGCCCTCGATCGCCTGGCTCGACCACGCCCGTACGCCCGCCGCCCGCATCGCCATCCGCCGCTGGCTGGCCACCCACCCGGAGGGCCCGAGCACGTCCGCATCGGCGCCTCGCGCGCCTTACAGCGGCCCCTCGGCGCGGCCCTCCGCGGCGAACGCCGTGGTCGACCAACCGGGCGCCACGGTGCGCCTCGCGGGCTGCTGCACGCCCGTTCCGCCCGACGAGGTGACCGGGTTCGCCGTACGCGGCGGCGTCGTCACTGTGCACCGCGTCTCCTGCTCCGGAGTGGCGCGCATGAAGGACGCGGGGCGCGCGGAGGTCGGCGTGCGCTGGGCGGACGCGGAGGCCGCCGAGTACCGGGTGACGCTGATCGCCGAGTCGTTCAGCCGCCCCCATCTGCTGGCCGACCTGACCGAGGCCATAGCGCTGGAGGGCGTCGCCATCATCTCGGCGACCGTCGACCCGCCCGACCAGGGCCGTGTCCGGCACACGTACACGCTCCAACTCCCGGACGCAGCGCATCTCCAGGGCCTCATGCGGGCGATGCGGAACGTGCCGGGCGTGTACGACGTGGGGCGCACGCGGCACGCGGCGGCAGGCGCTCTGTAGGTCCACCCGGGCCCCTCGTTCGGGTGGTGCGGCGCGTGCCGCACCATGCACCGAGGCGCGCGCTGATAGCCGTAGTTCATGCTGCTCAGCTCCCGAACGCCCCGCGTCGCCGCGCTTCTGGCCGCCGGCGCCTCGCTCGCCCTTGTCGCCGCGGCCGCGCCCGCCGAACCGCTCGGCATCGGCGACCGGCTCTTCCCGCATCTCGGCAACCCCGGCTACGACGTCACCGACTACGACATCTCCTTCACGTACCACGGTGACAACAGCAAGCCCCTCGACGCGGTCACCAAGATCGACGCGCGGGCGACTTCCTGGCTCGACCGGATCAACCTCGACTTCTCGCACGGCACCGTGCGTTCGGTGACGGTCAACGGGGTGCGGGCGCACTACACCACCAAGGGCGAGGACCTGGTCGTCACGCCCGTCGCGGCCGTGGCTCCCGGCCACCCCCTGAACATCACCGTGCAGCACACCAGCGACCCCAGGCCCGGCAAGAAGGAAGTCGGCTGGTTGCGCACCAAGGACGGGCTCGCGATGGCCAACCAGGCCGACGCCGCGCACCGCGTCTTCCCGTCCAACGACCACCCCTCCGACAAGGCCTACTTCACCTTCCGGGTCACCGCCCCGAAGGAGTACACGGCTGTCGCCAACGGTCTCCCTGTCGCGAAAACGCGACAAGGAGGAGCCACCAAGTGGGCCTACCGCACCGCCCACCCCATGGCCACGGAGCTGGCCCAGGTCTCCATCGGCCGCTCCGCGGTGCTGCACCAGGAGGGCCCGCACGGACTTCCCGTACGTGATGTCGTGCCGGCCAAGGACACCAAGGCGCTGAAGCCGTGGCTCAAGAAGACGCCGGGCCAGATCTCCTGGATGGAGGGGAAGGTCGGCAACTACCCCTTCGAGAACTACGGGCTGCTGATCGCCCAGGCGTCCACCGGCTTCGAACTCGAGACGCAAACGCTCTCTCTCTTCGAGAGAGACCTGTTCAAGGAACCCGCATACCCGAAGTGGTACGTCGAGTCGATCATGGTGCACGAGCTGGCACACCAGTGGTTCGGCGACAGCGTCAGCCCCCGCACCTGGTCCGACCTGTGGCTCAACGAGGGGCACGCCACCTGGTACGAGTCCCTGTACGCCGAGGAGGAGGCGGACCGGCCCATGGTGAAGCGGATGCGCGCCGCCTACCGCGCGTCCGACGCCATGCGCGCCGACGGCGGGCCGCCCGCCGCGCCCAAGAAGCCCACGAGCGACGGGAAGATCAGCATCTTCCGGCCGGTCGTCTACGACGGCAGCGCCCTGGTCCTCTACGCCCTGCGCCAGGAGATCGGCGCGGACGCCTTCCAGCGCCTGGAGCGCACGTGGGTGAGCACGCACCGTGACTCCACCGCCACGACCGCGGACTTCGTGAAGCTAGCCTCTCAACTGGCGGGGCGGGACCTGAGCGGCTTCTTCGACGCCTGGCTCTACGAGAAGAAGACGCCGCCCATGCCGGGCCATCCCGACTGGAAGTCCGACCCGGTGTCGAAGCACTGACACGGGGAAACAATCCAGATGACGAGACGGCCCGTACCGTGCGAATATCGTCGACGTCGACGGCGCGGGCCACCGGATCGGCGCTCGCGGGAATCCCCGGAGCAGGCCGAGCGTTGTCAGAGGTGACGGGTGGGACGCCCGTCACTTTTCCCGAATCCCACAGACGTAAGGACCCAATGACCTCCTCTTCTTCCCCTTCCCAGGACGCGCAGAACATGGTGCAGAACCACACCGAGAGCCTTCGGGCCGATGCCCTGATGGAAGAGGACGTCGCCTGGAGCCACGAGATCGACGGAGAGCGGGACGGCCATCAGTTCGACCGCTCCGAGCGTGCGGCTCTGCGCCGTGTCGCGGGCCTCTCCACCGAGCTCGAGGACGTCACCGAGGTCGAGTACCGACAGCTCCGCCTGGAGCGCGTGGTGCTCGTCGGCGTGTGGACGTCGGGAACGGTTCATGACGCGGAGAACTCCCTCGCGGAGCTCGCCGCCCTCGCCGAGACAGCCGGCGCGCTCGTGCTCGACGGCGTCATCCAGCGCCGCGACAAGCCGGACGCGGCGACGTACATCGGCTCGGGCAAGGCCCAGGAGCTGCGCGATGTCGTGCTGGAGACCGGAGCGGACACCGTCGTGTGCGACGGTGAGCTCAGCCCCGGCCAGCTCATCCACCTCGAGGACGTCGTCAAGGTCAAGGTGGTCGACAGGACCGCGCTGATCCTCGACATCTTCGCCCAGCACGCCAAGTCCCGAGAGGGCAAGGCGCAGGTCGCGCTCGCGCAGATGCAGTACATGCTGCCGCGGCTGCGCGGCTGGGGTCAGTCGCTGTCCCGGCAGATGGGCGGTGGTGGCTCCTCCGGTTCCGGTGGCGGCATGGCCACGCGTGGTCCCGGTGAGACCAAGATCGAGACGGACCGGCGTCGGATCCGCGAGAAGATGGCGAAGATGCGCCGTGAGATCGCGGAGATGAAGACCGGCCGCGACATCAAGCGCCAGGAGCGCCGCAGGAACAAGGTGCCTTCGGTGGCCATCGCCGGATACACCAACGCCGGCAAGTCCTCGCTCCTCAACCGCCTCACGGGCGCGGGCGTACTGGTGGAGAACTCGCTGTTCGCCACCCTGGACCCGACCGTGCGCCGGGCCGAGACGCCAAGCGGCCGGCTGTACACGCTGGCCGACACGGTCGGTTTCGTACGCCACCTGCCGCACCACCTCGTCGAGGCGTTCCGCTCGACCATGGAGGAGGTCGGTGACTCGGACCTGATCGTGCATGTGGTCGACGGTTCGCACCCGGTGCCGGAGGAGCAGCTCGCCTCCGTACGTGAGGTCATCCGCGACGTCGGCGCGACCGATGTGCCCGAGATCGTGGTGATCAATAAGGCGGACGCGGCGGACCCGCTGGTGCTGCAGCGGCTGCTGCGCGTGGAGAAGCGCTCGATCGCCGTCTCGGCCCGTACGGGCCAGGGCATCGAGGAGCTGCTCGAACTCATCGACGCCGCACTGCCGCGGCCCGCGGTCGAGATCGAGGCCCTTGTGCCGTACACGCACGGCCAGCTGGTCGCGCGGGCGCATGCCGACGGTGAGGTGATCTCAGAGGAGCACACCCCGGAGGGCACGCTCCTGAAGGCACGCGTGCACGAGGAACTCGCGGCGGAATTCGCGCCGTACGTTCCGGCGGCGGTCGCGGGCTGACGGCTCGTACCGAAGTACCGAACATGGCTGAGCCCCTCTCCGGTCGACCGGAGAGGGGCTCAGCCATGAGAGCGGCCGCCTGCGCGGCGCGTGCCTACTGCCCGGCGAACTTCCTGCTCACCGAGTCGTAGATCCCCTTGGCCTCCTTGCCGAGCCGCGGACCCGCGAGCCAGCCCGCCGTCACCGGGCCGATCGACGTGTTGGACACCAGGGCCGGCTTGCCGTCGGAGCCCTGGGCGACCCAGCCACCGCCGGACGAACCGCCCGTCATGGTGCAGCCGATGCGGTACATCGTCGGGTCCGCGTCATTCAGCGAAAGACGGCCCGGCTTGTCCGCGCACTGGTACTGCTTCTGCCCGTCGAACGGCGCCGCCGCCGGGTAGCCCTTCGCGGTCAGCTGCGAGACCTTCGGCACCGCCGGTGCGTTGAAGTTCACCGGAAGCGCCGAACCCACCGTCTCCTCAAGAGACTTGGTGGTGGCACCCTTCTCCGGTGTCACATGGATCACGGCGAAGTCGTACGAAGCGCCCGCCCCGCCGCTCGGGCCGCCCTGGGCGATCCACTGGTCGGACGTCAGCGCCGCGTCGCCCCACCACACGCCGTACGGCGCGACCTCGTTCCTGGGCGCGTTCTCCAGCTCCTGCGCGGACTTGCCACTGTCGTTGTACGAGGGCACGAACGCGATATTGCGGTACCAGCCGCCGTTCTTGCCCGCGTGCACACAGTGACCCGCCGTCCAGAGCATGTTGGACTGACCGGGGTGCGCGGGGTCGGTGACCACGGTCGCCGAGCAGACCATCGACCCCTTGGGGCCGTCGAAGAACAGCTTGCCCGCGTACGGTGCGTTCGCGTGGTACGGAGTGGACAAGCCCGCGGCCGCCACCGGCCTCGGCTCCGGGTCCGTCACACCCTGGTCGCCGGAGAGGTCGTTCTCGTCGACCTCGCCCCCGGTGGGCTTGTCGGCGTCCCGCATCCGGTTGCTGTCCCACAGCCCGTCGATGATCGGGTTGACGAAGTCCTGCGCCTCACGCAGCCACTGGTCCTTGTCCCAGTTCTTCCACTCGCCGTCCTTCCACTTGTCCGGGTCGATCCCGTGCTCTTTCAGCCGGTCCTGGATGTCGTCCGGGATCTTGAACTTGCCATCGCCCGCGGATGCCGAGGCGGTCGGCTTGTCGTTCGCGTTGTTCTCGCTCGAGCCGCACGCCGTGGCGGTCAGAACGACCACAGCACCCAGCGCGACCGCCGCCGCCACAGGGAACGTTCTGCTTCGCGCGCTTCGAGTGCGGCGCGCGGCGAACTGCGGGCGTATGGGTCGCATGTCGTGAATCCCCCTGGGCTTCGAAAGGGTTGAACTGCCGTACGTGTGCGGTGGAGTCGGGTCGAGACCTCGTCTCCGAACGGCACACCACCCTATGCCGGTGCCATCGGGGACGGCCGACGGAACAGCAACGGTTCCGTCACGGAGGGATCTTCCGGCCGGTACGGATCGTTACGGGCGGCGCGTGCGGCGCGTCTCGGGCCTGTGGTGGGGGAGCGGCGGCTGCGGTCGTCCGCCGACGTCGCGGACACCTGGCAAAGGTCTGCTCATGAGTCCCGTACGAGCCGTGTTCCGCCGCCCGCCCCGTCGTTGGTACGTACGGGGGAACCGCAGTCGGCGTTCAGCGCGCGCCGACTCGCCCCGCCGGTCGGTGAGTCGAGGGGCCTTTTCGGCCGTATATCCAGCGGGAGGACCAACAGCCGTGGCGGTGACCGATCCTGTGCCTGTGACCGAGCCTGAGACCGTGGTGGTGCCGGCCCCGTATGGCGAGGGGACACACAGAAGCCTTGTCCACGACACCGTCGCGCACGAGGGAATCCTGCGCCGTCAGTGCGCGCGGGAGTCCGCCGCGCGCACCTATGCGCGCGCACTGCCGATCGTGCCGGTACGGGCCCGCGGGCTCACCATCGAGGGTGCCGACGGCCGGCGTTATCTGGACTGTCTGTCCGGGGCCGGGACCCTCGCGCTCGGCCACAACCATCCGGTGGTGCTCGAGGCCATCCGCAAGGTGCTCGACTCGGGTGCGCCGCTGCATGTCCTCGACCTGGCCACTCCGGTCAAGGACGCGTTCACCACCGAGCTGTTCCGCACGCTGCCGCCCGGCCTGGCCGACCGGGCCCGCATCCAGTTCTGCGGTCCCGCGGGCACCGACGCCGTCGAAGCCGCTCTGAAGCTGGTCCGCACCGCCACCGGGCGCTCGGGCCTGCTCTCTTTCGCGGGCGCCTATCACGGCATGACGGCGGGGGCGCTCGAAGTGTCCGGCGGGGCGCAGGACATCCGTGTCACGCGCCTGCCGTATCCGCAGGACTATCGCTGCCCCTTCGGCATCGGGGGCCCGCGCGGCGCCGAACTCGCCGCCCGCTGGACCGAATCGCTCCTCGACGACACCAAGTCCGGGGTGCCGCAGCCGGCGGGCATGATCCTCGAACCGGTGCAGGGGGAGGGCGGCGTCATCCCCGCCCCCGACGCCTGGCTGCGCCGGATGCGAGCCGTCACCGAGCACCGCTCGATCCCGCTGGTCGTCGACGAGGTACAGACAGGTGTCGGCCGCACCGGCACCTTCTGGGCCGTGGAGCACAGCGGTGTCGTGCCCGACGTCATGGTCCTGTCCAAGGCCATTGGGGGCAGCCTGCCGCTCGCCGTGATCGTCTACCGCGACGACCTCGACGTCTGGCCTCCGGGGTCGCACGCCGGCACGTTCCGCGGCAACCAGCTCGCGATGGCCGCGGGCGCCGCCACCCTCTCGTACGTCCGCGAGAACGGCCTCGCCGAGCGTGCCGCCACTCTCGGCGCCCGCATGCTCGACCAACTTCGGTGCCTGTCCGACGAGTTCGCGTGCGTCGGCGAGGTCCGTGGGCGGGGCCTGATGATCGGCATGGAGCTCGTCGACCCGGATGGCGCCGTCCCAGCCCCCGGCGCCGCGGAACTCGCCGACGATCCCCTGCTCGCAGGAGCCGTCCCACTCCCGGCCGCGCCCCAACTCGCCGCCGCCGTGCGCGACGCCTGCCTCCACCGCGGCCTGATCGTCGAACTCGGCGGCCGCCATTCGAGCGTCGTACGCCTGCTCCCTCCCCTCACCATCACCGACGAGCAGGCCGCCGCCATCGTGGACCGGCTCGCCGACGCCCTGGCCGCCGTCGCCCGCGCTCGCCGTCACGAGTCGTAGGAGCGCCCGACGACACACCGCCACCAGAGACGGCAGTGACACTCCGGACCGGCCGGACCACCGCCTCATGGAGCCCACCACCCCACGCAAGGAAGCCAGTTGAACGCCACCCCCGCATCCGACGGCCGTTCCCGTCCCACCGCCGGCGGATCCTGTGACACGCAAGCCCCGCGCGCCCAGGAGCGCGAATCGATCCCGCGGCAGCAGGGCGGCGACCAGGAGACCGAGCGTCCCCACACCCCCACCGTCGATCTACTGGAACACCCGGACCCCGCGACTGCCGCCCAGGTGGCAGCGGTCGAGAACCTGCTGCGCTGCTGGGTCCGTGAGAACAACATCGCTCCTCCTTCCTTCGGCGCGCTCCGCATCCCGCTGCCCGCGAGCGGCACCGCCCTCCTCGTCCCGGTCCACTACTGGTCGCCCTCCGGCTGGCACCGCTTCGGCCTGCCCTGCCTGGAGAACGCCCCGCCGCACGCCCCCGGCGTGGACGCCGTCGCGCTCGCCGCCCTCCTGAGCCGGGAGTCGGCCCACAGCGAAGCCGACGGGCCTGCCGCCTCCGGTGGCCCCGCCCAGGCCGCACCCGCCCCCGGCGGCGACAGCGGTGAACTGGTCGTCCGCGTCGCCGACTCGATGCGCCGCACCACCGACTTCATCGCGAACCGCCGCCACCGCCCCGCGGACCAGGCCGATCCCTTCCTCGCCGCAGAGCAGGCGCTGCTCCTCGGGCACCCGCTGCACCCGACTCCGAAGAGCCGCGAAGGGCTCTCCGATGCCGAAGCGGGCCGCTACTCACCGGAGTTGCGTGGCTCCTTCCCCCTGCACTGGATCGCCGTAGCCCCGGACGTCCTCGCCCACGACTCGGCCTGGACCGAACAACACCTCACCCGCACCGCCGCCGATCTCACCTCTCAACTGGCAGGACCGGGGCTCCCGCTGCCCGCAGGGCACGCCGCGCTGCCCGTGCACCCATGGCAGCTGCGCGAACTGCGTGAGCGCCCCGCCACTGCCGCCCTCCTGGACGCCGGCCTGCTGCGTGACCTGGGCCCGCACGGCGAGCCATGGTTCCCCACCTCCTCCATTCGCACGCTGTACCGGCCCGGCGCCCCGGCCATGCTCAAGCTCTCCCTGGGCCTGCGCATCACCAACTCCCGCCGGGAGAACCTCCGCAAGGAACTCCACCGGGGCGTCGAGGTCCACCGGCTCCTCGGCACCGGTCTCGCCGCGCAGTGGCAGGCCGCGCACCCCGGTTTCGACGTCGTCCGCGACCCGGCCTGGCTCGCCGTCGACGGCCCGGACGGCGAACCGGTGCCGGGCCTGGACGTGATGATCCGCACCAACCCCTTCCGCTCCCACGACGACGCGGCGTGCGTCGCCGGCTTCGTCTCGCCCAGGCCGACGGCCGACCCGGCCGGCCGCACCGACCGCACCGGTCACCCGGCCATGAGCTCCCGCCTCGCCGACACCGTGACCCGGCTCGCGGCCCGCACCGGACGATCCCGCGGAGCCGTGTCCGCCGAGTGGTTCCTGCGGTATCTGGAACACGTCGTACGCCCCGTGCTCTGGCTCGACGGCGAAGCCGGCATCGCTCTGGAGGCCCACCAGCAGAACACTCTGGTGCTCCTGGACGCCGAAGGCTGGCCCGTCGGCGGACGCTCCCGGGACAACCAGGGCTACTACTTCCGCGAGTCCCGCCGCGCCGAACTCGACCGGCGCCTGCCCGGCATCGGCACGCACAGCGACACCTTCGTCGACGACGACGTCACCGACGAGCGATTCGCCTACTACCTCGCCATCAACAACGTCCTCGGCCTGATCGGAGCCTTCGGTTCCCAACGGCTCGCCGACGAAGAGCTGCTGATCGCCGCGTTCCGCCGCTTCCTCAGGGAAGCCGCCGCTGGTCCGAACAGGCAGCGCAGCACACTGCCGAGCCTGCTGCTCGACGCGCCCACCTTGCGCTGCAAGGCCAACATGCTCACCCGGCTGCACGGCCTCGACGAACTCGTCGGCCCCGTCGACACCCAGTCCGTCTACGTCACCATCGCCAACCCCTTTCATTCCCGTCGTACCTGAGAGAGGAGCGCCGCCGTGCCTCCCACCGATGCGAGCACCGACGCGGACACCACTCCCACCGCCGTCCCCCATGCCCCCGCTCCACCCGCGGAGAGCTCGGAGGAGGCGCAGGGCGCAGCGAACGCGGAGCACACGCGGACCGCGGACGGTGCGGACAGCGCCGACTTCCAGGACACCCTGGACCTGCGCCTCCCCGATGAACTGCTCGCGCTCCTCGCGGAGCGGGACGGCGGGCCCCGACTTGCCCCCGAACCCGCGGTCCCGACCGAGCACGATCTGCTGGACGACGTGGGGGAGTGGGGACCGGTCACCACTCCCTCAGGCGTGTTCCAGCTCGTCCCCGTGCGCATCGAGCGAGACCTGGCACTCATCAGCCGTTGGATGAACGACCCCGCCGTGGCCGCCTTCTGGGAACTCGCGGGAACCGACACCGTCACTGCGGACCACCTGGGTCCCCAACTCGACGGCGACGGACGCAGCGTGCCCTGCCTCGGCGTCCTCGACGGCACGCCCATGAGCTACTGGGAGATCTACCGCGCCGACCTTGACCCGCTGGCCCGCTATTACCCCGCCCGCCCGCACGACACCGGAATCCACCTCCTCATCGGTGGCGTCGCCGATCGCGGACGAGGACTCGGCACCACGTTGCTCCAAGCCGTCGCCGACCTCGTACTCGATCATCGCCCGCGCTGCGCGCGCGTCATCGCGGAACCCGACCTTCGCAACACCCCCTCCGTCTCCGCTTTCCTGGGCGCGGGATTCCGCTTCTCCGCCGAGGTGGACCTCCCCGACAAGCGGGCCGCGCTCATGGTCCGTGACCGCGCCCTGCGCAACGCACTCCAGGCCAGTCACTCTCTGTAACGAACCTCGACCCGATCCGGTTCCCGTCCGAGGAGTCCCCGTGCCGAATCCGTCCGTCGCCCCGAGTTCCGAAGAGCCGACCGAGCTGTACGACCCGCCCGAGCTCACATCCGGGAACTGGGGCAGGGCGGGCGCCCGACTGCTGGCCAAGCTGATCGGCGAATACGCCTACGAGGACATCCTGCGACCGACGGCCCTCGCCCCGGACGCCGGTGCCGGCCCCTACCCGTACGCCCTGCCCCTCCCCGCGGGCCGGCCCGGCGGGGGCGGCGCGGACGCGGCCGACGCGAGGGAGGTCGGCGGCACCTTCCATTTCCGCGCCCGCCGCGGCGCGTACGGCCGCTGGCAGGTCGACCCGGCGAGCATGGAGTGGGAACCCGGTCTGCCGGGCAAGGACGGGCCAGCCGGGCAGGTGGAACCCGAGCCGACCGGGGCAGAGGGAACAGCCTCGGCCACAGGCGGACGCGAGCCCCTCACCGACCCGCTCACCTTCCTCCTCCGCGCCAAACACGCTCTCGGCCTCGACGGCAGCACTCTCGGCCACCTCATCCGCGAACTCACCGTCACCCTCGCCGCCGACGCCCGCCTCGACCACACGGCGCTCACCGCGTCGCAGCTGGCCGACCTCGGATACGCCGAACTCGAGGGGCACCAGACCGGCCACCCCTGGCTCGTACTGAACAAGGGGCGTCTCGGGTTCTCCGCGACCGACACCTCACGCTGGGCACCGGAATCGCGCCGCCCCACCCGCCTCCCATGGCTCGCCGTGCACACCGGCCTCGCCACCTACCGAGGCGTCGCGGGCCTGGAGGACCCCGCCTCCCTCTATGACGGCGAACTCGACGGACCGACCCGGGCGTTGTTCGCGCAGGAGCTCCGGTCGCGCGGCCTGGACCCGGCGGCGTATCTCTATCTCCCGGTGCACCCCTGGCAGTGGGACGACATCGTGCTGCCGCTCTTCGCGCCGTCCATCGCCACGAACGAGATTGTTCCGCTGCCCACGGACGGTGATGTGCGCCTGCCCCAGCAGTCCATCCGTACGTTCCTGAACACGGCGCGCCCCGACCGGCACACCGTGAAGTTGCCGCTGTCCATCTTCAACACCCTCGTATGGCGCGGGCTTCCTACGGAGCGCACCTGGGCCGCGCCTGCAGTCACCACATGGGTGCACGCACTGCGTGATGCCGACCCCTTCTTGAGCGACGAATGCGGCGTCGTCCTGCTGGGCGAGGTCGCATCAGTGACCGTGGAACACCCGCTGTACGACGGGCTCGACGAAGTCCCCTATCAGTACAAGGAATTGCTGGGCGCGATCTGGCGCGAGCCCCTCTCCCGACACCTCGCCCCCGGGGAGCGCGCTCGAACACTCGCCTCCTTGTTGCACATCGACACTGAAGGTCGCGCGTTCGTTGCGGAGCTCGTCGTCCGCTCGGGCCTGGACCCGAAGACATGGCTCCGAAGGCTTTTCGCCGCCCTGCTGCCCCCACTGCTGCGCTTCCTCTACCGCTACGGAACCGTGTTCTCTCCTCACGGAGAGAACGCCATCGTCGTCTTCGACGACCAGGACGTGCCGGTGCGGCTCGCGGTCAAGGACTTCGTGGACGACGTCAACATCAGCTCGGAGCCGCTGCCCGAGCACGACTCCATGCCTGACGACGTGCGCGAGGTCCTGCTCACGGAGGACCCCGCGTTCCTGACCCAGTTCATCCATTCAGGGCTTTTCGTGGGCGTCTTCCGCTACCTGGCGCCGCTGTACGAGGAGCAACTCGGTCTCTCCGAGGACGAGTTCTGGTCCCTGGTGCGCGCCGAGATCCTGCGCCACCACGCGCGCTTCCCGGAGCTCAAGGAGCGGTACGAGATGTTCGACCTGCTCACCCCGCGGATCGAGCGCCTGTGCCTCAACCGCAACCGGCTGCACCTCGACGGCTACCGTGACCGCGCCGACCGTCCGCACGCGGCCGTGCACGGCACCGTCGCCAATCCGCTGCATCAGCCGTGATCGCCGGATTGTCAGTGGGTCCGTTTAGGGTGGTCGAGCTATGACGAAGCCCTCACTCCCCGAGCTCCTGCACGCCGCGGTCACCGCCGTCGGTGGCACTGAGCGCCCTGGCCAGGTCACCATGGCCGAGACCGTCGCCGAGGCGATCGACGACGGTTCCCATCTGCTCGTCCAGGCGGGCACCGGCACAGGTAAGTCGCTGGGCTACCTCGTACCGGCCCTGGCCCACGGGGAGCGCGTCGTCGTGGCGACCGCCACACTGGCGCTGCAGCGCCAGCTCGTGGAGCGGGACCTGCCGCGCACGGTCGAGTCGCTGCACCCCCTGCTGCGGCGCCGCCCCAATTTCGCGATGCTCAAGGGCCGGTCGAACTACCTGTGCCTGCACCGCCTCCACGAGGGCGTACCGCAGGAGGAGGAAGGGGGCCTCTTCGACCAGTTCGAGGCGGCCGCGCCCACCAGCAAGCTGGGCCAGGACCTGCTGCGCATGCGCGACTGGGCGGACGAGACGGAGACGGGGGACCGGGACGACCTCACACCCGGCGTCTCGGACAAGGCCTGGTCGCAGGTCTCCGTCTCCTCGCGTGAATGCCTGGGAGCGTCCAAGTGCGCCTACGGTCAGGAGTGCTTCGCCGAGATGTCACGCGAGCGCGCCAAGCTCGCCGACGTCATCGTGACCAACCACGCCCTGCTCGCGATCGACGCCATCGAAGGCGCGCCGGTCCTGCCGCAGCACGAGGTACTGATCGTGGACGAGGCGCACGAACTTGTCTCGCGGGTGACCGGGGTGGCGACGGGGGAGCTGACTCCAGGCCAGGTCAACCGGGCGGTGAGACGCGCGGCGAAGCTCGTCAACGAGAAGGCGGCGGACCAGCTGCAGACCGCCTCCGAAGGCTTCGAGCGGGTCATGGAGCTCGCCCTGCCCGGTCGGCTCGAGGAGGTCCCGGAGGACCTCGGCTACGCGCTCATGGCCCTGCGTGACGCGGCCCGTGCGGTGATCACCGCAATCGGCACCACGCGCGACAAGTCGGTCCAGGACGAGGACGCCGTCCGTAAGCAGGCCCTCGCCGCGGTGGAGAACATCCACGACGTGGCGGAGCGGATTGCGAACGGATCGGAGTGGGACGTCGTCTGGTACGAGCGGCACGACCGCTTCGGCGCCTCCCTGCGTGTGGCTCCCATGTCGGTGTCCGGCCTCCTGCGGGAGAAGCTCTTCACCGACCGCTCTGTCGTTCTGACCTCGGCGACACTGAAGCTCGGCGGCGACTTCAATGGGGTGGGTGCCTCCATGGGCCTCGCCCCCGAAGGCACCGAGGGGGAGGACCTGCCGGTCTGGAAGGGCGTCGACGTCGGATCGCCGTTCGAGTACCGCAAGCAGGGCATCCTCTACGTCGCGAAGCACCTGGCGAAGCCGACGCGTGACGGCACGCGCACGGACATGACGGACGAGCTGAGCGAGCTGATCCAGGCGGCCGGCGGCCGTACGCTCGGCCTTTTCTCGTCGATGCGCGCGGCTCAGGCGGCGGCCGAGGAACTGCGCACGCGGATTCCGGAGTTCCCGATCCTGCTGCAGGGCGAGGACACTCTGGGTGAGCTGATCAAAGCCTTCGCGGCAGACCCGGAGACCTGTCTGTTCGGCACCTTGTCGCTGTGGCAGGGCGTGGATGTACCAGGCCCGAACTGCCAGCTGGTCGTCATGGACAAGATCCCGTTCCCGAGGCCGGACGACCCGCTGATGAGCGCGCGCCAGAAGGCGGTCGAGGAAGCGGGTGGCAACGGCTTCATGGCCGTGGCCGCGACACACTCGGCCCTGCTGATGGCACAGGGAGCGGGCCGCCTCATCCGGGCGACGGGTGATCGCGGCGTGGTCACGGTCCTGGACCCTCGCCTCGCGACGGCGCGCTACGGCAGCTATCTGAAGGCCTCGATGCCGGACTTCTGGTTCACGACTGACCGGAACCAGGTGCGGCGTTCGCTCGCGTCGATCGACGCGACGGCGAAGAAGGCGGACGCGGAGTAGTACCCGGCGCACGCGCGGGGCCCGGCGTGGACAGCGCTGGGCCCCGGAACCGGCGCAGTTGGTTCCGGGGCCCGGTCAGGGAGGAGCGTCACACGCGCCGCAGAACGGCTACCACCTTGCCGAGGATGGTCGCCTCGTCGCCGGGGATCGGCTGGTACGCGGAGTTGTGCGGCAGGAGCCACACGTGGCCGTCCTCCCGCTTGAAGCGCTTGACGGTCGCCTCTCCGTCGAGCATCGCGGCGACGATGTCGCCGTTCTCCGCGACGGGCTGGCGGCGGACCGTGACCCAGTCCCCGTCGCAGATCGCGGCCTCGATCATCGAGTCGCCGACGACCTTCAGGACGAACAGCTCACCGTCACCGACGAGCTGCCGGGGCAGCGGGAAGACGTCCTCGACCGACTCCTCGGCGAGGATCGGGCCACCGGCGGCGATCCGGCCCACCAGGGGAACGTACGAAGCTGCGGGCTTTCCGGCGGTGTCCGTGGGCTGCGCGCTGGGCTGGTCCGAGCCACGGACCTCGTACGCGCGCGGGCGGTGCGGATCACGGCGCAGGAAGCCCTTGCGCTCCAGCGCCATCAGCTGGTGCGCGACCGACGACGTGCTGGACAGGCCTACCGCCTGGCCGATCTCCCGCATGGACGGCGGGTACCCCCGACGCTGCACCGAGTCCCGGATGACCTCGATGACGCGGCGCTGCCGATCCGTGAGTCCCGAGCTGTCAGCGCGGATCCCTGGCGGCCGACCGGGCAGTGAGCGCCCCGGCTTGGGGGCCTCCTGGCTCATGGCTGTGTCATTCATGGCATGCACCGGCTCGAGTCGGCCCTGGGCGCGGCCCTGGGCAGTGATGGTGGCACTGTCTGCGGTCGTGGTCACGTCGGTCGGCCCCTCTCGAGAATGTCTCCCTAGCTAGCCAACGGTAGTTCCTTTCGAAAGGTTGCGCCAAACACACGTTCGAGTGAAAAACCGTTGATTGCTTGTCGTGATCATGCGCCTGGGTGTAGGGCGGCCTCGAAGCGGAGCGACAATTCAGCTGAATCCGGTACGCTTCTTCGCTGGAGTCGAGGTTCGGCCCGTGGGTCCCCCAGTCTGCCACTCGCCTCTCCGTGAACCAGGCACCGCCCTCGGTTTTCCCTGTGTCGTGCCGGTGCGGATTCGGGTGCCGCGCGGCCCCGTCGCCCCTTGTGTGGCGTGTTCCGCACGCGCGACACGCACGACACGCGCTAGGGCTCAAAATGCGACCGAACCCCAGATGTAGTGGTTGGATTGGATCCGCAGCCCAGAAGTTGTGGTCCCCGGTCCATCTCGGCCGTGGTCATCGCCTATGCTTGGGGCTACTTCGAGAGGCGTGTACCAGCCTCCCGGGGCTATCTAGTCGTGCCGTGAAGGAGGGTTGGGAGTTCATGCACTGCCCCTTCTGTAGGCACCCCGACAGTCGTGTCGTCGACAGCCGCACCACCGACGACGGCACGTCGATCCGCCGGCGCCGTCAGTGTCCGGACTGCTCCCGTCGTTTCACGACGGTGGAGACCTGCTCACTGATGGTCGTGAAGCGGAGCGGGGTGACCGAACCCTTCAGCCGTACCAAGGTCATCAACGGCGTACGCAAGGCGTGTCAGGGACGTCCGGTCACCGAGGACGCCCTCGCCCAGCTCGGCCAGCGGGTCGAGGAGGCGGTGCGCGCCACCGGAAGCGCCGAACTGACCACTCACGACGTGGGCCTGGCCATACTCGGCCCGCTTCAGCAGCTGGACCTCGTCGCCTACCTGCGGTTCGCGTCCGTGTACCGGGCGTTCGGCTCGCTGGAGGACTTCGAGTCGGCCATCGCCGAACTGAGGGAACAAACGCCCGGCGCCGAAACGGACGGCGCGGGCGGAGAGCGCACACAGAGCGAGTGCGGGCCCGGAGGGACTGTAGAAGTCCCCGTGCCCGCCCACGCCGCCGACTGACGGCCACGAGCCGGGCGGCGGCGACCCCAAAGACCTGTTGCGGGCGGCAAGAGCGGCGGCCGCAACACAAGACAGACAACGTGCGCGGGAAGTTCTGTGCACTTTAGGGCGTTTTAGCCCAGTATATGGGAGGCGGCATGACAGAGACGGCGAGCGGCCCGGCACGAGGCTCCCGAGCCAAGGGAGCCAAGGCCAACAAGGGTCTGCGTGTCGAGCGCGTCCACACCACCCCCGGCGTGCACCCGTACGACGAGGTGGAATGGGCGCATCGTGACGTCGTCATGACCAACTGGCGCGACGGCTCGGTCAACTTTGAGCAGCGTGGCGTCGAGTTCCCCGAGTTCTGGTCGGTGAACGCGGTCAACATCGTCACCAGCAAGTACTTCCGGGGCGCCGTCGGCACCCCGCAGCGTGAGGTGAGCCTCAAGCAGCTCATCGACCGCATCGTGAAGACGTATCGGAAGGCCGGCGAGGACAACAACTACTTCGCTTCGCCCGCCGACGCGGAGATCTTCGAGCACGAGCTGGCGTACGCCCTCCTGCACCAGATCTTCAGCTTCAACTCGCCGGTGTGGTTCAACGTCGGCACGCCGCAGCCCCAGCAGGTCTCCGCCTGCTTCATCCTGTCCGTCGACGACTCCATGGAGTCGATCCTCGACTGGTACAAGGAAGAGGGCATGATCTTCAAGGGCGGCTCCGGCGCCGGCCTGAACCTCTCCCGCATCCGCTCCTCCAAGGAGCTGCTCTCCTCCGGCGGCAACGCCTCGGGTCCCGTGTCCTTCATGCGCGGTGCCGACGCCTCTGCAGGAACGATCAAGTCGGGTGGCGCCACGCGCCGCGCGGCGAAGATGGTCATCCTGGATGTCGACCACCCCGACATCGAGGGCTTCATCGAGACCAAGGTGAAGGAAGAGGAGAAGATTCGCGCCCTGCGCGACGCGGGCTTCGACATGGACCTGGGCGGCGACGACATCACGTCCGTCCAGTACCAGAACGCCAACAACTCGGTCCGCGTGAACGACGAGTTCATGAAGGCCGTCGAGTCCGGCTCGAAGTTCGGCCTTCGCGGCCGCATGGACGGCGAGGTCATCGAGGAGGTCGAGGCCAAGTCCCTCTTCCGCAAGATGGCCGAGGCCGCCTGGGCCTGTGCTGACCCCGGCATCCAGTACGACGACACCATCAACCACTGGCACACGTGCCCGGAGTCCGGCCGCATCAACGGCTCGAACCCGTGCAGTGAGTACATGCACCTGGACAACACGTCCTGCAACCTCGCGTCGCTGAACCTGATGAAGTTCCTGAAGGACGACGGCAAGGGCCACCAGTCCTTCGACGTCGAGCGCTTCTCGAAGGTCGTCGAGCTGGTCATCACCGCGATGGACATCTCCATCTGCTTCGCGGACTTCCCGACGCAGAAGATCGGTGAGAACACCCGCGCCTTCCGTCAGCTCGGCATCGGCTACGCGAACCTGGGTGCCCTGCTCATGGCGACCGGCCACGCCTACGACTCGGACGGCGGCCGCGCCCTCGCCGGCGCGATCAGCTCGCTGATGACGGGTACGTCCTACAAGCGCTCGGCCGAGCTCGCCGCGATCGTCGGCGCGTACGAGGGCTACGCGAAGAACGCCACGCCGCACCAGCGCGTCATGAAGCAGCACGCCGACGCCAACACGGAGGCCGTCCGCGTGGACGACCTGGACACCCCGATCTGGGCCGCCGCCACGGAGGCCTGGCAGGACGTCATCCGCCTCGGCGAGAAGAACGGTTTCCGTAACGCCCAGGCGTCCGTCATCGCCCCGACCGGCACCATCGGTCTCGCGATGTCCTGCGACACCACCGGCCTTGAGCCCGACCTCGCCCTGGTCAAGTTCAAGAAGCTGGTCGGCGGCGGCTCGATGCAGATCGTCAACGGCACCGTGCCGCAGGCCCTGCGCCGCCTGGGCTACCAGGAGGAGCAGATCGAGGCGATCGTCGCCCACATCGCCGAGCACGGCAATGTGATCGACGCTCCGAGCCTCAAGCCCGAGCACTACGAGGTGTTCGACTGCGCCATGGGCGAGCGTTCCATCTCCGCGATGGGCCACGTCCGCATGATGGCGGCCATCCAGCCGTGGATCTCCGGCGCGCTCTCCAAGACGGTCAACCTGCCGGAGACGGCGACCGTCGAGGACGTCGAGGAGGTCTACTTCGAGGCCTGGAAGCTGGGCGTCAAGGCGCTCGCCATCTACCGCGACAACTGCAAGGTCGGTCAGCCCCTCTCCGCCAAGAAGAAGGAGCAGGAGAAGACCGAGGTCACCGAGAAGACCGAGGCGACGATCCGCGAGGCCGTCGAGAAGGTCGTCGAGTACCGCCCGGTTCGCAAGCGCCTCCCGAAGGGCCGCCCCGGCATCACCACCTCCTTCACTGTGGGCGGCGCCGAGGGCTACATGACCGCCAACTCCTACCCGGACGACGGTCTCGGCGAGGTCTTCCTGAAGATGTCCAAGCAGGGCTCCACCCTCGCGGGCATGATGGACGCCTTCTCCATCGCCGTCTCGGTCGGCCTCCAGTACGGCGTGCCGTTGGAGACCTACGTCTCGAAGTTCACCAACATGCGCTTCGAGCCGGCCGGCATGACGGACGACCCGGATGTGCGGATCGCGCAGTCGATCGTCGACTACATCTTCCGCCGCCTGGCGCTCGACTTCCTGCCCTTCGAGACGCGCTCCGCGCTCGGCATCCACTCCGCCGAGGAGCGCCAGCGTCACCTGGAGACGGGTTCCTACGAGCCGAACGAGGACGAGGTCGATGTCGAGGCCCTGGCCCAGTCGGCGCCCCGCGCCCAGGAGTTGAAGGCCGTCGAGACGCCGAAGGCTGAGGACGCCACGGCCCAGTCGGTGCCCCAGCAGGCGCACACCAGCGCCGAGCTCGTCGAGATGCAGCTGGGCATCCAGGCCGACGCCCCGCTCTGCTTCTCCTGCGGCACGAAGATGCAGCGGGCCGGCTCCTGCTACATCTGCGAGGGCTGCGGCTCGACCAGCGGCTGCAGCTGATCCGGCTGAACGCCTGAACTGAGGGGCGGCGGAACCATCACGGTTCCGCCGCCCTTTGGCGTAGGCACACGGTCCGCTCCGCGGGCCCGCCGGGTGTGCCTACAGAGCGCCCATCGCCGCGGCGAACGCGTTCAGATCGCCGTTGTCGAAGCCCCGCACCGCCTCGTGGAACACCCACTCCCCGTCGGCGCCCCGGGTGAACTCCGCGATCGTGGTCGCCGAGGCGCCGGAGACCACCGCGAAGTCGTGCAGCGACAGGTCGGTGTAGCCCTCTCTTATGCGAACTGCCGTGTTCGGGACGTCAGCGAAGACCTTGGCTCGGCCGGTCTCCTGCTCTTCCTGCTGGATGGCCACTCCCACGACCACGCGCGCGTACGAGGGCGCGAGTCGCTCCAGTTCGAGCGTCATGACCTCGTCGAAACCGAAACCCTGGCCGGTTCTGCTGTCCCGGTTGAGCGTGATGGTCCCGTCGGGCGAACGGCTGTCGAAATGGACGACGTACGCGGGGCTGCCCTGCGGGTCGTCGCCCGTGTACGCCGCGGCGATCAGGTCCAGGTCGTGGGGAGGCGAGCCCATCGGGCTCGGGTCCCACTTCAGGCCGATCTCGATCTTCTCGATTCCCTTGCGGAGGCTGCTCACCGAACTCCCCCTCCTCGGTGCGATGTTGAGTACTACGGACACGCTACGTGGTCCCACTGACAACAACACGACCATCCCCTCGGAGGTGTCTCGACCGTGGGTTCGGGACCACCGCGGCAGGGGGCCGGCGCGCCGTACGATGGCGCGGTGCTGGTCAAGTGGATTCGTTGCACTGTGGTGGATCGTCGGGGTTTCGAGCGGGGACAGCGGAAATGGGCGGGGCTTCTGGGAGAGCCGGGATTCCGGGGCCAGGGCGGAGGCTGGAGCAGGCAACGGCCCGATGTGGCCCACGTGTTCGGCTTCTGGGAGAGCCGCGCCTTCTACGACTCCTTCATGGCGCGCTCCCATGACCGGCTCGCGGCCGCGCAGTCGGGGACGTACAAGAACATCCAGGTGAAGCTCTTCGACCATCGCTTTGATGTGAAGACCGGGTTCGAGCCGCGGTTCACGGACGCGGACGTGGTGCGAGTGGCGCACTGCACGGTGCACGCCGAGCGGGCCGAGCACTACACGTTGATGCAGCAGAAGGTGTGGAACCCGGCGATGGCCGGCTCACCCGGGATGGTCCGGGGACTGTTCGGCGACGCCCCAGGAGACGAGTTTCTGGTCCTTTCCATGTGGCGCTCGGCGGCCGAGCACGGCAAGTACCAGGCCGACCGGGTGGAGCGGCTTTCGGTGCGTGCCCAGACGGACGTCGACATCGCGGCCATCACGGGGGACATCGTGGACCTGGAGTCGACCTGGACGGTCTGAACGCGAGACCACGCGCGCGTGCATGCCGGTCGACCGCTGTGATCCACGGCATCTCCACAGCACAGCCCGCACGGGTGCTCGAACCCGCCCGGCGATCTAGGGTCGTGTGCATGGCACGACCGCGGCGCATCGTTCTTGTCCGGCACGGCGAATCCGAAGGCAACGCCGACGACACCATCTACGAGCGCGAGCCCGATCACGCCCTGACGCTCACCGACAAGGGATGGCGCCAGGCCGAGACCAGCGGCGAGGACCTCCGGCGGCTCTTCGGGCGCGAGCGGGTGAGCGTGTACGTCTCGCCGTACCGGCGTACCCACGAGACCTTCCGGGCGTTCCGGCTCGACCCCGATCTCGTACGCGTCCGAGAAGAGCCCCGGCTCAGGGAGCAGGACTGGGGGAACTGGCAGGACCGCGAGGACGTACGGCTGCAGAAGGCGTATCGCGACGCCTATGGGCACTTCTTCTACCGGTTCGCTCAGGGAGAGTCGGGGGCGGACGTGTATGACCGGGTGGGCGCGTTCCTGGAGAGTCTGCACCGCAGCTTCGAGGCCCCGGACCATCCGCCGAACGTCCTGCTCGTGACGCACGGGCTGACCATGCGGCTGTTCTGCATGCGCTGGTTCCACTGGTCCGTCGCGGATTTCGAGTCGCTGTCGAACCCCGGGAACGCGGAGATGCGCTTGCTCGTTCTCGGGGAGAACGGCAAATACACCCTGGACCGCCCGTTCGACCGCTGGCGCGAACCGGAATCGTACGGAGTCACCGGATAGAGTGGCAGAGCGATGACCGCTGACTCCTCACCCGACGGGCGCTTGAACCGCGCCCTGTCCAGCCTGCGCGGACTCTCCGTGGGAGACGCGCTGGGATCACAATTCTTCGTTCCCGCGAACTATCCGCTGCTCAAGGCCCGCGCCCTGCCGGACGGCACATGGCAGTGGACCGACGACACCGAGATGGCCGCCTCGGTGGTGTCCGTCCTGGCCGCTCACGAGCGCGTCGACCAGGATGAGCTGGCGCGATCGTTCGCGGAGCGCCAGGACGTCGACCGCGGGTACGGCCCTGCCGTGAACCGGCTGCTGCAGCAGGTCCGCGCGGGTGATGACTGGCGGACCCTGGCCTCCGCGCTGTTCAACGGGCGGGGGTCGTGGGGGAACGGCGCGGCGATGCGGATCGCGCCGCTCGGCGCCTATTACGCCGACGACCCCGAGCAGGCCACGCATCAGGCCGAGATCTCCGCCTACCCGACGCACCAGCACAGGGAGGCCGTCGTGGGCTCGATGGCAGTGGCGGCCGCGGCCGCTCTGGTGGCGGATGCCGAGGGACCTCCCACGCCGCAGGACCTGCTGGACGGCGTGATCTCGCTCGTGCCGCGCAGCGCGGTGGGCGCCGGGCTGCGCCGCGCCAAGGACATGCTCGACTACGGGGACGCGTCCACGGTGGCGGCGGTCCTCGGCTGTGGCCGGAGGACGACCGCGCACGACACCGTGCCGTTCGCCATCTGGTCGGCGGCGCGTGGTCTCGGTGACTTCGAGGGAGCCTTCTGGAGCACGGCCCAGGTCGGTGGCGACATGGACACGACCTGCGCGATCGTGGGCGGCATCGTCGCCTCTGACGCGGACGGGGCGCCCTCGGCCGAGTGGCTCGGGCGGACCGAGGCACTGCCGGCCTGGGCGCCGACCGCGTAGAGCACAGCACAGGTCTGGGGGAGCGCCCTCAGACCGAGGCCCCGGACTTCCCGCTCAGCGCCTCCAGGTCGCTCTTGCGTACCTGGATGAGGAACAGGGCGATGAGCGCCGCGACCACGGCCAGTGAGGCGGCCGCTATGAAGGCGTTGCTGATGCCGTGGGCGAGCACCGAGTCGTTCCATGGAGCAGGCAGCCGGTGGGTCCTGGCGAACTCGGCCTTCTGTTCCGGTGAGCCTTCGGCGAGGAACTTCGGGATCTGCTTCTTGGCCTCGCTCTCGCTGGCGCTGCTGAAGATCGTGGTGAGGACGGACAGACCGAGGGCGCCGCCGACCTGCTGCGTGGTGTTGAGCATGCCGGACGCCGCACCGGACTCGCTGTCGGCTATGCCGGAGACCGCGGTCAGGGTCAGCGTGACGAAGTTCAGGCCCATGCCGAAGCCGAACAGGAGCATCGGGCCGAGAATGCCGCTGAGGTAGGAGCTGCCGGGGTCGATGAGCGTCAGCCAGCCCATGCCGGTGGCGGTCAGCAGGCAGCCCACGGTCATGAAGGGTTTGGGTCCGAGCCGGGGCAGCAGGTTCGTGGCGATCCCCGCGCCGAGCACGATGGCGGCGGTCACCGGGAGGAAGGCGAGGCCGGCCTTGACCGGGCTGTAGTGCAGCACGTTCTGCACGAAGAGCACGATGAAGAAAAACATGCCGAACATCGCTGCGGCGAGGCTCAGCATCATCGCGTAGGTGCCGGACCGGTTGCGGTCCCTGAACAGCTTCAGAGGCGTGATCGGCTGGCTGGTGCGCCTCTCGATGGCGATGAAGGCGATCAGCAGGACCGCGGCCGCGCCGAAGGACGCCGTGGCGAGTCCGTCGCTCCAGCCTTCGGAGGCGGCACGGATGAATCCGTATACGAGGGCGGCCATGCCGAGGGTCGAGGTGAAGGCGCCCGGAAGATCGAACCGGCCCGGGTGGCGCTGCGACTCGTTGATGTACCGCGGGGCGAGAAGGGCGATCAGTACGCCAATGGGTACGTTGACGAAGAGCACCCAGCGCCAGTCCAGCCAGTCGGTGAGCATGCCTCCTGCGAGCAGCCCGACGGCGCCGCCACCGGCGGAGACGGAGGCGAAGACCCCGAACGCCCGGTTCCGCTCGGGTCCTTCGGGGAACGTGGTGGCGATGAGGGCCAGCGAGGTGGGTGACGCGATCGCACCGCCGACGCCCTGAAGCGCGCGGGCCGCGAGCAACTGCCAAGGCTCCTGGGCGAAACCGCCTAAGAGCGATGCGAGGCTGAACAGGGCGATACCGGTGATGAACATGCGGCGGCGCCCGAGAAGGTCGCCGGCCCGGCCGCCCAGAAGCAGCAGTCCACCGAAGGTGAGCGCGTAGGCATTGATCACCCAGGTCAGGTTGTTGGTGGAGAAGCCCAGTGCCGTCTGCATGTGAGGCAGGGCGATGTTCACGATGGTGGCGTCGAGCACGACCATCAGTTGGCATGCGGCGATCACTGTCAGCGCGATGCCGGGTCGGGGTCGGCGCGCGGTGGCGCGCGGCTTGTTGGGTGGAGCCGGGTGTGCCTGGATCTGATCCTGTGTCACGAGCGATCCCCCATGGGCATGATTAGAGAACGGTCACGTTCCCTGTGCGGGATCGTAGCGTCCCTGTCATAGTGAACACAAGCGTTCTTTACGGAAGTTGGAAATGACCCGGAAGGACCTTGCTGTCGACCCATCGAAAGAATCGGGTGAAGCCTGAGATGCTCGGTGGTGACTCCCCATCAGTGCACGTGAGCGTGTGCTGAGCTCACTGCCGCGCGTCCGAACCGCTCTCGGACGGCTCAACGGAGAGATGATGATGGTTAGTTCACGTCGGACGGTCGCCCCCGCTCAGGCGGCCTCCGCGCTTCGCAGGCGTGGCCCCGTGCTCGAACGGGCCATTCTGGAAGCGGCGTTGGATCAGCTCAGTACGGTCGGCTGGAACGGCCTCACGATGGAAGGCGTCGCCGCGGGCGCGCAGACCGGCAAGGCCGCGGTGTATCGGCGCTGGCCCTCCAAGGAGGACCTCGTCGTCGATGCGCTCCAGGCGGGGCTGCCCGCGTTGGACTCGGCCCCGGAGTGCGGAAGTGTGCGGGAGGACCTGCTGGAACTGTGCCGCCGGTTGCGGGCCGCCATGTACTCCCGGCCCGGCTATGCGCTGCGCTCCGTACTTCACGAATGCGACACCCTCACCGCCGAACGCTTCCACGGAGTGATCACCGAAGGTGTTATCCAGCCCAGCGTCGAGCTGATCAAGGAAGTCGTACGTCGTGGTGTCGAGCGAGGTGAGGTGCGCCCGGACGTCGACGAGGCGAGCGTGTGTGACGTGATTCCGGCGCTGATGATGTATCGCTCGAAGGTGTGCGGAAGCGAATGGGGAGAGGGGGATCTGGTGGAGATGATCGACCACGTGATGGTCCCGCTGCTGCGACGCCAGGCGCATTGAGGTGAGCCGAGTGTCGCGACGGTACCCGGGCGGCGTACGCTGTTTGCCGCCATGCCGTACGAAGCCCCCACCCACACCGTCGAGCGCTCACTGCGCGCCACTACCGGTGCCAAGATCATTGCCGGTGTCGACGAGGTCGGTCGCGGTGCCTGGGCCGGTCCCGTCACCGTCTGCGCCGCCGTTACCGGGCTGCGCCGTCCGCCGGAGGGACTCACCGACTCCAAGCTGATCAGCCCCAAGCGTCGCGAGACCCTCGCGGTCGAGCTGGAGAGCTGGGTGTCCGGGCATGCCCTCGGGCACGCTTCACACGAGGAGATCGATGCCCTGGGGATGACGGCAGCCCTCCGGCTCGCCGCCGTGCGTGCCCTCGAGGGCCTGCCGGTGCGGCCGGACGCGATCATCCTCGATGGGAAGCACGACTACCTGGGTGCCCCCTGGCAGGTTCGTACGGTGATCAAGGGGGACCGTACCTGCATCGCCGTCGCCGCGGCGTCGGTGATCGCCAAGGTCCGCCGCGACAAAATGATGGCCGAACTGGGCATCGACCATGCAGACTTCGGGTTTGCGGCGAACGCCGGATACCCGTCGCCGGTGCATCGCGCCGCGTTGGAGGAACGGGGGCCCACCCCGTACCACCGGCTTTCGTGGGCGTATCTTGATGCGCTGCCCCAGTGGCGGCACCTCAAGAAGGCCCGCAGTTGGGTGGACGTCGGCGTTCCAGAGATCGAGGGCCAGCTCGGCTTCGACTTCTGACCGCCGCGCTCGCACTGACGTGCCACACGTTGGCGCGAGCCGCACCCGCGTTTGATAGATATCAGCTCACGCCTCTCAGTCCCGAGGAGCCTCAGATTCCCGAGAGTGCCCAGGGTCCCCGCGCCACGCCCACCAGCGGCCGTACCGCGTCGACCCCCCGCCCCGTACCCGGCCCGCGTCCCGCGGCGCCACCGCGACCCGGACGTCCGGGTCCCTCAAGGCCCATGCCGCCCGCGCAGCGAACCCCGCGCGAGTCGGCCGGTGCCCCCAAGCCGGGGTCGAACGCCCCTGCCGCCACGCCGACTTCGGTCTCCCAACCGCAGATCCAGCTCATCCCGGCCTCGGCCGAGGGCGCGCTGGACGCCGCGGAAGAGGCCCTGGACATGCTGCTCGACTCGGGCCGCGCGCCCGGCGACGTCCTGGTGATCACCACAGGTGACCCGCACCCGTGGACGGCTCACGAGCTGTCCTTCGGCGAGGACTCCTACTGGGCGCAGCACGACGCGCGCGACGACGTCTTCTACGCCGATGCCTCCGCCCTGGGCCGCGCCGCGTCCCGCCCGGTGGTCGTCGTCGCCGTGAACGGCGGAGCCGACGAGGTGGCCACCACAGCGCTGCCGATCGCGCTCGGCCGGGCCGGTGCGCTGCTCATCGTGTGCGGCGACCCGGAGCGCATCAATTCGTTGCTGGGCGCCGGGGTCTGACGCACCGCTTGCCGGCTGCCCGTACCGCGAAGCGGTGTCCGGGGAGTCCGGCAGGCGGGCGCGCGACGGCCGCCGTGCCGTTCAGCGCGCCGCGGCGCGGCGGAGCACCTCCGTCGCGGCGCCGCCGGTGCGCGGCGTCGGCGGCTCCTCGGCACCCAGGGCCTCGGCCGCGGAGCCCACGCTCGGGCGCCGACCGGTCCTGCCCTCTCCGAGTACCTGCCAGCCGTCGCGCGTCATCGTGATGTACGCGCCGCAGCGCAGGCCGTGCAGCGTGCACGCGTCACGCAGCCCCCACATCCAGGCCCCGTCCTCCTGAGTCCAACGGGCGTCCCCCTCGCGGCAGTACAGCATCACCGCGGTGCGTACCGGCGTGCGGCGGCGCAGGTCGTGCGGGATCACCCGGCGCAGCTGGGACAAGAGGGCGTTGCGGAACGTCCAGCCGTCGGTGGCGCTCTCACGGCGCATGAACGAGGCGCTGGCCCGCAGTCGCTCGTCGGGGTCGAGCACGGCTACGACAACGGTCTGTGGGATCGGTCGGTGGCGGGAGTGCAGCCCGCTGACGACCTCGCGAGGGTTGCGCAGCAGCGGGATGCCGGCTGCCGCCCACTCCGCGGGTTCCAGCAGTCGTGTCGGTCGGTTGACGGAATCGGCGGACCTCTCGGCGCGCATCAAGGACGCAGGCATCGATGCCGCCGAGGACGGAGCGAATCCGAAGGTCACGGTCCTCCCTTCGGCTACACGCCCACACTGAGGGCGGGGTCGGACTGGGGAGCGCACCGCGACACAGCTCTACCATCCACCGGATCACGGGGACCGCGCGGGGAGCAGCCCCAATTCTTCCCGTCGTAGTGGCAGACGGCAACGAACAATTGGGACCGCGTTCCTGTATCTGACGATGCGTCGCCAATATCCCTGCCCAAAGGTCGGATCGCTACGCGCTCCTCACGCCTGTACCGCCAGGACCAGTGGCAAGACCCCCTCGGCGCCCGCCCGGCGCAGCAGCCGGGCGGCCATCGCCAGGGTCCAACCGGTCTCCGTGTAGTCGTCGACGAGCAGTACCGGGCCACCCGCGCGCGCGAGCGCTTCGGACAGCTCGGCCGGGAGCGTCAACGTGCCGTCGAGAGCGCGCAGCCGCTGTGCGCTGTTGCTGCGCGGGATGTGCGCGGTGTCGCTGCCCGGCGCGTACGAGACGCTGCCCAGCAGCGGCATGCGGCCGACCTGTGCGATGCCTGCGCCCAGGGACTCGATGAGCTGCGGGCGGGTGTGGGACGCCATCGTCACCACGCCCACGGGGCGCGGCGAGGCATCGGCGGAACCGGACGCCCAGCCGCCCGGCCCCTTGGCCCAGTCGGCGAGCACGTCGACGACGGCTCCCGCCACGTCGTCCGGCACCGGTCCGTCCGGGGCCTGCGGCGCGAACATGGGGCGCAGTCGATTCCCCCAGCCGATGTCCGACAGACGGCCGAGTGCCCGCCCGGTCCCGGCCAGCTCACCCGCGGGGATGCGGCCCTTGAGGTCGATGCCGACGGCCGCGAGGCCGGTCGGCCACATCTTCCGGGGCTCCACCTCGACGCCGGGGCGCCCGAGTTCACCGCGCGCCGAGTTCAGTGCTTCGGACGAGACAGCGTCGGAGAACCGCGGCGCCGCGCAGTTGTCGCAGCGGCCGCACGGGGCCGCCTCCTCGTCGTCGAGTTGACGGCGCAGGAACTCCATGCGGCAGCCGTCCGTCGTCGCGTAGTCCCGCATCGCCTGCTGCTCGGTCTCGCGCTGCTTGGCCACCCACGCATAGCGCTCGGTGTCGTAGGCCCAGGGCCGCCCCGTGGCGATCCAACCGCCCTTCACCCGGTGCACCGCGCCGTCCACGTCGAGGACCTTGAGCATGGTCTCCAGGCGTGACCGGCGCAGCTCAACCAGCGGTTCCAGCGCGGGCAGGGAGAGCGGCCGCTCGGACTGCGCGAGCACGTCCAGCGTGCGTCGCACCTGCTCTTCCGGCGGGAAGGCGAGCGAGGCGAAGTAGCGCCAAATCGCCTCGTCCTCCTTGCCTGGAAGCAGCAGCACCTCCGCGTGGTCGACTCCGCGCCCGGCGCGGCCCACCTGCTGGTAGTAGGCGATCGGCGAGGACGGGGAGCCCAGGTGGATGACGAATCCGAGGTCCGGCTTGTCGAAGCCCATGCCGAGCGCCGACGTGGCGACCAGCGCCTTCACGCGGTTCGCCAGGAGGTCCTCCTCGGCCTGCTGCCGATCGGCGTTCTCCGTCTTGCCCGTGTAGGAGGACACGATGTGGCCGCACTGTCGCAGATAGGCCGTGACCTCCTCGGCCGCGGCGACGGTGAGGGTGTAGATGATCCCGGAGCCCGGAAGCTCGGTCAGATGGTCGGCGAGCCAGGCCAAGCGGTGTGCGGCGTCCGGCAGCTGCAGGACCCCGAGACTGAGGCTCTCGCGGTCGAGCGGGCCGCGCAGCACCAGGGCGTCCGAGCCGGATCCGGTGCCGAGCTGCTCGGCCACGTCCGCCGTCACGCGCGCGTTGGCCGTCGCCGTCGTCGCCAGGACGGGGACGCCTTGCGGAAGGTCGGCCAACATCGTGCGCAGGCGTCGGTAGTCGGGGCGGAAGTCGTGCCCCCAGTCAGAGATGCAGTGGGCCTCGTCGACGACGAGCAGGCCCGTGGCCGCGGCGAGTTCGGGCAGGACGTTGTCCCGGAAGTCGGGGTTGTTGAGCCGCTCCGGGCTGACCAGGAGCACATCCACTTCGCCGGCCGCCACATCGGCCCGCACGGCGTCCCACTCCTCGGTGTTCGACGAGTTGATGGTGCGGGCGCGGATGCCCGCACGCTCCGCCGCCTCCACCTGGTTGCGCATGAGCGCGAGAAGCGGGGAGACGATCACGGTCGGACCGCCGCCACGGTGGCGGATCAGTGCGGTCGCGACGAAGTACACCGCGGACTTGCCCCAGCCGGTGCGCTGCACGACGAGGGCCCGCCGATGGTCGGCGACCAGGGCCTCGATGGCGCGCCACTGGTCCTCGCGCAGTCTGGCCGCGCCGCTCGGGTCGCCGACGAGACGGGCGAGAACGGTATCGGCGGCTGTCCGCAGCTCTTCGTTGCTCATGCCCCCATGCAACCTGATCGCACTGACATCACGCGAACGAGCCCGCCGCCTGTGGACAACTCCTGTCGTGTCCCTGATCGGGGTTATCCACAGGCAAAACCGGAGTGCTGCGTTCCGGGGCATGGTCGGCGCATGACGAATCACAGCGAGCCCGCCGGGCTGACCGGCGAAGCAAAGGTCACCCTCCGCACGCCAGGTGAACTCGCCGAGGCGCTCCCGTACTTGCTCGGGTTCCGACCCGACGACAGCATCGTCCTGGTCGCCCTGCACAAAGGGCGCTTCGGCGGTCGTGTGCGCCTCGGCATTCCCGAGCGCACCGAGGACTGGGAGGCCGTGGCGCGACAGATGGCCCAGTGCCTGATCGGCGAGTGCGAGCGCAGGGACGGCCACCCCGACAGCATCGTCGCGTTCCTCTGCCAGGACGCCCCGGCCCCGAGCCCCGACGCCGGGCGGCGGATCATGCAGCGCCTCAGGCCACTGGCCCAGCTGCTGCGCACCGAGTGCGGCGGCCTCGATGTGCCGGTCACGGAAGCTCTGTGCCTCTCGGAAGGCAGGTACTGGTCCTACTGCTGCGCACGCGCCGAGTGCTGCCCGGTGGAGGGCAACATGATCGCGACCGACGGCACCTCGGTGATGGCGGCCACGGCAGCCTTCGTGGGCATTCAGGTACGGGGGTCGCTGCGGAGGATGAGGGCGCGCCTGGCCCCCTTGGAGACAGCGCTGGTCACGGACCAGACGCGTGCCCTCGACGCGGCGGCGATGGAGCTCGTGCCGAGGATCCTCGCCGGGACTCCCCGCAAGGAGGTGGAGGCGGCGACGTTGGATCTGGCCCGCCTGGTCATGCGACGCCTCGCGGATGCGCCGGCAGCGGCCGACGCGCTCGCGGCCGACATCGAGGACGACGAGCTGCTGGCACACGACGAGGCCGCGTCGCTGATTCTGGGCCTCCAGGACCGGTTGACCAGAGATCGGGCGGCGGAGTGGATGGAGGGCGAGGAGGCCGTCCACGCGCTGCGCCTGTGGCGGGCGCTGGCGCGCCGGTGCGTCGGCGCCTACGGAGAGCACGCCGCCGCGCCGTTGACACTCGTGGGTTGGGTGTCCTGGTCGCTGGGCGACACCGTCGAGGCGGACCAGGCACTGGAGATGGCTCTCGGCGCCGACCCGCGTTACACGTTCGCCCGCCTGCTCAACGAAGCACGGGTCGGCGGGATCGACCCCGAGCATCTGAGGCGCTCCCTGCGGGCCAGGCGGACTGATCCGGACTCGGAACCGGACTTGGAACCGGACTCGGCTTCGGACACGTCGGCAGGAGTGGCCGAGGGCGAAGCCACGAGTGGCGGCGGAGTCGACGGGCCTCGACCTTCTGCGGTGGCCGTCCCCGGAGGCGCTGCCGATCCAGGTAGGTCCCGTGCCGCCCGTGGCCTGGAGGCCGCCCTGCGTCGGCGTGGCGAGCGGCGTCCCGGGGCCGGGACGCGCCCGGCGCGGGCGGGCGGGCGTGCACCCCGGCGTCCGACGGAGCCCCGCCGTCCCAGGCGGCAGCGGAGCAGGGGCGATGGATGAGGACCAGCTGCCCCGCGGGCCCGCTTTCTCGTTTCGCGGCCCTGCGGCGTTACTTGGAGTGGGCGCGCCCTGCTCGTCTGGGCGAGTGGTGGCGGCGGCGAGGTCGCGTCGCCGAGGTGCAGGGCAGGACTGCGGCGTGCCGTACCCGCTGGGGGAGGCGAGCGAAGACGATGTCCGACGCTTCGCCGCAGTACGCACCTACGGTGCGTGACACTGATGCGCCCCGGGATTTGCTGGCGGCCCGTGAGGTGCCCGGGGTGACAGGGGCGTTGGCCCAGGATTGCGCCCCCGGTGCCGTGCCGCCCGATCCTGCACAAGGACGGCCACGTACGCCGCCGGGCCACACCGGCCTCCAGGCGCCTTCGACGGGGTCGGCCCGTGAGCTGCGGCGGAGTACGGAACTCGCGCCGGTTCACCAGGCGTTGATCTGTGTCGGCACCCTGGCATCGGCCCTGGCATTCGTCGGCCTGCTGCGCAGGGAGTTCGAACTTCCGCCGGGTGGCAGGCATACGGTGCCGCTGCGGGTACGGGCAACCGGCGCGGGGGTCGGCAGAGCGGCGGGGCCCGCACGGGTTGTTCGACGCCTCCTTCGCCCCAGACTTATGAGCCTCCCCTGTCCGGAGTCGAGCTCGGGGCCACGGTGCGGGTGTACGAGACGGCTGTCGCCGCGTACCTGCTCAGAGGCGTCCTCGACACGGCCGACGCTGTCGACTGCAGGCTGCAGGCTGCCGGGGATGTACGCGGGGCTGCCGCGGGTCGAGGCGGGCGTTCCGCTGCCACACCGCGCAGTGTGCAGACCCGCTGCCGTGTCGGCCGCAGCCGGAGCGCACCTCCTGGCCGCCTTCGCGGGCATCCGCCCGTACATACCGGCCTGGACGGTGACTCTGTAGCGGATGAGAAGTGTTCCGCTGGGCGAGATCGGCCTGACCGGGCTGCGGGTCGCTGGGCAGGCGTTCTCCGTACGCGTCAGCAGGCTCGGCCTCGCCGTGGTCGAGGAGGCCGCGGACGTACTGCAGTTGGGGGTGTGAGAGGGGGGTGAGGGCGCGGGCCCTGGCGGACTGGTACCACCGCGCACCACCCGACGCAGGGCCGAGTAGGGGAGCGAAGGGCGTGTTTATCGTCAGGCAGACGACTATGATCGCTCCATGTCGCCCTACGACCCGTCGGCTTTTCCGCCCTTCGCAGTCACCGTCGATCTGGTCGTGCTGACCGTGCGCCGTCACGCACTGTGTGCGCTGGCGGTGCGCCGTGGTGAACCGCCGTTTCAAGGGCGTTGGGCCTTGCCGGGCGGGTTCGTACGGGACGACGAGGACCTGACGGCGGCGGCCGCGCGTGAGCTGATCGAGGAGACGGGGCTGTGCGCCCATGACCCGATGGCACCGGCGCAGGACAATGGAGCACACCTGGAGCAGTTGGCCACGTACGGCGATCCGAAGAGGGATCCCAGGATGCGTGTGGTCAGCGTCGCCCACCTCGCGCTCGCCCCGGACCTACCCGCGCCGCGTCCCGGCGGCGATGCGCACAGCGCACGATGGGCGCCGGTGGAGGCGCTGCTGAAGCACGGCGGTTACGGGCGTGAGGACGAGCAGGCGGCACCGTTGGCCTTCGACCACGCGCAGATCCTGGCGGACGGTGTGGAGCGGGCGCGCTCCAAGATCGAGTACTCCTCGCTCGCGACGGCGTTCTGCCCGCCCGAGTTCACCGTCGGCGAGCTGCGCCGTGTCTATGAAGCCGTGTGGGGCGTCGCCCTCGACCCGCGCAACTTCCACCGCAAGGTGACGGGCACACCGGGTTTCCTGGTGCCGACCGGCGGCACCACCACCCGCCAGGGAGGTCGGCCGGCCCAGCTCTTCCGGGCCGGTGGGGCCACGCTCCTCAACCCGCCGATGCTCCGGCCGGAAGCCTGATCGATTCGTCGGTGAGGGAACCGTCCCACGCGCGGTGCGGGCGCCCGGTGGGTCACGGCGACGCCGGGGAGGACCCGGAATCGTGGGCACTCACGTAAGCGCGATGCCCGAAAAGTGCTAAATATCGCGTTATCTTGCTGAAGTACCCGAGGGGTCTGCCCGTCGCCCTGCCGGCGGGCCGGTCCCGGCCGCCGAGCGGTCGCCCATCCTGCGAGAGAAGCGATGATCCAGGCCACCGGACTGACGAGTAACGCACGCAAGGGGAGCCCGCCCGCGGTCGACGACGTGTCCTTCGACGCGCGCGCCGGCCGTGTCACCGCCCTGCTCGGCGCACGGCGGTCGGGCAAGACGACAGCTGTACGCCTGATGCTCGAACTCCAACAAGGCCGTGGCGTCACCTACTTCAGGGGCCGCCCGCTGCACCGCATCGCTCACCCCGGGAGGGAAGTCGGCGTACTGCTCGGTGACGTGCCCGGTCATCCGGCCCGAACCGTCCGGGGCCACTTGCGCATGCTCTGCTCCGCGGCCGGTGTACCTGTGCGACGCGCGGACGACGTCCTTGAAGTGGTGGGCCTCGTCAGCCTGCGAGAGGAACGCCTGGGCACTCTGTCGCGCGGCATGGACCGACGGCTCGGCCTGGCCTGCGCGCTGCTCGCCGACCCGCACACGCTGGTGCTCGACGACCCCGCGGCCGGCCTGTCCGCCCGGGAGGGCAAGTGGCTGCACGGCGCCCTGAGGGCGTATGCCTCGCTCGGTGGCACGGTCCTTTTCACCACCGACGATGCCAAGGAGGCGGCCCGGGTCGCCGACCGCGTCGTCACGCTCGACGCGGGCAAGGTGGTGGCGGACCAGGATGTCGCCGACTTCGCCCGGACCAGGCTGCGGCCCCGGGTCGCGGTCCGCAGCCCGCACGCAGCGAGGTTCGGCGTCCTCCTGGCGAAGGAGGCGCGCACGGCCAAGCGCTCGGTCGAAGTGGTCACAGAGGACGGCAGCCGGCTGTCGGTGTACGGCAGTACCTGCGCGGACGTGGGGGACATCGCGTTCCGGCACGGCATCCTCGTGCATCAACTCGCCGACGAGATCGGCGACGCGGGCCCTTCGGCGGCGGAGCCTCTCGTTACCGAAGACCGGACGGACAGTGACGGTGACCACGCGCGCGCCGACGGCCAGGCCGGCACCGACACCGGCACCGACAGTCAGGCGAATCCTCCCGCGGCGGCCACACCCCTCAACGCCCTCACCCCCACCAGCACGTTCGTGCCGCTCGCCGATGCGGCGTCGCCCCCGGCGGCGCAGCGCCGGGCCGCCTCGAAAGACCGCGCGACCGAGTCCGAATCCACACGCGAGACGTCTGCCGCACTACCGATGCTGCCGCCACCGATCACCGTGCGCACCGCCCGCGGCCCGCTGCGCCCGGTGCGCTACGAACTGCGTCGCGCGACCGGCATCGCCACCGGTCATGTCACCGTCGCACTCGTTCTCGCCGTCTCCGCGCTCCTTTCCGCGCTGCTCGCACGTGCCGGACACACACCGCAGCCCCGCCTGATCGCCGCCTGGCCCCAAGTGCTTCCCCTGCCTCCCGCCGCCCTGGGCGCGGGGCTGCTCGGCGCCTTCGCCTTCGGCGAGGAATTCCGCTACCCCGCGCTCGCCGCCGACCGCGGAACCGTCCCCCGCCGCCTGGGACTTCTCGCCGCGAAGCTGCTCGTCGGCGCGGCGGCCGCCCTTCTCCTGGGCGTGCTCACCGTCGCCGGTGATGCCGCGCTGCTCTACCTCGTATACGGATCGGAGCTCACACAAGTTCCCGCCGAGTGGCTTTCCCTGAGCGCAAGTTGGCTTGCCCTGCTCGTCGGGTGCGCTTGGGCGGGTGTTCTCGCGGCCGGTCTGTTCCGCTCCACGGCGGCCGGACTGGCCGCCGTGGTGGCCGTGCCGATCATCATCGTGCCGCTCGTACAGAAGGCCTTGGAGGGACCATCTGTGCGAACAGCGGCGGGACTTCCGGGGCGCCTGCGTGATCTTGCCCTGGTGGACTGGCCGTTCGGGATCGAGCGTTTTGCCGCAGCGGGAATGCGGATGATCACTCAACCTGTGGGCGGCGCGCTGATGTTGTCGCTGAGTGCTCTGCTCTGCGCATATCTGTTCACAGCGCTGCGTACTCGGGTGCGGTGACGACCGGCCGACACCTTCCGGAGCCTCGCTGAGCGCAACTCCCCGTGGAACGCCCATTTCTTTCCGATAAGGCGTCAAGTACAGCGAGGAGGGAGATCACCCTTTCGTGTGCTTTTCACCAAAGACCTCAAGGGAGTTGGGGACGGCGCCGACAACAGATTCCGTGAGTACCCTTGCGCACACCATGATGACCGCCGCCCGCTCCGCCGACTCCGGCCTCGCAGGACCGGGCGAACTCGACCGCTACCCCTATATGGAGTCGACCGCCGAGCGCGTCGGCGGCCCCGCATGGGAGAGCCCGGACTCGGATCTCGGCCGGATGAGCCGACGTGCCGGGGGCAGCAGGGGGCGCGGTCTGCACGGCCAACTCGTCCAGCAGCTCGGGCAGATGATCGTCTCCGGCGACCTCGGCGCCGACCGCCCGCTGGTTCCGGAGGAGATCGGCCAGCGATTCGAGGTGTCCCGCACCGTCGTCCGCGAGTCTCTGCGCGTACTGGAGGCCAAGGGCCTGGTCAGTGCTCGGCCGAACGTCGGCACGCGCGTGCGGCCGGTCAGTGACTGGAACCTGCTGGACCCGGACATCATCGAATGGCGTGCCTTCGGGCCGCAGCGCGACGATCAGCGGCGCGAGCTGAGTGAGCTGCGGTGGACGATCGAGCCGCTCGCCGCGCGACTCGCCGCGGGTCACGGCAGGGAGGACGTACAGCAGCGCCTGGCCGACATGGTGGAGATCATGCGGCACGCGCTGGGTCAGGGAGACTCGATCACGTTCTCGCGTGCGGACGCGGAGTTCCACTCGCTGCTCATCCAGCTCGCGGGCAACAGGATGCTCGAGCACCTCTCCGGCATCGTGTCCGCCGCCCTGCATGTCTCCGGCGGCCCGGTCATCGGCTGTGACCGTCCGAACGAGGCGGTCGTCGCGCATCATGCGCGCATCGCCGACGCGCTGGCCGCGGGCGACAGTGCGGGTGCCGAGGCGGCCATGCGGCAGCTGCTCACCGTCCACCCCGAGGTGGAGCGCGTGGTGCCGGCTCCCCGCGAGCACTGACCGCGCCAGGGGCGCGGCAGGGCGAGGGAGGGCGAACCATGTGTCGCCGGACGGTGCCGCATGTGCGACGTGGATACGGAGCATGTGCAGGAGGGCGCCATCCGGCGACTCGAGGCGTAGGTGGAGGGCCCGCTCTCCTGTAGGGGATCCGCTCTCCGAGGTCGTCATATGCCCGGACGGGATTCGCCGCATGACCTGTTCTG
Source organism: Streptomyces sp. NPDC002795 (assembly GCF_042888725.1). NCBI lineage: Bacteria > Bacillati > Actinomycetota > Actinomycetes > Kitasatosporales > Streptomycetaceae > Streptomyces > Streptomyces sp. NPDC002795. Next base: position 91,867 of record NZ_JBIAQB010000004.1, read on the forward strand.
TCCGTATCAGTCAGTCTTTGACCGATAACGGGGTGTGACTCGGGCCACGCAGATTGGGCGTAACGCTCCTCGGGGTAGCGCGATGACCTAAGAGGTGACAGCCGAGGAGGGAATACAGCAGCCGCTTGTGGCGCTGTCCATCTCCCAGGCTCCTGCCCGCGCCGTCGGCCCATCCCCAAGCCGGCGGTCGTCGGCTCCGGTCCATACAGGACGGGGCCGGAAGCCGTTTTCCAACGTTCCGAGAGGTTGTTCGTGTCGGCCAGCACATCCCGTACGCTCCCGCCGGAGATCGCCGAATCCGTCTCTGTCATGGCGCTCATTGAGCGGGGAAAGGCTGATGGCCAGATCGCCGGCGACGACGTGCGCCGTGCGTTCGAAGCCGACCAGATTCCGGCCACTCAGTGGAAGAACGTTCTGCGCAGCCTCAACCAGATCCTCGAGGAAGAGGGTGTGACGCTGATGGTCAGTGCCGCTGAGCCCAAGCGTCCCCGAAAGAGCAGCGTCGCAGCCAAGAGTCCGGTCAAGCGCACCGCGACCAAGACCGTCGCGGCCAAGACGGTCACCGCCAAGACGGTCGCCGCCACCACCACTCCCGAGCCGCCGGCCGTCGAGGCTGTCGACGAGGAGGCCGAGTCGGCCAAGAAGGCCGTGGCGAAGAAGGCGCCGGCGAAGAAGGCCGCCGCCAAGAAGACGGTCGCCAAGAAGGCCGCCGCGAAGAAGACCGCCGCCAAGAAGGACGACGACCTTCTTGAGGACGAGGCGACCGAGGAGGCCACCCCCGCTGCCGGTAAGACCGGCGAGGGCGAGCCTGCCGAGGAGAAGGAGGGGCAGGGCTTCGTCCTGTCCGATGACGACGAGGACGACGCGCCGGCCCAGCAGGTTGCCGCCGCCGGTGCCACCGCCGACCCGGTCAAGGACTACCTGAAGCAGATCGGCAAGGTCCCGCTGCTCAACGCGGAGCAGGAGGTCGAGCTCGCCAAGCGCATCGAGGCCGGCCTGTTCGCGGAGGACAAGCTGGCCAACGCGGACAAGCTCGCCCCCAAGCTCAAGCGCGAGCTGGAGATCATCGCCGAGGACGGCCGCCGCGCCAAGAACCACCTCCTGGAGGCCAACCTCCGCCTGGTGGTCTCCCTGGCCAAGCGCTACACCGGCCGCGGCATGCTCTTCCTGGACCTCATCCAGGAAGGCAACCTCGGTCTGATCCGCGCGGTCGAGAAGTTCGACTACACCAAGGGCTACAAGTTCTCGACGTACGCCACCTGGTGGATCCGTCAGGCGATCACCCGCGCCATGGCCGACCAGGCCCGCACCATCCGTATCCCGGTGCACATGGTCGAGGTCATCAACAAGCTCGCGCGCGTGCAGCGCCAGATGCTCCAGGACCTGGGCCGCGAGCCCACCCCGGAGGAGCTGGCCAAGGAACTCGACATGACCCCCGAGAAGGTCATCGAGGTCCAGAAGTACGGCCGCGAGCCCATCTCCCTGCACACCCCGCTGGGCGAGGACGGTGACAGCGAGTTCGGCGACCTCATTGAGGACTCCGAGGCCGTGGTCCCCGCCGACGCCGTCAGCTTCACGCTCCTCCAGGAGCAGCTGCACTCCGTGCTCGACACCCTGTCCGAGCGCGAGGCGGGCGTCGTCTCCATGCGCTTCGGTCTCACCGACGGTCAGCCGAAGACCCTCGACGAGATCGGCAAGGTCTACGGCGTGACGCGTGAGCGCATCCGCCAGATCGAGTCCAAGACGATGTCGAAGCTGCGCCACCCGTCGCGCTCGCAGGTCCTGCGGGACTACCTCGACTAAGCCACAGGCGCTGTACGGCCCTCAGAAGGCCCGGCACTTTCCCGTTCGCGGGAGAGTGCCGGGCCTTCGCCGTAGGCGGCTGTGGGCGTCTCCTCGCGATGCGCGGCGTGTCGCGCTGAACGACTCTGGGTGTGCCGTTGCAACCCTGAGTGAGGAGACCGTATGCGTCGCTCTTTCGCGAGAGTACTGACCGCTCCACTGGCCGGGCTGGCCGCGGCGGCGGTACTGCCGTTGGCTTCCCCCCAGCCGGCGGCCGCCGACGAGGGAATTGTCGGAGGCCATCGGGTCGACGCCGCCAAGAGCCCCTGGGCGGTGGCGCTCGCGAGTCGTGACCGGTTCGGGGGCACGCGCGCGGGCCAGTTCTGCGGGGGAGTCGTCGTCGGGCGGTCGACAGTCCTCACCGCGGCGCACTGCCTGAGCCAGGACGTGCTCGGAGTGCCGCGCGATCGGGTGCGGGACCTCAAGGTGATCGTCGGCCGCGGCGATCTCGGCGCGTCCAACGGCGCCGAGGTGTCCGTGCGCAGTGAACGGATCAATCCGGCGTACGACAGCCGGACGAACGCCGGCGATGTGGCGGTCCTCACACTTGATACACGGCTACCTGAGGGACACGTGCTCCCGATGGCGGACGAGGGCGACCCTGCGTATCGGGCCGGCACTGGCGCGTCCGTCTACGGGTGGGGGGACACGACGGGAGCGGGCGACTACGCGCGTACGTTGCACGCCGCGCGGGTGCGGGTGCTTGCCGATGCCGAATGCAAGGAGGCATACCCGCCGGGCGGCACGGACGGGACGTACGAACCGTCGTCGATGCTCTGCGCGGGCGAGTCCAACGGTGGCAAGGACGCCTGCCAGGGGGACAGCGGCGGCCCGCTGGTCGCCGGGGGCAAGCTGATCGGCCTGGTGTCGTGGGGGAGCGGGTGCGGGCGCGCGGGCAGCCCCGGGGTCTACACCCGCGCCTCGGAGGCGCTGCGGGTCCTGCGGGAGCACGCCTGACGCGTCGTATGGATACGAGGACGGGCGGCTTCCCCTGGGGTCAGGGGAAGCCGCCCGATCACCGGCCTGATGCCGGAGCTGGCTCGTCGTGTGTGCGAGGCGTCAGCGGTCCTCGGTCTCGGCGCTTGCCGGATCGGCGGTGAGCCGCTCCGTCTCGTCCTGTATCTCAGCGGCGATCTTCTTGAGTTCCGGCTCGAACTTGCGACCGTGGTGGGCGCAGAAGAGCAGTTCACCACCGCTGATCAGAACGACGCGCAGATATGCCTGGGCGCCGCAACGGTCACAGCGGTCAGCGGCCGTCAGGGGGGTCGCGGGGGTCAGAACAGTAGTCACGTCGCCTCTTCTCTAGCTCGACGAGCTGTCGTACCAGGGTCAACATCCAACCAGGCCGAAAACGTTCCCGCTCGCGGCTTTTCCTCGAAAAATTTCTCCGAGGCCGGCTGTCTGTCGCCGGGTGGCGGCGAATGTGCCGTATTGCGTCTCTACACGTCTTACGGGTTCGCGCGTTCTGTCAGGTCGGTCCTCCCCCGGCTGGTTGCCAGGTTTGTTCATGAGGACGTGCCCGGAGCCTAAATGGTTCATGCCTGGAAGGGAACGTGATGTGGGCGTCACTCCATCGAGGGATCGAACATTCATGCGATCCTGGACTAGTCTGGGCTGAGGTGAGGGTGGCGTGACAAAGGCTCTACCAGGCCTCGGTACCCTCTGAACGGCGACCGACGCCGGCCCTTCATTAGTGAGGGCCCCATCTGAAATTCAGCGAGGAGCGAACCGCGTGACCGCCGATACGTCCGTGCCGTCCACAGCGCTGCTGTCCGGAGCAGACCGGGACGGTTCCAACTACACCGCGCGGCACCTGCTCGTCCTTGAGGGGCTTGAAGCAGTACGCAAGCGTCCGGGCATGTACATCGGCTCGACCGACAGCCGCGGCCTGATGCACTGCCTCTGGGAGATCATCGACAACTCCGTCGACGAGGCCCTCGGGGGCTACTGCGACCGCATCGAGGTGATCCTGCACGACGACGCCTCCGTCGAGGTGCGGGACAACGGCCGCGGCATCCCCGTGGACGTCGAGCCCAAGACAGGCCTCTCCGGAGTCGAGGTCGTCATGACCAAGCTCCACGCGGGCGGCAAGTTCGGAGGCGGGTCGTACGCGGCCTCCGGTGGTCTGCACGGCGTGGGCGCCTCCGTGGTGAACGCGCTGTCGGCCCGCCTGGACGTCGAGGTGGACCGTGGCGGGCACACGCACGCCATCAGCTTCCGGCGCGGCGTTCCCGGCGCCTTCGCCAAGCCCGGTCCGGACGCCTCGTTCGACCCCTCTGCGCGACTGAGCAAGGCCAAGAAGGTCCCGAAGGCGCGCCAGGGGACCCGCATCCGCTACTGGGCGGATCGCCAGATCTTCCTGAAGGACGCCAAGCTCTCCCTGGAGCACCTGCACCAGCGCGCGCGGCAGACGGCCTTCCTGGTGCCGGGCCTGACCATCGTCGTACGGGACGAATTCGGTCTCGGTGAGGGCGGCAGCAAGGGCGAGGAGTCCTTCCGCTTCGACGGCGGCATCAGCGAGTTCTGCGAGTACCTGGCCCAGGACAAGGCGGTCTGTGACGTCCTCCGCCTGACGGGGCAGGGCACCTTCAAGGAGACCGTCCCCGTGCTCGACGAGCACGGCCACATGACGCCGACCGAGGTTCAGCGCGAACTCGACGTGGACATCGCGCTGCGCTGGGGCACCGGCTACGAGGCGGCCGTCAAATCGTTCGTGAACATCATCGCCACGCCCAAGGGCGGCACGCATGTGACGGGCTTCGAGCGCTCGCTCACGAAGACGATGAACGAGGTTCTGCGCACCCAGAAGGTGCTGCGCGTGGCCGAGGACGACATCGTCAAGGACGACGCCCTGGAAGGTCTCACAGCCGTCGTCACGGTGCGTCTGGCGGAGCCGCAGTTCGAGGGACAGACCAAGGAAGTCCTCGGTACGTCGGCGGCCAACAGGATCGTCGCGAATGTCGTGGCCAAGGAACTCAAGGCGTTCCTGTCATCCACGAAGCGGGATGCCAAGGCTCAGGCCCGCGCGGTGATGGAGAAGGCCGTCTCCGCGGCCCGTACGCGCATCGCCGCGCGTCAGCACAAGGACGCGCAGCGCCGCAAAACGGCCCTGGAGTCCTCGTCCCTCCCCGCCAAGCTCGCGGACTGCCGCAGCGGCGACGTGGAGCGCAGCGAGCTGTTCATCGTCGAGGGTGATTCCGCGCTCGGCACCGCCAAGCTCGCGCGAAACTCCGAGTTCCAGGCCCTCCTGCCGATCCGCGGCAAGATCCTCAACGTTCAGAAGTCGTCCGTGACGGACATGCTGAAGAACGTGGAGTGCGGCGCCATCATCCAGGTCATAGGAGCCGGGTCCGGTCGGACCTTCGACATCGACGCGGCGCGCTACGGCAAGATCATCCTGCTCGTCGACGCCGACGTCGACGGCGCGCACATCCGTACGCTGCTGCTGACGCTGTTCCAGCGCTACATGCGGCCGATGATCGAGGCCGGCCGTGTCTTCGCGGCCGTGCCGCCCCTGCACCGCATCGAGCTGGTCCAGCCGAAGAAGGGCCAGGACAAGTACATCTACACGTACTCGGACCGAGAGCTGCGCGAGACGCTGCTCGAACTCCAGCGCAAGAACGTGCGGTACAAGGACTCGATCCAGCGGTACAAGGGTCTCGGCGAGATGGACGCCGACCAGCTCGCGGAGACCACGATGGACCCGCGCTATCGCACGCTGCGCCGGATCAACATCGGCGAACTGGAGGCGGCGGAGCACGTCTTCGACCTGCTGATGGGCAACGATGTGGCGCCGCGCAAGGAGTTCATCAGCAGCTCCGCGTCGACCCTCGACCGGTCGCGCATCGACATGTAGCGACGAGGGCGGGGGCGCGGTGACCGTGCCCCCGCCCTCGCTGGTCGTCCGCTCCCGCCTGCTGATGCTGTGGGCCGGTCGGAATGGTTCGCGAAGACCGGGCTCAAGGACCGTGCCCAGGCCGTCCGTTACGCGTCCCGGCACGGACTCGCGGCGCTACCGGGGGCGTCCATCACCTAATGGAGTGAAGGGGCTGCGGAGAGCGTCCTGGATCTTCCCGTTCTGTCCATCCTTGGTCCGCGGCCGCAGTGGGCCGCGGACAAGGAGAGTTCGGTGGACAAGCACGACGGGCGCGCGGCCGCGCGGCCCAGGGCCGTTGCCACGAGGGGCAGCGGTGATCCCTGGTACGACGAGCCGGACTCGCAATGGGATGAGTGGCGCGGCCCCGGCGTGCAGGCGGCAGCGGTGCCCGCCCCGGCCGTGCCGTCCGAGCGGAGCGCGGCGGGGGTCTACCTGGAGGTGCAGCGCAGTGCGGCGTTCCAGGAGGTGCGCAGGCGCTATCGGCGGTTCGTCGTCCCGGCCGGTGTGCTCTTCTTCGCCTGGTACGTCGCGTACGTCGTGACCGCCACGACGGCGCCCGGCCTGATGGCCCAACCGGTCGCGGGCGTCGTGAACGTGGCGATGGTGGCGGGCCTCGGGCAGTTCGCCAGTACGTTCCTGCTCACGTGGCTGTATGCGCGCCATGCGCGACTGCGCCGCGATCGTGCGGCGCTCGAACTGCGGTGGGACACGCAGGAGATGACGCGCGGCATCGTCGGGCACGCGCGCGTGAACGGTACTGCGCGCGGCGAGGGCGGCCAGCGGTGACCGGGGCGCATCAGACCCTGGCCCTGGTCCTGTTCAGCGCGTTCGTGGCGGTCACGCTCGCCATCACGACCTGGGCCAGCCGCAAGCGACATGGCTCGGCGGAGGAGTTCTACGCGGGCGGCCGGCTGTTCTCGCCCATGGAGAACGGATTCGCCATCGCGGGTGACTACATGTCGGCCGCCTCCTTCCTCGGCATCTCCGGACTGATCGCGCTGTTCGGATACGACGGGCTGCTCTACTCGGTCGGCTTTCTCGTGGCCTGGCTCGTGGTCCTCTTCTTCGTCGCCGAACTGGTGCGCAACTGCGGCAGGTTCACGCTCGCCGACGTCGTCGCGGCCCGGATGCGGGAGCGGCCGGTGCGCATCGCCGCGGGAACTTCTTCGGTGACCGTGTCCGTTCTGTATCTGGTGGCGCAGATGGTGGGTGCGGGAAGCCTGGTCGCGCTGCTGCTGGGGGAGGCGAGTGGCGCCGCGCAGGCATGGACCGTCGTCGGCGTGGGCGCGCTCATGGTCATCTATGTGTCGATGGGAGGGATGCGGGCCACCACGTGGATCCAGATCGTGAAGGCCGTCCTGCTCATGGGCGGGGCGATCGTCCTGACGGTGCTCGTCCTGGCGCGCTTCCACGGTGACTTCGACGAGCTGCTGCGCACCGCCGCCGCGCGCAGCGGGCACGGCTCGGACTTCCTCGTGCCCGGTCTGAAGTACGGAGGAAGCTGGACCGCTCGCTTCGACTTCATCAGCCTGGGCCTCGCGCTCGTGCTCGGCACGGCGGGCCTTCCGCACATCCTGTCGCGCTTCTACACCGTGCCGACCGCGCGGGCCGCGCGCCGCTCGGTCGTGTGGTCCATCGGGCTCATCGGCAGTTTCTACCTGATGACGATCGTGCTCGGATTCGGTGCCGCGGCCCTCGTGGGCCCCGATGCCGTACGGGGCTCGAACGCCGCGGGGAATACGGCGGTTCCGCTGCTCGCCCTCGACCTGGGCGGCGGCGAAGACTCCACCGGGGGCACGGTGCTGTTCGCGATCGTGGCCGCGGTCGCCTTCGCCACCATCCTCGCCGTCGTCGCCGGGATCACGCTGGCATCCTCGGCCTCCGTGGCGCACGACCTGTACGCCTCACTCCGTAGAGGCGGCCCCGCGGGGAAGCGCGGCGACAGTCAGTGGAGCGAAGTCGCGGTCGCGCGGGTCGCCGCGGCCGGTGTCGGCGTGCTCGCGATCGGTCTCGGGCTGCTGGCGCGCGACCTGAACGTGGCGTTCCTGGTCGGGCTCGCGTTCGCGGTCGCCGCGTCGGCCAATCTGCCCGTGCTGCTCTACTCGTTGTTCTGGCGGGGCTTCACCACACGGGGCGCCGTGTGGTCGGTGTACGGCGGCCTGGTGCCCGCACTGGTGCTCGTGGTGCTGTCCCCGGTGGTCTCCGGGAGCCCCGCATCGCTGTTCCCCGGCGTGGACTTCCAGTACTTCCCGCTGGAGAACCCCGGACTCGTCTCGATTCCGCTCGGCTTCCTCGCGGGCTGGCTGGGCACCATGACCTCCCCCGAGGAGCCGGACGGGGCCAAGCACGCGGAGACCGAAGTACGGGCGCTGACGGGCGCAGGGGCGGTCTGACACGCCCCTGGGGGGAATCAGCGGCCGGCGGCGGTCCACTCGTAGCGGTGCTCGGGCCGCCCGGTGTCGCCGTACTTGAGGCTCAGCCGTACCCGTCCGGTCCGCTCCAAGAGCTTGAGGTAGCGCTGGGCGGTCTGTCGGCTGAGCCCGGTGGCATCGGCCAACTCCTGTGCCGAGAGCGGGCCTTCGGCGGTCATCATCGCCCGGCGCACGTGCTCGGCGGTGGTGGGCGAGTGACCCTTGGGCAGCTCGGGCGCGGGCCCGGCGGAGAGCGCGCCGAAGATCTGGTCGACCTCCGCCTGCTCCGCCTCGCCCCCACCGTCGAGGGTGCGCCTCAGCGCCGCGTACGCCTCCAACTTGCCGCGCAGGCCGGCGAACGAGAACGGCTTGACCAGGTACTGCAGCGCTCCATGGCGCATCGCGGCCTGTACGGTCCCCACGTCGCGCGCCGCGGTCACCATGATCACGTCGATCTGGTGGCCGCGTTCACGCACCGTCCGGGCGAGCGCCAGGCCCGTCCGGTCCGGCAGGTAGTGGTCGAGCAGCACCAGATCGACAGGGAGCTCCTCGATCCGGTCGAGTGCCTCCGCCGCACTGTGCGCGGTCGCCGCGACACGGAAGCCGGGAACCTTCGCCACGTAGGCGGCGTTGACGTCGGCCACGCGGATGTCGTCGTCCACGACCAGTACGTCGATCATCGGGCCTCCTCGGTCACGTCCGGCACGTCCGGCACGTCCACGGTGAGTGCCTCCGGCAGGACGACGACGAATTCGGCGCCCCCGAGAGGCGACTCGGTCACCTCGACGGTGCCGCCCTGCCGCTCGGCGAACCTGCGCACCAGGGCGAGTCCGATGCCGCGCTTGCCGTGGGCCGGTGGCTCCTTGGTGGACCAGCCTTCCACGAAGACGGTCGCCCGCTGGTCGGCGGGGACGCCCGGCCCCGAATCGCGTACCCGTAGGACCGCGCTACGGCCTTCGGCCCGCAGAACCACCTCCACGCGCGCGTGCTGCGCCGAACCGGCGGCCGCGTCCAGGGCGTTGTCCACCAGGTTGCCGACGATCGTGACGATGCCGCGCGGATCGACGAGGCGGTCCGGAAGCCAGGTGTCCCCGGAGATGCCGAACGCGACACCACGCTCCGCGGCCACGGTCGCCTTGCCCACCATCAAGGCCGAGAGCAGCGGGTCCTCGATCCGCTCGGTGATCTGCTCCGCGGTCACCCGGCGCGCCCCCGCCACCTCGCCGACGAAGTCCACGGCCTCCTCGTACATCTCCAGCTCCAGAAGACCCAACAACGTATGCATGCGGTTCGCGTGTTCGTGGTCCTGCGCGCGCAGGGCGTCGATCAGGCCGCGGGTGGAGTCGAGTTCGCGGCCCAGCTGCTCCAGCTCGGTGCGGTCACGCAGGGTGGCGACCGCGCCCCCGTCGTCGGTGGGCATCCGGTTCGCGACCAGGACGCGCTGCCCGCGGACGGTGAGCAGGTCGGTCCCGGAGACGTGCCCCGCGAGCACGTCCGTCGTACGCCCCGCCCCGAGCGCCTCGTCCAGCGGCTTTCCGGTCACCTTCGAGTCCACGCCGAGCAGCCGCTGCGCCTCGTCGTTGAGCAGGCGTATCCGCCCGCCGCGGTCCAGCGCCACGACCCCCTCGCGAATGCCGTGCAGCATGGCCTCGCGCTCGGCCAGGAGCGCCGAGATGTCCGAGAAAGCCAGGTCACGGGTCTGCCGCTGGACCCGTCGCGAGATCAGATACGCGGCGAGCGCCCCGACGGCCAGAGCCCCTCCCGCGTACGCGAACAGGCCGGGGATGGCGTGGATGAGACGCGCGCGGACGCTGTCGTACTCGATGCCGACCGAGACGGCGCCCACGATGGCCCCGTCCGCGGCCCTGAGGGGCACTTTGCCGCGCGCTGAGCGGCCGAGCGTCCCCTCGTCGATCTCCATGACCGCGCGGCCCGCCAGCGCCGTGCTGGGGTCCGTCGACACTATCTGCCCGATCCGGCCGCGATCGGTGTGCGACCAGCGGACGCCCTCCCGGTTCATGATCACGACGTACTCGGCGCCGCTGGCCCGGCGGATCCGCTCGGCCGCGGCCTGCACGGGACCGTCCGGGCTCGGCCGCGAGGAACGCAGCTCCTCGGCGATCCGGGGCTCCGCCGCCGTGGTCTGCGCGATGGCCAGGGCCCGGCGCATCGCCTGGTCGTCGAGCTGGTCGCTCAGCGGCGCGAGGAAAAGCCCCGTCGCCAGCACCGCCACCCCCGCGGCGATCGCCACCTGCATCAGCAGCACCTGGGCGAACACTCGCTTAGGGAGGCCGAAGCGCAGCCGGCGGACAGGGGAAGTCGAGCTCATGGCTCAGAACGGTACGGGCCCGTCGACGCTGGTCGAAGGGCTTGTGGCGCGGATCTCCTCCACCATGCCGCTGCTGCGCCGACGCGTCAGCGGTGTGACGCGGGAACCTCACGCACCGCCACGACATCCATGCGCGCGGGTGATCCCAGTGCGGCCCCACAGCTCTCCGGGCGCGGTGGTGACGAGGCGGCCTGAGCCACGGTGACTTCCCACCGCCGTCCGTCGACATGGGCAACCGTCACGTCCCAGTGGGGCGCACCAGGCGCCTCCGTCGTACGTACGACGCTCAGGACACCGGCGCCGTACTCGGCGGCGGCCCGGCGCACGGCGAGCTCGGCGGCCTGCCCTGGACGGTCCCAGGCGGAGTTGCCGCGGCAGCCATGGAGCACGATCCGGCCCGAGCGCACCGCATGGAGGACCTCCTTGACGTCGGCGGCCGAGGACCTTCACTAGGCGTAGCCGTAGGGCAGCACAAGGAGAGTGGGGGAGAAGCGGTGGCCGCCCAAGTGCGTGATTTCCCAGACACTCTCACCTCCTCCGGAGGAGGTGAGTTCGGAGGCCAGAGGCCGCCCCAGAAGCGCGCAGCACTGGTCGCGCTTCCCGTTCGTGCAGACGAAGGCGAGGGGTTCGCCTTCATAGGGTGCGCCGAAGTCGCCGTGCCGACCCGCCCCCAAGGCGGTGAAGTCGAGCCGCAGAAGCTCTTCGGGAGCCGCGACTGTGGTGCTGCGCAGCCACGTGTTTCCCGGGTCTGTGTGGGCCACGTACACCTGGTGGCGCCGCGCGGCATGGTGGTCCGCGTGCCGGCCCGGGCGGCGGACGAGGGCGACACGCACTCCCGTGCCGTCTGCCGCCGCCTCCAGAGAGCGGCCCACATTGGGGTCGAGATGGCTGGAGACCAGGGCCTTGGCGCCCCACGGTCCGGGCTGCTCGATCAGCAGCCAGGTGCGCGCGGTGGCCGCCGTCCCGGCCAGCGGCTCCTCAAGATCCCGCGAGGCGGTCGTGCACGTATTCACAGCGGCGACCCTAACCCCGCCCGCCCGGTCACTTCGCCGGGGAGGCCGATGGCAGGGGCTGCGGCGGGCGCAGGCCTACGTAGTGTCCCGTCGGCCGCATACGGAGAGGGCGTTCGCCGTACTCCTCCAAGGCGTGCGCGATCCAGCCCGCTGTCCGTGCGACGGCGAAGATCGTCTCCCCTGCCTGCGCCCCCATCCCGAACGACGCCGTGAAGGCGGCCAGGGCCAGGTCCACATTGGCGTGCAGGTCCGTGTGGCGGGCAGTGGTCGCCACGACATCGCGGGCCGCCGCGAGCGCGGGACGCGCCTCGGGCAGTTCCTCCAGCGCCGCGAACATCGCCTGTGCGCGCGGGTCCTCGCCCTGGTAGAGACGGTGGCCGAGCCCGGGCACACGGCGGCCCGAACGCAGCTCGTCGGCCACCACGGAGCCCGCGCTGCCCCGGTCGAGGACGTCCAGCAGCATCCGGTGGGCCAGACCGCTCGCCGCCCCGTGCAACGGCCCCTCCAGGACGCCCAGGCCCGCCGAGACGGCTGCGTAGGTGTGCGCCCGCGCGGACGCGGCGACGCGCACCGCGAGCGTCGAGGCCGCCAGGTCGTGATCGACCAACAGGGCAAGGGCCATGTCCAGGACGCGCAGTGACGCCTCGTCAGGTTCCCTGTAGGTCAGCCGACCCCACAGTCGCTGGGCGATCGGCGCACCGTCCACGTACGTCGGCTGTACGAGTGGCGGCGCGGCCGCGAGGGTGGGGATGAGGGATCGGGCGGCGCCGAGCACGGAGTCCTCGGACAGGTCGTAGCGCAATGGGTCGGTCGTTGCCGCGGCGACGGCCGCCACCCGCAACCGGTCGATGGGACTGCTGAGTTCGGGCAGGGCGGCCATGGCCTTGCGGGCCGCGGAGAGCGACTCCTTGGGGGCGGTGAACCGGACGCCGGGGCGCAGCCTGCCCGTCCACAGCCACTCAGCGACCTCCTCGTACGAGTGGCGGGCGGCGAGTTGCACCGCGTCGACCCCTCGAAAGAAGTACTGGTCGTCGTCGATGAGGGTGAGCCGCGTGCGCACCGACAGCTCGCCAGGGCTCGAACCGGCCGTGGTCTCCCGCCTGTTGCGGCGGGCGAGCGCCTCGACCTCGGCGGAGTCGAAAGTGCTGCCGCGCGTGCTCTCCCCGCGCCTGCTGGCGAGCTGCCCGCGGCTCACGTACGCGTACACCGTCTCGGGCTTCACGCCGAGCAGCTCGGCGGTCTCCTTGGTGGTCAGGCGGCGGGCCTGCTGCGCCGGTGCAGGTTCTTGATCCCTCATGCGCGTCACCGTATCCGGGTCGCCGTGCATTGACTCAATCAATATTGACAGTAATCGAGTCAAGCATGGACAGTCGAATCAAGTTCAGGGAGGAAACATGCCGATCAACGGGAGTACGGCCGCCACGGCCGTCGACGTACCGCGCGGGCTCGCCGGTGTCGTCGTCACCGATACCGAACTTGGGGACGTCAGGGGGCGTGAGGGTTTCTACCACTACCGCCAGTACTCGGCCGTCGAGCTCGCGGAGACCCGCGGCTTCGAGGACGTGTGGCATTTGATGCTCCATGGCGAGCTGCCCGGCGCCGAGCGGTCTGCCGACTTCGCGCGGGAGACCGCTGGTCAGCGCTGGCTGCCCGATGACGTGCGGGCCGCGCTGCCGGCGATCGCCCGGGCCGGTGCGGTCTCGGGGCCGCTCGCCGGGCTGCGTACGGCGCTCTCGCTGTTCGGCGCCTCTCGGGGCTTTCGGCCCGTGTACGACATTGCCCCGGAGCGGCGCCGCGCGGACGCCGTGGCGGCCACGGCCGTGGTGCCCACGATGCTCACCGCGCTGCACCGGCTCGGTGAGGGGCTCGAGCCCGTGGAGCCGCGCGAGGACCTCTCGTACGCGGCCAACTATCTGTACATGTTGACGGGTTCGGTGCCCGAACCCGCACATGCGCGAGCCATCGAGCAATACCTGATCTCAACCATTGATCACGGATTCAACGCGTCAACGTTCACGGGCCGTGTCATCGCGTCGACCGGAGCCGATGTCGCGGCCTCCCTCGTCGGTGCGGTCGGAGCGCTGTCGGGTCCGCTGCACGGAGGGGCTCCCAGCCGTGCGCTCGACACCCTGGACGCGATCGGCACGCCGGACCGCGTCGACTCCTGGATCCGGGAGCGGGTGCTTGCGGGGGACCGGATCATGGGCTTCGGTCACCCCGTCTACCGCACTGAGGATCCGCGTTCGCGCATGCTGCGCGGAATCGCGGAGCGGTTCGGCGGCCCGCTGGTGGAATTCGCGGTCGAGGTCGAGCGTCAGGTGGAGGCGATCCTCGCGGAGCTGAAGCCGGGCCGTGAACTGCACACGAACGTGGAGTTCTACGCGGGTGTGGTCATGGAGCTGTGCGGGTTGCCGCGCGCGATGTTCACGCCGACGTTCGCTGCGGCCAGGGTCGTCGGCTGGAGCGCCAACATTCTTGAACAGGCGGAGGACTCAAAGATCATCCGGCCGGCGGCGCGGTATGTGGGGGTGCGGGCGCCGGTGGCGGTGCCGAGGTTCGGGTGACGCCGTAGGACGGCCATGGAGCGACGCCCGGGCCGTCCCTGTCCGACGTGCCGCTCCGGCTCAGGCGTCCGGGATGTCGGCCTTCGCGCGCAAGAGTGTTTCCCGGCTAACGATCACGATGCGTTCATAGTCGGCACGTGATGCATCGTCTGGAAGTTCTCCATCGAGCTCCGCCGTGGCCTCAGTTCCGATCACGGCAAAGTTCCCGTCGCTGAGCTCGAATACGTCGGGGCAGTTCGCGCCGGAGGCACTGCCTCGGGCGCGAGGAGGCACACCGATGCGGCGCACGATCTTCAAGGGGTACCGGTCCTTTGGGCAAAAAAATATCAAGCCAATGAGTACGCCGAAGAGTAATGCGTCGCATGGGGGCCCGGGGGCGCGATACCGCGATTTTACAAGGCACTTGCCGTGTGATCCCACCCGTATGGGCGTGCGACCCGGTTGACGTGACTCAGGGTGTCGGCGGTTCCCCCACGACCCACCACTCTTCGGTGTCCGCCTCCTCCAGATCCTGGATGAGCCCGTTCACGATGCGTCCGATGCGCGCCTCGTCGGAGGAGTGCTTGAGTGTGTCTCGCTGTGCCTGGGAGGCATTCCAGTACTCCCGCATCACAGGGTTCTGGAAGAGCTCGCGCAGGTGGCCGAAGAGCTCCTCGACGTCCACGAGGCCCGCCCGGTGCAGATGGAAGGCGTTGACGTACCAAGCGTTGGCATACAGGAACTGGCGGCGCTTCTCTGCTGGGATGTCCTTGTCGTAGGTGTCGATTACGGCAGCCAGGGACGGATCGTCGATGGCCTTGATCAACAACTCCCAGTGCATACGTTGTTGATGGGCCAGGGCCACGCGGCGCTGGGCCTGACGTTCCTGCTCGAGTCGCTTCTCCTGCATGCGCAGGGCCTTGGAGCGGCGTTGCTGCGTAGCGAGCATGAGTCCGGCGCCGGCCAGCGACAGACCGGCGGCCGCGGTGGACGCGAACTGTTGTGCGCCGTACTTCTTTGTGGTCATGTCAACCCCCGATTCAGGCGACCGTGCGCCGGTCGTCGGATGCGGGGCGACGGAGACGGAGACCGGCGGCGGTGGGCGGCGCGCTTGCCGACTCCCGGGGTGCCGAGCGGCTCTGATCGGCGGGGAGGCGGAGAGGAGGCGCACGGGTGGATGCTCAGTTCGCGAAAACCGGCGCCATGTCCAACGTGTGCCCAGCGGACGCCGTTAGCAATCGTTCACTTCGCGGCCTTTCCACCCGCTCGTATCCTGGGGCGGCATTCATTCTTCGTACGAGAGCCGGATCCTGAACCGGCGTGCGCTGCGGCGCGTGCCGCGGCGTGCGATCCGGTGTGAGAGAGGTCGCGTTGAGCAAGGCCAGCCCGCAGCAGATCCCCGTCGTCGTCCTCGCCGGCTTTCTGGGGTCGGGGAAGACGACCTTGCTCAATCATCTGCTGCACCGCAGCGGGGGCACCCGGATCGGGGCGATCGTCAACGACTTCGGGTCGATCGAGATCGACGCCATGGCGGTCGCCGGGCAGCTGGGCGACTCGACGGTCGCGCTCGGCAACGGATGCCTGTGTTGCGCGGTGGATGCCAGTGAACTTGACGTGTATCTGGACAAGTTGACTCGTCCGGTCAATGACATGCATGCCATTGATGTCATCGTGATCGAGGCGAGCGGCATCGCGGAGCCTCAGGAACTCGTGCGCATGGTGCTGGCCAGCGACAACCCGCGGATCGTGTACGGAGGGTTGATCGAGGTCGTCGACACCGCCGAGTTCGACGCCACCCGCGAGAAGCACCCCGAGGTGGATCGGCACCTGGGGATCGCGGACCTGGTCGTGGTGAACAAGGGCGATCGCGTCGGCCCGGACGAGCGTGAGCGGGTCCTGAGTGCCGTGCGGGCCGCGGCCGGCCGGGCCGCCGTCGTGCCCGCGTCGTACGGGCGCATCGACCCGGCGCTGCTCTTCGACTGCCGCCCCACCGAGGAGCGGATCGGGCAGCTGTCCTTCGACGATCTGCACCGGCATGAGGGCCACGAGGGCCACGAGGGCCACGCGGCGCACGGCACGCATCTGCACGCCGCCTACGACAGCGTCGCGTTCACCTCCGAAGTACCTATGGACCCCCGCCAGTTGATCGCGTTCCTCGACAGCAGGCCCGAGGGGCTCTACCGCATCAAGGGATATGTCGACTTCGGCGCGGGCGACACGGGCAACCGGTACGCCGTGCATGCCGTGGGGCGCTTCTTGAGGTTCTACCCGGAGCCGTGGCCGAGCGGCGAGGAGCGCCTCACCCAGCTCGTGCTGATCGGATCCGGCATCGATGCCATCGCCCTCGGCGAGCAGCTCGACGCCGCCAAGAGCGACGCCCCACACACCGTGGACGAGCAGGGCATGTGGGGCGTTCTCCGCTATGTGCAGGACAAGGGCGAGGCAGAGGAGGTCGCGGACTACGTCGACCCCCAGGCGGACCTCGCTCCTGACCAGCTTCCGCGTTCCTAGATCGGACCCGCCGTCGACGCCACCGTCTTCGGAAGCGACACGCCCGAACCGTCGCGGCGCGGGTCCATCTCGGGCAGTTCGGCCGGCGTGCCGTTCTTCTGAGCCGCACGCGCGGGTGCCGGGCCGGCCCAGGCCAGGCTCAGACAGTCCTCGCCCTTCAGGAAGCGCTGGCAACGGACGCCGCCCGTGGCACGCCCCTTCCTCGGATACTGGTCGAACGGCGTGAGCTTGGCCGTCGTCTGCACCGAGTCGTCCAGCGTGCCGCGCGAACCGGCCACGGTGAACACCACCGCGTCGACTGCCGGGTCGATCGCGGAGAAGGAAATGACCTTCGCTCCTGTCGCCAGCTTCATGCCGGACATGCCGCCCGCCGCACGGCCCTGCGGGCGCACGATGGAGGCCTGGAAGCGCAGCAACTGTGCGTCGTCCGTGATGAAGACCAGGTCTTCCTCACCGGTGCGCAGCTCCGCGGCACCGACGATGCGGTCACCGTCCTTGAGGGCGATGACCTCCAGCTCCTCCTTGTGGGAGGGATAGTCGGGCACCACGCGTTTCACGATTCCCTGTTCGGTGCCGATCGCCAGACCGGGCGAGGACTCGTCCAGGGTCATGAGACACACGACCGTCTCGTCCGGCTCCAGGGAGGGGAGGAACTCGGCGACCGGGGCGCCTCCGGAGAGGTTCGGTGCGGAGGCCGAGTCCGGGAGCTGCGGCAGGTCGACCACGTTCAGGCGCAGCAGGCGCCCTTCGGACGTGACGACGCCGACCTCGCCGCGCGCCGTCGCGGGGACCGAGGAGACGATCAGGTCGTGCTTTGTGCGCTTGGTGTCCTCACCTTCGGTGAAGGGATCGCCGTTCGCCGTACGGGCAAGCAGACCGGTCGAGGAGAGCAGCACGCGGCACGGGTCGTCGGCGACCTGGAGTGGCACCGCGGACACCGGGGCGCCCGCCGACTCCAGGAGCACCGTGCGCCGGTCGTCGCCGAACTTCTTCGCCACGGCGGCCAGTTCGGACGAGACCAGCTTGCGCAGCTCGGAGTCGGAATCGAGGATGCCGGTCAGTTCGTCGATCTCGCCGTTGAGCTTGTCGCGCTCCGAGTCCAGCTCGATGCGGTCGAACTTGGTGAGACGGCGCAGCGGCGTGTCCAGGATGTACTGCGTCTGGATCTCGCTCAGCGAGAAGCGCTCGATCAGGCGCTCCTTGGCCTGCGCGCTGTTCTCACTGGAGCGGATGATGCGGATGACCTCGTCGATGTCCACCAGGGCGACGAGGAGGCCCTCCACCAGGTGGAGCCGGTCCTGCTTCTTGCTGCGGCGGAACTCGCTGCGGCGGCGCACCACGTCGAAGCGGTGGTCCAGGTAGACCTCGAGGAGTTCCTTGAGGCCGAGGGTGAGCGGCTGGCCGTCCACCAGGGCCACGTTGTTGATGCCGAAGGACTCCTCCATGGCCGTCAGCTTGTAGAGCTGCTCCAGGACGGCCTCCGGCACGAAGCCGTTCTTGATCTCGATGACCAGGCGCAGGCCGTGCTCGCGGTCCGTGAGGTCCTTGACGTCGGCGATGCCCTGGAGCTTCTTGGAACCGACCAGTTCCTTGATCTTCGTGATGACCTTCTCGGGACCGACCGCGAAGGGCAGCTCGGTGACGACCAGGCCCTTGCGGCGCGCCGTCACGTTCTCCACGGCGACCGTCGAGCGGATCTTGAACGTGCCGCGGCCGGTCTCGTACGCGTCCCTGATGCCGGACAGACCGACGATCCGGCCGCCCGTCGGCAGGTCGGGCCCCGGAACGAACTTCATGAGTGCGTCGAGGTCGGCGCCCGGGTGCCGGATCAAGTGCCGCGCGGCGGCGATCACTTCGCCCAGGTTGTGCGGCGCCATGTTCGTCGCCATGCCGACCGCGATGCCCGACGCGCCGTTCACCAGCAGGTTCGGGTACGCCGCCGGGAGGACGAGCGGCTCCTGCTCCTGGCCGTCGTAGTTCGAAATGAAGTCGACGGTGTTCTCTTCGATCGACTCCGTCATGAGGGACGCGGCGGCGTCCATCTTGCACTCGGTGTAACGCATGGCGGCCGGGCGGTCGTCATTGCCCAGGGAGCCGAAGTTCCCGTGCCCGTCCACCAGCGGGACGCGCATGGAGAACGGCTGGGCGAGGCGCACCAGTGCGTCGTAGATCGACGAGTCGCCATGGGGGTGCAACTTACCCATGACCTCGCCGACGACGCGGGCGCACTTCACGTAGCCGCGCTCGGGGCGCAGGCCCATCTCGTTCATCTGGTAGACGATCCGACGGTGGACGGGCTTCATCCCGTCGCGAGCGTCGGGCAGGGCGCGTGAGTAGATGACCGAGTACGCGTACTCCAGGTAGGAGCCCTGCATTTCGTCGACCACGTCGACGTCGAGGATCTTCTCCTCGAAGTCGTCGGGCGGCGGGGTCTTCGTGCTGCGGCGGGCCATCGCGGCTGCGGCTCCTTCACCTACAAGAACGGTTACATGAACGGGAACTGTCGCGGACCATTGTGGACCGCCGCACTGACAACGCCGCTCGCGGCCCTTCAGTACCGGGTGTCGCACGGCCCCGGGAGGGCCGCCTGCTCGCTCACGGCGTAGCTCCGGCGGGAACTTCGCCAGGTGCCAGCACGCTTGCATACAGTGGCAGCACTCGCAGCAGTTCAGTG
This sequence comes from Streptomyces sp. NPDC002795, assembly GCF_042888725.1. NCBI lineage: Bacteria > Bacillati > Actinomycetota > Actinomycetes > Kitasatosporales > Streptomycetaceae > Streptomyces > Streptomyces sp. NPDC002795. The sequence continues at coordinate 111,067 of NZ_JBIAQB010000004.1, forward strand.
TTCCAGGACCTGCCGCAGTCCAGAACTCACCGCGTATTCGCGTTGCACCGCGATCGAAGGGACGTACATGCCCATGGGTCACACGGCCACCGCCGAGGCCGGCTCCGGCGGCCTGACAGCGACCGAGCACCGGCTGGCCAACGGCCTGCGCGTGGTGCTCTCCGAGGACCATCTGACCCCGGTCGCGGCGGTCTGCCTCTGGTACGACGTCGGCTCGCGCCACGAGGTCAAGGGCCGTACCGGCCTGGCTCACCTCTTCGAGCACCTGATGTTCCAGGGCTCGAAGCAGGTGCACGGCAACGGGCACTTCGAGTTCGTCCAGGGCGCGGGCGGCTCGCTCAACGGTACGACGAGCTTCGAGCGCACCAACTACTTCGAGACCATGCCCGCCCACCAGCTGGAGCTCGCGCTGTGGCTTGAGGCCGACCGTATGGGATCGCTGCTCACGGCCCTCGACGACGAGTCGATGGAGAACCAGCGGGACGTCGTGAAGAACGAGCGGCGCCAGCGCTACGACAACGTGCCCTACGGCACCGCGTTCGAGAAGCTGACCGCCCTCATGTACCCCGAGGGGCACCCGTACCACCACACGCCCATCGGCTCCATGGCCGACCTGGACGCGGCCACCCTCGAAGACGCGCGGAACTTCTTCCGCACCTACTACGCGCCCAACAACGCGGTGCTGTCGATCGTCGGCGACATCGACCCCGAGCGGACGCTGGCCTGGGTCGAGCGGTACTTCGGCTCCATCCCCGGCCATGACGGCAAGCCCGCTCCGCGCGACGGTGCCCTCCCGGAGGCCATCGGCGAGCAGCAGCGCGAGCTCATCGAGGAGGAGGTCCCGGCGCGCGCCCTGATGTCGGCCTACCGGCTCCCGCAGGACGGCACGCGCGCGTGCGACGCCGCCGATCTCGCCCTCACCGTCCTGGGCGGCGGCGAGTCCTCGCGCCTGTACAACAGGCTCGTACGCCGTGACCGCACCGCTGTGGCGGCCGGTTTCGGCCTGCTGCGCCTCGCCGGAGCGCCCTCCCTGGGCTGGCTGGACGTGAAGACCTCCGGAGACGTCGAGGTGCCGGTCATCGAGGCCGCTGTCGACGAGGAGCTCGCCCGGTTCGCCGAGGAGGGCCCGAGCCCCGAGGAAATGGAGCGCGCGCAGGCCCAGTTGGAGCGCGAGTGGCTGGACCGCCTGGGCACGGTCGCGGGACGCGCCGACGAGCTGTGCCGCTACGCCGTCCTGTTCGGCGACCCGCAGCTCGCCCTGACCGCCGTGGGGCGCGTCCTGGACGTGACAGCCGAGGAGGTCAAGGAGATCGCCAGGGCGCGCCTGCGCCCCGACAACCGCGCGTCCCTCGTGTACGAGCCGACCGCGCCCGCCGACACCGAGAACGCCGAGACCGCCGAGATCACCGAGGAGGCGGGCCAGTGACCGAGCAGCTCGCGAACATGGACTTCCATCCCCGGCCGCAGGCGGGCGAGCCCAAGCCCTGGGCGTTCCCGGCCCCGGAGCGCGGCACGCTTCCCAACGGCCTGACGCTGCTGCGCTGCCACCGGCCGGGCCAGCAGGTCATCGCCGTGGAGGTGCACCTGGAGGCGCCGCTGGACGCTGAACCGAAGGGCCTCGACGGCGTCGCGACGATCATGGCGCGGGCCTTCAACGAAGGCACCGACAAGCACTCCGCCGAGGAGTTCGCCGCTGAGCTGGAGCGCTGCGGCGCCACGATGGACGCGCACGCCGACCACCCCGGCGTCCGTGCCTCCCTCGAAGTGCCGGCCTCCCGCCTCTCCAAGGGCCTCGCCCTGTTCGCCGACGCCCTGCGCGCACCCGCCTTCGACGGCAGCGAGATCGAGCGCCTCGTCCGCAACCGCCTGGACGAGATCCCGCACGAGAGCGCCAACCCGGCCCGGCGTGCCGCCAAGGAGCTCTCCAAGCAGCTTTTCCCGGCCGACGCGCGCGTGTCGCGCCCGCGCCAGGGCACCGAGGAGACTGTCTCGGCGATCGACGCGGCGGCCGTGCGTGCCTTCTACGACCGGCACGTACGCCCCGCCACCGCCACGGCCGTCGTCGTGGGCGACCTGACGGGCATCGACCTGGACGCCCTCCTCGCCGACACGCTCGGCGCCTGGACCGGCGGCACCGCCGAGCCGCGCCCCGTGCCGCCGGTCGTCGCCGACGACACAGGCCGTGTGGTCATCGTGGACCGCCCGGGCGCCGTGCAGACGCAGTTGCTCATGGGCCGGGTCGGACCGGACAAGCACGACCGTGTGTGGGCCGCGCAGGTCCTCGGCACGTACTGCCTGGGCGGCACCCTCACCTCGCGCCTGGACCGCGTCCTGCGCGAGGAGAAGGGCTACACCTACGGTGTGCGGTCCTTCGCCCAGGTGCTGCGTTCCGCGCCCGACGGCAGCGGTGCCGCGATGCTCGCCATCAGCGGCTCGGTGGACACTCCGAACACCGGGCCCGCGCTCGACGACCTCTGGAAGGTCCTGCGCACGCTGGCGGCCGACGGGCTCACGGATGCCGAACGGGACACCGCCGTACAGAACTTGGTGGGCGTGGCCCCGCTGAAGTTCGAGACCGCGGCGGCCGTCGCGAGCACCCTCGCCGACCAGGTCGAGCAGCACCTGCCGGACGACTTCCAGGCGCAGGTGTACCGGCAGCTGGCCGCCACGGGCACCGTGGAGGCCACGGCTGCCGTCGTCAGCGCCTTCCCTGCGGACCGTCTGGTGACGATCCTGGTGGGTGACGCCGCGCAGATCGAGGAGCCGGTCAAGGCGCTCGGCATCGGCGAAGTCACGGTGGTCGCGGGCTGAATTCGTCTCCCGAGGCACACCACGAAGCCCCGGCGCCGGCATCGGCCGCCGGGGCTTCGTGGCGTCCGTCACGATCACCTTCAATCGCCACACGCTCACAAATGTCCGAATTGGCATAGAGGTTGCCTGTCTGCCCTGTGGCGTGCACTACAAAAGTCGGGTTCTGTTTGTTGATTCAAAGACGCCCCGCTTAGCGTTCCCTCCGGCTGTTCGCCAGACGTACGTCGCGCCCGCGACACCGGACAGTCATCGCCGAGTCCCCGTGGTGCGAGCCAGGGGAGCCGGGGACCCACCGAAGTCCCTGGGGTGAATCGGGCGCTCTTCCCGTGAGGGGAGGGGGCCTGTAGGAGACCTTCCTGCTCCGAACCCGTCAGCTAACCCGGTAGGCGAGAAGGAAGGAAAGGACCAGCCACTTCATGGGGTTCACCCGTGCCACCGGGAAGCACCGCCGTCCCAGCCGCCTGACGCGTACCACCGCTCAGGTCGCGGGCGTCGCCGCAATCACCACGACGGGCGTGGTGGGTGGCCTCGCCGCCCCCGCCCTCGCCGCCGACACCGCGATAGCCCCGCACGACGGCCTCACGCAGGCCGTGGCCATCGGCGACTCCCTGGCCGAGCAGATCGACGCGCAGGCCTCCGCGCAGCAGAAGGCCGCCGCCAAGGCGAAGGCCGAGGCCGAGGCCAAGAAGAAGGCCGAGGAAGCCAAGCGCAAGGCCGAGGCGGAGGCCAAGAAGCGGGCCGCCGAGAAGGCCGAGAAGGAGCGCGAGGCCAAGAAGCGCGCCGCCCGCGAGGCCGAGCGCAAGCGCCTGAACAGCTACGTGTCGCCGATCTCCGGCTCGTACGTCTCCACCTCGTATCAGGCCGGCAGCGGACTGTGGTCCTCCGGCAGCCACACCGGCATCGACTTCCACGCCTCCAGCGGCACTTCGGTGCACTCGGTCGGCATGGGCACCGTCGTCGAGGCCGGCTGGGGCGGCGCGTACGGCAACAACGTCGTGATCAAGATGAACGACGGTACGTACACCCAGTACGGTCACATGTCGTCCATCGGCGTCTCCGTCGGCCAGGACGTCACCCCCGGCCAGCAGCTCGGCCTCTCCGGGGCCACCGGCAACGTCACGGGCCCGCACCTCCACTTCGAGGCCCGCACCGGCCCCGACTACGGCTCGGACATCGACCCCGTCGCGTACTTGCGCCAGCACGGTGTGAACGTCTGACCCACCAGGAACACTCCACGAAAGCCCCGGCTCACCGAGCCGGGGCTTTCGCGTGCGCGGGCCCGCACTGTCCAAACGTGCGCGGGTCCGCGCTGTCCAAAAAATATCCCCGGATTCAGTTCCCGCGTCGGAAATTCAAGTCCGGTGGAATAGAGTCGCGGGTAAACGTTCCGGCCGCGTGCCATTCGCGCTTGACCGGGCGTCAATAGACCGCGTATCGCGGGCATTGAGGCGGAGGTCGAGTCATGCGCATTCCCGCGCAGTCGGTATGCACAGCGATCCGCGACGACATCGTCGCCGGGGTCTACGAGCGCGGCGGCAGGCTCACCGAGGAACTGCTCGCGCGTCGCTACGGGGTCTCGCGCGTGCCCGTTCGCGAGGCGCTGCGCACCCTGGAGGCGGAGGGGTTCGTCGTCACGCGCAGGCACGCGGGCGCGTGCGTGGCCGAACCCACCGAGCGGGAGGCGGCCGACCTCCTGGAGATCCGCATGCTGCTCGAACCCATGGGCGCCGCCCGCGCCGCGCAGCGCCGCACCGAGGCCCACCTCAAGGTGCTGCGCGGCCTGGTCAGGCTGGGACAGGAGCGCTGTCGGCGGGGTCAGAGCGAGGATCTGCGCTCCCTCGGCAGCTGGTTCCACGAGACGCTCGCCCAGGCCTCAGGCAGTCCCGGCCTGATCACCCTGCTCACCCAACTCCGCCACAAGATCGCCTGGATGTACGCCGTGGAGAGCCCCGCCCGGCCGGCCGAGTCCTGGGCCGAACACGGCGCCATCGTCGACGCGGTGGCGCGGGGCGACGCGGAGCGGGCCCGCGCGCTGGCCACCCTGCACGCGGAGCGCGCGACGGCCGCCCACAGACTGCGCGTCCCCCGCGCGGGCGGGCGTGTGAGGACTTCGCAACATGCAGTCAACACGGTGGGGCGCCAGGTTTAACAACGGCGCCGTATACAAAGAGGTGCACTATTCGGCGAATGGGTTGAACGCGGGCGCGGATGAATTTCTGCTGCCTATTTCCTGTCGCCCAATTTGCTCCGCGGTGGTTCTGTAATGGGTTCCGCAATGGTTCCGCGATGGTGAACGAAAAAGCCGCGCGACCCGTCAGGGAACGCGCGGCTCAGCCGTACTGCTTTTGTCTTTATGTCAGACGGTCTCGGGAAGCTCCTCGAGCCCCTCGGCGACCAGCCTCGCCAGACGGTCCAGCGCGGCGTCCGCGCCCTCTCCGTCGGAGGCCAGCACGATCTCCTCGCCGCCCTGCGCGCCCAGGCCGAGCACGGCCAGCATGGAGGCGGCGTTGACGGGGTTGCCGTCAGCCTTGGCGATCGTCACGGGAACGCCGGCCGCCGTGGCAGCGCGGACGAAGATGGAAGCGGGGCGGGCGTGGAGGCCCTCGGCCCAGCCGACGTTGACGCGGCGCTCAGCCATGTGATGCTGCCCTTCAGGTGTCTCACGGTTGTCTAGACCAGTGTTCCATATCGGGAGGCGGGCGTGGCGCGGACCCAGGTCCTCACCGGCACGGCCCTTCGGTCCTCCATAGGGTGCCTTCCGTACGCACGGGCCGCGACCCGTACGACCGACGGTCTTCTGTCAGTGCCCGGCCCTACTCTTGCGACATGGAGACCCCGTCGGACCGGCATGCGTACCCCGCCCACTGGGAGGCCGACGTGGTGCTGCGCGACGGCGGCACCGCGCGGATCAGGCCCATCACCACCGCGGACGCCGAGCATCTGACCAGCTTCTACGAGCAGGTCTCGGACGAGTCGAAGTACTACCGCTTCTTCGCGCCCTACCCCCGCCTGTCGGCCAAGGACGTGCACCGTTTCACCCATCACGACTACGTGGACCGGGTCGGTCTCGCGGTCACGGTGGGCGGCGAGTTCATCGCCACCGTGCGCTACGACCGGATCAACGCGCAGGGCAGGCCGGCGACCTCGCCCGCCGATGAGGCGGAGGTCGCCTTCCTCGTGCAGGACGCCCACCAGGGCCGAGGCGTCGCCTCCGCCCTCCTGGAGCACATCGCGGCCGTCGCCCGTGAGCGTGGCATCCGCCGGTTCGCCGCCGAGGTGCTGCCCGCCAACAGCAAGATGATCAAGGTGTTCCGGGACGCCGGATACACACAGAAGCGCAGCTTCGAGGACGGCGTCGTCCGCCTGGAGTTCGACATCGAGCCCACGGAGGCGTCGCTCGCGGTGCAGCACGCGCGCGAGCAGCGCGCCGAGGCCCGCTCGGTGCAGCGCGTGCTCGCGCCCGGCTCCGTCGCCGTGATCGGAGTGGGACGCGCGCCCGGAGGAGTGGGCCGCAGCGTTCTCGACAACCTGAAGGACGCGGGTTTCACCGGGCGCCTGTACGCGGTGAACCAGGCGTTCGACGGCGACGTCACCGAGATCGACGGTGTGCCCGCCCACCGCTCCGTACGCGACATCGACGCCGCCGACCCGGTCGACCTGGCCGTCGTCGCCGTGCCCGCCCCTGACGTCCCCGAGGTCGTCGCCGAGTGCGGCGAGCGCGGCGTGCAGGGCCTCGTCGTGGTCTCCGCCGGCTACGCGGAGAGCGGGGAGGCGGGCCGCGAGCGCCAGCGCGCCTTGGTCCGCCAGGCCCGGAGCTACGGGATGCGCATCGTCGGGCCGAACGCCTTCGGGGTCGTCAACACGTCACCGGAGGTACGGCTCAACGCCTCGCTCGCCCCCGAGATGCCGCGCCCCGGACGCATCGGCCTGTTCGCCCAGTCCGGCGCCATCGGCATCGCGCTCCTGTCCCGCCTGCACCGCAGGGGCGGCGGAGTCACCGGGGCCAGCGGTGTCTCCACGTTCGTCTCCGCGGGCAACCGCGCGGACGTCTCCGGGAACGACGTCCTTCAGTACTGGTACGACGACGCGGACACCGACGTCGCCCTCATGTACCTCGAATCGATCGGCAACCCCCGCAAGTTCACCCGCCTCGCCCGCCGCACCGCCGCCGCCAAGCCCTTGGTGGTCGTGCAGGGCGCCCGGCACAGCGGCATCGCGCCCACGGGGCACGCGGTGCGGGCCACCCGCCTTCCGTACGCCACCGTTTCCGCGCTGCTGCGCCAGGCGGGGGTCATCCGGGTCGACACGATCACCGAACTCGTGGACACCGGCCTCCTGTTGGCCCGCCAGCCGCTGCCCGAGGGGCCGCGCGTCGCCATCCTGGGCAACTCGGAATCGCTCGGCCTCCTTACGTACGACGTGTGCCTCTCCGAAGGGCTGCGTCCCAAGCCGCCGCTGGACCTGACGACAGCCGCGTCCGCCGCCGACTTCCGGACTGCGCTGGAGCAGGCACTGGCCGACGAGAAGACGGACGCCGTCGTGGTCACCGCGATCCCCGCCGTGGGGGAGGGGCCATCGGAGGACACGGAACTCGCGGCCGCCCTGAGCGCGGCAGCCGCCACCGGCCCCACGAAGCCGGTGCTCGTCGTCCATGTCGAACTCGGAGGCCTCGCGGAAGCACTCTCGGCCGCGGCCAGCACGGGGCCCAACGCGCCCGACACCCCGCCCCGGCGCCCCACCGCAGGGCCCCCCGAAGACCCCCCGCCCCCCGTGGACCCCACCCCGCGCCTCATCCCCGCCTACCCGGCCGCCGAGCGCGCCGTCCGCGCGCTCTCCCAGGCGGCCAGGTACGCCCAGTGGCGACGCGACGCCGCCGCGCCCGGCAAGGTGCCCGAGTACGACGCCGTCGACGAGCAGGGGGCCGCCGAGCTGATCACGGAACTGCTCGCCAAGGAGGGCGACCCGCGAGGCGCCGACCTCGCCCCGGAGGACGCCCGCGCCCTGCTGTCCCGCTACGGCATCGAGGTGCGCAGCACACTGCCCGCTCCCGGCCCGGACGAGGCCGCGGCGGCGGCGCACACACTCGGCTACCCGGTGGCCCTGAAGACGACCGCCCCGCATCTGCGGCACCGCCCCGACCTCGGCGGCGTACGCCTGGACCTGTCCAGTGAGGGAGAGCTGCGGCGCGCCTACGAAGACCTGACCCAGCGGCTCGGCAAGCCCACCGAACTGCGGCCGGTCGTGCAGGCGATGGCGCCGCGCGGAGTCGACACCGTCGTACGCGCCGTCATAGATCCGGCCGCGGGCGCCGTGCTCTCCTTCGGGCTCGCCGGAGCCGCTTCCGAACTGCTCGGTGACACCGCGCACCGGCTGATCCCGGTGACCGACAAGGACGCGCAGGCGACCGTGCGGTCCATCAAGACGTCCCCGATCCTGTTCGGCTGGCGCGGCGCGGCCCCCGTGGACACCCCCGCGCTCGAAGAGCTGCTGCAGCGCGTGTCGCGCCTGGTCGACGACCACCCCGAGGTCGTCGGCGTCGCCCTCGAACCGGTCGTCGTGGCGGAACGCGGGCTGACCGTCCTCGGCGCCTCCGTCCGGCTCGCGCCGCCGCCCGCCCGCGACGATCTCGGCCCGCGCACCCTGCCCGCCGCGTACTGAACCACCTCCTACGAGCCCCTCACGGAGAGTTATCCACAGGGGCACCGGCAGTCTCTTTGCGGGCCTTAGGATGGACCCCATGGCCAAGACCAGTACGACGACCCAAGGGCTGCGAGCGGCGATCGAGCGCAGCGGCTACTACCCGGCTCTCGTGGCCGAAGCGGTGGAGGCCGCGGTCGGCGGAGAGCCGATCTCGTCGTATCTGGTGCACCAGGAGACCACGTTCGATGCGAACGAGGTCCGTCGTCATGTCACCGTCCTGGTGCTGACCGACAGCCGCTTCATCGTCAGCCACACCGACGAGCAGGCGGCCGACAGCACGTCCCCGACGTCGTACGCGACGACGTCGACGGAGTCCGTGCAGATCGGCCGGATTTCGTCGGTGGTGCTCAGCCGCGTCGTCGCCAATCCGGAGAAGTACGTCCCGGGGTCGCTGCCCCGCGAGGTCGTCCTCACCATCGGCTGGGGCGCCGTGTCCCGCATCGACCTGGAGCCCGCGACCTGCGGCGACCCCAACTGCGAGGCGGACCACGGATACACGGGCAGCACGACAGCGGACGACCTGAGCCTGCGCGTCAGCGAGGCCGGGGACGGCCCGGAGACCGTGCGCCAGGCCCTCACCTTCGCCCAGTCCCTCTCCGAGGCCATCGCGGACGCGGGCCGCCGATGACGCAGGCCGCCTGGGACGACGTAGAGCCGCTGCCCGTCCACTCCGCTCCCGTCCCGGCGTACGGCACCGGATCCCTCGCCGATCTGCTGCCCACCATCGGCGCCCACCTGGGCGTGCCCGGCTGTACCGCCGCCATCTCAGAGCTGCAGCCGGTCGACCGTGCCTGCGTGTTCCTGATCGACGGTCTGGGCTGGGAGCAGCTCAGGGCGCACCCGGACGAGGCGCCGTTCCTCAGCTCGCTCATATCGTCCTCGCGCGGCGGCACCGGCCGCCCGATCACCGCGGGCTACCCGGCGACCACCGCGACCTCCCTCGCCTCCGTGGGCACCGGCCTGCCCCCTGGCGCGCACGGCCTGCCCGGCTACACCGTGCGCAACCCGGCGACCGGCGAGCTGATGAACCAGCTCCGCTGGAACCCGTGGACGAAGCCGCGGACCTGGCAGCCGTACCCCACGATCTTCCAGCGCGCGCACGAGGCGGGCGTTCGCACGGCACAGGTCTCCGCGCCGCACTTCGAGACGACGCCGCTCACCAAGATCGCCCTCAGCGGCGGCTCGTTCTACGGTCGCCTCTCCGGCGAGGACCGCATGGACCTGGCCGCCGAGCAGCTGGCCGCGGGGGACCGCTCGCTGGTCTACACGTACTACAGCGAGGTCGACGGCAAGGGGCACCGCTTCGGTGTCGACTCCGATGCCTGGCGCGGCCAGCTCATGTACGTCGACCGCCTCGCGCAGCGCCTCGCCGAGCAACTGCCGCCGCGCAGCGCCCTGTACGTCACCGCCGACCACGGCATGGTCGACATCGCCTTCGACGAGCAGTCCCGCATCGACTTCGACGACGACTGGGAACTGGGCGCGGGCGTCGCCCTGTTGGGCGGCGAGGGGCGCGCCCGTCATGTGTACGCGGTGCCGGGCGCCGCGGGCGACGTGCTCACGGTGTGGCGCGAGGTCCTCGGCGAGCAGTTCTGGATCGCCTCGCGCGACGAGGCGATCGCGGCCGGCTGGTTCGGTCCACAGGTTGATCAACGTGTGTACGACCGGCTCGGCGACGTCATCGCCGCGGCCCGTGACGACGTGGTCCTCATCGCCTCGCGCAACGAGCCGAAGGAATCCCTGATGGTCGGCAACCACGGCTCGATGACCCCGGCGGAGCAGCTCGTACCGCTGCTGGAAGTGCGCTCCTGACCTCTCCGGTTCCCCCGGTCACGCCGGCCCCACGTCGGCACCCCCCTCACGCAACGCGAAAGGCGCTCAACTTCCCATGCCCGAGCTGGTGTTCTTCTCCGGAACGATGGACTGTGGGAAGTCGACCCTCGCTCTCCAGATCGAGCACAACCGCTCGGCGCGCGGCCTCCAGGGCCTCATCTTCACCCGCGACGACCGGGCGGGGGAGGGCAAGCTCTCCTCCCGCCTCGGCCTGGTCACGGACGCCGTGGAGGTCGCGGACGACCTGGATGTCTACGCGTACGTGGTCGAGCATCTCTCGCAGGGCGGCAGGGTGGACTACCTGATCGCGGACGAGGCGCAGTTCCTCGCGCCCGACAAGATCGACCAGCTCGCCCGCGTCGTCGACGAGCTCGAACTCGACGTCTTCGCCTTCGGTATCACGACCGACTTCCGCTCCAAGCTGTTCCCCGGCTCGCAGCGCCTGGTCGAACTCGCCGACCGCGTAGAGGTGCTGCAGGTGGAGGCGCTGTGCTGGTGCGGCGCCCGCGCCACGCACAACGCCCGCACGGTCAACGGCGCGATGGTCGTCGAAGGCGCCCAGGTCGTCGTCGGCGACGTGGACCAGTTGGCGGACGAGATCGGCTACGAGGTGCTGTGCCGACGGCACCATCGGCGGCGTATGACGAGCGCCACGGCACACGCGGCGGCGCTCTCCCCGGACGTACTGCCGGTCGGGTCGGCCTGAGCGAAACGCAGGCCCCGGGAAACTCCCGCCTACACGACCGGAGACGCCACGACCGAGAACTCGGCCCCCTCCGGATCCGCCACCGTGGCCACCCGCCCGTGTGCGCCCTCGCGGGCGGCGGACACCACGTGGCCGCCCAGTTCGGCGACTCGTTCCACGGCCTCGTCCACGTCCTCGACCTTGAAGTACGTCATCCAGCGCGGGCCCTGGTCGCGGGGCAGGGCGTGGCCGACGCCGTGCACGGAGGCCACGGGACGGCCCGCCAGGTGCAGGGTCAGGAAGTCGAAGTCGGCGGAGACAACGGCCTCTTCGGTGTATCCGAAGACCCCTTGGTAGAACTTCGCGACGCTCGCGGTCTCCCGCGTCACCAGCTCGTTCCACACCATCGCGCCCGGCACCCCGGTCACCGCGGAGCCCGCGTGCTCGGCGGCCTGCCAGATCCCGAACACCGCGCCCGCGGGGTCGGAGCCGATCGCCAGCCGGCCGGCTTCCCCGGCGTCCAGCGGGCCCACGCCCACCGTGCCGCCGGAGTGCCGCACCGTCTCGGCCGTCGCATCCACGTCGTCCGAGGCCAGGTAGGGGGTCCAGGCGATCGGCAGCCGGCGGCCGGGTGGCAGCTGGCCGATCCCGGCGACCTCCTTGCCGTCGAGGAGAGCCCGCACGTACGGGCCGAGTTGTTGTGGGCCGGGCCTGAACTCCCAGCCGAACAGCGCCCCGTAGAACTCCTGGGTCGCGGCCATGCCGTGCACCATCAGGCTCACCCAGCACGGGGTGCCCGGTGCGCGCCGGGCTGCTGCCTCGGTCATCGTCTCTCTCCTCGGAACGGAACCCTCGGGGCCCGCGGCTCGGGATCCCGCATGTCAGGTGGCGCCGGTGCCGATGTTGGCACTCGGTGCCGCGCGACGCTCTTCGGCCGCGCCGAAACCATCGGACTCCCGCTGAGGATGCCCGAAACGGTGTTTCGCATACGTTTCGGCGCTGCGACCCTGCCATGTCCGGTCAATAAACGCTCGGTAGTCGATCGAGCACGCTATACGACCAGGAGCGCGCGGGCCAGAGCATGAGCAAGGATGGGCCCATGAATGCCATCATCTCCGCATCCGAACTCGCGAGCGAGTTGGCGGGCGAGCGGCCCCCCGTGCTGCTCGACGTCCGCTGGCAGCTCAGCCTCGCCAAGGCCGCGGGGGCGCCCGCGTTCGACGGCCGTGCCGAGTATGCGGCGGGCCATGTGCCGGGCGCGGTCTACGTCGATCTCGACACGGAACTCGCCGGCCACGCGGGCCCGGGTGACGGTCGGCACCCCTTGCCTGAGCTGTCCGGATTCGGCGCGGCGATGCGCGCCGCCGGCGTCTCGGCGGACCGCGACGTCGTTGTATACGACGGCGGTCAGGGCTGGGCCGCGGCGCGGGCCTGGTGGCTGCTGGGCTGGACGGGTCACCCGTCCGTGCGGGTTCTCGACGGCGGACTCGCCGCCTGGGACGGCCCCCTGGAGACCACGACCCCGGCGCCGCAGCCGGGCACCTTCGAGCCTGCACCCGGTGCCACAGGACTGCTCGATGCGGACGCCGCCGCGGCCCTGGCCCGCTCCGGTCTGCTCCTGGACGCCCGCGCCGCCGAGCGCTACCGCGGTGACGTGGAGCCCATCGACCGCGTCGGCGGGCACATCCCCGGTGCGGTGTCCGCCCCGACCACGGAGAACGTCGGCGACGACGGCCGTTTCCGCCCCGCCGCCGAGCTCGCCCAGCGCTTCAAGTCCCTTGGCGTGAACGGCGATCCGGGCCAGGTCGGCGTCTACTGCGGCTCAGGAGTCTCGGCCGCGCACGAGATCCTGGCGCTCGCCGTGGCGGGCATCGACGCCCAGCTGTATGTCGGTTCCTGGTCCCAGTGGTCCGGCGACGAGGCCCGCCCGGTGGCTACGGGGCCGGACCCGCAGTAGCCGCCCTGCGCAGAGGGGGCCCGCGTCGACTGAACGGCGCGGGCCCCCTCTGCGTACAAGAGGTGGGCTACTCCTGCTTCTTGCGGCGCGTACCGAAGACGATCTCGTCCCAGCTCGGCACGGCGGCGCGGCGGCCTGGGCGTACGCCGTCGGCCTCCGCCTGGCGGTCGGTCGTGCCGGTGAGGCGGTCACGGTGGCCGGCGACGGCGCGCGGCATCAGGATGTCCGCGTACGCCGATCCGGCCCCGGCCGAGGCCGCGGGCGCCGCGGGCTCCTCCACCTCGGCAGCCGCGGGCGGCTCGGGCTCCTCCTGCGGCGGCTCGGGGGCCACGGCGGGGCGCTCGGGCACCGCGAGGTCGCCGCGGTAGCTGGGCACGGCCTCCAGGAGGCTGGTCAGAGAGTCGCGCTCCGGCGGGGCGGACGAGGCGATCGCCGGCAGCTCGGTCTCCTCGGGCTCCGGCTCCGCGGGCGGCATCGGCCGCTCGAGCTGCCGGTCCAGGGCGCGGTCGAGGGGGCGGTCCCTGGGCAGCCGGGCGATGCGCGGCACGAACGGGAACGTGGGTTCGGGCGTGCCGATGTCGTCGGACTCGCCGATCAGCGAGCGCGCCTCGTCGTCGACGGCCTGGACCAGCCTGCGGGGCGGGTCGTACGTCCAGCTCGCCGAGTGCGGTTCGCCCGCGACACGGTAGACGAGCAGGACTTCCCAGGTGCCGTCGTCCCGGCGCCAGGAGTCCCACTGGACGGAGTCCTTGTCGGCGCCGCGCAGTACGAGACGCTCCTGTACGGCCTCGCCCAGCTGGGGCCCGGCGTTCTCGCCGGGGCGGCGCACGGGGGTCTTCCTGGCGCGCTCGGCCATGAACGCGCGCTCCGCGAGCACGGGGCCCTCGAAGCGGCGCACCCGGTCGACCGGGATGCCGGCGAACTGCGCGACCTCCTCGGCGGTCGCGCCTGCCCGTATGCGCGCCTGAATGTCGCGTGGGCGGAGGTGGCTCTCCACCTCGATCTCGATCTGGCCGAGGCGCGGACGGTCGCCACGTACGGCGGCCCGGAGGCGCTCGTCGATCGGCAGCGTGTACTCCGTGCTGTCCGCAGCCTTCAGCACCAGCCGTGTGCCGTCGTTAGAGACGGCCACGACACGCAGTTCGGGCATGGGGACCTCCCGGGTGGTGCCTGCCGACGTCACGTGCGTCGCTGCTTCCGCTAGTCGAGTGTGGCCTGCCCGGGTGCAGCCTGCCACAACCTTGCCGAGTTGCCCGGCGTGTCGGGCATGGGCCCGGGGTCGCCGTTATGGCACGGTTACCTATTCGCAACGCTAAGTGACGGAACTCCGTCACCCTGTGCAGCGAACCCCCTCCCCACGGTCCTGGCAGGACCCGAGCACCCTGGCGGGAGACCGGACCCAGGGCTCGCAACAGTACTCCATTCGGGCCACTTGCGTGGATCGGCACGCCGCCGAAGTTCTCTCGGGGGGCGGGAGTTGGGGCCGCGATCCCTGGATTCTGGCGGGTGATGTGTGGGGCCCGCGTGTCCTGCTTCACGAAATCTCCGGAACCGGAACTGATTCCTCCTCCGATACGTCCTTTCTCTTGTGTCCTAGGGAGTTCGCTTACTCTTGGGAGCTTCGCTTGGGCATGGGTGGTTTTGTCGAGAAAGGCAGGCAAGTTCCAACAATGGGCAAGAAGCCGGAGATCTCCGAGGACATATCCGAGGACATGGAGGAAGAGCCCAAGGGGAAGCGGCTGGATCTGAGCGTCCCGCAGGTGGCGGGCAGTGCGGTCGCCGCCGTCGTGGCCGCGAAGCTCGCCTCCGGCCTCGGTGTCTACGGGACGATCCTCGGCGCCGGTGTGGTCAGCGCCCTCGCCACCTGTGGAGGCACGCTCTTCCAGCACTTCTTCAGGCGTACCGGTGAGCAGATACGCGACGTCAAAGTGGTGAAGCCGAAGACCCGGAAGGTGCCGGTCACGGAGGGGGGCGCCCCCGTGCCCCGTACGTTCCGCTCGGACTCCTCCATGGACGCCACCAGTTCCATGGTCACGGGAGCCGAGCCGCCCCCGGCGCGGCCGGCCGTGACGGCGCTGCCGACCACCACGACCTGGGGGACACGGAGGACGCCGACTGTGGACGCCGAAGAGATGTCGGCGCTCCCGCAGGTCTCCCCGCTCGAGCAGGCCACCGCCATGGAGCGGATCCCCGCCTCGGCCACCGAGGGGACTCAGCTGCTCGACACGGGCGCCGTGGCCGACCTGCTGCCCGACGAGGACACCGACAAGACGCAACTGCTGGGCGCTGTGGGTACGACCGCCGCGAGCGACCCCGAGAAGACCCAGCTGCTCAGGCCCGAGACGATCGACCAGGCGACGCGGATGCTGCGCGTCCCGGACGATGAGTCGACCGACGACGGCGCGGACCTCGACGACGAGTTCACCGAGGGCACCGTGCACCGCTCGCGCATCAAGAGCTGGAAGCGGCCGCTGATCGCCGCGGCCCTCGTGTTCGGCGTCACCATGGGCGGCATCACCACGTACGAACTGGTGTCGGGCCACACCTTCGGTGGTGGTGGCGGCGGCACCACCATCGGCGACGCCTTCAAGGGGCGGAACTCCTCGTCCGGCGGCGACACCACTCCGGACCCCACCCAGACGCCGTCCGACGGCAGCAGCACCGGCTCGGACACCGGTACGCAGCAGAACGACGACTCCGGCACCACCGCCCCGGACCCGAGTGCCACGCCGACGACGGGCGACACCAGCGGCTCCGACAGTGGCTCGGACTCCGGTTCGGACAGCGGGTCCTCCGACTCGGGTTCGGACTCGGGCTCCGATTCGGGTTCGGACTCCGGTTCGGACAGCGGGTCCTCCGACTCCGGTTCGGACTCGGGTTCCGACAGTGGCTCGGACTCCGGTTCGGACAGCGGCAGCACCACCAACCCGACCACCGCTCCCACGCGGGGCCCGGACGTCCAGCAGCAGTCGGAGTGACCCGGTGCATGCCCCTCAGAGGGCTGCCGGGTCAGTCGCCGAGGATCCGCCGCAGGTAGGCGTTGCCGAACACGCGGTCCGGGTCCAGGCGGTCGCGCAGCGCCGTGAACTCGCCGAAGCGCGGGTACACGCGCGCGAAGTACTCCGCGTCGCGCGTGTGCATCTTGCCCCAGTGCGGGCGCCCCTCGTGGGCGGTGAGGATCTGCTCGGCCGCCGTGAAGTACCGGTGGTACGGCGTCCCCTTGTACATGTGCACGGCTACGTAGGCGGTGTCGCGGTCGGACGCAGTGGACAGCGCGATGTCGTCGGCCGGGGCGGTGCGGACCTCCACGGGGAAGCTGATCCGCAGGCGTGAGCGGTCGACCATGGACTTCAACTCGCGCAAGGTGTCCACGAGGGCCGCGCGCGGGACCGCGTACTCCATCTCCACGAAGCGCACGCGGCGCGGCGATGTGAAGACCTTGTAGGGAATGTCCGTGTACGTCCGGGAGGACAGTGCCCGGCTGGAGACCTTGGCGATCGCCGGGATGGTGCCGGGCACGGCGCGGCCGATCGAATTGGCCACCTGGAACAGACCGTTGGAGAGCAGCTCGTCCTCGACGAAGCCGCTGAGCTTCGGGACGGGCGCCTCCGGGCCCGCGCTGCGGTTGTTGCGCTTGGTGTTGCAGCTGTCCGTGTGCGGGAACCAGTAGAACTCGAAGTGCTCGTTCTCGGCGTGCAGCTCCTCGAAGTCCGTGAGCACCCGGTCGAGGGGCATCGGCTCCTCTCGCGCGGAGAGCAGGAAGATCGGCTCCACGGCGAAGGTGATCGCCGTGACGATGCCGAGGGCGCCGAGACCGATGCGGGCGGCCGCGAAGAGCGCGCGTTCGTCGTCGGTGCCCTTCTCCGAGCAGGTGAGGAGTTCCCCACTCGCGGTGACCAGCTCAAGTCCCTTGATCTGCGCGGCGATCGACGCGGAGTCGCGACCCGTGCCGTGCGTGCCGGTGCTGGTGGCGCCGGAGACCGTCTGCTCCATGATGTCGCCCATGTTCGTGAGCGACAGGCCCTCGCGCGCCAGGGCCATGTTGAGTCGCTTGAGCGGGGTACCCGCCTCGACCGTGACGGTCCCGTTCGTCCGGTCAATGCTGCGGATTCCGGTCAACAGTTGAGGGCGTATCAATACTCCGTCGGTCGCGGCCGCCGCCGTGAAGGAGTGGCCCGAGCCGACGGCCTTCACCTTCAGGCCGTCCTCCGCGGCACTGCGCACCGCCGCTGTCAGCTCCTCGACGGACGCGGGCGTCACCTCGCGCACGGGGCGTGCGGTGACGTTCCCCGCCCAGTTACGCCAGGCTTCGGTGCTCTTCCGGCTGCCCGTCTGCGCGCCCCTCGTGCCCCGCGTGCTCCTCGGTGGCCTGCTCATCGGTGCTTCCTCCCCGCTGCGGAACCGGCCGCTTCAGCCGGCGGTAGCCCAGGAGCCCGACGAGGACCGCGACGGCACCGGATACCCCCGGCACCGCGTACCCGGCACCCGCCCCGGCCGCGTCGATCACCCAGCCGGCCACGGAGGAGCCGAGCGCGACGCCGACCATGAGTCCGGTACTCACCCAGGTCATGCCCTCGGTCAGCTTCGCGCGTGGTACGTGCTGCTCGACGAGGGCCATCGTCGTGATCATCGTCGGTGCGACGGACAGGCCCGCGACGAAGAGCGCCACGGCCAGGATTGGCAGGTTCCCGACCAGTTGGAGGGGGATCATACTCACGGCCATCGTGAGGACACCCACCAGCCACCTGGGAGCGGGCGCTCCCTTGAAGTGCAGCAGGCCGAACAGCGCGCCCGCGAGGCAGGAGCCGGTCGCGTAAATGGCGAGCACCACGCTGGCCATCGACTTGTGGCCGAGGTCCTCGGCGTAGGCCACCGTGACGACGTCGATCGAACCGAAGATCGCCCCCGTCGCGACGAAGGTCGCCACCAGAACCTGCAAGCCACGCGCGCGGAGCGCCGATCCGCGGCTGTGCTGTTCACGCGGGTGCGGGATCGGTTCGGTGGCCCGCTGCGATGTCAGCCAGAAGACACCGACCGCGAGGAAACAGCCCGCCAGAAGCGGCCCCGCCTCCGGGAACCACACCGTGGACAGACCGATCGAGATGATCGGCCCGAACACGAAGCACACCTCGTCAAGCACCGACTCGAAGGAGTACGCGGTGTGCAGCTGACGCGGGACGTCTCCGTAGAGGGCCGCCCACCGTGACCGGATCATGGAGCCGACGCTCGGGACGCAGCCGACGAGCGCCGCGAAGGCGAAGAGGGTCCAGTCCGGCGCCGTGTACTTCGCGCACAGCAGGAGACCGGTGACGGCGACGAGCGAGACCAGCGTGGCCGGCCGAAGCACTCGACGCTGTCCGTGCCGGTCGACGAGCCGGGAGATCTGTGGCCCGATCAGCGCGGCGGACAGCGCCACCGTCGCGGACAGGGCCCCCGCGAGCCCGTAGCGCCCGGTCAGCTGGGAGACCATCGTGACGATGCCGATGCCCATCATGGACAGGGGCATTCGGCCCAGGAGCCCGGCCGCGGAGAAGCTCTTGGTTCCGGGCGGGGCGAATATGGCGCGGTAGGGGCTGGGCAACGTGACTCCGGTAAGGCGTAAAAGCAGTGGATACAGCTTACGCGTGCCACGGCCGGGGTACACGCGGTTTTCCGCCTGTCAGTGCCGGGTGGCAGGATCGAAGACATGCCAGACGCGCACGCTGCCAGCCTCGATGCCCGCCCCTACGACGCCCTGCTGTTGCTCTCGTTCGGCGGCCCTGAGGGCCCCGACGACGTCGTCCCGTTCCTGGAGAACGTGACGCGCGGCCGAGGCATCCCCAAGGAGCGGCTCAAAGAGGTCGGGCAGCACTACTTCCTGTTCGGCGGGGTCAGCCCGATCAACGACCAGAACAGGGCCCTGCTCGACGCCCTGCGCAAGGACTTCGCCGACCACGGCCTGGACCTGCCGGTCTACTGGGGCAACCGGAACTGGGCGCCGTACCTGACGGACACGCTGCGCGAGATGGTCACCGACGGCCACCGCCGCATCCTCGTCCTCGCCACCAGCGCCTACGCCTCGTACTCGGGCTGCCGCCAGTACCGCGAGAACCTCGCGGAGGCGCTCGCCGCCCTTGGGGCCGAGGGGCTGGAGCTGCCGAAGATCGACAAGCTGCGGCACTACTTCAACCACCCCGGCTTTGTGCGCCCCATGGTCGAGGGCGTCCTGAAGTCCCTCGCCGACCTCCCCGAGGACGTCCGCGCGGGCGCCCACATCGCCTTCACCACGCACTCCATCCCGACCGCGGCGGCCGACACCTCAGGGCGGGCGGAGGAGCACGGCGACGGGGGCGCGTACGTGAAGCAGCACCTGGACGTCGCGCAGCTCATCGCCGACGCGGTGCGCGAGGAGACCGGCATCGCCCACCCCTGGAAGCTCGTCTACCAGTCGCGTTCCGGCGCCCCACACATCCCGTGGCTGGAACCCGACATCTGCGACCACCTGGAGGAGCGCCACGCGGCGGGCGTCCCGGCCGTCGTCATGGCGCCCATCGGCTTCGTCTCCGACCACATGGAGGTCCTCTACGACCTCGACACAGAGGCCGAGGCGAAGGCCGCGGAGCTCGGTCTTCCGGTGCGCCGCTCCGCCACCGTGGGAGCCGACCCGCGCTTCGCCGCCGCCGTACGGGAGTTGACCCTGGAGCGGGCCGCCACCGAGCGGGACGAGGTCGTCACACCCTGCGCCCTGGGCGCGCTCGGCGCGAGCCACGACCTGTGTCCCGTGGGCTGCTGCCCCGCCCGCGCCCCCAAGCCGGCCGCCGCCGGCGCCGACAGCCCGTACGCGTAAGGACAGTGACGTGACCGACCCCAAGGCCGCCGAGGCCGCCCACATCGCCGACGACCTCACGTCCCTCAAGGCGGAGCTGCTCGAGATCGCCCTGGAGGCGGCGGCCCGGGCCGGTGCGTTCCTGCGCGACGGCAGGCCCGAGGACCTCGGCGTCGCCGCGACCAAGACAAGCGCCGTCGACGTCGTCACCGAGATGGACATCGCCTCCGAGAAGCTGATCACGGACTACCTGGCCGAGCGTCGCCCCGACGACGGGGTGCTCGGCGAGGAAGGCTCCTCCACGGAGGGCACCAGCGGCATCCTGTGGGTGATCGACCCCATCGACGGAACCGTCAACTACCTTTACGGGCGCCCCGATTGGTCCGTCTCCATCGCGGCACGCAAGGACGGCGAGACGCTCGTCGGCGTCGTCGCCGCCCCGATGCGCGCCGAGACCTACCGCGCCGTCCTCGGCGGGGGCGCCTTCGTGAACGACCGCCCCGCGCACACGCGCGTGGCGCCGCCCCTCGCACAGGCCCTGGTCGGTACCGGCTTCGGCTACCTGGAGTCGCGCCGTGCCCGCCAGGCCGAGGTGCTGGGGCACCTCGTGCCGCGTGTGCGCGACATCCGGCGCGGCGGCTCGGCCGCCATCGACCTGTGCGACGTGGCGCTCGGCCGCATGGACGCGTACTACGAACGCGGCCTGAACCCCTGGGACTTCGCGGCCGGCGACCTCATCGCGCGCGAGGCGGGTGCCCTCACCGGCGGCCGCCCCGGGGAGCCGCTCTCCCCGGAGCTGACCGTCGCGGCGCCCCCCGGCGTCTTCGAGCCGCTTCAGAAATGGCTGGAAGAACTCGGCGCCTGGCACGACTGAGCGTCCGGCTCTCGGACTCGCGCCACGCACGACTGAACGGCACACGAAAGGGCCCCGGCGCCCGCCTGGATCAACCAGGCGCCGGGGCCCTCGTACGTGCGTCAGACGCTCGAGGCGTGAACCTCCACACCGTGCTCGGCGGCGAGGCGGCGGAGGTCGTCCAGCTCGCCCTGCTCGACCTCGGCGAGGAAGTCGTCACCGGTCTCGCGCGCCCGCGACAGGTCGGTCTCGGCCGCCCTAATGCGCTGCAGAAGTCCTGCGGTGAATGCGTCCATGGTTGCGCCCCCTCGTCCTGGGTCGTGGGTCGATGGCACGGGGGTGTGCCCTTGGGAGGGGCGATCACGTCCCGAGCTGCCCCTGGCGGAGAGCGGTCTCGACAGCGGCTCGTGGCATGCCACATACAAAGCGTGATCGCGGATGTACAGCCGTCCTCCCCAAGGTCCCTTCCGGAGAAACCTCGACCCACGCAGAAAATCCCGCATTCGCCGGGGCGCCCGTCCGTCTTACAGCCGGTTTATGGCCGAAAGGGGCAGGATGGTGGCCACAGCCCCACACCTGACCTGCCGGCGTGCCCGAGAAACCGCCGGTGGGCGACCAGAGGAAGGACAAGCGACGTGCGCGTACTCGTCGTCGAGGACGAGCAACTGCTCGCCGATGCGGTGGCCACCGGACTCCGCCGGGAGGCCATGGCCGTCGACGTCGTGTACGACGGTGCGGCCGCCCTGGAACGCATCGGCGTGAACGACTACGACGTGGTCGTCCTCGACCGGGACCTCCCGCTCGTGCACGGCGACGACGTCGCCCGCAAGCTCGTCGAGCTGGGCATGCCCACCCGCATCCTCATGCTGACCGCCTCCGGCGACGTCAGCGATCGCGTGGAGGGCCTGGAGATCGGGGCGGACGACTACCTCCCCAAGCCCTTCGCGTTCAGCGAGCTGACGGCCCGTGTACGGGCCCTCGGGCGGCGGACGAGCATGCCGCTGCCGCCCGTTCTTGAGCGCGCGGGGATCAAGCTCGACCCGAACCGCCGTGAGGTGTTCCGGGACGGCAAGGAGATCCAGCTCGCTCCCAAGGAGTTCGCCGTCCTCGAGGTGCTGCTGCGCAGCGAGGGCGCCGTCGTCTCGGCCGAGCAGCTCCTGGAGAAGGCCTGGGACGAGAACACGGACCCGTTCACGAACGTCGTGCGGGTCACCGTGATGACCCTGCGCCGCAAGCTGGGCGAGCCCGCCGTCATCGTCACCGTGCCCGGCTCGGGCTACCGGATCTGATCCCTAGATGGCCGCCGCACCCGCGCCACCCTCCCAGGCGCCACCGAAACCGACATGGAAGCCCGGGACGAAGGCGGAGCCGCCCTTCCCGTGGCTCCGCCCGACCATCCGCATACGGCTCACGCTGCTCTACGGCGGCATGTTCCTCATCGCGGGCATCCTGCTGCTCTCGATCATCTACCTCCTGGCCGCGCAGGCCCTCGACGTGGGCGGCGATCTGCCGTTCAAGGTCACCGACGGGCATGTCATCAGCACCAGTTGCAACTTCCCGCCGGGGAACATCTCGGCGAGCGAGCTGAACGATCTGATGAACGACTGCGTCAACAAGCAGCGTCAGCACGCTCTCGACGTGCTCCTCAGCCGCTCCCTGATGGCCCTGATGGGGCTCGCCGTCATCGCCTTCGCCTTCGGCTACGCCATGGCGGGCCGCGTCCTGTCCCCGCTCGGCCGGATCACGCGCACCGCGCGCCGGGTCGCCGGCACGGACCTGACGCGCCGCATCGAGCTGGACGGCCCGGACGACGAGCTGAAGGAGCTTTCGGACACCTTCGACGAGATGCTGGACCGCCTGGAGCGCGCGTTCACCGCGCAGCAGCGCTTCGTCGGTAACGCCTCCCACGAGCTGCGTACACCGCTCGCGATCAACCGCACCCTCCTGGAGGTGCACCTCTCCGATCCGGGCGCCCCAGTGGAGCTCCAGCAGCTCGGCAAGACGCTGCTCGCCACGAACGAGCGCAGTGAGCAACTCGTGGAGGGCCTGCTGCTGCTCGCCCGCAGCGACAACCAGATCGTCGAGCGCAAGCCCGTGGACCTGGCGGAGGTCGCCTCGCGGGCGATCGACCAGGCCAGGGCCGAGGCCGACGAGAAGAGCGTGGAGATCCGCGGAGAGTGCAAGGAAGCGGTGATCCAGGGCAACGGCGTGCTCCTGGAGCGCATCGCCCTGAACCTCGTGCAGAACGCCGTCCGCTACAACATCCCCGAAGGGGGATGGGTGGAGGTGGACACGGAGGCCCAGCACGGCCAGGCGGTCCTGGTGGTGGCGAACACGGGTCCGGTGGTCCCCGCGTACGAGATCGACAACCTCTTCGAACCGTTCAGGCGGCTGCGTACCGAGCGCACCGGCAGTGACAAGGGTGTGGGCCTCGGGCTCTCCATCGCCCGGTCCGTCGCGCGCGCCCATGGCGGCCGCATCACCGCCGAGCCGCGTGAGGGGGGTGGGCTCGTGATGCGGGTCACCCTGCCGATCTAGGTCGGTTCGACGTGCGTGCGGCGCATGGATCTGACATGCTTCCGCCGACGCGCTGGGGACGTTCGCTTTTGGCTGAATTTTCCGGACCTGCGCCGGAGATCGGCCTGTGTGATCGATCACATGGACATTTTTTCGGCCGTCCACTCTCCGTGATCGCAAAAGCCGCGTGAAAGCCGGGAAAGTCCGGGTTTTCGGGCGCCTTGATCACGGGAAGTACACGGGGTGGCGCCTGTGCAGTGCGGCAATCGGACCGTGTACGGTCCCGTTCGCCACCCAAGACGATCACTCGTGAGGGGTCCAGTTGGGTGTCGATTGAGTAACAGACCTTGATGTGAGGCAAAATCTCCGCCTCAGGTCGGGCACAAGTCCGGCCTCTCATGCGTTACGGCGCATGAGACACCGCAGACACCCAGAGGGGGAGAGCGACATGGCAACGGATTACGACACCCCACGTAAGACCGATGACGACCTCAACGAAGACAGCATTGAGGAACTGAAGTCTCGGCGGAACGACAAGTCGGCTTCGAACGTCGACGTGGACGAGTTCGAGGCGGCGGAGGGCCTGGAACTTCCGGGCGCCGACCTTTCGAACGAGGAGCTGGCCGTCCGTGTCCTGCCCAAGCAGCAGGACGAGTTCACCTGCATGAGCTGCTTCCTGGTGCACCACCGCAGCCAGCTCGCGCGGGAGAAGAACGGGCAGCCCATCTGCCGCGACTGCGACTGAGAGGGGGTCGGGCATGACCAGCTCGACCCCGCCCTGGAAGCGCCGATCCCGCAACAAGAAGGCGCGCGGGACGGCTCAAGGCCCGTCAGAGGCCGTGCGTGACGACGAGCGAGGCTCTTTCCCAGGAGCACCTGGTGCAGCACCTGGTGCCCCCGGAGAAGAAGCCTCGCTCGAATCGGCGGACGGCCACGAGTCGACGGGCGACCTGCCGGTGGCCCCGGTGGCCGGCAGTGACGGTGCGCGCAAGCGTGGCGCCGTCGCGCGAGGCGCCAGAACAGCCAGAACGGGGCTGGCCAAGGGCGGCGCTGCCGCCAAGGCCTCGATCGGCTATCTCGCCGATCGCATCATCGAGAGCGCGCCGCGGGTTCCCGTGCGGGACCTGGCGACCCTCCGCAAGCAGTTCCCCGGTCTCGACCCCGAGCAGCTCGCGGACAAGCTGGTCACGGGCGCGGCCGCCGCCACATCCACCGTGGGCGCGGGCGTCGGCGCCGCCGCCATGCTGCCCGTTCCGCCCGCGATGCCGACCGAACTGGCCGCGGAGGTGACCGGCGTGGCCGCGATCGAGCTCAAGCTGATCGCCGAGCTGCACGAGGTCTACGGACTGCGGCCGCCAGGGTCTCTGAAGGCCCGCAGCAGCGCCTATCTGACCGCGTGGACGGAAGAGCGCGGCATCGACGTGGCGAAGCCGACGACGATCAACGCGGCGCTCGGCGGACAGATGAAGCGCGAGCTGCGACAGCAGATCATGAAGCGGATGGTGCGGAACCTTCCGAGCCTGACCCCGTTCATGATCGGCGCGGCCGTGGGCGCGTTCATGAACCGGCGCGACACCAGGAAGCTGGCCGACCGGGTACGACAGGACCTGCGGCGGCTCCAGGTGCCCTGGGAGACGCTGAACGACCTGCCGCCCCTGGAGGAGCCGCCCGACGCGCTGGAGATCGGGGCCTGACCCCGCCCTCGTTCAGGCGCGGCGCAGAGCCTTTGCCAAAGCTTCAGGTTCGCGCGTCGACACGTAGACGTACGGCGTCGGGTCCGACGGATCGGTGATCTCGGCCCGCACCGCGGTCGTGACGTAGCTGCGCAGCAGCATGAAGGCGCGCGGGTCGGACTTGTAGGTGCGCCACGCGCGGGCCTCCTCCGCGTCCAGGACGTGCACCTCGCCGAGGGCGGACAGCGGGATCTTCGCGTCGCCCGCGACCAGCGAGTCGGCCACGACACGGACCCGCGCCGAGCCGTACGCGCTGGTGATCACGGCCGCGATGAGCAGGCCGCCGACGAAGCCGCCGAGCAGCGGCAACGGGCCGAAGGGCAGCAGGATGATGGCCCCGACGACCCCCACCATGAACGTGATCAGCCACCACGAACGAGGCGCGTTGAGTCGTTCGTCGTAAGGCGTCGTCGAGAGCTCCATGGGGTCAAGCTTGGCACGATGCGTGCACTGATAGGACGCGCGGGTAAGGTCTGCGGCTGTGAGTGGTACTTCTGCAGCTCTGACGCCCCCCGCCGACGCCATAGCCCCGGTGCGGCACCCCGACGCGCCCGCCCCCGGCGAGCTCCTCGGCGCGCACTACAGCAACTGTTTCGGCTGTGGCGGCGAGCAGCCGCACGGGCTGCACCTGGAGGCGCGGGCCGGTGAAGGCGCCACCGTCACCGCCGAGTTCACCGTGCGCCCCGCGCATCAGGGCGCGCCGGGTCTCGCACACGGCGGGGTCCTCGCGACCGCGCTCGACGAGACGCTCGGCTCCCTGAACTGGCTGCTTCAGGCCATCGCCGTGACCGGCCGCCTGGAGACCGACTTCGTGCGGCCCGTTCCCGTGGACACGGTGCTGTATCTGTCCGCCGAGGTGACAGCCGTCGCCGGTCGCAAGATCTACTCGACCGCGACCGGCCGGATCGGCGCCCCCGACGGGCCAGTGGCCGTGCGCGCCGACGCCCTCTTCATCGAGGTCAAGGTCGACCACTTCATCGAGAACGGCCGCGAGGAAGAGATCCGGGCGGCCATGAGCGACCCCGACCAGGTCAGGCGCACCCGCGCCTTCGAGGTGAACCCGTGAGCCCTGTGAACGGCAACGAACTCGGCGTGCTCGTGCGGCGCGTCGACCCCGACGTGCCGCTGCCCTCGTACGCGCACCCCGGTGACGCCGGAGCCGATCTGCGGACCACCGAGGCGTGCGAGCTCGCGCCCGGTGAGCGGGTCGTCCTGCCCACCGGTGTGTCGGTCGCCCTGCCCGAGGGGTACGCGGCCTTTGTGCACCCCAGATCCGGCCTCGCAGCGCGCTGTGGCGTGGCTCTGGTGAATGCCCCAGGGACGGTGGATGCCGGGTACCGTGGGGAGATCAAGGTGATCGTGGTGAATCTCGACCCGCGCGAGAGCGTGCGGTTCGAGCGCTTCGACCGGATTGCCCAACTGGTGGTCCAGCAGGTCGAGAGGGTCCGCTTCCAGGAGGTCGCGGAGCTTCCCGATTCGGTGCGGGCCCAAGGGGGCTTCGGGTCCACCGGCGGGCACGCTGCCGTGGGTGGCCCGACCGTTGCCGGCAGTGGCGCGGACGGTCAAAAGGGTGGGAATCGATACGCTTCGGTCGTATCCGACCGGGAAGGACAGTGACGTGTTCGGACGTCGTAACAAGAACGGCGCCGCCGAGGATGCGGCCGACGAGGCCGAGCAGGTCGTCGACGGTGCCGACACGGACGAGGAGGCGGAGCGCGTGCGGCTCGAGCCCGAGCCCCGTCCCGACGGTCCCTGGGACGCCTCCGAGGTCCGCGAGCCCGGCGAGGGCCGGGTGGACCTGGGCGGGGTCTTCGTCCCCGGCGTAGAGGGCATGGAGCTGCGTGTGGAGGTCGCGGGCGACGCGATCGTCGCGGCGACCGTGGTCCTCCAGGACAGCGCGATCCAGCTGCAGGCCTTCGCCGCCCCCAAGAAGGAGGGCATCTGGGGCGAGGTCCGCGAGGAGATCGCCTCGGGCATCACCCAGCAGGGCGGTGTGATCGACGAGATCGAGGGTTCGCTCGGCTGGGAGCTGCGGGCGCAGGTGCCGGTGCAGCTGCCGGACGGCACGGGCGGTTTCCAGGTCGTGCGGTTCATCGGCGTGGACGGTCCGCGCTGGTTCCTGCGCGGCGTGATCTCGGGCCAGGGCGCCGTGCAGCCGCAGGCGGCCGGCCTCCTGGAGCAGATCTTCCGCGACACCGTCGTGGTGCGCGGCGAGGGCCCGATGGCCCCGCGCGACCCGATCGTCCTGAAGCTCCCCGACGACGCGCAGATGGTCGCCGAGAGCTCCCAGAGCGACAGCCAGGAGGCCTCGCGCTTCTCCGGCGGTATGGGCCAGCTGGCCCGCGGCCCGGAGATCACCGAGGTCCGCTGAGGCGCTCACCAACGTCGTACGAGGCCGGGGCCGCGCATCCTTAAGGGTGCGCGGCCCCGGTTTCGCGCATCAGGGTTGCGTCAAGGCCACTCTCCCGGCCGTCATCCGCCCCATTTGCGCAGATCGCAGGCCGTAGGCTCGACGCTGCGTGGGGCAGTCACGGGAAGACAATGAGGCCATGGGACGCGGGACGCGCGGCAAACTACGTATCTACCTCGGTTCGGCGCCGGGCGTCGGCAAGACGTACGCGATGCTGTCGGAGGCACACCGCCGGGTGGAGCGGGGCACGGACTGTGTAGTGGCGTTCGTCGAACACCACGACCGGCCGCGTACCGAGGTGATGCTGCACGGCCTGGAGCAGATCCCGCGCCGGGAGCTCGCCTACCGGGGGACGGTCTTCCACGAGATGGACGTGGACGCCGTACTGCGGCGCGCCCCCGCCGTCGCCCTTGTCGACGAACTGGCCCACACGAACGTGCCGGGCTCGCGCAACGCCAAGCGCTGGCAGGACGTCGAGGAACTGCTTGGTGCGGGCATCGACGTCATATCGACCGTCAACATCCAGCATCTTGAGTCGCTGGGCGATGTGGTTGATTCGATCACTGGTGTACGTCAACGGGAGACGGTCCCCGACGAGGTCGTCCGCCGTGCCGACCAGATCGAGCTCGTCGACATGTCGCCCCAGTCGCTGCGCCGCCGCATGGCCCACGGCAACATCTACAAGCCCGACAAGGTCGACGCGGCGCTCTCCAACTACTTCCGCCCCGGAAACCTCACCGCACTGCGGGAACTGGCGCTCCTGTGGGTCGCCGACCGGGCCGACGAGTACCTCCAGGAGTACCGGGGCGAGCACAACATCCGCTCCACATGGCAGGCCCGCGAGCGCATCGTCGTCGGCCTGACCGGAGGACCCGAGGGCCGTACGTTGATCAGGCGCGCGGCGCGGCTCGCGGAGAAGGGCGCGGGCGGCGAGGTGCTCGCGGTCTACATCGCCCGCAGCGACGGCCTCACCGCCGCATCGCCCAAGGAGCTCGCCGTCCAGCGCACCCTGGTCGAAGACCTGGGCGGCACGTTCCACCACGTCATCGGCGACGACATCCCCGCCGCCCTTCTGGAGTTCGCCCGCGGCGTCAACGCCACCCAGATCGTCCTCGGCTCCTCGCGGCGCAAGACCTGGCAGTACATGTTCGGACCCGGCGTCGGCGCGACCGTCGCCCGCGAGTCAGGGACCGACCTCGACGTGCACATCGTCACGCACGACGAGGTCGCCAAGGGACGCGGCCTTCCCGTCGCCCGTGGCGCCCGGCTCGGCCGGTCCCGGATCGTGTGGGGCTGGCTCACCGGCGTCGGCGGCCCCGCGCTGCTCGCGCTGGCCCTCACGCACACCAACAGCGACCTCGGCCTCGCCAACGACATGCTGCTGTTCCTGTCGCTGACGGTCGCCGCCGCCCTGGTCGGCGGACTGCTACCGGCGCTGGCCTCGGCGGCCTTCGGCTCACTGCTGCTCAACTACTTCTTCACGCCGCCTCTGCACCTGTGGACCGTCGCCGACCCCCGCAACATCGTCGCCATCGTGATCTTCGTAGGCGTCGCCGTGTCCGTGGCCTCGGTCGTGGACACCGCGGCGCGGCGCACCCACCAGGCGGCCCGGTTGCGCGCCGAGTCCGAGATCCTCTCCTTCCTGGCGGGCAGCGTGCTGCGCGGCGACACCAGCCTGGAGGCGCTTCTCGAACGCGTACGGGAGACCTTCGCGATGGAGTCCGTGGCGCTCCTGGAGCGGGAGGGCGACACCGCGCCGTGGACCTGCGCCGCGAGCGTCGGAGCGCAGTCCCTCGTCCGGCCCGAGGACGCCGACGTCGACATGCCGGTCGGGGACCACCTGGCGCTCGCCCTGACCGGGCGCGTGCTGCCCGCGGAGGACCGGCGCGTGCTCGCCGCCTTCGCCGCGCAGGCCGCCGTCGTGCTCGACCGCCAGCGCCTGCAGTCCGAGGCCGACCAGGCGCGCACGCTCGCCGAGGGCAACCGCATCCGTACGGCACTGCTGGCCGCCGTCTCGCACGATCTGCGTACGCCGCTGGCGGGCATCAAGGCGTCGGTGTCGTCGCTGCGCTCCGAGGACGTCGACTGGTCGCCCGAGGACCAGGCGGAACTGCTCGCCGGGATCGAGGAGGGCGCCGACCGGCTCGACCACCTCGTCGGGAACCTGCTCGACATGTCGCGCCTCCAGACCGGCACCGTCACCCCGCTCATCCGCGAGATCGACCTCGACGAGGTCGTGCCGATGGCGCTGGTCGGCGTGCCGGACCCGGATCTCAACGTCGACCTGGACGTCCCCGAGACGCTGCCCATGGTCAGCGTCGACAAAGGGCTCCTGGAGCGGGCCGTCGCCAACGTCGTCGAGAACGCGGTCAAGTACAGCCCGCCCGACAAACCCGTCCTCGTCTCCGCGAGCACGCTCGGCGACCGCGTCGAGCTGCGCGTCGTGGACCGCGGGCCCGGGGTGCCGGACGAGGCCAAGGACCGGATTTTCGCGCCCTTCCAGCGCTACGGTGACGCTCCGCGCGGCGCCGGTGTGGGCCTGGGGCTCGCCGTGGCGCGCGGCTTCACGGAGGCCATGGGAGGCACGCTCGGCGCGGAGGACACGCCAGGAGGCGGGCTCACCATGGTCCTGACCCTGCGGGCCGCGACCCGCACCATCACCCCGGACGCGGCCCCGGAGGCCGTACAGACAACCGCGCAAGCAGCTGGACCCCAGAGAGGCAGGCACGCATGACCCGGGTGCTCGTGGTCGACGACGAGCCGCAGATCGTGCGCGCCCTCGTCATCAACCTGAAGGCGCGCAAGTACGAGGTGGACGCCGCCGCGGACGGGGCGCAGGCACTTCAGCTCGCCGCCGCCCGCCACCCCGACGTGATCGTCCTCGACCTGGGCCTGCCCGACATGGACGGCGTCGAGGTGATCAAGGGACTGCGCGGCTGGACCCGCGTACCGATCCTCGTGCTGTCCGCGCGGCACTCGTCCGACGAGAAGGTGGAGGCGCTCGACGCGGGCGCGGACGACTACGTAACGAAGCCCTTCGGCATGGACGAGCTCCTCGCCCGGCTGCGGGCGGCCGTGCGGCGGGCCGAACCCACGGGTGGCTCCGAGGACGAGGGGATCGTCGAGACCGCGGACTTCACGGTCGACATGGCCGCGAAAAAGGTCAACCGGGGCGGGCACGACGTACGGCTGACCCCCACCGAATGGCACCTCCTGGAGGTCCTGGTGCGCAATACGGGCCGCCTGGTCAGCCAGAAGCAGCTGTTGCAGGAGGTGTGGGGGCCCTCGTACGGGACGGAGACCAACTATCTGCGGGTCTACATGGCGCAGTTGCGGCGCAAGTTGGAGACCGATCCCTCACATCCGCGGCACTTCGTCACGGAACCGGGGATGGGGTACCGGTTCGAGCGGTGAGGCCAGGGAAAGCCGGGTACACCAGCGGGTACGGCCCTGTCACAGGGCCCAGGTACGCTTCGAGTATGAGTGCTGTTCCGCGTTCCGACAGGGCGACCGAGAAGCCGGCGGGCCGGTTCCGGCGCATGCTCGACCGGCTGTCCAGTTCCCAGGAGGACCTGGAGTCGGAGGAGCTGCGCGAGGACTCGGAGACGACGGGCTGCACGCGCATCGGCGATTGTGCGGACCGACAGATGGTCACCGTTACTGGTACGTTGCGCACGGTAACCCTGCGGCCACGCGCCGGAGTTCCCGCGCTGGAGGCGGAGTTGTTCGACGGCTCGGCCGCCGTGGACGTGGTGTGGCTAGGCAGGCGCTCGATCGTCGGGATCGAGCCGGGGCGCAAACTCATAGCTTCGGGACGGATCTCGATGAGTCGGGGCCGTAGGGTGCTGTTCAATCCGAAGTACGAACTCAGACCGCTCGGACGGGAGTAGCCGGTGACGTCCCTCGACAAGCCGACCGACCGCGAACCCACAGGCCAGGATGGTCAGGACGTCACGGACAAGTCCGTGACCGAGGCCGCCCTTTTCGAGGCCTTCGGCGGCGTGCGGGGCATGGTGGAGACGGTCCTGCCCGGCCTCCTCTTCGTGAGCATCTTCACGGTCAACAAGGACCTGCACATGTCGGCCATCGCGGCCCTCGCGGTGTCCCTGGTCCTCGTCGCCGTGCGCCTCGTCATGAAGGGCACCATCAAGCACGCCTTCAGCGGCGTCTTCGGCGTCGCCTTCGGTGTTGTCTTCGCGATGATGACGGGCAACGC
Source organism: Streptomyces sp. NPDC002795 (assembly GCF_042888725.1). Classification (NCBI taxonomy): domain Bacteria; kingdom Bacillati; phylum Actinomycetota; class Actinomycetes; order Kitasatosporales; family Streptomycetaceae; genus Streptomyces; species Streptomyces sp. NPDC002795. The sequence continues at coordinate 142,587 of NZ_JBIAQB010000004.1, forward strand.
CAAGGACTTCTATCTGCCGGGCATGCTCTACACGTTGGGGCTCGCGCTCGCGTACATCGTCACGACGCTGTGCGGGGTGCCCTTGATCGGCCTGATCCTCGGGCCCGTGTTCAAGGAGAACCTCTCCTGGCGCACCCGCAACCCCGGCCGCAAGAAGGCGTACGGGAAGGCGAGTTGGGCCTGGGGGCTCATTCTCCTGGCCAAGTGCGCGATCCTGTTCCCGCTGTACTGGTGGGGGGACACGACGCAATTCGGCTGGGTGCTCGTCGCGTTGAAGATCCCGCCGTTCCTGCTGGCCGTGTGGCTCACATGGGTGTTCCTGGCGAAGGCGCCCGCACCCATCGACGTGTTCGCGGAGATGGAAGAGGCCGAGCGCCAGAAGGAGGCCGACCGCGAGCAGGCGGAGGCCGCGCGGGCCGAAGGTGGTGCGCGGCACCGCCGCGAGGCCTGAGCCCCGTCCGGCCGAGGACGACACAAGGAGGCGGCCCCGAGCCAAGAGCTCGGGGCCGCCTCCTTGTGTCGCTCGCCTGGCGCGGCGGCGCCTACGCGTCCTCGCGTCGCACCGACAGCAGGTCCTCCAGCTGTTCCTCCCGCGCCTGCGCCGCGACGAACAGCAGCTCGTCGCCCGCCTCGATGGAGTCCTCGGGGCTGGGGGCCAGCACGCGCGTGCCGCGGATGATCGTCACCAGGGACGTGTCCTGCGGCCACTGGACGTCGCCGACCCGCGTGCCGGCCAGGGCCGACTCCTCCGGGAGCGTCAGCTCGACCAGGTTCGCGTCGCCGTGGCTGAAGCGGAGCAGACGGACGAGATCGCCCACGCTGACCGCCTCTTCGACGAGCGCCGACATGAGACGCGGCGTCGAGACGGCCACGTCCACGCCCCACGACTCGTTGAACAGCCACTCGTTCTTCGGGTTGTTGACGCGGGCGACGACCCGCGGGACCCCGTACTCGGTCTTCGCGAGCAGCGAGACGACCAGGTTGACCTTGTCGTCGCCGGTGGCCGCGATGACCACGTTGCAGCGCTGCAGCGCCGCCTCGTCCAGGGACGTGATCTCGCAGGCGTCGGCGAGCAGCCACTCCGCCTGCGGCACGCGCTCGACCGAGATGGCCGTCGGCGCCTTGTCGACGAGGAGCACCTCGTGACCGTTCTCAAGGAGCTCGCCCGCGATCGAACGACCGACCGCCCCGGCTCCGGCAATGGCGACCCTCATCAGTGACCGCCTTCCTCAGGGCCCTCGGCGAACGCCGCCTCGACCTTTTCGACGTCGTCCGTGCGCATCATCACGTGCACGAGGTCGCCCTCCTGCAGCACCGTCTGCGACGTCGGCAGGATCGCCTCGCCGAGCCGGGTCAGGAACGCGACGCGCACGCCCGTCTCCTCCTGGAGGCGGCTGATCTTCTGGCCGATCCAGGACTCCGACGTGTGCACCTCGGCGAGCTGGACGCCCCCGGTGGGATCGCGCCACAGCGGCTCGGCGCCGGACGGCAGGAGGCGCCGCAGCATCTGGTCGGCGGTCCAGCGGACCGTCGCGACCGTCGGGATGCCGAGGCGCTGGTAGACCTCCGCACGGCGGGGGTCGTAGATGCGCGCCGCCACGTTCTCGATGTCGAACATCTCGCGCGCGACGCGCGCGGCGATGATGTTCGAGTTGTCACCACTGGAGACGGCGGCGAAGGCGCCGGCCTCCTCGATGCCCGCTTCGCGCAGGGTGTCCTGGTCGAAACCGACTCCGGTGACACGACGGCCGCCGAAACCCGAACCCAGGCGACGGAACGCCGTCGGGTCCTGATCGACCACGGCCACCGTGTGCCCCTGCTGTTCCAGGGTCTGGGCGAGTTGGGACCCTACTCGGCCACAGCCCATGATCACGATATGCACGGCCCTACCCCGCACTCCTCATAGCCATTTTGACCTGCGTAAACGTCCTGCTCATGGCTCTCTCTCGCGGCATGGTCCAGCCGGTGCGGCTCGATCTCGGGCACGATGCGGGCTGCTGTGCGGCTCGCGCTCTGGACCACCGTATCGGCTCTGTAAGCGAACTCGTCCTCCGCGTCGGCGGCGAGATCGCCGAAGGCGTGGCGCAGAGCACGAAGCTGAATGGGGGTGGTGGGTGGGCGGGCCCCCTTTCGAACGCTTACGATCCTCTCCGTGTCCAAACTGACCGACGTGCCCAAACGGATCTTGATCGGGCGCGCACTGCGCAGTGACCGGCTTGGGGAAACGCTCCTGCCGAAGCGCATCGCACTCCCCGTTTTCGCCTCCGACCCGCTGTCCTCCGTGGCCTACGCGCCCGGCGAGGTCCTGCTGGTCCTCTCCATCGCGGGCGTGTCGGCGTACCACTTCAGCCCCTGGATCGCGGTCGCGGTCGTCGTGCTGATGTTCACGGTCGTCGCCTCCTACCGCCAGAACGTCCACGCCTATCCGAGCGGCGGCGGCGACTACGAGGTGGCGAACACCAACCTCGGGCCGAAGGCCGGGCTCACCGTCGCGAGCGCGCTGCTCGTCGACTACGTCCTGACGGTGGCCGTGTCGATCTCGTCCGGCATCGAGAACCTCGGCTCCGCGATCCCGTTCGTGGTCGAGCACAAGGTGCTGTGCGCGGTCGTCGTGATCGTGCTGCTCACCCTGATGAATCTGCGCGGCGTGAAGGAGTCGGGGAAGCTTTTCGCGATTCCCACGTACGTCTTCGTGGCCGGCGTCTTCATCATGATCGTCTGGGGTGCGTTCCGCGGGCTCGTCCTCGGCGACGCCATGCACGCGCCCACCGCCGACTTCCACATCAAGGCGGAGCACCAGGGCCTCGCGGGCTTCGCGCTCGTCTTCCTGCTGCTGCGCGCCTTCTCCTCCGGGTGTGCGGCGCTCACCGGCGTCGAGGCGATCTCCAACGGCGTGCCGGCGTTCCGCAAGCCCAAGTCGAAGAACGCGGCGAGCACCCTCGCGCTGATGGGCGGCCTCGCCGTCACCATGTTCTGCGGCATCATCGTGCTCGCCCTCGCCACCGACGTACGGATGGCCGAGAACCCGGCCAAGGACCTGATCCACAACGGTGCCGCGGTCGGCGCGGGCTTCGTCCAGGACCCCGTGATCTCCCAGGTCGCCGAGGCCGTCTTCGGCGGCGGCAGCTTCATGTTCCTGGTCCTCGCGGCCGCCACCGCCCTCGTCCTCTTCCTCGCCGCCAACACCGCGTACAACGGCTTCCCGCTGCTCGGCTCGATCCTCGCCCAGGACCGCTACCTGCCGCGCCAGCTGCACACCCGCGGCGACCGCCTCGCCTTCTCCAACGGCATCGTGCTGCTCGCGGGCGCGGCGGCCCTGCTGGTCGTCATCTACGGGGCCGACTCGACCCGGCTGATCCAGCTGTACATCGTGGGCGTCTTCGTGTCGTTCACGCTCAGCCAGATCGGCATGGTCCGGCACTGGAACCGGCACCTGGCCGCCGAGCACGACCAGGCCAAGCGCCGCCGCATGATGCGCTCCCGCGCGATCAACACGTTCGGCGCGTTCTTCACCGGCCTCGTCCTCGTGGTCGTCCTCCTGACGAAGTTCACGCACGGCGCCTGGGTCGCGCTGCTCGGCATGGTCATCTTCTTCGTGACGATGTCCGCGATCCGCAAGCACTACGACCGGGTCGCCGAGGAGATCGCCGCTCCGGAGACCCCGACCGACGACAGCGTGCGCCCCTCGCGGGTCCATTCGCTCGTCCTCGTGTCGAAGATCCACCGGCCGACGCTGCGCGCGATCGCGTACGCGAAGTTGATGCGTTCGGACACCCTTGAGGCACTGAGCGTCAATGTTGATCCGGCGGAGACGAAGGCATTGAGGGACGAGTGGGAGCGTCGAGGTATTGACGTGCCGCTCAAGGTTCTTGACTCGCCGTACCGGGAAATCACCCGGCCGATCATCGAGTACGTCAAGAACCTCCGTAAGGAGTCCCCGCGCGACGCGGTCAGTGTGATCATCCCCGAGTACGTGGTCGGCCACTGGTACGAGCACCTGCTGCACAACCAGAGCGCGCTGCGCCTGAAGGGCCGGCTGCTCTTCACGCCCGGCATCATGGTGACGTCCGTCCCGTACCAGCTGGAGTCCTCCGAGGCCGCGAAGAAGCGGGCCCGCAGGCGGTCCGAGTGGAACGCGCCGGGCGCCGTGCGACGCGGTCCGGTCGAGAAGCGCCCGAAGGAGCCCAGCTCGAAGTAGCCCGGTGGCCTGCCTTGGTAAGCGGCCGGACGACAGCCACGTAAACTGGTGGGCTGCTGTCCGGCCGCTTTTCCGTGGCCGCGACGCCGAAGAACTTCCCCTTACGTACTGGAGCCCCGCCATGCAGGCAGAACCGACGAAGTCACTGGTGGGGGAGGAGTACGAGGTCGAGGTCGGCCCCGTCGCGCACGGCGGTCACTGCATCGCGCGCACGGCCGAGGGCCAGGTCCTGTTCGTCCGGCACACGCTGCCCGGCGAGCGGGTCGTGGCGCGGGTGACCGAGGGCGAGGAAGGCGCGCGCTTCCTGCGGGCCGACGCCGTCCAGGTCATCGAGGCGTCCAAGGACCGCGTCGAGGCGCCCTGCCCGTACTCGGGCCCCGGCCGCTGCGGCGGCTGCGACTGGCAGCACGCCAAGCCCGGCGCGCAGCGCCGCCTCAAGGGCGAGGTCGTCGCCGAGCAGCTGCTGCGCCTCGCGGGCCTCACGCCCGAGCAGGCCGGCTGGGACGGCACGGTCATGCCGGCCGAGGGCGACAAGCTCCCGTCGGGCGAGGTCCCGCAGTGGCGCACCCGCGTCCAGTACGCGGTCGACGCCGACGGCAACGCGGGCCTGCGCCGCCACCGCTCGCACGAGGTCGAGCCGGTCGAGCACTGCATGATCGCCGCCGCGGGCGTGTCCGAGCTGGGCATCGAGAAGCACGACTGGTCCGGCATGGAGTCCGTCGAGGCGATCGCGGCGAGCGGGTCGCAGGACCGCATGGTGATCCTGGAGCCCAAGCCCGGCGCCCGGCTGCCCCTCGTCGAACTCGACAAGCCGGCCTCCGTCATGCGTGTCGAGGAGAAGGACGGCGGGATCCACCGCGTCCACGGCCGCGCCTTCGTGCGCGAGCGCGCCGACGGCCGTACCTACCGCGTCGGCAGCGGCGGATTCTGGCAGGTGCACCCGCAGGCCGCCGAGACGCTGATGCGTGCCGTCATGCAGGGCCTGCTGCCCCGCAAGGGCGAGATGGCGCTCGACCTGTACTGCGGCGTCGGCCTGTTCGCGGGCGCGCTCGCGGACCGGATCGGCGACAAGGGTGCGGTGCTCGGCATCGAGTCCGGCAAGCGCGCGGTCGAGGACGCCCGGCACAACCTCGCCTCCTTCGACCGGGTCCGTATCGAACAGGGCAAGGTCGAGGCGGTCCTGCCGCGCACCGGCATCTCCGAGGTCGACCTCATCGTCCTGGACCCGCCGCGCGCGGGCGCGGGCAAGAAGACGGTCGCCCACCTCACGACGCTGGGCGCGCGCCGCATCGCGTACGTCGCCTGTGACCCGGCGGCGCTGGCCCGGGACCTGGCGTACTTCAAGGAAGGCGGGTACAAGGTGCGGATGCTTCGGGCGTTCGATCTGTTCCCGATGACGCACCACGTGGAGTGCGTGGCGATCCTTGAGCCGGTGAAGAAGGAAGCCTGACCTGCGGGGTTGTGTGTGCGCAGCCCACAGACGACAGCCCTCCGGGGGGCCACGCGGGGCGATGTTCCTGGGGGAGGGCCTTCAGCGACTGGCTCACGGTGGGGTGGGAGGGCAGGAGTTCGCTGCTGCCGGTCTGCTTGAGCAGATCGATCAGGCGGTGCCCGGGGCCGGCCAGTAGGAGCAGGCCTTCGCGGCGCTGCAACAGCCAGCGGGCGGCCAGCAGGCAGTTGAGGCCGCGCGAGTCGCAGAACGTGAGCGCCGTGACGTCCAGCACCAGGTGCCGGTGCCCGGCCAGGACGCTCGTCCCGATCGTCCGGAGGAAGAACTGCTCGCAGTCCTGGTCGAGTTCACCGCTCACGCGCAGCACCGCGCAGTGCTCACAGCGCGTCAGCTCGGTGATGGACAGGCGGCTGGTCTGCGGGGACATCTCGGCTCCCTCGGCCGGTTGATCACGATGTGTGCGGTGAGGCCGGCGCGGCCTCACCGAACGCTGCCCCCTTCCGGTTGCCCCGACGGTTTCCTCGTACGCGCCGGATTTCGCCAACAGGCCCCATGTGCGGTCCAGTTGGGTGAAGAGGGCCACCCTCGCCGCCGCGGGGCAAGGTCGCGCGGATCGTCTTGCCGCCGGGGTCGGTGGTCACCGCGACCGACCGGGCGAGGTGGCGGATCATCGGCCAGCCGAAGCCACCGGTGGCGTTCATGACGTCGGGGGCCCGTTCGCGGGGAGGCCGGCGGTCGGCGTCGGCCACCGTGACCACGATGCTGTCCGGCCGGGCCTGCAGTCGCAGGGAGCAACGGCTGCCGCGTGCGTGGCGGACGGTGTTGGTGACGAGTTCGGAGACGACGAGTTCGACACTGGCGGCGTCCTGTTCGGGCACGGCCGGCCGCTGTCGGTTCAGGAAGCGGCGTGCCATCAGTCGAGCGTCGGCGGCGGCCTCCGGCCGCTTGCGCAGCGCCGTCCGTTCATCAGTGCCGGTGTCCGTGTGTGTCTGCTGCGTGTGCACTCTTGGACCCTCCTTGTGTGTGGGGGACGAGGCTCAGGAGATGAGGGCGGCCTGCCGTCCGCCTACCACCCGCACACCGGTCTCACGCGTCCAACAATGCGGCTCGCACCGTCGTCGGGGGGCGGGTCGCGTTCAGCGTTTGTGCATCGGATCGTCGGGAAGGGGTGTCAGCCAGCCACACCGTCGATGGGCGCACGCGCGCCGAAGGAGAAACCGGTCTATGACACAGGGCGAAACAGCCACCAGGAACCCGGACAAGGGCTACGTAGCACTTCTTGGCTGGAGTCTCAATGCAGTGGAAGCCCTGGACCGATTCGATCGGAGATATGTCGTGGTGGCCCCGGAGTGGGCCGAGGAGTATTGCGTCGAGCACGATATTCCCTACGTACCGTGGAATTTCGAGCGGCTCAACGACCGCTCCATGGAGATCGCCGAGACTCTTCAGAGTGAGGGCGTCGACGTCGCGATCCCGTTGTACGAGGAAACGGTCGAATGGGCGGGGGCGATCAACTCCGTCCTCCTCGGCAACCCGCGTCTGTACGGCCAGGCCATGCTGCTGCGCGACAAGGCGCTGATGAAGCGCCGCGCGCAGCTCGGCGGCATCCGGGTCGGAATCTTCGAGGAGGCCCACGACCGGGACGACGTGACCCGCTTCCTCAAGCGCGTCAATCAGACCCTGCTCAAGCTGGACGGGGACCCGAACGACCCGATCCACCTCAAGGCGTTCGACAAGGCGGGATGCCTCGGGCACCGCGTCATCCGCACTCCGGACGAAGTCGACACGATTCCGGACGAGGAGTTCCCGGTCCTCATGGAATCCCACCTCGACGGCTGGGAGTTCGCGGTCGAGGCATGGGTGCACAACGGGAAGATCAAGTTCCTCAACATCTCCGAATACGTCACGCTGGGATATTCGGTGTTCGTCCCCGCGACTCCGGAACTGGAGCGGTACCGCCCGCAGATCACGGCGCAGATCGAGAAACTCATCAAGACGTTCGACATCGAGTTCGGCTTCGTGCACCCGGAGTATTTCGTCACCAGTGACGGCGAGATGTACTTCGGTGAAGTCGCCTACCGGCCGCCGGGCTTCAAGGTGTTCGAACTGCTGGAACGGGCATACGGGTTCAACGCCTACCATGCGCTGGTTCTGGCTTTCGACCCGAAGACGACCGAGGAGGAGATCGACGCCTTCTTCCCGCGCGAGGTCGTCGACGCGTCCGGGGTCGCCGGCTGCTTCGGTGTCTACCCGCGCCGCCGCGTCGTCAGCGAACTGGAGATCCCGGAGGAGACCGAGGACGACGACTACTACGAGTCGCACGACCTCTCGACACCACTTGAGGAGACCGTCACCAAGAGGACCGCGTTCGGCACCCATTGGGGTCTGGTGTACTTCTTCGGTGATGACCCCTACCGCATGCGCGACCTGTTGAAGAAGCAGGAAGAGCTCGACTTCTACGTCTGACGACCGCGTGGACGCAGGAGGCCAACCCGAGGGAAACCCTTTGAAACCGACCGTCGACGTCAGCGGTGAGGCCACGACGCTGGACAAGCGTGCGGCCTCACTCGACGATGCCATCCAGGCCATGGCCGAAACCCGCGAGTTCGGCAAGCACACCAAGCTGCGGCGGGTCCTGGAAGCCTTGCGGCGGGTGCTCATGCAGCCGGGCGGCGCCGCGGCGGTCCAGGCCAGGGCCCAGGCGCTGGAAGAAGCCGGCGTCTTCCAGGGAACGGACTGGGCGTCACCGGAGATCCTCGTCCCGGCGCTGGTCGGTCCGGGCCTGCACAGCGGAGACGCGGACACCGTCGTCATGGAGGCGACCAGCGAGCTGCGGATGCTCGCCGTCGCCCGCGGCGACTTCGTGCACCCGACGCTGCCCGCCGAGGACGCCCGCCAGTTCCTCTCCCAGGTGCTGGCGGCCAACCTGGAGCTGTTGTTCAGCGCGCCCAGCGAGGCGGAGCGGGTCCAGCAGGGCCGGACCGCGCAGCTCGTCCGGGACCTGTTCCGCCACCTCGCCGACGAGGTCGGTTACGACAGCGTCCTGGACAACCTGGTCGACGAGATCTGGCGGATCCTGCGCCAGCGTCCGATCCAGGTCGAGGCGGTGCAGGCCCTGATCACCCGGATCTCCGTCTACCGCAACGACCCGGACGTCGCTCTCGGCGTCTCGTCGGGGCAGGGCATCGACCGGCTCATCACGAGCCTGTTCGGGACCACCGAGGCGTGCCGGGACGACCCGGGCGTCGACGTCTTCCGTTCCCGTCTCGAAGCGTTGGACGCCGGCGGCCTGCAGTACGAGGCGACGGGGTTCGCGCGGGCGATGCACGACACCGGCCTGGTGTCGCCGTACCACGCGGAACTGCTCCGCTTCCTGCTGCACGAGAGCGAGCACCTCTACCTCGTCGGTGAGGCGCTCGGCCTCTCCGACACCGGCCGGAACTGCCTGCTGCGCTACAGCCAGTTGGTGCACCGGCTGATCGAGGTGGCCGTGCACCCGCAGACCGCGCAATGCATCTACGGTCTCGCGCTGCTGCTCGACCGCGGCATCCTCTACGAGCCGCCGGTGGTGCCCGCGCTGTGGCGCCAACTGGCGCTCGAACTCTCCCCGGTCGCGAGCGAGCGGCTGACGGCGGCTTTCGGCGAGACGCCGGGGCCGCGGGCACGGCTCGTCGCGGGGGTGCTCTCGATGCTGGGACTGCCGCTCGGCGTCGGTCAGGGCGACAACCCCACCTGCCAGTCGGCCCGAGCGCTGTCGATGTGGGCCTACAACGACCCGGACTACCTGCTGCAAGTGCTGGTCTGGGCCGCCCGCGACGACGAGATCCTCATGCACTTCGAGGGTCAGCCGATCTCGTCGAAGGACAGCGGGACAGGAGTGGCGAGCACGCTGCCGACGGACCTGGACCCCGTATCGCTGCTCGTGGTGCCCCACTTGGACCGGATCTACGCCGAGATGGGGCGGCGCTGCGTCGGGCGGCCGGGGGACCCGCACCGGTGGGTCAACCCCGAGTTCCACGGCTGGTGGACGGCCCGCGGGTTCCACATCAACGTCGATGTCGCGACCGGGAACCTGGTCGAACTCGACGAGTTCCTGCGGCAGTTCCACGCGAGCTACCACCCGACGTACAACGGCGAGCAGCCGCTGATCCATCCGCAGCCGGCCGGCGTCGCCGTCACCGACAGCGCGGCCCGCTACATCGGCTGGCACGCGATCACGATCCTGCGGGTCGCGCCGGACCCGCACGACGTCATGCGCGTGTACTTCTTCAACCCGAACAACGACAGCGGCCAGGACTGGGGCGACGGCGTCGTCGTCTCCACGGCGGGCAACGGCGAGCGGTTCGGCGAGGCGTCACTGCCGTTCGACCAGTTCGCCTCGCGGCTCTACATCTTCCACGCCGACCCGCTCGAACACGGCGAACCGGAGCGGGTGCCCGCCGAGGACGTCGCGGGGATCATCGGCTACATCGAGCGCAGCTGGGGCAACGACCGGCTGCCCGGGGGGACGCTGCAGGCCCTCGAAGGACCGACGGGGCTGGGGACGTAGCGTTCGTCGAGTTCGGTCGGAAATTTGTCCGGTCTCCGGACGTCGGGTGCCGGAGGCCGTGCGTCCAGGGACAGGTTCGGTCGGCTTCGGTCACAGGTGGGTGGGGGCGGGTGCCGACGAGAAGTGTGGGTCGGGTCCGGGCCCGTGGTGTCGCGTCGGGTGTCCGCTGAACGGCGCCCGGGGCGGGGCGGGTTGGCCGGTAGCGGGTCTGGGGGAATGGGTGCCTCGGTGCTGAGGTGAGGGCCCGGCGTCGCGTGTGTGAAGCCGCGACCTTCCAGAGAGGGGATGCCCATGGCATTCCTCAGGCCCAAGTCCACGGGATTCCGCTGCGCGGTGGCGTGCCCGACCGAGCAGGGGTGGTCTGCGATGTTCCTGCGGCCCAACAGGGCCGCGGGCATCAGCGACGCATCGCTGCTCTTCGAGGAGGCCACCCCGGACGCGTACGGGGGACAGTTCGGCGACCTGCGGCAGTACCAGTACCAGGACTTCGCTCTGTTTCCTGACGCGGTGTTACAACTGCCCGCGCACACGGACGGGGCGAAGCAGTACCTGTTCATCACCGGCACGGACAGCCTGACCTACCGCGTGGGTACCGGCGTCGTCCAGCACAACCAGCTGGACATGCTGTTCTGGCTGCCGGCCGAGTGGCGGTCCAACGTGGACGTCCTGCTCCAGGCGCCCGACTCGGCGGCGAACGAGCCGCGCACCTACCTGTTCAAGGGAAATCGCGTCATCACCTACAACGGGACCACCGTCTGGGCGCCCGTCGAGCGGAACGCGCTGATCACCGAAGGGCCCGACGCGGACGCACCGGGCTGGTCCCGGCTCCCGGCCGACTTCCGCTCAGACCTCGACCACATCGTCGCGCTGCCGCCCGCGTCCGGCGACGTCCGCCGCTCCCTGCTGATCAAGGGGGACCAGGGGCTCATCCTCAACTGGCGTACCGGCGTGGAGAAATCGGGCGCGCTCACCTCACTGACCACCGGCCTGGGCAAGCTCCCCGCGTCCTACGCGACGCCGTACCTGCCGGTGTCCGGGACCTACCGGGCCACCAACGCCGACCAGACCGTCGACGTACGGGTCGACGTCGACAGCGTCGGCACGTTGTCCACGATCAGCGGCGACCTCTTCACGGTGGCGGGCGGCACCACGGCCTACGCCAACTCCTTCCGCTCCACCAGCGTGGCGGTGCGGTGGTCCGACACGTACGTGATGGTCACGGGCAAGGACCTCGCGTGGGCCACCCCGTCGCCCGAACTCACCCAGCTCCGGATCCTGCTCCCCCTCACCCCGGTCGGTCAGTCGGCGCCTTCGGCCCATTGGCTGATCGTGGAGAACGCGGACTCCACCCGGTACGCCCTCTGGTACAGCCTGCCCAAGACGTCCGCGTACTTCCGCAGCGTCGACTACGAGGTCGACACCGTCATCGGGCAGACGGAGCTCGCCAGTTACGACACGTCCAAGGGCACCACGCCGCCCGGCTACGCCCACCGCGTCATCACCGTGCCGTCCGCGTTCGCCGAGGCCGGCGTCGAACTGCGCAGCGCCGGGACCCGTAACGTGCTCGACACCAGTGGGGCCGGTACCGGCGTGCTGTGGTCCGACGCCGAGCTGCATGCGGCGATGGTGGCGAACTTCAGCGGGTACCGCGACGTACCGCAGTGGAAGCTGTGGGCCCTGGTCGCGGGCAAGTACGAGGGGAGCGCGGGCACGATCGGGATCATGTTCGACTACGTGTCCGGCCTGCACCGGCAGGGCCTGGCCGTGTTCGAGCAGTCCATCAAGGAGGCCGGCATAGCCGGGGCGGCCTGGGACATGCACACCTACGTCCACGAGATCGGCCACGCCTTCAACCTGCTGCACTCGTGGGAGAAACACCTCGCGAACCCGCCCGCGCCGCTGGGCCCCCGGAGCGGTTACGGCGACGTGTCGTGGATGAACTACCCGCACCTCTACAAGGGGGGCACCGCCGACGGTATCGAGGCGTTCTGGGGCTCCTTCCCGTTCCGGTTCAGCGACAACGAGATCCGGCACCTGCGCCACGGCTTCTACCGGCACGTGATCCCGGGAGGCAGCAACTGGGCCGCCAACGCCGCGATGGACATCTCGGCGGCGGAGATGTTCGCGCTGCCGCTGACCGACGAGTCGGGCCTCGCACTGGAACTGGAGGGCCAGGAGGCGTTCGAGTACGGCGAACCCGTCGTCACCCAGATCAAGTTGAGCCGCACCGGCAGCCGCGGAGACGTCCTCGTCTCACCGGACCTGCAGCCGGCGGCGGGCCACGTGATCGTCGCGATCACCGACCCGTACGGCCGCTCCCGGATGTTCCAGCCCCTCACCCGCATCTGCGGAGGCCACGACGCCACGGCGGACACCGTCACGCTCACGGAGGCGGCGCCCGCCGTCTACACGAGCGCGTACATCGGCTATGGCGCCGAAGGGCTCCTCTTCAGCGAGCCCGGCCTGTACAAGGTGACCGCCACCTACCAGGCCCCGTCCGGAGCCCGGGTGGTCTCCGCCGCGCGCACGGTGCGGGTCCGCCAGCCGCTCGCGCGCGACGAGCAGCGCATCGGCGAACTGATGATGGGCGACGCCCAAGGCCAGCTCCTGACGTTCCTCGGCTCCGACGCACCGCAGCTCCAGACCGGCAACGACGCTCTCCAGGAGGTCATCGAGCGCTACAGCAACCACCCGCTGGCCGCGCACGCGCGACTGGCCCGGGGCGCCAACGCCGGACGTCACTTCCAGCACATCCGCGGCGGCCGCCTCGTCGTCCGCGAACCCGACATCAAGGAGAGCGTCCAGCAGCTCAGCGCCGCCATCAACGCCTCCACCGGAGACGAGGGACTCGACAACATCACCCTCAACAGGGCCATGCGCCGCCTGGCCCGCGTCCACGCCAAGGACGGAAACCTCGTGGAAGCGGACGCCGTACTCGACAAGATGGTCACCACGTTCCGCGGCAAGGGCCTGCCCGCCCCGGTCCAGAAGACCATCAAGGCGCAGGCCGATGAGACCCGCGCGACCATCCACCAGGGCAAGTCCAAGTCGACCCAGCGCAAGAAGAGGTAAGCCCTCCCGGGGCTCTGGCGGGGGCGCTCGGCCGGGGGATTCCCGGCCGAGCGCTTGTCGCCAGGATCGCGCGCATGTCCGTTCAGCGCACCGGAGCCCCCGGCCCCAGCGGAATCCCGAGCGCCCACCACGCGAGGAACAACAGCGTCCACGCCGCCGTCATCGCGATCGCCAGCGGCAGGGTGTACGCGGCGAGCGTGCCGATGCCCGCGTCCTTGCGGTAGCGCTGGAGGAAGCCGAGGGCCATCACGAAGTACGGGCTCATCGGGGTGATCGCGGTCGACCCGGAGTCCGCGATGCGGAACAGGGCCTGGGTCGTCTCGGCCGGCACGTGCGCCAGCATCAGCATCGGTACGAGGACGGGCGCGGCCAGCGCCCACATCGCGGAGCCGCTGGTCACCATGACGTTGACGACGGTCAGCAGAAGCAGGATCAGCAGGAACACCACGACGATCGGCATCCCGCTGTGCTCCAGAAGTTCCGCCGCCCGCACCGCCAGGACGTCGCCGATGTGCGTCCAGTCGAAGTAGGCGAGGAACTGGGCGATCGCGAAGAACAGCACCAGCACCGGAGCCATCTGCTTCACGCCCGCCGCCATCAGCTTCGGTACGTCGCCGGGCTTCGCGATCGACCCGGAGCGCGCCCCGTACACGATGCCGGTGAGGGCGAACAGAACGGCCACGACCGCCGCGATGCCGTCGATGAACGGCGACTGGACGATGCTGCCGCCGTCCCCGCGCAGGGGGGATGACGTGGGGGCGAGCACCGCCACGACCAGCACCAGGCCGCCGCCGAGCGCGAGCAGCGCCCGCCGCAGCGCGGACCGTTCGCGCTCGCTGAGGTCCAGGGTGCCCAGGTCCTCGACGTCGGCGTCGGGATCCGGGTCGAGATCGGGCCGCTTGGCGAGCACCCAGCGCGTGACCAGCGTGATGACCGTGGCCAGCAGGATCGAGGAGGCGATGTTGAAGAACCAGTTGGACAGGGGTGACACATACGCGTCGTCACCGCCCGCGATCTTCGCGGCGGCCGTCGTGATGCCCGCGAAGATCGCGTCGTTCGGCGTGGGCACCGGGCTCGCGTCGTAGCCGGAGGCGATCGACGTGTACGCCACGACGATGCCGAGGATCGGGGAGCGACCCACGGCACGGAAGGCGAGCCCGCCGAGCGGCACCAGGATGATGTACGCGGCGGCGGACGCGACGTGCGCCACCGTCCCGGCGAACGCGACGGCGAACACCACCCACGACGCGGGCACCCGCGCGACCCCGACCTTCATCGCGGCGGACAGGAACCCGCTGCGCTCGGCGACGGCGACGCCCATGATGACGACCACGATCGTCGCCATCGGCGGGAACTCGGCGAAGTTCGACACCATCGTCGACACCGCCATGGCGAGCCCGTCGCCGCTGAGCAGGTTCTGCACGACGACCGTCTTGTGGTCGGCGGGCGACACCACGGACACGTCGAACCCGGCGAGCACGGCACTGACGACGGCGAGCACCGCCGACAGGATCCAGAACAGCCAGAACGGGTGCGGCAGCGCGTTCCCCGCCCGCTCGACGACGCCGAGGGCGCGGATGACGAAGGGCAGCCGTGCTGCCTCGGCCCCCGCGGGCGAGGGCGCCTCTCTCTGTACGGTCATGGCTGCGGCTCCAACTAGCGCTGATGGGTTGGGAGTTGGTGGTTCCGGAAGAACGCCCACATCACCTTGTGGGCCTGGATCGTCTGCGTCGTATAGCCGCCGCCGCTGTAGCCGTCGGCGCCCGGCCAGGTGTGCCCGCCGTCGGCGACCGCGACGTGCGCCACCTCCGCGCCGTCCGCGCAGCCGGTCCACCGCGACGTCGTGATGTCGGGTTCGGTGACCTCGTCGGGCGTACGGGTGCGGCAGCCGTCCCGGTCGGCCCACTCGCGCACCCAGTCCTGGATCGCGGGCAGCCCGCGGTCGGCGTCGCCCGCGTACGGGATGGTGGTGTCGCCGGTGCCGTGGAAGTCGAGGACGGGCACCGGGCGCTCCGGCGCGCAGCCGCCCTCGCGGGTACCGGGGTAGAAGGCGCCGGCGACCGGGGCGACGGCAGCGAAGCGGTCGGACATCCGGCAGGCGAGCAGGCCGGTGAACCCGGCGCCGTTCGACTTTCCGGTGGCGTACACCCGCCGCTCGTTCACGCACAGCGAGCCTTCGAGCGAGTCGAGGAGATCCCCCGTGAACGCGACGTCGTCCACGCCGGCCGCCGCGTACGGAGCGCCCTGCCAGGCCTGCCGCTCCCCGTCGCCGGTGCCGACGACGCCGTTCGGGTAGGCGACGATCGCCGGCAGCGTGGACAGGCGCGAGAACGTCTCCGTCCCGGCGCCGGTGTTGCCGCGCCCGTGGTAGGCGACGATCAGCGGCCAACTGCGGTCCGACGTATAGCCGTTGGGGAGGTGCAGCTGGTACGTGCGCTCGCGGCCGCCGCTGGTCAGGGTGTGCGCGACGCTGGTGCCGGGCCGCTGCGGGGCGGGGGCGCCGCAGCCGGTGGGGTCGTGGGCGGCCGGGGAGGCGTGGGCGGGGGCGAACGGTACGGCGACGAGTGCGGCGGCCAGTACGCAGGCACGCCGAAGTAGACCCTTCATTGCGGCTCCTAAATGAGGGTTGCTCAGGGGGGTCGTGTCAGGGGCGGGGGGGGGGCTTACACGTCGAGCCATTCCTCGATGAACGCGGATACGCGCTCGACGGCGGCGTCCACGATGGCCCGGCCGTCCTCGGCCGTGACCGAAGTGGGGTCGCCGAGTACCCCGTTGGCGCTCAGCTCGTCGTACGGCAGGGTCAGCGTCGGCTGCGAGAAGGAACGGGCCAGGCGGGCCTCGGGCCCCAGCCCGTCGACAGCGACGGACCCCGGCTTCAGGCGGTCGCTGTGCACCAAGTCCGGTGCCAGGTGCAGCATTTGGGCGGTCTCGGCCTCCCCGCTGTGCCCGCTGACCTCGCTCACGCCCATCTCCGCGATCACGCTGGACGCGAGCGAGGTGACCGGCGTCCAGGCGAACCGCACGTCGGGATGGGACACCAGCAGGTCCTGCGCCACCGTGGTGAGCGTCGCGTTGTTGCCGCCGTGTCCGGTGAGGACCAGGAACCGTCGCCAGCCGTGCCGCCGCAGGCTCTCCACGTACTCGCGCACGACGGCGGCGAACGTGGTCGTCGTCAGCGTCACCGTCCCGGCGAACGCCATGTGGTGCGGAGAGACGCCGACCGGGAGCGGCGGGCCGATCACCACGCGTCCGGCGAGCCGGGCCCCGACGAGGTCGGCGATCCGCTCGGCGCGGATGGTGTCCGTGGCGATCGGCATGCCGGGGCCGTGCTGCTCGTAGGCGCCGGCGGGGATGATGACGATGGGGGCGCGGGTGACGGCCTCGGCGGCCTCCTCGGTCGTCAACTCGGCGAGCCGCAGCGGCTGTTGGGTGCTCACGCGAGCTCACCTCCGTCGGGGAACTCGGCGTCGAGCACGGTGTCCCGGATCGCGGTCAGATGCTCGCGGGTGATCCGCTCGGCGGCCGCCGCGTCGCCTTCGCGTACCGCGTCGACGATCTGGAGATGCTCGGCGTGGTCGCGTTCCCGGTCGTTATAGCGGTGCCGGATCTCGACCTGGTCGCGGGCGCGGACCTGGAGCAGCGCCTCGACGGTCTCCTTCAGCAGCGCGTTCCCGCTGGCCGTCGCGAGCGCCACATGGAAGTGCACGGAGCGGCGCAGCGACTCCTCGGGCGGGAACAGGGCGTTGGCGGCCGCGTGCTCCAACTGCTCGACTCCTTGCGGGAGTCGGATGCGGGCCGCCTCGGCCGCCACCGCCGGTTCGACGACGAGGCGCGCCTCGACGAGTTCGAGCACGGACCGCCGGGAGGTGCGCGGCCGGTGCGGATTGGCGAGCAGCCGCCGCTCGATGCCGGGCCCTACATACGTCCCCGACCCGTGCCGGAACTCCACGACCTGCATGGCCTCCAGGCGCCGCAGCGCCTCCCGCACGGTCGGCGTCGTCACCTCGAACCGCTTGGCCAGCTCGCGCGAGGAGGTCAGGGCGTCGCCGGGGGAGAGCCGCTCGGTGCGGATGATCTCGACTATGTCGTCCGCGAGGCGCTCGGACAGCGAGGGTTGATCGACGTAACTCATAAAGTGAATAGATCACTTGCTCCGTGAGGGTGTCAACGGTCGTGACGCGACCGCCCCGTCCACGAAATGGACACCCACCGGGATGAATGCAACATGCAGCTACCCTCCGACGCGTACGCGATGAGGGATGAGGTAGGAGGCAGGAGGCGCCGTGAACGAGAACCAGGGCCGTGCAGTGGCCGCCCTCGACGGCGTGGGCATGCGCCGTCACACCACCGGCCAGGTCATCCTCGACGGCATCGACTGGACCGTACGGTCCGGTGAGCACTGGGCGCTGCTCGGGCCGAACGGCGCGGGCAAGACCAGTATCCTTCGGCTCGTCGGCGCCACGAACCACCCCACCACCGGCACCGTCGAGGTCCTCGGCCACCGGCTCGGCCGGGTCGACGTCCGTGAGCTGCGCGCGCTCATCGGGCACGTCTCCACCTCGCAGCGCGTCCCGCTGGACCTGCCGGGACACACCGTCGTCCTCACCGGCCACAGCGGCACCGTCCAGCCGCTCTGGAAGACGTACGGCGACGAGGTGCGCGAGCGGGCCCACGCGCTGCTTGCCGAACTCCAGATCAAGGAGCTCGCCGACCGCCCCTACGGTGTCTGTTCCGGCGGCCAGCGTGCCCGGCTCCTCATCGCCCGCGCCCTCATGGCGGACCCGGCGTTGCTCCTGCTCGACGAGCCGTTCAACGCGCTCGACCTGCCCTCGCGCGAGGACCTGATCGACACGATGCGTCAACTCGCGCTCGGACGACCCGAGTTGGCGACCGTGACCGTCACGCATCACCTGGAAGAGCTCTCCCCGGCCATCAGCCACGCCCTCCTGCTGCGCGAGGGCCGCGTCCTCGCGCGCGGCACCGTGGACGACGTACTCACCAAGGACCTGATGACGTCCTGCTTCGGCCGCCCCATCGAGGTCACGCGGCACGCGGGGCGGTGGTTGGCCCGCGCGGTCGACCAGGTGTGAGTGACCAGGTGTGACCGGACGCACGGACTCCGGACCGTGTCGGTGTTGGGCCGAACGGGTTACATCGCGTAAGAATTGGGCGGTGCAGACATCAGTGCGAGCCCATACGGGGTGGGGCCAGTGAACAGCCACGACGTCACCGACGAACAGTGGGAGGGGCTCGCCCAGGTCGTGCCGCTGCGCAGCCGCAACGAGTGGCCGTCAGCCGTCGACCACCGGGCGATGCCGGAAGCCGAGACCGAACCGCGACGGCGCTTCGTCGTGCTGCGCGTCAACGTCTTCGGCGACGCGCGCGAGGTCGCCGAAACCGTCATGTCCGGCATCCCGGTGCTGCTCGATCTGACCGGCGCCGAGACCGACGTGGCCAAGCGGGTCCTGGACTTCAGCAGTGGCGTCGTCCTCGGCCTCGGCTGCGGCATGCACCGCGTCGACCGCAACGTCTTCCTGCTGGCCCCTCCCGGTACCGAGGTCCAGGGTTTGGTGCAAGGGGCGGTCTCGTAGCCGCGTTCCAGTCGGTCATCCGTCCGGGCAAGCCCGACAGGCATAGTCCGCTCGATCGTAGGAAGGCCTCCCCGCGCAAACGGTTCTGCGCGCCCGGCCCGCATACGTTCACCCCATGACCGTGCTCCGGCCGGACGCACCCCCGCTCCCCGGCGCTTCCCCCGACCGCCCGCGCGTGACCCGGCTCAGGCTCGCCGCCTTCGCCCGGCACCGCGGCACCATCGTCCCCCTCGGCCCGTTCACCGCCCTCTCGGGCCCCAGCGGCAGCGGCAAGAGCGGCGTGCTGCACGCCTTCGCGGCGCTCGCCGGACTCGGCGGCGGAGCTCACCTGGCGGACGTGTTCCCCGACCCCCGCGCCTACGTTCCCGAACGCGCACGGCCCGACGCGGGGCGGCGCCGCGGGTTCCACATCGGCTGCACCGTCGAGGGCCCGGTGGGACCCGTACGGCTCGACCTGGCCGTCCAGGCCGAACCCGAACTCCGCGTCGTCGGCGAACGGTTGACCGGCCCCGACATCACCTACCTGGAGACCGCCCTGCGCGACCCCGGCCGGCGCGACGTCCAGGCCGCCTGGCACACCGCGGGCTCGGTGCCCGTGACCCGCGGGCCGCTCCCCGACGATCTGCTCGGCACGGCGATGCTTCCGCTGCGCGTCGCCGGCCGCACCGAAGGGCAGCGCAAGGTGCTCGCCGCGGCCGAACAGGTCGTCGTCGGCCTGCGCTCCACCTTCGCCTGCGACCCCGACCCCACGCGGATGCGCACCCCGGCTCCCGCGGCGGCCGACCGGCTGCACGGCGGCTGCGACAACCTCGCCGCGGTACTGCGCCGCACCGGAGCCGAGTGCGGGACCCGGCACGCGCTGCTCGTCGCGGCGGCCCGCGCGGGTCTCGTGGGGCCGGTGGCCGACGTGCGCGCCGAGACCGCGCCCGACGGGTCCGTGCGCGCCGTCGTGGATCGCGGCGACGGGGTGACCAGCCCCGTCGAGCGGCTAGCGGACGGCGAGTTGAGGTACCTCGCCCTCGCGCTCGTCCTGCTCACCGGGCCCCGCGTGCTCGCCGTCGACGCGGCGGCCGAGGTCCCGGAGGCGTACCAGAGCCTGACCGTCCTCGCCGACGGCTTCGACCGGGGCCTCGACCGCGCCCAGTGCGCCGAACTCACCGCGCTGGCCGCCCGTATGTGCGCCCGCGGCCACATCCGGCTCGTCGCCGCGGTGGGCGAGGGCTCAGAGGCGGAGCGGGGAGCGCGGGCGGCGGGAGCCGCGATGGTAGACCTGGGGCGATGACGAACGAGGAACGTGAAGAACCCTGCCGTACGGGAGACCGTGAAGATCCCTGCCGTACGGGAGACCGTGAAGAACCCTGCCGCGCGGCCGATGGTGAAGAGCGCCGTCCGCTCGACGTGGCGGCCTTGCAGGCGCGTCTGGCCCGGTTCGCGGTCGCCCGCGACTGGCAGCCCTTCCACACCCCGAAGAACCTGGCAGCCGCGCTGAGCGTCGAGGCGTCCGAACTGGTCGAGATCTTCCAGTGGTTGACCCCCGAGCAGTCGGCCCGCGTGATGGACAGCCCGGATTCGGCGCACCGTGTCGAGGACGAGGTCGCCGACGTCCTCGCGTATCTGCTGCAACTGTGCGAGGTGCTGGGCATCGACGCGCTGGCCGCGCTGTCGGCGAAGATCGACCGCAACGAGCGGCGGTTCCCGGCGCGGGGCGAGGGCGCCGGGTAGAGCGGACGCCGCGCCTCCGGCAACTGCCCGCCCAGAGACGGATTGTCACTCTCCGGAGTCATCGACTTATCCACATCGAACCTTGTGTCCACAGATTTCGGGCTTCCCCTGGCTTTTCGTCGCTCATGCCTTCACTCTGGGTAGTGGACGAAGGAGTTCGGGCGGGAGACGGACGGGGACGCGATGGATGCGGTGCGGCTCATCGGGGTCGGCCGACGGGCCCTGGCGGAGAGTCAGGATCCGCGGGACATCATGAGGGAGGCGTGGCAGGCACAGGCCTTGGCGCAGGCGATAGGGAGTCGCCTCGTGATGCAGGGGCCGCGGGAGTTACGAGGCGAGGCGCTGGGGCTGAGCGAGGCGGGCGCGCGCGGCAGCGGGGGTTCGGCGACGCCGATCGTGGGGGCCGGCGGAATACGGGCGGCGCAGCTGACCGAACTGGGCGATGTGCACCGGGCGTTGATGGACCTCGGCGTACTGCTCGGTGACGTGGGCATCGCGCTCGTCGGAGTGGCGAGCGAGTCGTTCGAGGAAGGAGCCTATTGGCAGTGCATGGAGGCGATCGACGCGGCCGACGAGTCGCGGGACAGAATCCTCGAGATATTGAGGCGGCTCCCGGAGGACTGCCGCGCGCTGCCCTTCGCCGGCCGGGAGCCCGCGCCGGAGCCGGACTCGGACTCGGCGGCCTGAACCCGGCGGGCGGGCCGGGCGCCTGACGCGGGGCTGTCCCGTTCAGCGGTAGGCGTCCCGTTCGTTCAGTGGGGGGCGTCCCGTTCAGCCGTCTTCGCCGGTCGGTGGCGAAGTCCTGGGCGGCTGTTGGAGGTCGGCGTCGAGCTGCGTCAGGTCGGCGTTGAGCGCGGCCATCAGCTCTTCCATCTGCTGCAGCAGCCCCTTGGGCGCGCCCTCTTGGTCCGGAGCGGACGTGTCGTGCAGGGCCCCATCGTGCAGGGCTCCATCGTGCAGGGCCTCATCGGGCACGGCCTCACCGGGCACGGCTTCCTGGGACATGGCGGCCTCCTCGGCCCTCGCCCTCCCGCGCGGGAAGGCAGTTGACGCAGTCGTGACGCCCGGCAGCGACCGCCGGTGCGGGTGCCGGGCGGTCCGGCTCCGCCCGGGTCAACGAACACGACCGGGGCCGGGTCACTGCGCGCCCCTGCCGCCACGCGCCGGGTTGACGCGATGTCACCCGGCCGTGGCGAGGGGCCCGGTTCAGCTGAGTTGGGGAGCCACCTCGGAGGCGATCAGGTCCAGGTGGTCCAGGTCGTCGAGGTCGAGCATCTGGAGGTACATCCGTTGGGAACCCACGGCTTGGTATGCGGCGAGGCGTTCGACGACCTCGGCGGGGGAGCCGGCGAGACCGTTGGCCTTGAGCTCGTCGACATCGCGGCCGATGGCGTCGGCGCGGCGCTTGACCTCGGCGTCGGTGCGGCCGACGCAGGCGATGAGGGCGTTGGAGTAGGTGAGCGCGTCCTGGGCGCGCCCGTGCTCGCCGGCCGCGGCCTTCACGCGCTTGAACTGCTGCTCCGTGTCGGCGATCGAGGCGAAGGGGATGTTGAACTCGGTGGCGTACTTCGCGGCGAGCGCCGGGGTCTTCTTGGCGCCGTGGCCGCCGATGAGGATCGGGACGCGCGGCTGCGTGGGCTTGGGCAGGGCGGGGGAGTCCTTCAACTGGTAGAAGGTTCCGTCGTAGTTGAAGCGCTGCCCAAGCGGCGTCTCCCACAGGCCCGTCACGATGGCGAGCTGCTCCTCCAGGCGCCCGAACTTCTCCTTCGGGAACGGGATGCCGTACGCGGAGTGCTCCTCCTCGTACCAGCCGGAGCCGAGCCCCAGCTCGACGCGGCCGCCGGACATCTGGTCGACCTGAGCGACCTGGATGGCGAGCACGCCGGGCAGCCGGAAGGTGCCGGCCGTCATCAGCGTGCCGAGCCGGATCCGCCGGGTTTCGCGGGCGAGCCCGGCGAGCGTCGTCCAGGCGTCCGTGGGCCCCGGCAGGCCGTCGACGGGGCCCATGTGGAGGTAGTGGTCGGACCGGAAAAAGGCTCCGTAGTTCAAGTCCTCGGCGGCCTTGGCGACGCGGAGCAGCGTCTCGTAGGTCGCGCCCTGCTGCGGTTCGGTGAATACGCGAAGATCCATGTACCCATCATGCAGGTCAGGGGTGCGCGCTTCGATGATGCGGACACCGTCGAGTGGGCGAAAACCCATGGTGGGGAGCGCGCGGCGGGAGCCATACTCGGCCGTGTGCTTCTGACGATCTCGACCACGGGCAATGCCGCGAATCCGGCCACCGACCTGGGCTTTCTGCTGCACAAGCATCCAGCGAACGCGCAGGCCTTCAGCACGGCGCACGGCACCGCGCACGTCCTCTACCCCGAGGCGGGCGACGAGCGGTGCACGGCCGCGCTGCTGCTGGAGGTGGACCCCGTGGCGCTGGCCCGGCGGGGCCGGGGCAAGGGGCGGGGCGGCGCGCCCGACGCGGCGCTCGCGCAGTACGTCAATGACCGGCCCTACGCCGCGTCGTCGCTGCTCGCCGTCGCGCTGAGCAATGTCTTCTCCAGTGCGCTGCGCGGCGTGTGCAAGGCCCGTCCGGAGCGCGCGGAGCAGGCGCTGCCGCTGCGCATCGAGGTGCCGGCGCTCCCCGCGCGCGGTGGGGCCGACCTCGTACGGAAGCTGTTCGAGCCGCTCGGGTGGGCGGTCGAGGTGACGGCCGTCCCGCTGGACGAGCAGTTCCCCGAGTGGGGCGACTCGCGCTACGTGCGGCTCGTCCTGGAGGGCGAGTTGCGGCTCGCGCACGCGCTGCGGCACCTGTACGTGCTGCTGCCGGTGCTCGACGACGCCAAGCACTACTGGGTCTCGGCCGACGAGGTCGACAAGCTGCTGCGCGCGGGGGACGGCTGGCTGGCCGAGCACCCCGAGCAGAAGCTGATCGTCGGCCGGTATCTGGCGCGGCGCTGGTCACTGACGCGGGAGGCCATGGAGCGCCTTGAACTGGCCCGGCTCGCGGACGCCGACGACACGGACGTCGACGAGATCGACAACGCCGTGGACGAGGAGAGCGACACCGAGGAGCGTCCCGTGCCGCTGGCGGTGCGGCGCAGGGAGGCGGTCCTCGCCGCGCTCCGGGAGTCCGGCGCGGTCCGGGTGCTCGATCTGGGGTGTGGGCAGGGGCAGTTGGTGGGCGAGCTGCTGAAGGACGTGCGGTTCACCGAGATCGTGGGTGTCGATGTGTCCGTGCGGGCGCTCACCGTGGCTTCCCGCCGGCTCAGGCTGGACCGGTTGAGCGAGCGGCAGGCCGCGCGCGTACGGCTCGTGCAGGGCTCGCTCGCGTACACCGACAAGCGGCTCAAGGGGTACGACGCCGCGGTGCTCAGCGAGGTCATCGAGCACCTCGACCTGCCGCGGCTGCCCGCGCTCGAGTACGCGGTGTTCGGTTCGGCGCGGCCCCGGACGGTCGTCGTGACCACGCCGAACGTCGAGTACAACGTCCGCTGGGAGGCCCTGCCCGCCGGGCAGGTGCGGCACGGCGACCACCGGTTCGAGTGGACGCGGGCCGAGTTCCGCGACTGGGCGGAGCGGGTGGCGGTGCGGCACGGGTACGCGGTGCGGTACGTGCCGGTGGGGGACGACGACCCCGAGGTGGGGCCGCCGACACAGATGGCCGTGTTCACGACGACCGGGGCCGCGGACACCACAGCCGGGAATGCCAGGAACGAGAAGGAGGCGAAGGCCGTATGAGCCGTACGAGTACCACCGACACCGCAGGGCGCGTGCTGCCCGTCACCGACCTCGCCCTCGTCGTGCTGGTCGGCGCGTCCGGTTCGGGCAAGTCCACGTTCGCGCGCACCCACTTCAAGCCGACGGAGGTGATCTCCAGCGACTTCTGCCGCGGCCTGGTGGCCGACGACGAGAACGACCAGAGCGCCAGCCGTGACGCCTTCGACGTGCTGCACTACATCGCGGGCAAGCGGCTCGCGGCCGGGCGCCTGACCGTCGTCGACGCGACCAACGTGCAGCAGGAGGCCCGGCGCCAACTCGTGGAGCTGGCACGGAAACACGACGTGCTGCCCATCGCCATCGTGCTCGACGTGCCGGAGGACGTGTGCGCCGCGCGGAACGCCGGGCGGACCGACCGCGCCGACATGCCGCGTCGCGTCATCACCCGGCACACCCGCGAACTGCGCCGCTCCCTCAAGCACTTGGAGCGCGAGGGGTTCCGCAAGGTGCACATCCTGCGCGGTGCCGCGGAGGCCGAGGGCGCGGGCGTCGTACGCGAGAAGCGGTTCAACGACCTGACGCACCTCACCGGACCGTTCGACATCATCGGCGACATCCACGGATGCGCGAGCGAACTCGACACCCTGCTCGGCAAGTTGGGGTACGTGGACGGGGCGCACCCCGAGGGCCGGACCGCCGTCTTCGTCGGCGACCTCGTCGACCGCGGCCCCGACACACCCGGCGTGCTGCGCCGGGTGATGGGCATGGTGGAGGCCGGTACGGCGCTGTGCGTCCCCGGCAACCACGAGAACAAGCTGGGCCGTTGGATGAAGGGGCGCAACGTCCAGCACACGCACGGCCTCGCCGAGACGGTCGAGCAGCTGGGCCAGGAGAGCGAGGAGTTCCGCACACAGGTGCGGACGTTCGTGGACGGCCTGGTCAGCCACTACGTCCTCGACGGCGGGCAGCTCGTCGTGTGTCACGCCGGGCTGCCCGAGAAGTACCACGGCCGCACGTCCGGCCGGGTCCGCTCGCACGCGCTGTACGGGGACACGACCGGCGAGACCGACGAGTTCGGGCTGCCGGTGCGCTACCCGTGGGCGGAGGAGTACCGCGGCAAGGCCGCGGTGGTCTACGGCCACACCCCGGTGCCGACCGCTACGTGGGTCAACAACACCATCTGCCTCGACACCGGCGCCGTGTTCGGCGGGAAGCTCACCGCGCTGCGCTGGCCGGAGCGCGAGCTGGTCGACGTACCGGCCGAGCAGGTCTGGTACGAGCCGGCCAGGCCGCTGGTGACCGAGGCGCCGGGCGGGCACGAGGGGCGTCCGCTGGACCTCGCCGATGTGCAGGGCAGGCGGGTCGTCGAGACCCGGCACAGTGGGCGCGTCACGGTGCGCGAGGAGAACGCGGCGGCGGCTCTGGAGGTCATGAGCCGGTTCGCGGTCGACCCGCGGCTTGTGCCGTATCTGCCGCCGACGATGGCGCCGACCGCGACCTCCGAGGTGGACGGCTACCTGGAACACCCGGCGGAGGCCTTCGCCCAGTACGCGGCGGACGGCGTGGAGCGGGTCGTGTGCGAGGAGAAGCACATGGGCTCGCGGGCCGTGGTGCTGGTGTGCCGGGACGCGGAGGCGGCGCGGGAGCGGTTCGGGGTCGCGGAGGAGGGCGGCAAGCCGGTCACCGGTTCGGTCTACACGCGGACCGGGCGGCCGTTCTTCGACGACACGGGGACCACCGAGACGGTCCTCGGGCGGGTGCGGGACGCTGTCTCCGCCGCGGGCCTGTGGGAGGAGCTCGACACTGACTGGGTGCTGCTGGACGCCGAGTTGATGCCGTGGTCGCTCAAGGCGTCCGGGCTGCTGCGCGCGCAGTACGCGGCGGTGGGCGCGGCGTCCGGTGCGGCGTTCCCGAGCGTGCTCGGGGCGCTGGAGGCGGCGGCCGGGCGGGGCGTCGACGTGGGCGATCTGCTGGAGCGTCAGCGTGGCCGGGCGGCCGATGCGGCGGCGTTCACGGACGCGTACCGCCGCTACTGCTGGAGTACGGACGGCCTCGACGGGGTGCAGCTCGCGCCGTTCCAGATCCTCGCGGTGCAGGGCCGGTCGCTCGCCGCGCTGCCGCACGACGAGCAGCTCGCGCTCATCGACCGGGTCGTCGCGCACGACACGACCGGGCTGCTGCGGACGACGCGGCGGCTGTACGTCGACACGGGTGACGCCGCGTCGGTGCGGGCCGGGGTCGACTGGTGGCTGGAGATGACCGGGCGGGGTGGCGAGGGCATGGTCGTCAAGCCGGTCGGGGCGCTGGTGCGGGACGCGAAGGGGCGGCTCGTGCAGCCGGGGGTGAAGTGCCGTGGGCGGGAGTACCTGCGGATCATCTACGGGCCGGAGTACACGCGGCCGGAGAATCTGGCGAAGCTGCGGCAGCGGTTTCTCGGGCACAAGAGGTCGTTGGCGATCCGTGAGTACGGGTTGGGCCTGGAGGCCCTGGATCGGTTGGGGGAGGGGGAGCCGTTGTGGCGGGTGCATGAGGCGGTGTTCGCGGTCCTGGCGCTGGAGTCGGAGCCGGTCGATCCTCGGCTCTGACGTGATGGTGCGGTCGTCCGGGGTTACGACCTCGGGGCTCCGCCCCGGACCCCGCTCCTCAATCGCCGGAGGGGCTTGAAAAACTCAAGCCCCTGCGGCGATTGAGCAGCGGGGTCTGGGGCGGAGCCCCAGGATGGGCATATGGGATTCCACGTCGACTCCGAGGCCGGTCGCTTGCGCAGAGTGATTCTGCACAGGCCCGATCTCGAGCTGAAGCGGCTCACGCCGAGCAATAAGGACCAGTTGCTCTTCGATGACGTGCTGTGGGTGCGCCGCGCCCGGCAGGAGCACGACGGGTTCGCCGACGTGCTGCGTGACCGGGGCGTCAGCGTGCACCTCTTCGGCGACCTGCTCACCGAGGCACTGGACGTCGACGCCGCCCGCGGCCTCGTCCTGGACCGGGTCTTCGACGAGAAGGAGTACGGCCCGCTGGCCACCGCCCATCTGCGCGAGGCCTTCGAGGCGCTGCCGTCCACGGAGCTGGCCGAGGCGCTCATCGGCGGGATGACGAAGCGCGAGTTCCTTGAGGCGCACGGGGAGCCGACCTCCGTGCGCTTCCACGTCATGGAGCTCGACGACTTCCTGCTCGGCCCGCTGCCCAACCACCTGTTCACGCGCGACACTTCGGCCTGGATCTACGACGGGGTGTCCATCAACGCGATGCGCTGGCCGGCCCGGCAGCGCGAGACCGTCCACTTCGAGGCGATCTATCGGCATCATCCGTTGTTCCGCGACGCCGACGACTTCCCTCTCTGGTCCGAGGGGCAGGCCGACTACCCGTCGACCATCGAGGGCGGCGACGTCCTCGTCATCGGGCAGGGCGCCGTGCTCATCGGGATGAGCGAGCGGACCACGCCGCAGGCCGTCGAGATGCTCGCGCACAAGCTGTTCGCCGCGGGTTCGGCGCACACGATCGTCGCCCTCGACATGCCGAAGCGGAGGGCCTTTATGCACCTCGACACGGTCATGACGATGGTCGACGGCGATACGTTCACGCAGTACGCGGGGCTCGGCATGCTGCGCTCGTACACCATCGAACCGGGCACGTCCGGCGCGGAGTTGAAGGTCACCGACCATCCGCCCGAGCACATGCACCGGGCGATCGCCGCCGCGCTCGGGCTCCCCGGGGTCCGGGTGCTGACCGCGACGCAGGACGTGCACGCCGCCGAGCGCGAGCAGTGGGACGACGGCTGCAACGTGCTCGCCGTCGAACCGGGCGTCGTCGTCGCGTACGAGCGCAACGCCACGACGAACACGTTCCTGCGCAAGCAGGGGATCGAGGTCATCGAGATCCCGGGCAGCGAGCTGGGGCGCGGGCGGGGCGGCCCGCGGTGCATGAGCTGTCCGGTGGAGCGGGACCCCGTCGACTCCTTCCAGAAACAGTCATGAATAGAAATGTGGAACATCGTATAGACTTCCACTGTCCCGACCCCGTCCCCGAGTCACGCGCAGGAGCCCCTGAATGAACCTCACCGGCCGCCACTTCCTCAAGGAGCTGGATTTCACCGCAGAGGAGTTCCGAGGCCTGGTCGACCTGGCCGCGGAGCTGAAGGCGGCCAAGAAGGCGGGCGCCGAGACGCAGCACCTCAAGGGTAAGAACGTCGCGCTGATCTTCGAGAAGGCGTCCACGCGTACGCGCTGCTCCTTCGAGGTCGCGGCCGCGGACCAGGGCGCGTCGACGACGTACATCGACCCGGCCGGCTCGCACATCGGCAAGAAGGAGTCGAGCAAGGACACCGCCCGCGTCCTCGGCCGGATGTTCGACGCCATCGAGTTCCGCGGTGACGAGCAGTCCATCGTCGAGACGCTCGCCGAGTTCGCGGGCGTGCCGGTCTACAACGGCCTGACCGACGACTGGCACCCCACGCAGATGCTCGCCGACGTGCTCACGATGACGGAGCACAGCGCCAAGCCGCTCACCGAGATGTCCTTCGCCTACCTCGGCGACGCCCGGTTCAACATGGGCAACTCGTACCTCGTCACCGGCGCCCTGCTCGGCATGGACGTCCGCATCGTCGCGCCGAAGGCCTACTGGCCGGCCGAGGACGTCGTCGCCAAGGCCCGCGAGCTGGCCTCCGCCAGCGGCGCCCGCATCACGCTCACCGAGGCCGTCGACGAGGGCGTCGCCGGCGCCGACTTCGTGGTCACCGACGTATGGGTGTCGATGGGCGAGCCGGAGGAGATCTGGGACGAGCGGATCAAGTCGCTCGCGCCGTACGCGGTGACGATGGATGTGCTGCGCGCGACGGGGAACGCGGACGTGAAGTTCCTGCACTGCCTCCCCGCCTTCCACGACTTGGGCACCAAGGTCGGCCGCGAGATCCACGCCAAGTACGGCCTGGAGTCCCTTGAGGTCACCGACGAGGTCTTCGAGTCGGCGCACTCCGTCGTCTTCGACGAGGCCGAGAACCGGATGCACACCATCAAGGCCGTCATGGTCGCGACGCTCGGCCGGTAGCCACAAACCACACATTCACTCAGCAACCGTTCAAACTGGTGGGGCCGGAACACCCTCTCCGGCCCCACCGGCATGCGGCCACCCCCACCGCACCGCACCACCAGAAAAGAGCACCACCCCCATGTCGCCGACCCCCTCCGGCCTGCGCGTCAAGTCGCCCGAGTCCCTCATCGCCGAATCGGGCGCCGACCTCGAAGGCCACGGCCTCAGGCGCACCATGGGGCTCTTCCAGCTCGTGTGCTTCGGTGTCGGAGCGATCGTCGGCACCGGCATCTTCGTCGGCCTGTCCGACACGGTCGCCGAGGCCGGACCCGCCGTCATCCTCTCCTTCGTCCTCGCCGCGATCACCTGCATCTTCACGGCGTTCTCCTTCGCCGAGCTGGGCAGCGCGATCCCGGTCTCCGGATCCTCGTACTCCTTCGCCTACGCGACCCTCGGCGAGCGCGTCGCGTTCCTCGTGGGCTGGTGTCTGCTCCTGGAGTACGGCGTCTCGGTGTCGGCCGTCGCGGTCGGCTGGAGCCAGTACCTCAACGAGCTGCTCGACAGCGTCTTCGGATGGCAGCTGCCCGAGGCCCTCTCTGCCGGGCCCGCCGACGGCGGTGTGATCAACCTGCCCGCGGTGCTGGTGATCCTGATGGCCGCCGCCCTGCTGGTGCGGGGTATCCGGGAGAGCGCGGGGGCGACCGCCGCGATGGCCGTGCTCAAGATCGGCATCCTGATCGTGTTCTGCGCGATCGCGTACTCCGCCTTCGAGGCCGGCAATCTGACCCCGTTCCTGAAGGACGGCATGGCCGGTGTCACCTCCGGTGCCTCGCTCGCCTTCTTCTCGTACATCGGCTTCGACGCGATCACCACGGCAGGCGAGGAGGTCAGGAACCCGCGGCGCAACATCCCGCTCGCGATCCTGATCTGCATCGGCATCGTCACGCTGCTCTACGTCGCCGTGGCCGTCGCCGCCATCGGCGCGCTCGGCGCGGACGCCGTCGGGGACAAGCCGGCCGCGCTCTCCCTCGTCGTCGACCAGGTCACCGGGTCGGCCGTCGGCGGCGGCGTCATCGCCTTCGGCGCGGTCGTCGCCATCGCCTCGGTCGTGCTCGCGGTGATGTACGGGCAGACCCGGATCCTGATGTCGATGTCCCGCGACGGGCTCATCCCGCGGGTCTTCGAGCGGGTGTCCCCGAAGACGCACACGCCGGTCGCCAACACGTGGATCGTCGCGACCGTCTTCGCGATCCCGGCGGCGTTCTCCTCGCTCGACGCCATCGTCAACCTGACCACCATCGGCACGCTCGCCACCATGGTCGTCGTGAACATCGCGGTGATCGCGCTGCGCCGCTCGCACTCCGGC
Organism: Streptomyces sp. NPDC002795; assembly: GCF_042888725.1. Lineage (NCBI taxonomy): Bacteria > Bacillati > Actinomycetota > Actinomycetes > Kitasatosporales > Streptomycetaceae > Streptomyces > Streptomyces sp. NPDC002795. The sequence goes on from NZ_JBIAQB010000004.1 coordinate 173,268, forward strand.
CTGAAGCGCTCGTTCCGGGTGCCGCTGTACCCGGTCAGCCCGGTCCTGGGCGTCGGCTTCTGCCTCTACCTGATCTGGGGCACGGGCTGGACGACATGGGTCCAGTTCGCGGTGTTCCTCGTCGTCGGCGCGCTCGTGTACGCGCTGTACGGCCGCCGCAACTCGCGGCTCGGCGCGGGCGAGGGCTGAGCCGACCGGGCCTACGCCTCGGACGCCGGGCGCTGCGCCGGCACCGTGGACGGAAGGGTGAACCACACCGCCTTGCCGGAATCGGTGGGGCGGTGCCCGCACGACGAGCTGAGCGTGCGGATGAGGAGCAGGCCGCGGCCGTGCTCCTGCCAGGGGTCGGGCGGCCCGTCGTCCTCGGGGTTGGTGAGGTCGGTGGGCGGCGCCGGGTCCGTGTCGTGCACCTCGACCTGACAGCCGGAGTCGAGCAGCTCCACGACCAGCTCGATCGGTTGGTCCCCCGTCGTGTGCTCCACCGCGTTCGCCACCAGCTCCGCCGTCAGCAGCTCCGCCGTGTCCGCGTCCGCGGCCGGTGAGTCGATCTCGGACAGCGCGGTCCGCACGAGGGCGCGCGCGACCGGCACGGCCGCGGTCGTGTGCGGCAGGGCTATGCGCCACGACGTGGGCGTATGTGGACCGGAGAAGGGAGTCACGGCGGAATCCTGGGGGCGGAGGGCGCGTATGCGGCTCGGAGGGGCGGGCTCGGAGGAACGGGATCAAGGGGGACTGTCCTGCGTTCAACCTTATGAATGGTACGGCGTGGGGCGAAAGAGTCTCCCGTCGGTGCGGGACGGGACGTCCGGCCCTTTCCGCCTTCCCGCTTATCGCGCACTCGTGACGGCAGTCACGATGCGGTGATACGGTCGACAGGTCTCGCCCCCTCCACGGCACGCCCGCAACCCGCCGGAGGCACCGCATGAGTCCCTTCACCGGATCCACCCCCCGCACCGACTCCTGGCAGCACCTGACGTACGCCGTGGACGAGAGCGGCGTCGCCACCGTCACGCTCGCCCGCCCCGAGAAGCTCAACGCGCTCACCTTCGGCGCCTACGCCGACCTGCGCGACCTCCTCGCCGAACTGTCCAGGACGAAGTCCGTGCGCGCCCTCGTCCTCACCGGCGAGGGCCGCGGCTTCTGCTCCGGCGGCGACGTCGACGAGATCATCGGCGCCACGCTCTCCATGGACACCGCGCAGATCCTCGACTTCAACCGCATGACCGGGCAGGTCGTCCGGGCCGTGCGCGAGGCCCCGTTCCCGGTGATCGCCGCCGTGCACGGGGTCGCGGCCGGGGCGGGCGCGGTCCTGGCGCTCGCCGCGGACTTCCGCGTCGCCGACCCGAGCGCCCGCTTCGCGTTCCTGTTCACGAAGGTCGGCCTGTCCGGCGGCGACATGGGCGCGGCCTATCTGCTGCCCCGCGTCGTCGGCCTCGGCCACGCCACCCGCCTCCTGATGCTCGGCGACGCCGTCCGCGCGCCCGAGGCCGAGCGCATCGGCCTGATCAGCGAGCTGACCGACGAGGGCAGGGCCGACGAGGCCGCGCTCGCCCTCGGCCGCCGCCTCGCCGAGGGCCCCGCCCTCGCCTACGCGCAGACGAAGGCGCTCCTCACGGCGGAACTCGACATGCCCCTCGCCGGGGCCATCGAGATGGACGCCGCCACGCAGGCGCTCCTCATGCACGGTGAGGACTACGCCGAGTTCCACGCGTCGTTCACCGCCAAGCGCCCGCCGAAGTGGCAGGGGCGGTGACCGGCCGATGACCGTACGCGCCCGGCGCATCGCCGTCATCGGGGGCGGCCCCGGCGGTCTGTACGCCGCCGCCCTCCTCAAGCGCCTCGACCAGGACCGGGAGATCACGGTCTGGGAGCGGAACGCCCCGTACGACACGTTCGGCTTCGGCGTCGTCCTGTCCGACGAGACCCTCGGCGGCATCGAGCACGCCGACCCGGTGGTCTACCGGGCGCTCCAGGACGAGTTCGTGCGCTGGGACGACATCGACATCGTGCACCGGGGCCGCCGCCACACGTCGACGGGCCACGGATTCGCGGCGCTCGGCCGCCGCCGCCTCCTGGAGATCCTGCACAGCCGCTGCCGCGAACTCGGTGTGGACCTGCGCTTCCAGGAGGAGGCGCCGCCGATCGCCGAGCTCCGCGAGGCGTACGACCTGGTCATCGCCGCCGACGGCGTGCACAGCAAGACCCGCGAGACGTACGCCGACGCGTTCGGGCCGCACATCGAGGAGCACCGCAACCGCTACATCTGGCTCGCCGCCGACTTCGCCTTCGACGCCTTCCGCTTCGACATCGCCGAGACCGAGCACGGCGTGATGCAGCTGCACGGATACCCGTTCAGCGAGGGCGGTTCCACGGTCATCGTCGAGATGCGCGAAGAGGTGTGGCGGGCGGCCGGCTTCGACGGCATGGACGTACGGGATTCGATCGAGGCCTGCGCCAAGACCTTCACGGACGCCCTCGGCGGCCGCACCCTGAAGACCAACAACTCCTCGTGGCTCACGTTCCGCACAGTCGTCAACGACCGCTGGTCGCACGGCAATTGCGTGCTCATCGGTGACGCCGCGCACACCGCGCACTTCTCCATCGGCTCCGGTACGAAGCTCGCCGTCGAGGACGCGCTCGCGCTCGCCGCGTGCCTGACCGAGCAGCCCACGACGGACGCGGCGCTGGCCGCGTACGAGGAGGAGCGCAGGCCCGTCGTGGCGTCGACGCAGCGGGCGGCGCGGGCCAGCCTCCAGTGGTTCGAGGAGCTGGGCCGCTATCTCGACCAGCCGCCGCGCCAGTTCGCGTTCAACCTGCTCACGCGCTCGCGCCGGGTGACGCACGAGAACCTGCGGCTTCGGGACGCCCACTTCACGGAGTCGGTGGAGCGGGAGTTCGGCTGCCCCGAGGGCACACCGCCGATGTTCACGCCGCTGCGTCTCGGCGGCCTGGAGCTGCGGAACCGGGTCGTCGTCTCACCGATGGACATGTACTCGGCGGTGGACGGGGTGCCGGGCGACTTCCACCTCGTGCACCTGGGGGCGCGGGCCCTCGGCGGCGCCGGCCTCGTCATGACGGAAATGGTGTGCGTGAGCCCCGAGGGCCGCATCACGCCCGGCTGCGCGGGCCTCTACGCACAGGAGCAGGAGGCGTCCTGGCGCAGGATCGTGGACTTCGTCCACACGCGGGCGCCCGGCACGGCGATCGGCGTGCAGCTCGGCCACTCCGGCCGCAAGGGTTCCACGCGCCTGATGTGGGAGGGCATGGACGAGCCGCTCCCGGACCCCCAGGACAACTGGCCACTGGTCGCGGCGTCCGCGCTCCGCTACCGCCCCGACAGCCAGCTCCCGCGCGAACTCACGACGGCCGAACTCGCCGACGTACGCGAGCAGTTCACATCAGCGGCACGGAACGCGGCGCACGCGGGCTTCGATCTCCTCGAACTCCACTGCGCACACGGCTACTTGCTGTCCGGCTTCCTCTCCCCGCTGACGAACCGGCGCACGGACGCCTACGGCGGCTCGCTGGAGGGCCGCCTCACGTTCCCCCTCGAAGTCTTCGACGCCGTACGCGAGGTGTGGCCGGACGACCGGCCGATGACGGTGCGGATCTCCGCCACGGACTGGGCGGAGGGCGGCACCAGCGAGGAGGACGCCGTGGCGATCGCCCGCGCCTTCGCCGCGCACGGCGCCGACGCGATCGACGTGTCCACGGGGCAGGTGGTCTCGGACGAGCGGCCCGCGTTCGGCCGCTCCTACCAGGTGCCGTACGCGGACCGGATCCGCGCGGAGGCCGGAATCCCGGTCGTCGCGGTCGGCGCGATCTCATCCTGGGACGACGTCAACTCCCTTGTCCTGGCGGGCCGTACGGACCTCTGCGCCCTGGCCCGCCCCCACCTCTACGACCCGAACTGGACGCTCCACGCGGCGGCGGAACAGGGGTACGCGGGACCGGGCGTGGCGTGGCCCCAGCAGTACGGCGCGGGGAGCCGGCGCCCACAGACGGGGCGCCTGGACGCACCTAAGCCGAGGCTGGTGCTGCCAGGGTGAGCATGTTAAGCCCCTGCGGCGATTGAGCAGCGGGACTCACCCGTCGGCACACGTCTCCGGAGCGCCCGCGAATCGCGCCCCCGGCTTTCGGAGCCGCAGATCCAGCGCCCCGAACACCTCCGCCGCCCGCACCCCCGGCCACCCCTCCGGCAGGAGTTCCGGTGGCAGGCCCGGGTCCGCGTACGGGAGGTGGCGCCAGGAGTCGAGGGCCAGGAGGTAGTCGCGGTAGGCCTCGCGTGGTGGGGTGCTCTCCCGGGCCTCCCACGCCCGCAGCACCGGCTCGTGTTCGTCGAGGAACGCCTCGTGGAGCTTGGCGAGGGCGGAGAGGTCCCACCACCGCGCCACCGCGGCGGCCGTCGCCGCGAAGCCCAGGTGTTCGCCGCGGAACAGTTCCACGTACCCGGAGCAGCCGATGCGTTCCAGCGTGTGCCGGGTCTCCTCGTAGACGCCGAGGGGCGCGAGCCATACGCCGGGCGCCGCCGTGCCGAAGCCGAGGCCGGTGAGCGTGGAGCGCAGCACGTGCCGCTTGGCGCGCTCGGACTCCGGCACGGAGAACACGGCGAGCACCCAGCCGTCGGCGGACGAACCGCTTCCGTAGATGCGGCGGTCACCGTCGTCGAGGAGCTGGCGGGCGTCGTCGGACAGCGCGTAGGCCGCGGCTTTGGCGGTGGTGCGGGCCGGGAGCAGCAGGCCGCGGCGCTTCAGACGGGACACCGCCGAGCGGACGGACGGCGCGTCGACACCGACCGCTCCGAGCAGCCGGATCAGCTCGGCGACGGGAAGCGGCCCCGGCAGGTCGCGGCCGTAGGCGCCGTACAGGGTGACGATGAGGGAGCGGGGCGTATGCGTGGGCTGCTCGGGCACGTGATCACTCTACGGCTGAGGACTCGCGGAGCCGGAACCGCTGGAGCTTTCCCGTGGCCGTGCGCGGCAGCGCGTCCAGGAACTCGATCGCGCGCGGGCACTTGTACGGGACGAGCTCGGCCTTCACGAACTCGCGCAGCCCCTCCACGTCCTGCCGTGCCCCCGCCCGCAGCACCACGTACGCGACGGCGACCTGGCCGCGCTCCTCGTCGGGCCTTCCGACCACGGCCGCCTCCGCCACGTCCGGGTGGCGCAGGATCGCGTCCTCCACCTCCGGGCCCGCGATGTTGTACCCGGCGGAAATGATCATGTCGTCGGCGCGGGCCACGTACCGGAAGTAGCCGTCGGCCTCGCGGACGTACGTGTCCCCGGTGACGTTCCAGCCGTGTTGTACGTACACGGTCTGCCGCTCGTCGGCGAGGTACCGGCAGCCGACGGGCCCGCGTACGGCCAGCAACCCCGGCTCCCCGTCCGGGAGTTGACGCCCCCCGGGGTCGACGATCCGGGCCTCCCAGCCGGGCACGGGAACGCCCGTCGTGCCGGGCCGGATCGCGTCGTCCGCCGCCGAGATGAAGATGTGCAGGAGTTCCGTCGCGCCGATGCCGTTGATGATGCGCAGGCCCGTCGCCTCCTGCCAGGACTGCCAGGTCGCGGCGGGCAGGTTCTCGCCCGCGGACACGCAGCGCCGCAGCGAGGAGATGTCGTACGAGGCCAGCTCGGGCAGCATCGCCCGGTACGCGGTCGGCGCGGTGAACACGACCGACACCCGGTGCTCGGCGATCGCGGGCAGCAGCTTCTGCGGGCCCGCCTGTTCGAGCAGCAGCGCCGAAGCCCCCGCCCGCAGCGGGAAGATCACAAGGCCGCCGAGCCCGAACGTGAAGCCCAGCGGCGGGCTCCCCGCGAACACGTCGTCGGGGCCGGCCTTCAGCACGTGCTCCGAGAAGGTGTCCGCGACCGCGAGCACGTCCCGGTGGAAGTGCATGCACCCCTTGGGGCGCCCGGTGGTACCCGAGGTGAAGGCGATCAGCGCGACGTCGTCGGCAGCCGTCGGGACGGCCTCGTACGCCGCCGGTTTCCCGGCCGCGCGATGCAGCAGGTCGTCGGGCCCGTCGCCACCGAACGTCGCGATGCGAAGCCCCGGCACCTCGGCCTTCGCCAGGTCGTCGACCGAGCGGATGTCGCACAGGGCGTGCCCCACCCGCGCGATCTCGCACACGGTGGCCAGCTCGCTCGTCCGCGCCTGCGCGAGGACGGTCACGGCGACGGCCCCCGCCTTCATCACGGCGAGCCAGCAGGCCGCGAGGTGCCGGGTGGTGGGGCCGCGCAGCAGCACCCGGTTGCCGGGCACGACGCCCAGCTCGTCGGTGAGCACGTGCGCGATCCGGTCGACCGTCTCCTTCAACTCTCCGTACGTCCAGGGTGTCCGGCCGGGGGAGTGGAAGGCCGGGCGGTCCGCGCCGTGCCGTTCCACGGTGGTGTCGAGGAGTTCGGCCCCGCAGTTGAGCCGCTGCGGGTAGCGCAGCTCGGGCAGGTCGAAGGTGAGTCCCGGCCACAGCTCCGCGGGCGGCAGATGGTCGCGCGCGAAGGTGTCGGCGTGGGCCGAAGGAGACAGTGGGCTGGGCGGATGGTGGGTCATGGCCTGGCGCCCCCTCGTGGTGAGTGGCTCGCATGCCGTCGCCGGATGAGGCGGCGCGCATCGAGCGTATCGTGATGGTGACGACAGTCAACGGGGCGCGATACGGTTCCTTCGTGTGGCCGGTAGGCAGTCGTGAGAGGAGCACCACATATGGGGACATTCTCGCTCGAACCGGAGCAGCTCGCGTGGTGTGGCGAGCTACGGGCCCTCGCGGCCGACCGCCTCGCCCCACTCGCCGAGAAGGGCGAACCGGGCCGCGTCAACCGTCCCCTCGTCGCCGAACTCGGCCAACTCGGCCTCCTTGAGCGCCTGTTCACCGCCGGCGCGCTCGATCTCTGTCTCCTGCGCGAGTCCCTGGCCCGCGTCAGCACGGAGGCCGAGACGGCGCTCGCGCTCCAGGGGCTCGGGGCGCATCCGATCCACGCGTACGGCGGCGCGGCGGTGCGCCGGCGGTGGGTGCCGGAGGTGGGCGCGGGCCGGGCCGTGGCGGCGTTCGCGCTGAGCGAGCCGGGGGCGGGCTCGGACGCGGCGGCGCTGTCCCTCCGTGCGGACCGGGACGGCGAAGGCGACGGCTGGCGGCTCACCGGCGAGAAATGCTGGATCTCGAACGCCCCCGAGGCCGATGTCTACACCGTCTTCGCCCGCACCACCCCCGACGCGGGCGCGCGCGGCGTCACGGCCTTCGCGGTCCCCGCCGACCGCGCGGGCCTGACCGGCGAACACCTCGACATGATCTCCCCGCACCCCATCGGAACGCTCGCCTTCGACGGCGTCCCGGTCACCCGCGACGACCTGCTCGGCGAGGTCGACGCCGGGTTCCGCGTCGCGATGGGCACGCTGAACCTGTTCCGGCCCAGCGTCGGCGCGTTCGCCGTCGGCATGGCGCAGGCGGCCCTCGACGCGACGCTCACGCACACCTCCGAGCGGGAGGCGTTCGGCGCCCCGCTGAAGGAACTCCAGACCGTCGCCCACCAGGTCGCCGACATGTCGGTACGGGTCGAGTCCGCGCGCCTCATGGTCTACGCGGCGGCGTCCGCGTACGACGAGGGCGACCCGGACGTGCCGCGCCGCGCGGCCGTCGCGAAGCTCATCGCCACGGAGGCGGCCCAGCAAGTCGTCGACTCCGCAGTGCAGTTGCACGGAGCGCGGGCGCTGCGCCGCGGCCATGTCCTGGAGCACCTGTACCGCGAGGTCCGGGCGCCGCGCATCTACGAGGGCGCGTCCGAGGTCCAACGGGCCATCATCGCCCGCGAGTTGTACAAGGAACACGACAAGGGGCACAAGAAGGAGTCCTCGTGAGCAGCGGCAGCAACAGTGGCGATCTGACGCGCGTCAACCCGCCCGAACTCTCCCCGCCCACCGGCTTCTCCCACGCCGTCGTCGCGACGGGCGGCCGCCTGGTGATGCTCGCCGGCCAGACCTCGTTGGACGCCGACGGCAAGGTCACCGGCACCACCCTCCCCGCACAGTTCACCCGCGCCCTGACAAACCTGCTCACCGCCCTGCGCGCGTCCGGCGGCACACCGCAGCACCTGGCGCGCGTCACGGTCTACGCCACGGACGTGTCGGACTACCGGGAGAACGCGCGCGAACTCGGCCGTATCTGGCGCGAGTTGGCGGGCCGCGACTACCCGGCGATGGCCGTGATCGGAGTCAGTCGCCTGTGGGACGAACAAGCCATGGTGGAACTCGACGGAATCGCCGTCCTACCCTGAGCGCGTACGGCGCCTAGGCTCGGCCGCATGACCCAGCAGACGGAACTCTCGGTGGACCTCTCCGTGGGCCCGATCGCGTACGAGGACACGGGAGGCGACGGCACGACCGTCGTCCTCCTCCACGGGCTCGCCCAGAACGGCACGGTGTGGCGGCACGTCGTCGACGAACTCGGCACGTCCGTACGGTGCATCGTGCCCACCCTCCCGTACGGGAGCAACCACGTGCCCGTGCGGCCCGGCGCCCGGATCACCCCGCACTCCGTGGCCCTGCTCATCGGCGAGTTCGCCGACGCGCTCAAGCTGGGCGACGACACGGTGTTCGTGGAGAACGACGCGGGGCGCCTCCAGCAGCTCGCCGCGGAACGCCCCGACCGGGTGGGACGCATGGTCATCGCGGGCTGCGAGGCCTTCGACAACTATCCGCCGGGCCCGGCGGGCAAGCTCCTGGAGGTCATGTCCCGCGTCCCCGGCGGCATCTCGCTCCTCGTCCGCACCCTGTCCGTACGCCCCCTGCGCCGCATGCCCGGCACCGGGTACGCGGTGATGTCGCAGCGCCCGGTCCCGCACGACCTGATCGACCACTGGATCGAGCCGCTGCGCAAGGACCCGGCGGCGCGGAAGCTGCTGCTGCACTACCTCCGCTCCGGGGTGAAGACGGAGATGATGGAGGCGGCGGACGCGTTGCGCGCCTATGACCGGCCCGCGCTGGTGGTGTGGGGCAAGCAGGACCGCATGATGCCTCTGGCCCACGGGCGCCGCCTGGCGGAACTGCTGCCGCAGGGGCGGTTGGTGGAGCTGGATGATTGCGGCACGTTGATTCCGTTGGACCAGCCGCGGGCCTTGGCGGAGGCGATCCGGGAGTTCGTTGCGGGGCGGAACCCCGCGACCTAGGAGACGAACCCGGTGGTCGCGAAGGAGGTCGCGTTCCGGCCGGACGTTCCGGCCGTGATCCACCAATGCGTCGGGTGCTCCCCGTACAAGGTGAAGAGGTCGTCCGCCGCCCACGCCAGGATCAGTTCGTCCCTGCCGTCCGCGTCGAAGTCGGCCGCGCCGGCCGGTCGTGCCCGGCGCGCGTTGTCCGAGCGCTTCTTGTGGTCGATCTCAGCGGGCCCCTGCCGCAGCACGGGGGTCCGCTTCTCCCCGTCGATGAGGGTCGCTCCGGCGTACGTGGCGACGAGGATGCCGTCCCGCCCGTCCCCGTCCGGATCGGCGGCGACGTACCCGCCGGGGCCGTAGTCGCTCTGCCGCCCCTTGCCGGGTGCGGGCAGCTTGTACGGCACCGGGGGCCCGCCCCCGCCGGGGTACACCGTCAACGACCCGTCCACGTCGGCCGCTTCCGTCTCGGAGCCGGGTTCGTCGTTGCGGCTGCCGTTGTCGCCCACGGCCACGTCGCGGCGCCCGTCCCCGTCGAAGTCGCCGAAGGCGTGCGCGTTGCCGGCGCGCAGCTCGCGCCCCTGGCCCGTGCGCGGGTCGGCGTAGAGCGTGCTGGGTGCCTGCTCCCCGTCGTTCACCGAGGGGGCCAGGAGTCCGGTGACGCGTGGTGTGCCCGTCGGGTCGATGGCGTCCGCCGACAGGCCGCCGTCGTTCCCCCGGAGTGAACCGGTACGGGCCGGTGCGCCCGAGCGGCCGAAGGGGCCGTACAGGATGTGCGCCTTCGTGCCGTTGTCGCCGAGGCCCGCCAGGTCGTGGTGGCCGTCCCCGTCGAAGTCGCCGCGCGTGATGTCGTACAGGCCCGACTGGTCGGCGGTGGAGTGGGGTTGGAGGCGGGTCGCCTGACGTCCCCGCGTGTCGGGGCCGGTCGGCGTGCCCCACACCACGTACAGGGTGTTGCGCTGCTTTCCGCTGCCGTCGCCGGTGTCCTCGGTGACCGTCGTGACGAGGTCGGGGAACCCGTCCCCGTCGAGGTCGGCCGTGGTCACGCTCTCCGCGGCGAGGCTGTCCTCGGAGCCCTGGTTCTCGAGCTTCGACAGAGGGATCCCGAGGTCCGACCGCCCGTACACGGCGCGCGTGGCCGGGTCGAGCCCGCGGGCGGAGCCGAAGACGACGCCGACCCGCTCGTCGCGCTCGTTCGTGTCCGGGTCCACATGCGCCGCGACGGGCACGAGGAGGTCCCGGTGCCCGTCCCCGTTGAGGTCGTCGGGGTCCTTCGACCCCTTACCGGCGGCGGGGGCCCGACTGGCCGAAGGCTCCTGCGGCACCCCGCCGCCGCCCCCGCCGGACGCGGACGGCCTGGAGTCCGGCGCGCCGTGCCCGCTCCCGCACCCGGTGAGCAGAACGAAGGCGATGCAGGCGGCGAGAGCGGCGGAGGAGGGGGTGAAGGAGGCGGTGAAGGAGCGCTTCATGCGCTCACCTTCACATCCCGCCCGCCCACTGGGCAGGCGGGATGTGAAGGTGAGGGATCAGATTCCCGTCAGATGTCCCGGAACGTCTCGATCTGCGCGCCGACGGAGTTGAGCCGCTCCGCCAGATCCTCGTAGCCGCGGTTGATCACGTACACGTTGCGCAGCACCGACGTGCCCTCGGCCGCCATCATCGCCAGCAGCACGACCACGGCGGGCCGCAGCGCGGGCGGGCACATCATCTCGGCGGCGCGCCAGCGGGTCGGTCCCTCGACCAACACCCGGTGCGGGTCGAGGAGTTGAAGTCGCCCGCCGAGCCGGTTGAGGTCGGTCAGGTAGATCGCCCGGTTGTCGTAGACCCAGTCGTGGATGAGGGTCTTGCCCTGGGCGGAGGCCGCGATCGCCGCGAAGAACGGCACGTTGTCGATGTTCAGGCCGGGGAACGGCATGGGGTGGATCTTGTCGATGGGGGCTTCGAGCTTCGAGGGCCGGACGGTGAGGTCGATCAGCCGCGTGCGCCCGTTGTCGGCGGGGTACTCCGCGGAGCGGTCGTGGTCGAGGCCCATCTCCTCCAGGACCGCCAGCTCGATCTCCAGGAACTCGACCGGCACACGCTTGACCGTGAGTTCGGACTGCGTGACGACGGCCGCGGTCAGCAGGCTCATCGCCTCGACCGGGTCCTCGGACGGCGAGTAGTCCACGTCGACGTCGATGTGCGGCACGCCGTGCACGGTGAGCGTCGTCGTGCCGACGCCCTCGACCTCGACGCCCAGCGCCTCCAGGAAGAAGCACAGGTCCTGGACCATGTAGTTGGAGGAGGCGTTGCGGATGACCGTCGTGCCGTCGGCGCGGGCGGCGGCCAGCAGAGCGTTCTCCGTCACGGTGTCGCCGCGCTCGGTCAGCACGATGGGGCGGTCCGGAGCGGCGGTCGGATGCACCTCCGCGTGGTAGAGGCCCTCGGTCGCCGTGATGTCGAGGCCGAAGCGGCGCAGCGCGATCATGTGCGGCTGGATGGTGCGGGTGCCGAGGTCGCAGCCGCCCGCGTAGGGCAGCTTGAAGTGGTCCATGCGGTGCAGCAGCGGGCCGAGGAACATGATGATCGACCGGGTGCGGCGCGCGGCGTCCGCGTCGATGGCGTTCATGTCGAGCGCGGCGGGCGGCACGATCTCCAGGTCCGCGCCGTCGTTGATCCAGCGGGTGCGCACGCCGATCGAGCCGAGTACCTCCAGAAGGCGGTAGACCTCCTCGATACGGGCGACCCGGCGCAGCACGGTGCGGCCCTTGTTGAGCAGCGAGGCGCACAGCAGCGCCACGCACGCGTTCTTGCTCGTCTTCACTTCGATCGAACCCGACAGCCGGCGTCCGCCGACCACGCGCAGGTGCATCGGTCCCGCGTACCCGAGGGAGACGATTTCACTGTCCAGCGCTTCGCCAATTCGAGCGATCATCTCAAGGCTGATGTTCTGGTTACCGCGCTCGATGCGGTTCACGGCGCTCTGGCTGGTGTTGAGCGCCTCCGCAAGCTGCGACTGCGTCCAGCCCCTGTGCTGGCGGGCGTCGCGGATGAGCTTGCCGATGCGTTCGAGGTAGTCGTCTGCCATGGCGGCAGGTTATCTCAGATATGAGATGTTGTGCGCGAGGGGGCCCGTCGGCGTGGCGGGCCCGAAGCGGAGTCAGTGGCGCCTGTTCGTGCGCGTGCGGCGCCAGCCGAAGGGGCCGGGCAGATCCACCGACGTCGTGCGGCGGCCGGTGCTGCTGTGGGTGCGGCGCGGCCCGTGTCGGCCGCCCGTCGTGAGGGACCAGGACCGGCGATTGATGTTGAGCCGGACGCCGGGCAGGATCTGGAAACTCTTACGGAATGTAAGCGGCATGGCGATTCGCGTACCCGCCGCTGCGGCGATCAGGCACCCGGCGGCAGCGCTGGTGCATCCCGCGACCCCGTACGACGATGAGGGGGACGGGCGCGGGTACGCGCACAGGAGTGAGCTCGGCGACACCGCTTGATGTCGCCGACAGGCGATGTATTAGAGTTATCTCGACATCGAGATATCTACCGAGGCGCACCACGGCCGCACGGAACCGAGGGTCGGACGGTAAGGCGTACCTAACTTAGCCTTACCTTAGCGGATCGTCGAGTCGGCCTGGCGGCACCACGCGCCGGTAGGCGCACATGGACGCGGCCGGTGGAACGCGCACATATATGAAGGAGACTGTCGTGTCGGCGAACAGCTTCGACGCCCGCAGCACGCTGCGCGTGGGCGACGAGTCGTACGAGATCTTCAAGCTGGACAAGGTTGAGGGCTCGGCCCGCCTTCCGTACAGCCTGAAGGTCCTTCTGGAGAACCTGCTCCGCACCGAGGACGGCGCGAACATCACCGCCGACCACATCCGTGCGATCGGCAACTGGGACTCCCAGGCTCAGCCCGCGCAGGAGATCCAGTTCACGCCGGCCCGCGTGATCATGCAGGACTTCACCGGCGTGCCCTGCGTCGTGGACCTCGCCACGATGCGTGAGGCCGTGAAGGCCCTCGGCGGTGACCCGGCGAAGATCAACCCGCTGTCCCCGGCCGAGATGGTCATCGACCACTCCGTCATCGCCGACAAGTTCGGCACCGCGGACTCGTTCAAGCAGAACGTGGACCTGGAGTACGGCCGCAACAAGGAGCGCTACCAGTTCCTGCGCTGGGGCCAGACCGCGTTCGACGACTTCAAGGTCGTCCCGCCCGGCACCGGCATCGTCCACCAGGTCAACATCGAGAAGCTGGCCCGCACGGTCATGACCCGCAACGGTCAGGCCTACCCCGACACCCTGGTCGGCACGGACTCGCACACCACGATGGTCAACGGCCTGGGCGTCCTGGGCTGGGGCGTCGGCGGCATCGAGGCCGAGGCCGCGATGCTCGGCCAGCCGGTCTCGATGCTCATCCCGCGCGTCGTCGGCTTCAAGCTCACCGGCGAGCTCCCCGCCGGCACGACCGCCACCGACCTCGTGCTCACGATCACCGAGATGCTGCGCAAGCACGGCGTCGTCGGCAAGTTCGTCGAGTTCTACGGTGAGGGCGTCGCCGCCACCTCCCTCGCGAACCGCGCCACCATCGGCAACATGTCGCCGGAGTTCGGCTCCACCGCCGCGATCTTCCCGATCGACGACGAGACGCTGAACTACCTGCGTCTGACCGGCCGCGACAAGCAGCAGGTCGCGCTCGTCGAGGCGTACGCCAAGGAGCAGGGCCTCTGGCTGGACCCGGCCGCCGAGCCCGACTTCTCCGAGAAGCTGGAGCTCGACCTCTCCACGGTCGTCCCCTCCATCGCAGGACCGAAGCGCCCGCAGGACCGCATCGTCCTCGCGAACGCCGCGCAGCAGTTCGCCGTCGACGTGCGCAACTACGTCGACGACGACGAGGAGGCCGGCAAGGAGTCCTTCCCGGCGTCCGACTCCCCGGCCGCCTCGAACGGCATCCCGTCGAACCCGGTCACCGTGACCGCCCCCGACGGCTCGACGTACGAGCTGGACCACGGCGCCGTCACCGTCGCCGCGATCACCTCCTGCACCAACACCTCGAACCCGTACGTGATGGTGGCCGCCGCCCTCGTCGCGAAGAAGGCCGTCGAGAAGGGCCTGACCCGCAAGCCGTGGGTCAAGACCACGCTCGCCCCGGGCTCGAAGGTCGTCACCGACTACTTCGACAAGTCGGGTCTCACCCCGTACCTCGACAAGGTCGGCTTCAACCTCGTCGGCTACGGCTGCACGACCTGCATCGGCAACTCGGGCCCGCTGCCCGACGAGGTCTCGAAGGCCGTCAACGACCACGACCTGGCCGTGACGTCCGTCCTCTCCGGCAACCGGAACTTCGAGGGCCGCATCAACCCCGACGTCAAGATGAACTACCTGGCGTCCCCGCCGCTGGTCGTCGCGTACGCCCTCGCCGGTTCGATGAAGGTGAACATCACCACCGACGCCCTCGGCGTCGACCAGGAGGGCAAGCCGGTCTTCCTCAAGGACATCTGGCCGTCGGAGGCCGAGGTCAACGACGTCGTCGCCAACTCCATCGGCGAGGACATGTTCTCCAAGTCCTACGAGGACGTCTTCGCGGGTGACGCCCAGTGGCAGGCCCTCTCGGTCCCCACCGGCAACACCTTCGAGTGGGACAGCGAGTCGACCTACGTCCGCAAGCCCCCGTACTTCGAGGGCATGGAGATGGAGCCGGCCCCGGTCCAGGACATCGCGAACGCCCGCGTCCTGGCCAAGCTCGGCGACTCGGTCACCACCGACCACATCTCCCCGGCCGGTGCGATCAAGGCCGACACCCCCGCCGGCAAGTACCTGTCGGAGCACGGCGTCGAGCGCCGCGACTTCAACTCGTACGGCTCGCGTCGCGGCAACCACGAGATCATGATCCGTGGCACGTTCGCCAACATCCGCCTGCGCAACCAGATCGCGCCGGGCACCGAGGGCGGCTACACCCGCGACTTCACGCAGGCCGACGCGCCGGTCTCGTTCATCTACGACGCCTCGCAGAACTACCAGGCGCAGGGCACCCCGCTGGTCATCCTGGGCGGCAAGGAGTACGGCTCCGGTTCGTCCCGTGACTGGGCCGCCAAGGGCACCGCGCTCCTCGGCGTCAAGGCCGTCATCACCGAGTCGTACGAGCGCATCCACCGCTCGAACCTCATCGGCATGGGCGTCCTGCCGCTGCAGTTCCCGGCGGGCCAGACGGCCGACTCGCTCGGCCTGACCGGCGAGGAGTCCTTCTCGATCTCCGGCGTGACCGAGCTGAACAACGGCACGACCCCGGCCACGGTGAAGGTCGTCACCGACACCGGCGTCGAGTTCGACGCGGTCGTCCGCATCGACACCCCCGGTGAGGCGGACTACTACCGCAACGGCGGCATCCTTCAGTACGTGCTGCGCAGCCTGATCAGCGCGTAAGCGATCCGGTAAGGCGGTTGGGCCGCGACCCCCGGTGGGGTCGCGGCCCTTCGCCGTTCCGGCTTCAGGACCCGGGTGGTCGTTCCGCGGGCATCGGGGTGAGTTTCGGCCAGTGGGTGAGCATGGCCGTGCGCAGGTCCGCGGCGAGTTGTGTGAGTGCCGGTGGCCCGCCGCTCTGGTCGGCGACGACGCCCAGTCGGTGCGTGAGGCGTTGGCGGGCCGTGGCGGTGCCCCACTCCCAGTCGGCGTCCGGGACGCGGGCCAGGTGGTCGACGGTGCCGCGCTCCGCCCGAGGCACCAGCGCGTCGCCGCGCAGCAGCCACCCGGCGCAGGCGTCCGTGACGTCGCCCCGCACCTCGGTCCCCGTGGCCTCGCGCCACGCCGCCCGGTACGCGGCCTCCGCCTCGGCCAGTTGTTCCGGGGCCGGGGACGTGGAGCACCAGCAGGTCGGGAAGCCGGTCCGGAGGTAGGCGAGTTCGACGAGGCCGTCGCCGATGGAGGCCTGCTCGAAGTCGATGAACCGTACGCCGTCCGCGGTGTGCAGATCGTTGCCGGGGCAGGGGTCGCCGTGCAGCAGCGCCGTGTTGGTGGTCCGCGCGAGGCGGGTCACCAGGGCCTCCAACTCCCGTCGTACGCCGGGTGGTTCGCGTACGCCGAGCGTGGCGGCGAGCCGGAGGAACGCGTCGATGTCGTCCCCGGTCGGCCCCGACCAGGCCGGGAGGGCGGGGGTGCCGGTGGCGATGTGCCCCGCCGCGTGCAGCCGCGCGAGCGCTGCCGCGTAGGCGACTCGCCAGTCCGGTCCTGGGTGCCGATGTTCCACGTACTCCAGGACCAGTACGCGTTCGTCGGGGTCGGTGTCGAGGAGGCGGGGCACCACGGGTGGGTTCACGGTGGCGGCGAGCCGCAGTGCCGCCACCTCGCGGGCGTACCGGTCGGCGGCCTCCGGAGCGTCGACCAGTTGCTTGACCATGACCGGGGTGCCGTGGCGCTCGGCGCGCCACAGCCGCGACCGGGGGCCCTCCAGCTCCGGGACCCGCCGGACCGAGTCGAGCCCGAACGGCTTCAGCCCCGGCCTCCGCCGAGGAACGCGGTCCACGCCTCGGGCGTGACGGTGAAGTGCGGGCCGCGGTCGGCGTTCTTGGAGTCGCGGATGTGGATGGCGGAGGGGTGCGTCGCGACCTCGACGCACGCGCCACCTTCGCTGCCGCTGTAGCTCGACTTCCGCCAGTCGTAGGCGACTTCGAGGCACTGGCCGCCTTCACTGCCGCTGTAGCTCGACTTGAACCAGTTCAGTGCGGTGGTCATAGCTCTCCTAGCAGGCGCTCCAGCAGGCCCATGGACTGCTCGGGCGTGAGGGCCTGTGATCGCAGCATCGCATATTTGCGTGCCAGGGAAGACACCTGGTCTGAGTCGGAAACCCACTGGCTGCCGCGCTGGGATTCGGTGTACGCGAGGTGCTGATGTGCGGGGGTCTCCAGGAGGGTAAAGGAGCCATCGAGGCCCGCGTGAGTAGGCGCGTCCAGCGGCAGGAACTGGAGCGCCAGCCCCGGAAGTTCCGCACACGCCCGCAAGTGCCGGAGCTGCTCGGCCCGTGCCAGCGGGTCGAGGTACGCCAGCTTCAGCGCTGCCTCCCAGACGACGAAGCTCAGCGTCGGCGGGCACTTCCGGTGCAGCACCTCCTGCCGCTGCACGCGCGCGGCCGTCTTCGTCTCGATCTCGTCCTCGTCGTACGCCGGGACGCGGTTGCGCAGCACCGTGCGGGCGCAGTCCTCGGTCTGGAGGATGCCGGGCACGGTCAGGACGTCGTACCAGGACAGCGCGATGGCCTCGCGCTCGTGCGCCATGTACGACTCCGCCCACAACGGAAACTGGTCCACCTCCGGCATCGCCGCCACCGCCGTGACCAACGCCCCCTTCGTCTCCAGGAGTTGGTCCATCGAAGCCGCCAGCTTCGGCACCAGCGGGCGCCGCGCCTGCTCGATCGCCGCGATCGTCGACTCGGCCACTATCAGCCGATCCGCGAGCGCCGCCTGTGTGTAACCGGCGGCTTTCCGGAAGAGGGCGACGAGGTCGGCGACCAGCCTCATCGCCGAGGGATTCTTCGGCGGATGTTGCGCAGGGCTCATGACGGGCATCTCCCCGCCCCCGTTCCTTCTTGACCCCACTCGAACCCCGACAAAAAATCTGTCGGGGTCGAATAACTGTCGCCAGTCAATCACTCTCCGCGACATTCCACTCGTGAACCTGGAACCCCGCGAGCGTTTCTACCGCCGCGAACGCCAATCCGTCCCCGCCGCCCGCGAGTTCACCCGCGCCGCGCTCGCCGACTGGGCCGTACCGGAGGACAGAGCACACGACATCACGCTCTGCGTCAGCGAACTCGCCACCAACGCCCTCCTCCACGGCGTCCCGCCCGGTCGCGGCTACCTCCTGTGTCTCCTGCCCCACGAGAACGGCCTCCGCGTGGAGGTCCACGACAGCGGCAGCGACCTGCCGCGCCACGTCCGGCCGGACGAAGGTGGCCGCGGGTTGCTCCTCGTCGCCGCGCTCGCGGACGAATGGGGCGTGGGGGAGCGGGACCCCGGCAAGGTGGTGTGGTGTGAGTTCGGGGATCTGGTGCCCCAGCCTCGTACACGTAAAATGGGAGACACGTGGGCGACGGGGGTGAGCGGTGGAACTGGGCGCAATGGGGCTGAAGCTCGCGTCCTCGGTGGTGGTGCCGTTGCTGAAGCGGTTCGTGCTGCCTCCGGAGAAGGTGGCGGGCGCCGAGTTCCCCGGTGAGAAGCCCATCCGCGTACGGGCGTTGCTGTCGTTCGTCGGCGATCATCCCGCGCTCAGTCGTGACGACATGCATCGGCTGTCGAGGGAGCTGGTGCGACGCGCGGTGCGGGCCGCGCCGCGGCACGAGGCCAGGCTGCCCGACGACGAGCACGACGCGGTGGGGCAGGCGCTGACCCGTACGCTCTTCGCGCTCGGTCAGCTGGACATGAACGATGTCGATCTGGTGGTGCTCGGGCCCGAGGAGCTGGCCGCCACGCTGTCCAGCGCGGCGGAGCGGGACATCAAGGGGCTGCTCACCGCGGACGCGGCCCGCTTCCACGACGCGCTGCTCGTCACCGCCTGCATGCACCTCGTGCGGTTCTTCACCGAGCGGCCCGGCTTCGAGGCCCGCGCCCAGCTGTCGAACTTCCGCCAACTCCGCGAACAGAAGGAGCTGTTGGAACGCGTGCTGCGGACCGTCTCCGGTGAGGACCACCAGGCCGCCGACCTCCGCTTCGAGGAGGCGTACGCCGACTACGTCATCGGGCGGCACGGCCGGCTCACCATCCACGGCGTCGACCTCCGCGACCCCGCCGGGCCCGAATGGCCCCTGGACGAGGCGTACTTGAGCCCCACCGCCGTACCGATCGCGGCCGCGGAGGACGAGGACGGCGACTACGAGACCGTGCCCGAGGAAAGCGTCGAGACCGCGCTCGCCGGGCGCGGCAAGGTCCTGCTGCACGGGCTCGCCGGCACCGGGAAGACGACGCTCGTGCAGTGGCTCGCCCTGACCACCGCACGCCAGGAGTCCGTGCCCGTCGCGCTGCCGCAGCTGATAGGGCGGGTCCCGTTCGTGCTGCCGCTGCGCACCCTCGCCCGCCAAGGGGCCGAACTCCCGCTGCCCGAGGAGTTCCTGGAGTGGATGCGCTGCGGTCTCAGCGGCAGCGAACCCGACGGCTGGGTCGTCCGCGTCCTGCGCAACGGCCGCGCGGTGCTGCTCGTCGACGGCCTCGACGAGATCCCCAAGGCCGACCGGCGCCGCGCCCGCCAATGGCTGCGCGACCTCGTGCAGCAGTTCCCCGGCAACCTCTGGCTGTGCACCACCCGGCCCTCCGCCCTCGAACCGGGCTGGCTGCGCGGCGAGGGCTTCCACGAACTGAGCCTCAACCCGCTCAGCCTCGTCGACCTGCGACTCTTCATCGCGCGCTGGCACATCGCGGCAGGCGCGCGCGAAGGGCTCGCCGAGGAACTCGTCGAATCCCTGCGCTCCAACCCCGAGCTGAGCCGCCTCGCCACCAACCCCCTGATGTGCAGCCTGATCTGCGCCCTGCACCGCGAACGCCGCGGATTTCTGCCGAACGGGCGGGCCTCCCTCTACCGGGCCGCCCTGTCCATGCTCCTTGAGCGGCGCGACGTGGAGCGGGACCTGTACGGGCGGGGCGACGACCGGCCCCGGCTCGACGAGGAGTCCGCGACCGAGCCGCTCAAACGGCTCGCGTACCGGCTGATCCGCAACGACGACACCCAGATGGAACGCGACGACGCCATCCATGAGCTGAGCAGGCTCCAGCCGCAGGTGCCGAGCCTGGAGCGGCTGGGCGGGCCCGAACACGCGCTGGAATACCTGCTGGAACGCTCGGGGCTGCTCCGCGAGCCCGCGCCCGGCGCCGTGGACTTCATTCATCGCACGTTTCAGGACTACCTGGGTGCCAAGGCTGTTCTTGAGGACCGTGACTTCGGCATGCTGGTGAAACACGCTCACATGGACCAGTGGGAGGACGTGGTGCAGATGGCCGTCGCGCAAGCCGATCACAATGGGCGGGCCGACCTTCTGATGCGCCTCAGCGACCGCGGAAAGCGCGAGAAGGACGTGACCGTCCAGGCCAGGATCCGCCTCCTGGCCCTCGCCTCCCTCGAACAGGCGACGCGGCTCGAACCCGCCGTGCGCCAGACCATCGAGGCCGAGGCCGCGAGCATGCTCCCGCCGCGCAGCCTGCGCCAGGCCCGCGTACTCGCGCGTACCGGACCGCTGCTGCTCGGCCTGCTGCCCAGGGCCGACGAGCTCGACGGGGACGCCGAGCTGGCGACCGCGCACGCCATCTGCCAGATCGGCGGCGACGCGGCCATCCCGCGGCTGCGCGAGTTCCTCACCACCTCGCAGTCCACCGTGCGCGCCCAGCTCCTCGGCCACTGGGACCGCTTCGACACCGAGACGTACGCCCGCGAGATCATCGCCCCGCTCCTCGAAGCGGCGCCCGGCGAGCCCGTCACCGTCCGCTCACAGGCCGAACTCGACGCCCTGTCCCGGCTGCCCGGCTGCGAGCGCGTCGGCATCCACGGCGACTTCGACCCCGGCGCCGTACGCGCCGCCCTGTCCCCTGAGCACCTGCGCGAGCTGCGGCTGCGCGGCGCGCTGCGCATCGACGACCTCTCCCTCCTCCACGACTTCCAGCACCTGGAGAGCCTCACCCTCCAGGGCTGCCGCAACGTCAAGGACCCGCGGCCGCTCACCGGCCTCCCCCAACTGCGCAGCCTCGTCCTGGAGAACGTGCCGCAGTTCGAACCGCTGGAGCAGCTCGACCAGTGCGCGCGGCTCGAAGCGCTGCACATCGGCGCGGGCGTCCCCTGGCGCGGCGTGTCCGAACTGCCCAGGCCCGGCCGGCTCAAGACGCTGTCGCTGCCGCCGGGAACCTCCGAACTCGCCGACATCACCCGCTTCGTCGCGCTCCAGGAGCTGCACCTCCAGGACGCGAGCAGCCGACTGCTCCCCGACGGCTGGGGCGGACTCCTCGGCCAGCTGCCCGAGCTGCGCACCCTCTGCCTCTCTGCCGAACAGCTCAGCACCCTCCTCTTCAACCCGTCCAGCCAGATCCCGCACCTGACCAAGCTGTTCGTCTACGCCCAACAGGGCACGCCGCTGCAACTGCGGCGCATGTCCCGCCGCCTCCAAGGACTTGAGGAGCTTCATGTGACGCAGGGCGGCGACATCGACCTCTCCCCGCTCAAGGGAATCGCGTCGCTGCGCCGGGTCCGGATCGCCTACCCGGGCGGTGTCATCCAGGGCGTCGAGGAGCTGCCCGACGGCGCGGAGCTGGAGATTTATCCGCAACCGTGACGGGGTCGGCAGCCTTGCGGTCCATCTGGCAAGAGATCGGCACCACGGGTAAGTTCTGGGGTTCACGCAATAGTTGACGATCCCTAGGGAAGCAGGACAGCCGAAGATGGCCAGGCCCAAAGCGCCCTTCCTTTACGGGCGTGAACCCCTGGTGCGATCGCTCGTCCCCTCGCTCACCGGGCTGGCGTTCCACGAACGCGCCCGCGCGAAGCGGGAGTTCGCGTCCGACGTACCCGTCGTGCTGCTCACCGGCGAGCACGGCACCGGACGCAGCGCCCTCCTCGACACCCTCGCCCGCGGCTACCGGGGCCGTCTCCCGCTCGCCCACGTGCGCGCCGTCGTACCGGGCTCTCCCGTCGCCTCCGGCATCGCCGAGGAGGTCCCCGAGGGCAGCGTTCCGCCCCAGCCCGCCGCGTCGCCCGCCGAGGTCCTGGAGCGCCTCGTGTGCGCGCTCACGCCCACGTACGGCATCTTCCGGACGCTGATGCCCGCCCTGTTCGCCGTGTCCGGCTGGCACGTGGGGCAGACGGACGAGCGCGACGAGGTCTGCCGCAGGCACGCCCGGATGCTCATGGTGAGCGGCCTGGCCCGCGGCACCGAGCGCGAGGTCGCCCGCGACTGGGCCACCCAGGTCGAGACGTCGCTCAGCGCGGCCGCCGCCCGCAACAGCGACCCCGACGACCCGGACGGGACCCAGCCCGTCACCGCCGCCGTGCTGCGCCAGCTCGCCACCAGGATGCCCCTCGACCCCGCCCGCACCTGGTTCCGCAAGCGGCACACCACGCCCGACGGCACCATCGCCGAAGAGGACCCGCTGTGGCTGCTGTCCCGCCGCTTCCACCGCGGCGGCGACTACCTCCACGCCGCGGAACAGGCCCTGACCGCCGCCTTCCTTGAGGAGACGGCCCACGCGCACGGCCTGGTGCGCCGGCTCAACCGCGAACCCTGGCCGCTGATCCTGCTCGACGAGGCGCACACCCCCGCCGGCTCCCGATTCCTCGAACTCCTCCTGGAACAGCGGGCCCTGGGGGCGCGCAGGTACGACGACCGGATCGTCGTCATCGCCACCCGGCTCGGCGACCTGCCGCGGGAGGACGCCCCGCACGCCGTACGCCGCGAGCTCGTCGACCTGCTGCCGCCCGGCGGCGTCAGACGACCCGGACACGCCGCCACCCTCTGGAAGCGGACAGGGCACGAGCCGTCCGAAGGCCTCCTCGTCCTCCCGCTCACCCCGTTGACCAGGGACGACATCCTGTCCATGCTCGACCGGGCGTCCTCGCGCCTGCTCCACCCGCACCTCGCCTCCGCGCTGCACGCGCTCACCGGCGGCCACCCCTCGGCCAGCACCGTCCTCGCCGACGCCGCCGTCGAGACCGCCAAGCAGAACCGCACCGTCGTCCCGCGCGACCTCCTCGACCTGCGCGTCGAGGGCGGCCGCGCCGTCACCGAGGTGCTGCTGCGCGACCTGCTGCCCGACCGCAGACAGCGCGACCGCCTCGTCAAGCTCTGCCTCGCCAGGGACTCCAAGGCGGCCGAGGCGCTCGCCCAGGACCTCGGCCTGGTCGGCCCCGAGCAACTGCCCGCCACGGCCGCCGCCCAGTACCTCGTCGAGCGGAAGTGGCAGGAACTCCCGGACGCCGACGGGCCGCTGGTCACCATCGGCCTGCTGCGCACGCTCCTGGTCCACGAGGCGCGGCGCACCCTGCCGCCGGGCGACGAACCGCACAGCTGGCGCTCCGTGCACGCCTTCCTCCACCTCCACCACGTCCAGCGCGCCGAGACCGAGGAGGCCGACGCCCTGCGCCACAACCTCGCCGCCGGGAACCCGGGACAGGTCGTCGCGATGCTCGCCGACGAGTTCGACGCGGAGGAGGCCGAACAGAGCGTCGAGCACTGGCTGCTGTGCCTCCAGCGCTGCGCGAGCGCGCCCGTGCCGCCCGCCGACGACACCTGGAGCGACCAGCGCGTCGAGATCGCCGACGGCGAGCACGCGGCCCGCTACGCCCGCCTCGACCCCTCGGGACGCAGCATCAACCGCCTGCTGCACGCCCTGTGGTACCTCTCCGAGCCGTACGCCGACGCCGCCCTCGACCCGGACGCCGACCGGATGTGCAAGGCCGTGGGGGAGGAGCTGGGCTTCCTCGCGCGCCGCCACCCCACCTGGTACGCGGCCCTCGGCCAGGCGGCCCGCGACTGGCCGACGGCCGCCCGCAAAAGGCAGGAACTGCCCGTACCCGCAAGCACCAACTCCGTGGAGGGAGGCTGATGTTCGGCAGCAGGATCAGGGAGTGGGGGCCGCTGGACTGGTGCGTCGCCGCGGTCGTCGTACTCGCGCTCGTGGCCGGCGGGATCTACGGCGGCTCGAAACTGCTGCGCACGTGCGACAACGGGCTCAGCGAGATCGACGGCGAGTGCATCGGTGTGACCGCTCAGGCCTTCGAGGCGGACGACGCCATCACCTCGCTCCTCGACTCCATCGCCGAAGAGAACGACCAGGTCGCCTCGGAGAGCGGCACCCCCTACGTCCGGGTCGCCCTGATGATGTCCTTCACCTCGGGCGACACGAGCGCGATGACCGGCGACATGATCCGCCGGGCGCTCGCGGGCTCCCTCGCCGCGCTCAAGGAGGCGAACGCCGGGGCGGGCGGCCCGCAGGTCCAGCTGATGCTCGCGCCGGTCGGCAGGCAGCTCGATCAGTGGGACCCGGTGGTGAAGAAGCTGGACCAGCTGGCCGACGACACCGACCATCCGCTCGTCGGCGTCACGGGCATCCCCAGCAGCCAGACGAGCACCCGGCAGGCCCTCGACGAACTGAGCACACGCAAGATCCCCACGGTGGGCCCGGTGATCAACGCCTCGTCGATGAACTTCCCGTACTTCTTCAAGACCTCGCCGGACGACAAGGAGTTCGCGAAGGCCCTTCAGCACTACCTCGACACCTACCCGCAGGGCAGGAAGAAGGGGCTGCTGCTGCTCGACCGGCACACCGGCGACGTGTACTCGAAGGATCTGACGGACACCCTCAAGAACCGCTTCGGCGAGGACTACGGACTCACCACCCACTCGTCCCTCTTCACCGGTTCCTCCGGCAGCGACGAGGGCGAGCCGGGCATCTTCGTCGACGCGGTCAACAAGATCTGCAACGAGAGCACCGACACGGTCTTCTACGCGGGCCGCGACCAGGACCTCCCGGGCTTCATCGACGCCCTCTCCGACGCGGGCAGCTGCAACCAGGGCAGCCGGCTGCGCATCCTGAAGACCGGCATCGGCCTCGAACCGACCCTCACCGAGGAGAAGGTCGAGCGCGATCTGAAGAAGGCGAAGGCCACGATCGTCGACGTGTCCTCCTTCGACCCGCGCTGGGAGAAGGCGGGCTCCGCGGACCGCCCCGCCGGCATCGACGACTTCCTCGACCACTTCGACGAGATCGAGTCCGCGCACACGCTCGGCGACAAGCCCCTGGACGACGGCTACGCGGCTTCGTACTACGACGGCCTCCGGCTGCTCACCGAGGCCATGAAGCGCACCTTCGCCGACATGAACAAGGGCAAGAACACCGAGCAACTGCCCACGAGGCAGGAGCTGTACACGACGCTGTCGCAGCCCACCGTCAACAGCGCGGGCATGCTCCAGGGGGCGACCGGAACGTACGGCTTCGCGGGCCAGGACACGAACCGCAGATGGTCGACGTGCAAGCCGGTCCCGGTCGTGGAGTTCCCCGAGCCACGGCACGACCGGAAACTCTCCCTGTACCGGACCTACGACAAGGGCGACTGCCCCGGGTGACGCGCCGCGCACGGCACGCCACCCGGGAACGGGTCAGGACAGCAGCTCCACCTCCGCCACCGTCGCCGCCCCGCCGGTGAACACCAGCCGGTAGTGCTTGTGCGCCGCCGGGGACGGTACGGAGAACACGCGGGTCTGCTTGTCCCAGGCGAAGGACTCGCCGGAGCGCGTGTCGACGGCCTTCCAGTCCTCCGCGTCGTCCGAGGCCTCAAGACGCCAGCCCGTCGGGGCCTTCGCCTTGTCCTGCGACGTCAGCGTGTACTGGACCGCCTTCGCTCCGTCCGCACCGACCGGCAGCTCCACCGCGCCCGATGAACTCGCCGATGTATCCGAGGAGTTGTCGAAGAGCGGACCCGGACCCGTGATCGCGTCCGAGCGCGGCGAGGGCACCTTGTCGTCATTCGTGATCGACGTCGGCGCCGCGTC
Organism: Streptomyces sp. NPDC002795; assembly: GCF_042888725.1. NCBI lineage: Bacteria > Bacillati > Actinomycetota > Actinomycetes > Kitasatosporales > Streptomycetaceae > Streptomyces > Streptomyces sp. NPDC002795. The sequence continues at coordinate 198,888 of NZ_JBIAQB010000004.1, forward strand.
CGCACCCGTGCCCCACTTCGACGGCTTGTCACCCATCGCGAACTCGATGACGCCGCCCTTGGCGATCGCCGAATGCGGCAGCGACGTCTTGTTCCACGCCTTGCCGTTGACCTTCATGCCCTGCACGTAGATGTTCTTCGCGCTGTTCTTCGGCGCCTTGACGACGAGGTCCTTGCCGTTCTCCAGGTGCAGCGTCATCTTCGTGAACTGCGGGGAACCGATGGCGTATTCACCGCTGCCCATGACCAGCGGGTAGAAGCCCAGCGAGGAGAACAGGTACCAGGCCGACTGCTCGCCGTTGTCCTCGTCGCCGTGGTAGCCCTGCCCGATCTCGCTGCCGGTGTAGAGCCGCGACAGCACCTCGCGGACCTTCTCCTGCGTCTTGTACGGCTGACCCGCCGCGTCGTACATGTACGTGACGTGGTGCGCGACCTGGTTCGAGTGGCCGTACATGCCCATGCGCACGTCGCGCGCCTCGGTCATCTCGTGGATCACGCCGCCGTACGAGCCGGCGACGTCCTTGGAGCCCGTCTCCGGGGTGTCGAAGTACGTGTCGAGCTTCTTGGCGAGACCGCCCCGGCCGCCGTACAGATTGGCGAGACCGCGGCTGTCCTGGACGGCGGTGAAGGCATAACCCCAGGCGTTGGTCTCCGTGTAGTCGTAGCCCCAGATCGCCGGGTCGAAGTCCTCGGACTTCACACGCCAGTCGCCGTTCTTGCCCTTGCCCTGGAAGAAGCCGGGGCTCGAACTCCCGCCGGCTGCCTTGTCGTCGAACATGTTGACGTAGTCACGGGCGCGGTTGAGGAAGTACTCCGACTCCTCCTTGTAATGCTTCTCGCCGGTCTTCTTGTAGAGCTTGCGGCCCATTTCCGCGATGCCGTAGTCGTTGAGATAGCCCTCAAGCGCCCACGACATGCCCTCGTGCGTCTCCGACGGCGTGTAGCCGAGGAAGGGTGACGTCTCCATGCCCTTGCGGCCCACGCCCGCCGACGGCGCGACGACGGTCGCGTTCTTCACTGCCGCCTTGTACGCCGACTCGACGTCGAAGTCGTCGACGCCCTTCACATACGCGTCGGCGAACGCCACGTCGGACGAGGTGCCGGTCATCAGGTCCGCGTAGCCCGGCGATGACCAGCGGGAGGTCCAGCCGCCGTCCCGGTACTGCTGCACGAACCCGTCGACCAGCTCACCCGCCTTCTTCGGCGTCAGCAGCGAGTAGGCGGGCCACGTCGTGCGATACGTGTCCCAGAAGCCGTTGTTGACGTACGGCTTGCCCTCGACGATCTTCGCGCCGGTGTGGGTGGGGGTGTCAGGACCCGGCATCGGCGAGAAGGGAGACGCGTACTTGTACGTCGCCTTGCCCTTGCCGCCCTGCGAACGCACCTTCTCGAAACCGGAGTTGGGGTACAGGTACAGCCGGTACAGCGACGAGTAGAGCGCCGTGCGCTGATCGTCCGTCGCGCCCTCGACCTCCACCTTCTTCATCAGCGTGTCCCACTGGGCGCGCGCCGCGTTCCGTACGTCCGTGAAGGACCGCTTCCGCGGCAGCTCCTGCGCCAGGTTGTCCTTCGCCTGGTCCATGCCGATGAGGGACGTGGCGAGGCGCAGCGTGACCGTACGGTCCTTGCCCGCGTCGAACGTGAAGTGCCCCTTCACGCCCGCCGAATCGGCGTCCTTCACCGGCTTGTCGAAGACCCCGTAGACGAACATCCGCGTCGCGCCCGCCGACAGGCCGGACTTCACGTCCGAGTAGCCCGTGACGACCCCGTTCTCCTTGTCGAGCGTGAGACCGCCCTGGTCGGAGACGTTGTCGAAGACCACGCTCGCGTCGTCGTCGGGGTAGCTGAAGCGGAGCGCCGCCGCGTGATCGGTCAGCGCCATCTCCGCCTTCACGCCGTTCTGGAACTTCACGCCGTAGTACGAGGGCGTCGCCGTCTCGTTGTCGTGCTTGAACGGCAGCGCGCGCCCGGAGCGTGAGGTGTCGACCTTGGACGCGGCCGACGGCATCACCTGGAACGTCTGCCGGTCGCCCATCCACGGGCTCGGCTCATGGCTCGCCGCGAACGCCTCCATCGTGGGCAGGTTGTCCGCGTTGTTGTCGCGCGCGTAGTCGTACAGCCAGCTCAGCGAGCCCGCGTTGGTGACCGGAGTCCAGAAGTTGAAGCCGTGCGGGACGGCCGTCGCCGGGAAGGTGTTGCCGCGCGAGAAGTTGCCGGTGGAGTTCGTGCCGCGGGTCGTCGACGCGTAGTCGCTCAGGTGCGCCTTCGGCTTGGCCGGCCGCGCCTTCGCGATGCTGATGTCGTCGAGCCACCCGCGGAACTTCGTCTTCCCCTGGGGGGAGTCGTACGCGACGAGGACCCGGTCGACCGTCTTTCCGGCAGCCACGGACCCGATCCCGGACTTCACCGCGTTCCACTGGTTCACGTACAGCCGCTTGGCCGCGCCCTGGCCCTGCGGGGTCAGCGCCCCGCCGTAGGAGTCGACGGCCTTGAGGTCGCTCAGGTGCGTGCCGTCGGTGAAGGCGAGGTCGACGGAGACGTTCGTGGCGTCGTAGTCGCGGTCGCCGTCCGCCATCGACGGGAAGATCTTGTACGCGAGCTCGGTGTCCTTGGCCACCGCCACATCGACGTCGAAGACCTTGTTGTACGAGTAGGCGCGTCCTTCACCCTTGTGCGTGCCCGCGTAGCGCAGCGCGCGCGTGCCGGTGAAGCCGACGCCCGCCTTGGCGGTCGGCGAGGCGGTGGGGCCGCGGTCCACGAGCGAGAGCATGTCCTCGGGGGCCGGGGTGGAGTCCTCGCCGGTCGACAGCTGGAAGTCGGCGAGCTGCGTCGCGTCGGCCGCGCCGTTGTTCTTCGTGAATTCGATACGGAAGTGGGAGTACTCCGCCGGACTCTGGATGTCGTACGACTTCAGCTCCTGGCGCTTGTCGAACGTCTCGCCGGAGCGGGAGTCGAGCGTCGTCCACTGCTTGCCGTCCGTCGAACCCTTCAGGGTCCAGTCCTTCGGGTCCCGCTCGTCGTGGTCGTTGGCGGAGGTGAGCGCGTACGTGGAGATCTTGACCGGCTCGTCGAGGTCGTACTCGACCCAGGCGGTCGGCGTGAACGCCAGCCACTTGGTCGTCGGCTCACCGTCGACGAGGTTCTCCTTGGTCTCACCGCCCCCCGCGTTCTCGTCACTGGCCCGGATATCGGTGACATGGCCGTTCACATTGCCCGGCATGCCACTGCTGTACGCGCCGTCCACGCCGCTCGCCCGCTTCTTTCCGTCGGCGTCGGTGTCGACGGTGTTCAGCCAGTCGGGGGCGGGCTGACCGGCCTCGAAGGAGGAGCGGAACTCCGGCTTCCCTTCGGCGGCGTGGGCGGCGGAGTCGGGGCCGAGGCCCTGACCTGCGGCCGAGAGCACGAGTGCGGCCGCGCCGAGCGCGGCCACGGTCCCGAGTCTGTGTCTGGATCTGAGCAGTCTGGATCTGCCTCGCATAGGGGGGCTCACCCTCCGGCTACTGGACAACGTTGTCAGTTGCTGAGCAAGGTCCAGTAGGGGCTCAAGTCCCCAGTGGTGTCAAGGGTGTTGAATCCTTTGGGCGGTTCGGGCGGGAAGGGAGGGTCCGACACGCCGTGTGTGCCCCTCTCGACGGGCTGTGAGCGCCCGGTCGGTTGGTCGAATCGCCGATGTACAGTGGCAAATCTTGGCAAAAACTCCCATTTCAACCCTTTTGCTACGTCCCCAGGAGGCGTCATGCGCGCTCCCGCGCTCCCCGCGTGGCCCGCCGCGCTCTGCCCCGGCCTCGTGGCCGCGGCCGTGGTCACGGTCCTCGACGTGGTCCTGGGGGAGGAGGTCGGCCTGCTGCCCCTGTTCGCGGTCGGGCCCGCGCTCACGGCCTGCTGTGCGGCGGCCCGCAAGGTCGTCACCTGCGGACTCGTCTCCCTGGTGCTGTGCGCCGCGGTGGCGGTCTACGACGACCTGCTCTTCACCCGGCGCGGTGTGGTGGCGCTCGTCAGCGTGGCCCTGGTGACCGTGGCCTCCGCCGTCGCGGCACACATGCGCGTGCAGCACGAACAGCGGGCCGCCAGGCAGCGCCGGATCTCCGAGTTCGTGCAGAGCGTCATCCTCGCCCCGGTTCCGCAGGAGACCGCGCCCGCGCGCATCTCCGCCTCGTATCTCTCGGCCACCGAGGACGCCCGGATCGGCGGCGACTTCTACGAGGCGGTCCCGGCGCGCGACGGCGGTGTGCGCGTCGTCATCGGCGACGTACAGGGCAAGGGACTCGGCGCCGTGCGCACGGCCACCGTCATGCTCAGCGCCTTCCGGATGAGCGCACACGAAGCCGCCGACCTCGACGAGGTCGCCGCCAAGATGTCCGGGGCGCTGAGCCGCAGGGGCGTCGACGAGCAGTTCGTCACCGCGGTCCTCGCCGAACTCGCCCCGTCGGGACGGCTCGCGCTGCTCTCCTTCGGGCACCCGCCGCCGCTCGTCGTACGGGCCGACGGCAGCCATGAGCTCGCGCACCCGCCGAGCCCCGCCCTGCCGTTCGGCCTGGAATGGCTGGAGCAGGACCCGCCCCGGCCGAGCCGCGTCGAGCTGACGGACGGCGACCGCGTGCTGCTCTACACCGACGGGCTCGCCGAGGCGCGGAACGCGGAGGACGCCTTCTATCCGCTCGTCCAGCGCGTCTCGCTGTTGCGCGGCGAGTCCCTCGACGACTGCCTGGTGCGGTTGCGCGGCGATGTGCACGCGCACACGGACTCGGGTGTGGAGGACGATTCCGCGTTGCTGCTCATGGAGTACCGCGCACCGGTGTAGACAGCCCGGCCCCGGCCCCGGCCCCGGCGCCCGTGCCTCAGCCGAAGGCGGCGAGGTTGCGGGCGACCCAGTCGCCGAAGGGGCGCGGGGCGTGGCCGGTGACCCGTTCCACGTCCGGGCTGATCCGCAGCTCGGCGGGGTTCGGGGCGCCGATGATGTCCAGCGTGTCGTCGGCGAGCTCCGCCGGTACGAACCGGGTCATCGCGGCCCTGGCCTCGTCGCGGGTGAGCTCCTGGAACCGCACCGGTGAGCCGAGCGCGGCCGCGATGACCGCCGCCTGCCCGCGCGGCGTGATCACCTCGGGACCGGTCAGTTCGTAGACCCCGCCGGAGTGCCGGTCGTCCATCAGGCAGGCGGCCGCGACCTCGGCGATGTCCGCCGGGTCGACGACCGGAACTCCGACATCCCCGAAGGGGGCGGCGACCGTCCCTCCCGTACGGACGGACTCCGCCCAGGCCAGCGCGTTGGAGGCGAAACCGCCCGGTCGCAGGACCGCCCAGTCCACGCCCGACTCCCGCAGGGAGTCCTCCAGCGCGCGCATCGCGATCCGCGTCGCGCCGAGCGGCCTGGTCGACACGCCCTGCGAGGACAGGAGGACGACCCGGCGAACCCCGCCGGCCACGGCCAGGTCGATGATGTCGGCCGGCCGGGCCCCGGGTGCGTGCAGGTCGCCGGACAACAAGAGGAACAGGGCCTTCGCTCCGTCCAGCACGGGTGCGAGGCCCGCCGGTTCGGCCAGGTCGGCCGCCACGTGCCGAACCCCGTCCGGCGTCGGCATCGACGTCTGCGGCGCGTGCCGCGACACGGCCGTCACCTGCTCGCCCGCCTCGGCCAGGGCCTGTGTCAAAGGCCGGCCCACATTTCCGGTGGCTCCGGTTACCACGATCATTTGCAGCTCCAAGTCCGTTGTTCGCTCGGGCAATTGACGCTAGAGGCCGGACTTGTTCTCCGTAAGAACATACCCGGAGGTAAGCTCCGGACATGGGGGAAGGTGCGCAGTTGACGCAGGGTGGGACGAACGCTCGGTATGAGGTGTTTCACACCGACTGCCCGGCGCGCGACATGGTCGACCACGTGACCAGCCGTTGGGGCATCTGGGTCCTGATCTCCTTGCGGAGCAGCGACCTTCGGTTCTTCGAGCTGCGCGACAGCATCCAGGGCGTCAGCGAGAAGATGCTCGCCCAGACCCTGCGCGCGCTGGTCAAGGACGGCCTGGTCTGGCGGAAGGTCGAGCCGACGACGCCGCCGCAAGTCACGTACGGGCTGACCGGGTTCGGCCGGGATGTCAGCGAGCCGCTGACGGACCTGTTCGACCGGATCACGCGACGTCTTCCGCCGCGCGAGGAGCGATAGCCGAAAAGCTGCATTCCACAAGCGGCGCGGCGGATTCCGTTACACCCTTTGTATGCAAGGAAGTTGGAAAGATCGGTTCGTCGCTCGTGCGACGTATTTCCGGGAGGTCTCAACTCGGAAAAGACCGATGCCCAAACCTGCATTCGATCTTGCCCCCCTCGCGGGGAGTGGACTATACCTGTCGCCACCGCCCCGGCCGTGCGTCCTACCGGGCGGGTACCACCCAGCTCCACCTGCGTTACGCAGCACATCACCGCGGTGCCGGGGAGGAACCGGTCCACCGCCTGAGTCCTGGAGAAGGCGAGGACTTGAGCATGGGTTCCACCCTCGGTACAGGCCTTTTCCGACATCGCTCAGCTGATCACCATCGGTGCCGCTGAGCGGCACCGGCACCAGGACGCGCTCACAAAGAAGTGCAGCAAACCGTTAAAGATCCAATCGATCAGTGAGGATGCAGAGATGACCATTCGTGCCGGCTCTCTTGACAGGCGAACGCTCCTGCGCGGGGCGATCGCGACTGCGGCCATGGGTTCGTTCGCCGTTGCGTGTGGCTCCCCCTCCAACGACGAAGGTGACAGCGGCGGGACGAAGAACAAGACGAGCAACAAGAACCCGTTCGGCGTCGACAAGAACTCGAAGGTCGAGGCGGCCATCTTCGACGGCGGCTACGGCACCGACTACGTCGAGTTCGTCAACAAGGTCATCGGCGCCCAGATCGCCGGCACCAAGGTCCAGGTCAAGCCGGTCGTCGACATCGCCCCCGAGCTCCAGCCCCGGTTCGTCGGCGGCAACCCGCCGGACCTCATCGACAACTCCGGCGAGGACCAGATCGGGTTCCTCGGCATCCTCGACCAGCTGGAGGAGCTCGACGACGTCGTCGAGGCCAATAACTACGAGGGCAAGAAGATCGCGGACACCCTGTACCCCGGCGTCAAGAAGCCCGGTACGTACAACGGCAAGTTCGTCGCGCTCCGCTACGTGATGACGGTGTACGGCGTCTGGTACTCGAAGACGCTGTTCGAGGAGAACAGCTGGACCCCGCCCAAGACGTGGGACGAGGCCCTCGACCTCGGCCAGAAGGCGAAGAAGAAGGGCAAGTACCTCTTCGTCCACGGCAAGGAAGCGGCGACGTACTACCAGACGATGCTGTTCGCCTCGGCGATCAAGGAGGGCGGCGACGAGGTCCGCGTCGCCCTGGAGAAGCTGGAGAAGGACTCCTGGTCGCACCCGGCCATCCAGGGCGTCCTCAAGGTCATGGAGACCATGGTCAAGGAGAAGATGTTCGTCCCCGGAGGCTCCGGCACCCAGTTCCAGAAGGCGCAGGCGATCTGGAGCAACGACCAGAAGGCGCTGCTCTACCCGTCCGGTGGCTGGATCGAGAACGAGATGAAGGACGCCACCAAGAAGGACTTCCAGATCACCGGCTTCCCGGAGATGACGCTCACCGACAGCCCGAAGCTTCCCTACGAGTCGCTGCACGCGGCCGCGGGCGAGCCGTTCATCGTCCCCAAGCAGGGCAAGAACCCGGCCGGCGGCAAAGAGGTGCTGCGGGCGATGCTGTCCGAGAAGGCGGCCGCCAACTTCTCCAAGACGAAGCTGGCCCCGACGGTCGTCAAGGACACCGTGCCCAGCGACGGCTACGGATCATCGGCGCTGGTCTCCCAGACGAAGATGCTGGAGGCCGCGGGCGACAACATCTACGACATGCGCAGGTTCGTCGAGGCCTACGGCATGAACACCGACCAGCTGGTCCCCTGGAACTCGTTCCTCTCCGGTGACCTCGACCGCAAGGGCCTCACCTCGGCGCTTCAGAAGATCTCCGACAAGGTCAGGGAAGACGACTCCGTCGACAAGATCGAGGTCAACTAGTACCGCCATGAAAGACACGATCACCACTTCCGGAGCCGCGAGCGACCGGCCGACGCCGGCCGCTCGCGGCGGGCGTCCCCGGCGTCGCAAGCTCACTTTCGACCGGGTGACGTTCTTCCTCGCGTTCCTCGGCATCCCGCTGACCGTCTTCGTGCTCTTCGTCCTGTACCCGTTCGCCCAGGCGATCTTCTGGGGGATGACCGACTGGCGCGGCTTCAGCCCGGACTACAACTTCGTCGGGATCGACAACTTCACCAAGATGTTCCAGGACGACGTCTTCCTGAAGGCGTTGACCAACGTCACGCTGCTGGCGGCCTTCGTACCGTTGGTGACGCTGACGCTCGCCCTCGGGGTCGCGGTGGCCGTGACCCTGGGCGGGCCCAGCATCGGCCCCGTCCGGGGGATCGGCGGCGCCTCCTTCTACCGGATCATCTCGTTCTTCCCCTACGTCGTGCCGGCGATCATCGTCGGCCTGATCTGGGCGCAGATGCTCGACCCGAACGCCGGCCTGGTCAACGGTGTCCTCACCTCGCTCGGTCTCGACGGCTTCAAGACGTTCGCCTGGCTGGGCGAGACATCGACCGCGATGCCGGCCCTGATGTTCGTCTTCGTCTGGGGACTCGTCGGGTTCTACGCGGTGCTCTTCATCGCCGCGATCAAGGGAGTCCCCGCCGAGCTGTACGAGGCGGCCAGGATCGACGGGGCCGGCCGGTTCCGGATGACGATCTCGGTCACCCTGCCGGCGATCAGGGACAGCGTGCAGACGGCGTACATCTACCTGGGCATCGCCGCGCTCGACGCGTTCGTCTACGTACAGGCGCTGTTGCCGAACGGCGGTCCGGCCAACTCGACACTGACGATCAGTCAGCAGTTGTTCAACACCGCTTTCCGGAAAGGGCAGTTCGGCTATGCCACCGCGATGGGCGTCGTCCTCGCCGTCGTCACCCTGGTGTTCGCGGCGCTCGTGTTCACCGTCAACCGTCTGACCGGCGGTGGCGAGAGCGAGGGCAAACAGAAAGCGCGTGGGTTGAAGGCTCGGCGTGCCGGAGCCAAGGGAGGTGCCCGGTGAGCTCCATGGCCGCCGACCGCAAGGTGACGAGCGACCGGAAGCTGACGCGGTCGGCCGCGAGCAGCGACCGCAGGTTCGCGGTGCTCTCGCACGCCTTGCTGATCCTCTGGTCCGTGATCGTGATCGTGCCCATGCTGTGGGTGCTGATGTCGTCGTTCAAGTCGACCGGCGAGATTCTGTCGTCACCGTTCGAGCTGCCGGGCCGCTGGCGGTTCGAGAACTACGTGAACGCGTGGACCGACGCGAACATCGGGAAGTTCTTCCTGAACTCGGTGATCGTCGTTGTCTCCGCACTGTTCCTGGTGATGCTGCTGGGCGCGATGTGCGCCTACATCCTGGCCCGGTTCGAGTTCCCCGGACGCCGGCTGATCTATTACGTGATGCTGGCCGGACTGACCTTCCCGGTCTTTCTGGCGATCGTGCCGCTCTTCTTCCAGCTGCAGAACTTCGGGCTGCTGAACACCCGGCCGGGACTGATCCTCACCTACGTCGCGTTCGCGCTGCCGTTCACGATGTTCTTCCTCTACGCGTTCTTCCGGTCGCTGCCGCACGACGTGTACGAGGCCGCGCAGATCGACGGCGCCGGGGAATGGCGGGCGTTCTTCCAGGTGATGCTGCCGATGGCCAGTCCGGGCATGGCCGCGGTGGCGATCTTCAACTTCCTGGGGCTGTGGAATCAGTTCCTGCTGCCGGTGGCGCTCAACACCGACCAGGACAAGTGGGTGCTGACCCAGGGGATGGCCGCCTACGCGTCCTCGCAGGTCTATGACATCGACTACGGTGCGCTGTTCGCGGCGATCGTGGTCACGGTGGTGCCCGTTCTGGTCGTGTACGTCATCTTCCAGCGCCGGATCGCGGGTTCGGTGTCGCAGGGCACCTTCCGCTGACGCCCATCCGTCGCGCGCAGCAGGGGTCGGGCCCCGGAGAGACACCTCTCCGGGGCCCGACCCCTGCGTACGTCGAAAGAACCGATTTCCGTCAAGGGGTTGACGCCGGAGACACCTTCAGCGGATTTTGGGGTTCATAACTTGTACAAGGTCTGGTCACACTGGGTGACGTGGATCAAGGGATGAGGGTGGAGAGTCAATGGAGACTCCGGGGTCGCAGTCTTCGCTGCACCGGGCCAATCTCGAGCGGGTCGTACGAGCCGTACGCCTTGCCGGTTCGCTCACGCAGGCGGAGATCGCGAGGGCGACGGGCCTGTCGGCCGCGACGGTCTCCAACATCGTCCGCGAGCTCAAGGACGGCGGAACCGTCGAGGTCACGCCCACATCGGCCGGCGGCCGCAGGGCCCGCAGCGTCTCGCTGAGCGGCGACGCGGGCATCGTGATCGGCGTCGACTTCGGCCACACCCACCTGCGCGTGGCCGTCGGCAACCTCGCCCACCAGGTGCTCGCCGAGGAGTCCGAGCCGCTCGACGTGGACGCCTCCGCCGCGCAGGGCTTCGACCGGGCCGAAGAGCTGGTCGAGCGCCTCATCGTGGCCACCGGCGTGGACCGGGCGAAGGTCGCGGGCGTGGGGCTCGGTGTGCCGGGCCCGATCGACGTGGAGAGCGGCACGCTCGGCTCCACCTCGATCCTGCCGGGCTGGTCCGGCACCAAGCCGGCCGACGAGCTGGCCCGGCGCCTCGGCGTGCCGGTGCACGTCGACAACGACGCGAACCTCGGCGCCCTCGGTGAGCTGGTGTGGGGCAGCGGCCGGGGCGTGAAGGACCTCGCGTACATCAAGGTGGCCAGCGGTGTCGGCGCGGGCCTCGTGATCAGCGGGAAGATCTACCGCGGCCCGGGCGGCACGGCGGGGGAGATCGGGCACATCACGCTCGACGAGTCGGGGCCCGTGTGCCGCTGCGGCAACCGCGGCTGCCTGGAGACCTTCACCGCCGCCCGGTACGTGCTGCCGCTGCTCCAGTCCAGCCACGGCACCGACCTCACGATGGAGGGCGTCGTGCGGCTCGCGCGCGACGGGGACCCGGGCTGCCGCCGCGTCGTCGCGGACGTGGGCCGGCACATCGGCTCCGGCGTCGCGAATCTCTGCAACCTGCTCAACCCCAGCCGGGTCGTCCTCGGCGGCGATCTGGCGGAGGCCGGTGAGCTGGTCCTGGGGCCCATCAGGGAGTCCGTGGGGCGCTATGCGATCCCCAGCGCCGGGCGCCAACTCTCGGTCCTTCCAGGGGCGTTGGGCGGCCGCGCCGAGGTGCTCGGAGCCCTTGCCCTCGCCCTGAGCGAGATGGGCGATTCGATGCTTTTGGACGGGTCCGGTGCAGGCGCTGTGCCCGCAGCCACACCTGCCTTCACTTAGAGAACGCATGACACCGTTGCCAACCCGTTAAGGATTTACTCCTTGACGCCGTTGTTGCGGCCGAGTTGACTTCCAGCCACCTCGGCCGCAACGACGCGGCCTCGTCAGGGAGGTTTCTGAAGTGAACACGCGTATGCGTCGTGCCGCCGTTGCATTCTGTGCCACCGCCATGGCCGTGTCTCTCGCCGCCTGTGGCAGCGCCAAGGAGTCGAAGGACGAGGGCGACAAGACCGCCGGCAAGAAGACCGACGCGCTGAAGATAGGTCTGCTCCTTCCGGAGAACCAGACGGCGCGTTACGAGAAGTTCGACAAGCCCATCATCGAGCAGCAGGTCAAGAAGCTGACGGATGGCAAGGGCACGGTCCAGTACCTCAACGCCAAGCAGGACCCGTCCGTCCAGTCGCAGCAGATCGACACGATGATCACCAACAAGGTGGACGTGCTGATCCTCGACGCGGTCGACTCCAAGGCCGTCGCCGGCGGTGTGAAGAAGGCCAAGGACGCGGACATCCCCGTCGTCGCCTACGACCGCCTGGCCGAGGGCCCGATCTCCGCCTACACCTCGTTCGACAACGAGGAGGTCGGCAAGGAGCAGGGCAAGGCCCTCCTGAAGGCCCTGGGCGACAAGGCCAAGCCGAGCAGCGAGATCGTCATGATGAACGGGGCCGCCACGGACCCGAACGCCGGTGACTTCAAGAAGGGCGCCCACTCCGTCCTCGACGGCAAGGTGAAGATCGGCAAGGAGTACGACACCAAGGAGTGGAAGCCGGAGAACGCCAACACCAACATGGAGGGCGCCATCTCCGCCCTCGGCAAGGACAAGATCGTCGGCGTCTACTCCGCCAACGACGGCCTCGCCGGCGGCATCATCACCGCACTCAAGGGCGCGGGCGTCTCCAAGCTTCCCCCGGTCACCGGCCAGGACGCCGAACTCGCGGGCGTGCAGCGCATCGTGACGGGCGACCAGTACATGTCGGTCTTCAAGTCCTACCCGCAGGAGGCCGAGACCGTCGCCAAGATGGCCGTCTCGATCGCCAAGACGGGCAAGCTCGACAGCTCGCTGCAGACCACCAAGGTCGACAGCGGCACCGCGAAGAGCATCCCCTCCGTGATCGTCCCGATCGCCTCCCTGACGCAGGACAACATCAAGGACACGGTCATCAAGGAGGGTTACTACACGGTCGACGAGATCTGCACGGCCAAGTACAAGAAGGCCTGCGACAAGATCGGCCTGAAGTAACCCGGTACGCCCGGGAGCCCGAAGCGGCTCCCGCCTCGGCCCTCACGGGCCCCTGATGCACGTCCGGCGCCACGCCGCCAACAGCCCCGCAGCTCAACGGCGGGGCGCCGGACGGAACACCAACACCCCCCTCATTCTTCTGAGTTCAACCTCCCGCCGGGTCAGGCCTTGGCGGTGAAGGAGATGGTTCACGTGTCCGCTACGCCCGTGCTGGCGTTGCGCGGGGTCTCCAAGCGATTCGGTGCCGTGCAGGCGCTCACCGACGTAGAGCTTGAAGTCCACGCCGGTGAGGTCGTCGCCCTGGTCGGCGACAACGGTGCCGGAAAGTCCACCCTGGTCAAGACGATCGCCGGCGTGCACCCCATCGATGACGGCGTCATCGAGTGGGGCGGCAAGGCCGTCGCGGTCAACCGGCCGCACGACGCCCAGGACCTGGGCATCGCGACGGTCTACCAGGACCTCTCGCTGTGCGACAACATCGATGTCGTCGGCAACCTGTTCCTGGGCCGCGAGATCAAGAAGCGCGGCATTCTCGACGAGGTCGAGATGGAGCGCCGCTCCCGCGAGCTCCTGGAGACCCTGTCGATCCGGATACCCAGCGTGCGGATCCCGATCGCCTCGCTCTCCGGCGGTCAGCGCCAGGTCGTCGCCATCGCCCGCTCCATGCTCGGCGAGCCCAAGCTGGTGATCCTCGACGAGCCGACCGCCGCACTCGGCGTCGAGCAGACCGCCCAGGTCCTCGACCTCGTCGAGCGGCTGCGCGAGCGCGGTCACGCGGTCATCCTCATCAGCCACAACATGGCCGATGTGAAGGCCGTCGCGGACAAGGTCGCGGTCCTGCGACTCGGCCGCAACAACGGCGTGTTCGAGGTCAAGAGCACGTCCCAGGAAGAGATCATCTCCGCCATCACCGGCGCCACGGACAACGCCGTGACCCGACGTGCGGCGCGCGCGAACGGGGAGGCTCAGAAGTGAGCATCGACAAGACCAAGTCCCCCGTGGACGAACCCGGCGTGGCCGCCGGTGCCGCCGTGGCAGCCGTCGACCCCCGCCTCCTCGTGCGCGAGCAGGGCTTCGCGGGTTACATCGGCGAGTTCAAGCGCAAGATCAAGGGCGGCGACCTCGGCGCCATCCCGGTCGTCATCGGCCTGATCGTCATCGGCGCGATCTTCCAGAGCCTCAACTCGGCGTTCCTGGGCGCGGAGAACCTCAACAACATCTTCGTGGCGATGGTCGCCACCGGCATGATGTCCGTCGGCATCATCTTCGTGCTGATGCTCGGCGAGATCGACCTGTCGGTCGGCTCCGTATCCGGTGTCTCCTCGGCGATCACCGCGGTGCTGAGCGTCACGCACGGGATGAACGAGTGGCTCGCCGTCCTCGTCTCGCTCGCCGCGGGCGCGGTCATCGGCGCCCTGCACGGCTTCTTCTTCGCCCGGCTCGGCGCCCCCGCGTTCGCCGTCACGCTGGCGGGCCTGCTGTTCTGGAACGGCTTCATGCTCCAGATCCTGGGCTCCAACGGCACCATCAACATCGACGGCGACGGCGTGGTAGGCAAGCTCACCACGTACTACTTCTCGGACGTCGCCGCCTCCTACGGCCTCGCCGTCATCGCGGTCCTCGGTTACTTCGTGCCGACCTTCCTCGGCAACCGGCGCCGCGAGGCCGCGGGCATCCCGTCCCGGCCGCTCAGCGACATCGTGCTGCGCACGGTGCTGCTCGCGATCGCCGTCTTCGGCGTGGCGATCATCTTCAACCAGTACAAGGGCCTGCCGCTCGCGGTGCTGCTGTTCGGCATCGTCCTCGTCGGCACCGACTTCCTGCTGCGCCGCACCTCGTACGGCCGCAAGGTCAACGCGCTCGGCGGCAGCGTCGAGGCCTCCCGGCGTGCGGGTATCAACGTCACCGCGATCCGGATCTCGGTCTTCTCCCTCGCGGGCCTGTTCGCGGCGGTCGGCGGCCTCTTCTGGGCCTCCAAGATCGCGGCGGCCAACCAGAGCGCCGGCGCCGGTGACCTCCTGATGAACGTCATCGCCGCGGCCGTCATCGGCGGCACCAGCCTCTTCGGCGGCCGGGGCCGCACCTGGAACGCGCTGCTCGGTGTGCTGGTGATCACGTCGATCCAGTACGGCCTCGCCCTGGAGGGCATCGCCACCCCGATCCAGTACATGATCACCGGCGGCGTGCTCCTCGCCACGGTCGTCATCGACTCGATCACCCGTAAGACCCAGAAGACGGCGGGCCGCGCCTGACGGTGCCCTGGGGCTTCTGGCCTTGACCGACCGTGCCCGGCGTCAATGGTGACGCCGGGCACAGTCACGCGTACGGCCTGCGAGCGCGGCGTGCGGCTGGTTCTGTTTCGTGACGAGGGCGTGACGAGGAACGCACGGCCCGCACGCCGACTCGACCGGTGGAACATTAGAATCGACAGGCCCGACAAGCTCGACAGCCCAACCAGCTACTCACAGCTCTATCGCAAGGAGGCACGGGTGCCGTTGCTGACCCGCATCACGGGACCGCGCGATCTGGACCGGCTCAGCCTTGAGCAGCTGGACCAGTTGGCAGGCGAGATCCGGACCTTCCTCGTCGACGCGGTTTCCAAGACAGGCGGCCACCTCGGCCCGAACCTGGGCGTCGTCGAACTGACGCTCGCCCTGCACCGCGTCTTCGAGTCCCCCCAGGACAAGGTCCTGTGGGACACCGGCCACCAGTCCTACGTGCACAAGCTGCTCACGGGCCGCAAGGACTTCTCCAAGCTGAAGATGAAGGGCGGCCTCTCCGGCTACCCCTCGCAGGCCGAGTCCGAGCACGACGTCATCGAGAACAGCCACGCCTCCACCGTCCTCGGCTGGGCCGACGGCCTGGCGAAGGCGAACGAGATCCAGGACCGCGGCGACCACGTCGTCGCGGTCATCGGCGACGGCGCCCTCACCGGCGGCATGGCCTGGGAGGCGCTGAACAACATCGCCGCCGCCAAGGACCGCCCCCTCGTCATCGTGGTGAACGACAACGAGCGCTCCTACGCCCCGACCATCGGCGGCCTCGCCAACCACCTCGCGACCCTGCGCACCACGGACGGCTACGAGCGCTTCCTGGCCCGCGGCAAGGACCTCCTGGAGCGCACCCCGGTCGTCGGCAAGCCGCTCTACGAGACGCTGCACGGCGCCAAGAAGGGCCTCAAGGACTTCATCGCCCCGCAGGGCATGTTCGAGGACCTGGGCCTGAAGTACGTCGGCCCGATCGACGGCCACGACATCGAGGCCCTGGAGTCCGCCCTCAACCGCGCCAAGCGCTTCGGCGGCCCGGTCATCGTGCACTGCCTCACCGAGAAGGGCCGCGGCTACAAGCCCGCCCTCCAGGACGAGGCCGACCGCTTCCACGGCATCGGCCCCATCCACCCCGACACCGGCCTCCCGATCAAGGCCTCCGGCGCCGACTGGACCTCCGTCTTCGGCGACGAGATGGTCGAGCTCGGCCGCGAGCGCGAGGACATCGTGGCGATCACCGCCGCGATGCTCCAGCCGGTCGGCCTGAAGAAGTTCGCCGAGGAGTTCCCCGAGCGGGTCTACGACGTCGGCATCGCCGAGCAGCACGCGGCGACCAGCGCAGCCGGCCTCGCGACGGGCGGCCTGCACCCGGTCTTCGCCGTCTACGCGACGTTCCTCAACCGCGCCTTCGACCAGCTCCTGATGGACGTCGCCCTGCACAAGTGCGGGGTCACCTTCGTCCTCGACCGGGCCGGCATCACCGGCACCGACGGCGCCTCGCACAACGGCATGTGGGACATGTCCCTCCTCCAGGTCGTCCCCGGCGTCCGCATCGCCGCGCCGCGCGACGCCGACCAGGTCCGCGCGCAGCTGCGCGAGGCCGTCCAGGTCGACGACGCCCCCACGGTCGTCCGCTACTCCAAGGGCGCGGTCGGCCCGGCCGTCGAGGCGGTCGGCAAGGTCGGCGGCATGGACGTACTGCGCGAGCCGCAGTCCGACAAGCCGGATGTGCTCCTGGTCTCCGTCGGCGCCCTCGCCCCCATGTGCCTGGAGATCGCCGACCTCCTCGACAAGCAGGGCATCACGACGACCGTCGTCGACCCCCGCTGGGTCAAGCCGGTCGACGAGGCGATGGCCCCGCTGGCCGAGCGCCACCGCGTGGTCGTCACGGTCGAGGACAACTCCCGCGTGGGCGGCGTCGGTTCGTCGATCGCGCAGGCGCTGCGCGACGCGGGCGTCGACGTCCCGCTCCGCGACTTCGGCATCCCGCCGCGCTTCCTGGAGCACGCCTCCCGCAAGGAGATCATGGCCGAGATCGGCCTCACGGCTCCGGACATCGCGCGCCAGGTGACGGGTCTGGTGTCGAAGCTGGACGGCCGCCGGGAGGCTGCCGCCGTGCAGGAGATGGAGCCCGCGCGCGACTGAGCCGATCAAGCCCGTCCGGCGATTGAGGACATCTTTCGAGTCGGTCGGCCGGGGCGCGGCCACGGGGCTCTGCCCCGGACCCCGCTGCTCAATCGCCGCAGGGGCTTGATTCGGGGCCGGCCAGTCCCCCATAAGGGGGCCGGACCGGCCCCATTCGCATGAATACGGGTGACTCACCCGCGCGCCGAAGGCTACTCGTCTCGATCATGTCCGGGACGACGAAGCCTACGGAGGTACACCCGGTGAGCACCCAGCCAGACACAGGCGCGGAGCGGAAACGCCGCGACGGACTGTTCAGGACCAAGTCCATCGAGCAGTCCATCCAGGACACCGAGGAGCCCGAGCACAAGCTCAAGAAGACCCTCTCCGCCCTCGACCTCACCGTCTTCGGCGTCGGAGTCGTCATCGGCTCCGGCATCTTCGTCATCACCGGCACGGCCGCCACCGACTACGCCGGCCCCGCCGTGACCATCTCCTTCGTCGTCGCCGCCGTGGTCTGCGCCCTCGCCGCCCTCTGCTACGCCGAGTTCGCCTCCACGGTCCCGGTCGCCGGATCCGCGTACACCTTCGCCTTCGCCTCGCTCGGCGAGTTCCCGGCGTGGATCATCGGCTGGGACCTGATCCTCGAACTCGCCCTGGGCTGCGCGACGGTCGCGGTCGGCTGGTCCGGCTACGTACAGTCCCTCCTCGACAGTTGGGGCATCCCGCTGCCTGCGGGCCTCCAGGGCCCGGGTTCGGGGGACGGCTTCAGTTTCAACATCGCCGCGTTCCTGCTGGTCCTGGCCGTCATGACGGTCGTCGTCATCGGGATGAAGCTGTCGGCCTGGGTGACGTCGGTGGTCGTGGCCATCAAGGTGACGGTCGTCCTGATCGTGATCGCGGTGGGCGCCTTCTTCATCAACTCCGACAACTACAGCCCGTACATCCCGCCCGCCAAGGAGACCGAAGGCGGTTCGGGGCTGACCGCCACACTCCTCGAAGCCGTCGCCGGCTTCACCCCGCAGAGCTTCGGCGTGATGGGCATCTTCACCGCCGCGGCCGTCGTCTTCTTCGCGTTCATCGGCTTCGACGTCGTCGCGACGGCGGCCGAGGAGACCCGCCACCCGCAGAAGGACGTCCCGCGCGGCATCCTCGGCTCCCTCGCCATCTGCACGGTCCTGTACGTGGGCGTGGCCGCGGTCGTGACCGGCATGCAGAACTACCAGGAGCTGGACCCGGGCGCACCGCTCGCGGAGGCGTTCAAGTCGGTCGGCCACCCGTTCTGGGCGGGCCTGATCTCCTTCGGCGCGGTCATCGGTCTGACGACCGTGTGCATGATCCTGCTCCTCGGCCAGAGCCGCGTCTTCTTCGCGATGAGCCGGGACGGCCTGCTGCCGCCGGTCTTCAGCGCGGTCCACCCCAAGTTCCGTACGCCGTACCGCTCGACGATCATCCTGGGTGTCCTGACGGCCCTGGTGGCGGGCTTCATCTCCCTCGAAGAGCTCTCCAAGCTGGTCAACATCGGCACCCTGTTCGCCTTCGTCGTCGTCGCCCTCGGCGTCCTCATCCTGCGCCGCACCCGCCCCGACCTCCCGCGCGGCTTCAGGGCCCCGTGGGTGCCGGTCCTGCCCATCGCCTCCGTGGCGTGCTCGGTGTGGCTGATGCTCAACCTGTCCGTCGAGACGTGGCTGCGGTTCGCGGTGTGGATGGTGGTGGGCGTGGTGATCTACTTCGTGTACGGCCGCGGCCACAGCCGCGCGGCGCGAGGCGCCAAGCAGTAACCGCCACCGGATCCACCGCCCGGATCCACCGCCCCCGTATGTCCCTACTAAGTGGGACATACGGGGGCGGATAGTTTGGCCCCCATGCTCACCGAGGCGCCCCGGTCACGACCGAACGCATCCAAAGACCCCGACGCCTCCTCGATACGCAGCCGCAGCCACTCCGCTCACTACTGGCTCCGCCTGGCCCCCGCCCTGACGGCCCTCGCCCTCGTCACCCGCGTCCCGTCCTTCACCCGCCCGCTCTGGAATCCGGACGAGGGCTATCTCGCCGTCCAGGCACGGATGTTGGCGCACGGCGGCACGCTCTACGAAACCGTCGTCGACCGCAAACCCCCGCTGGTTCCCTGGCTGTACGAGGCGGTGTTCGCGCTCTTCGGCTCGGACTCGCTCACGCCGGTGCGGGTGTGGGCGGTGGCGGCGCACGTGGTGACGGCGGTGTTCCTGGCGGCACTGGCGCGCGGCCGCTGGGGCGACACGGCGGGCCGCACGGCAGGAGTCCTCTACCTCCTCCTCTCCATCGGCCTGAACCCGCAGGACACCCAGGCGGCGACCTTCGAGGTGTTCATGCTGCCGTGGACCGCGGCGGCGCTGTGGTGCGCGGACCGCCGCCGGTGGGCCTTGTGCGGGACGGCGATCGCGGCGGCGTTCCTGGCGAAGCAGACCGGGGGAGCGGTGCTGGTGCCGGTGGTGTGGATGCTGTGGCGGGCGCGGTGCCCACGAAGCGGCTGGCTACGGTGCGGCATTGGGGCGCTCGCCCCGATCGCGGCCGCCGCGCTGGCCACGAACCCCGCGGGCTTCGCCTTCTGGACGGTGACGGGTTCGAGCGCGTACGCCTCGATCACCGGCTCCGAACTCCACGTCCTGCTCCGGGGGTTGACGAACGCGGCGATCCTCGCGGTGGCCTGCGTGGGTGTGCTGCCGCCGATCGTCCGGGTGCTGAGGATCGCGCGGACGGGGTGCGGTGAACTGTGGCTGTGGCTCGCGTCATCGGCCGCGGCGGTCGCCTTCGGCTTCCACTTCTTCGGCCACTACTACCTCCAACTGGTCCCGCCTCTGGCTCTGTTGGGAACACTGGCACTCCACATCCTCCCCCGCGAACACCTCAGACGTTCCCTGCTCGCCTCGGCGTGCTGCGGCGCCCTGTTCCTGTCCTGGGGCCTGCTCGCCCCGCGCACCGAACTCACCCACACGGAGCGGGTGGCCACGGCTCTGCGTGAGCGCACCACACCGGACGACCGGGTCCTGATCTGGGGCATGCACCCGGAAACGTACTGGCTGGCGGACCGCACCCCGGCAAGCCGCTTCCTCACGGCGGGGCTGCTGACGAATTTCAGTGGGGGGCGGGACGGGGGTGGGGTGGGCGAGCGCTTCGGGGTGCCGGGCAGCTGGGCCACCCTCCGCTCGGAGGTCCGCCACCGGCCGCCGACGGTGATCGTCGACGACTCGCGGGGTGAGGCGTACGGGCCGGGGAGGGTGGGCGCGGTGCGGCGTCTCCTGGCGGGGTACCGAGAAGTGGCCCGGGTGGACGGGGCGGTGGTGTACGAGCGTGCCGGGTCGTACACCGGCCCGCCCTGATCAGCTGCCCTGCGCGGGGGACTTCTTCGCCGACTCGGGGATCTCGCGGTCGCTGCGGACGGCCTTCCACAGAGTGTCGGCCTGCGGCTGCGCGGCCACGACCCGGTTGGGGTCGGCCTTGTCGTACGCGACCGGAAGCATGATCGTCTCCATGCTCGCCGGGTCGACGCCCCGCATGCTCCGCCCGAAGGTGGCGAGCTTGGTGAGCGAGGCGAGCCCGTCGTCGGTCGTGAGCGACTCGGTGAGGCTGTTCGCGATCTTGTACGTCTTGGTGGGGCTGCCCAACAGGTCCTGCTGCTTGATCTCGCTCAACAGCGCGATCATGAACTGCTGCTGCAAGCCGATGCGGCCGAGGTCGGAGCCGTCGCCGACGCCGTGCCGGGTCCGTACGAAGGCCAACGACTCGGTGCCGTCCAGCTTGTGCGTGCCCGCGGTGAGGTCGAGCCCGCTGGACTTGTCGTGAATGGCCTTGTCGACGGTGACGCTCACCCCGCCGATCGCGTCGACGAGCCCCTTGAACCCGGCGAAGTCGATCTCCACGAAGTGGTCCATGCGCACCCCCGACATCGCCTCGACGGTCTTCACGACGCAGGCCGGACCGGCGAGCGAATACACGGAGTTGAACATCACGCGATCCGCCGAAGGCGTCTTCGTGCCGTCCGCCTTGGTGCACCCGGGCCGGGTCACGAGCGTGTCGCGCGGAATGCTGACGGCGGTCGCCCGGGACCGGCCCTCGGGTATGTGCAGCACCATCGCGGTGTCGGACCGGGCTCCGGAGACCTTGCCGGTCCCGAGCGAGGCGTTGGCGCCGGACCGCGAGTCGGACCCGAGCACGAGGATGTTCTGCCCCGACGTCGGAAGCTTCTCGGGGCGGTCGGCGCCGATGGCCTTGTCGAGGTCGACGCCGTCGATGTTGCTGTTCAGGTTGCTGTAGAGCCAGTAGCCGGTGCCGCCTGCGGCGAGGACGAGGACCAGCAGGGTCCACAGGATGATCCGCCGCACTCGCCTGCCGCGGGTCTTCGCCTTCTTCGGCTTGCGACGCCCGCGCGGTGCGGGAGTCGCGCTGCGACGCGGGGTCGTGGAGGCATGGCTCATCGTGCCGGAGTCCTTGTAAGTCGTGCCCGTGGGGCGGGCGTTCGGTTGAGGACTCGGGTGGGGGGAGAGCCGGTCCGCGATGTGGCTGGGGGCTGCCGCAGCACTATAGACGTGAATTCGCCCGATAGTGCGAGGCATGTGACCGAATCGTGGCCTCGTTCGGAAGTTTGAGTGAAGGAATAGTATGCACGCATGACATGGTTGATCACTGGTGGTGCGGGGTTCATCGGGGCGCACGTGGTCCGTGCCATGGCGGGGGCCGGTGAGCGGGTCGTTGTCTACGACGACCTGTCGACGGGGGACGTTTCGCGCGTCCCCGACGACGTGCCCTTCGTCAAGGCGTCCACCCTGGACAGGGGTTCGCTGCGCACGGCTCTCGACGAGCATCGGGTGACCGGCGTGGTCCACCTCGCCGCGAAGAAGCAGGTCGCCGAGTCCGTCGCGCGCCCCCTGCACTACTACGAGGAGAACGTGCACGGCCTGCAGAACCTTCTGGGGGCCGCCGTTGACCACGGCGTACGGGACTTCCTCTTCTCATCGTCCGCGGCCGTCTACGGCATGCCCGACGTGACGCTCGTCACGGAGGACACACCCTGCGCACCCATCAACCCGTACGGCGAGACCAAGTTGGCCGGCGAGTGGATGGTGCGGGCCGCGGGCCACGCCCACGGGATGGCCACGGCCTCGCTGCGCTACTTCAATGTCGCGGGCGCCGCCGACGTACAGCTCGCCGACACCGGCGTGTTCAACCTGATCCCGATGGTCTTCGAGAAGCTCACCGAGGGCGAGGCACCGGTGATCTTCGGCGACGACTACGCCACGGAGGACGGCACCTGCGTACGGGACTTCATCCACGTCGTCGACATCGCCTCGGCCCACCTGGCGGCCGCCCGCACTCTGGCCACCCGCGCCCCGGGCACGGACCTGACGGTCAACATCGGCCGCGGCGAGGGCGTTTCCGTACGCCAGATGATCGACCTGATCGGCGATGTCACCGGCTACGGCCCCGCCGCCACACCCACGACCGCCCCCCGCCGCCCCGGCGACCCGGCCCGCGTGGTGGCCTCGGCCGACCGCATCCGCACCGAGCTGGACTGGAGCGCGCGGCACGACGTGCGCTCGATGGTCGAGTCGGCGTGGGAGGGCTGGTGCGGTCGACATCCGGGGGCGCGGAGGTGACGCGGCTTGTAAGCGGCGCCCCGGTACGCGAGCCGGGGACCCGGGAGGCCATCGGCGTCGCGGTGGCCTCTCCGGATCGGCAGTACGACTTCCGATCCGGACCGTGGCTGCTGACCGGCAACGATGGGCGCCTCCTCGTGTTCGGCCACGTCGAGGGCGCCGTGCTGCGCTGGACCGAGCGCCGCCCCGGCGGGCCGGAGTGGATCGGGCCGGACGTGCTGCCGATGAAGGGCCTGACCCACCTGGCGGTCTTCCAGGGGCGCAACCGGTACGCCCAGCTCGTCGGCCGCCGCGTGCGCGCGTCCGGACAGGTGCCGGTGGTGGACCTCGTCTACGCGATCCAGTACCAGGCGGGCCGTCCGCTCAGCGAGTGGCGCTCCCTCGGCAATCCGCACGCGAAGCGGGAACGTACCGCTCAGCTCGGTGAGCCCACAGGAGTCGTCGACGCTTCCGGCACACTGCACGTCCTGGCGCCGACGGCCGAGGGGCGACTCGCGCTGCGCCGTGAGGACCGGCAGGGCCGCTGGGAGCCGTGGCACGACGTGGGCGTGGCGACCTGCACGGGGGTGCCGGCCGCGGCGGCCACGTCGAACGGGTTCGTCGAGATCCTCGCGCCGGGCCGCGGCGGCGCCCTGATGTGGGGTCAGCAGGAGCCGGGCGGCGCGTTCCACCGGTCGGTGGACCTGCCGGTGGTACCGCTGCCCGGATCTGCCACCGCGCTGGAGACCTCGCCCGGCCGCACGACCTACTACCTGACCGATGCGCGCACCGGCGCTGTCATGGCCGTCCGCGCGGGCGAGTGGCCGATCCAGCTCGACGGGGTGCTGCCGGGGGACGGCAGGCACGCCGCCGTCGCCGCCACGGTCGACGGCTACGCCTGCACGGTGCTCGCGCATCGCGGTGTGCACGGCCGGGTCGTGCTGGGCGTGTGCGTGGCCGAGCAGGAGCGCTCAGGGGTCTGGTGGACGGACACCGGCATGGCAACGCTCGGTGACCCGGCCCTCGCCCTCGACGGGCACGGACGGGTCATGGTGCTGGCCGTCGCCCCGGACGGAGCGCCGAGCGTCGCCCGCCAGGAGGACGGGCCGGGGCTCAACCTCGGCGCATGGAAACGGATATGACCACGGCGGGCCTGGCCCCCGAGAGAAGGAACGGCGCAGCATGACGCGAAGGTCGGAGCGCGGAGCCGGAAAGGGCGCCCGGCCCGGGCAGGCGCCGTCCCTCCGAGCCCATGGTGTGGCCCTCGTGGCCGCGGAGCCCGTGGACGCGGTGCCGCTTGTGGCACTCCAGGAACCCGGTTCGGGGTTCGCTGTCGTCTGCCTGCGCGCGGGGTCCCGCGAGGGCCGCACGGCGCTCGACCGCGCACTCGCCGACGCGGCGGGGCGGGGGAGTGCCGATGTGCGGGGCGGGGCCCGGATTCTGGGTTCTGAGGGGGACGCGGCGATATCCGTACTGGCCGATGTCCTGGGGGAATGGGGCATCGGCCGGGTGCACACGCTCGACCCCGACCCGGTGCACGTCGCGTTCGACGAGTCCAGTGGAAAGCCTGTGCACGACGAGCCGCCCCGGCAGGCGGAGGCCGCCGCGGTGGCGCTCGCCGCTGCCCGCATGCTGCAGGAGCGGACCGGCGTCCCCGTGCTGGTCGACTGCCTTCGCGCGGGGGCCGACACGACGCCCGGCGCTGCCGCGTGCCGCAGGTACCCCGAGCCGGTCAACTGGCTGACCGCGGGGATCGACGGCCGGCTCACCGCCTTCGCCGTGACCGCGGCCGGTGTCGCGCGCTGGTACCAGGAACTGCCCGACGCGGGTACGTGGCGAGGGCCCGAACTGCTGGAAGGAACCTCTCTCGTCCCCGGTCTGAGGGTCGTACTCGACCCTTACGGCTTTCCGCACCTGTTCGGGCTGCGACGCACCATGAGGGACGACGGCGGCGTCGATGTCGAGGTCGTGCACTGCGTGCAGCACCGCACCGGCCGCCCGCCGGCGCCGTGGCAGTCGTTGGGCGGACCCAACGCCGGCGCCCCCGCCAAGGGACGCGAAGTCGGCTTCCCCGCAGCGGTGTTCGACGCCGCGGGTGATCTCTACGTCTTCGTTCGCAACTTCGGGCACAGCATCAGCTACCGGAGGCAGGGCGCGGACGGCATCTGGTCCGCGTGGCAACACCTGGGCGGAACGCGCATCGCCGACGACCTCGCCGCCGTGCCGTCTCCGCACGGCGGCGTCGAGGTCTTCGCGCGGGCCAGGGACACGGCCGCCGTCGTTCGCTGGTACCAGGGGCAGGCGGGCGCTTTCGCGGAGGACCGCGCCGTGCCGTTCGCCGCGGTGCCCGGCACGCTGACACCGGCCGCCGAACCGGGCGGGGTGCTCTTCCGTGAGCTCCGGACCAACGTGGTGTCGGTGTGGCGGGCGGGTGCGCAGGCGCCGTGCCCGCTCGGCGCCGCCGACGGTTCCGGGCCGCCGGCCACGGTGGCCGAGGTGCCGCTCGACGGCTGGCGGTACACGTTGCTCGCCTGTGCCGGGGAGCGCGGCGGAAGCGCGGTGGGTGTTCATCCCGAGGGCCGGGCGGGCGCCGGGGTGTGGTGGCAGGAGTTGGGGGCGCCGAGTGGTGCGGTGCCTGCTGCGGCCGTGGACAGGGCGGGGCAGCTGACCCTCGCGGCCCGCACCGCGGACGGTGCGCTGCTGGTGGCGCGGCGCACACCGCGGCACGAAGGCCTCGCCTTCGACTCCTGGAAGTCGGCGATGGTTGTACAGAAAACTGTGTGAAGAACATCGCTAAAAAGTGGAGAAAAAGTGATGTTCCAGTGAAGGTCAGTCTTGTTAATGTTCTGGCCGCTCAGTTAAGAATTCTGTCAGTTTTAGAACCACATGAGCCCTCCCCTGGGTCGCGACGCTGCCGCCGCAGGGCACACCACTGCACGTTGGTTGCACCAGACGACTGAGGGGTTATGGCCAAGCTGTCCTTGAAGGCCGTCCAGAAGCTCACCTGCAAGAAGCGGGACGCCTGGTGGACGGTCCTTCTCGTCGACCCCGTCGCTACCAGAACCCTGATCGTCCTGGCGCGCTTCCGGTTCGTCACACCCAATGGAGTCACGTGGTCGGCGCTGCTTGTAGGGCTCGGCGCGGCCTACTTCTTCCTCAGGGGCGACCCGCGGTCGCTCCTCATCGGTGCCGGCCTCTACCACGTGAGTTTCATCCTCGACTGCGTCGACGGGAAGCTGGCGAGACTCAAGGGCAACGGCACGGTCTTCGGCGGCTGGCTCGACTACGTTTTCGACCGCATCCGAGTGCTGTTCTGCGCCCTGGCCCTGATGGGCGGTCAGTTCCTCAAGGGGCATGACGAGCGCTATCTGCTCGCCGCCCTGGCCATCGTCTTCCTCGACATGCTCCGCTACGTCGACGCGCTGCAGATCTACAAGATGCGCATGTCCATGCGCACGAAGATCGAGAAGATCACCCAGGAGCGGGCCGAGACGCCCGCCCTGGCCGCGCCCGCCGACGGCGGGGCGCAGGTCGTCTTCATGGAGGACCTGCTGCGCGACAACCCCGGAGCCGAGGCCGAGCGGCTGCGCCAGGAGGCCGGCGCCGACAACGTCGTCGACCTGCACGAGCAGTTCCGCGGCCAGTTCCCGTGGTACATACGCGTGCGCAGGGCCATGCTGCGAACCCGTATCCGCCCGCACCTGTTCAGCGGCATCGAGTTCCAGATGTTCGTCTTCATCGTCGGCCCGCTGATCGGCCGGATCCTCTGGACGACCGCGGCCTCCGCGATCATGCTCGGCCTGTTCGAGCTCATCATCATGTACAAGTTCTGGCTCTCCACCCGGGACTTCACCCGCATCATGGACGAGCTCAGCCCGCCTGCCGACACGGTCGGCACCATCGCCCCTCATCTGCACCGCGGCCGTCACCGGCGGGCCGCGGTGGAGGCCACGGACGCGCTCCTCACCGACGACAGGTTCCGGGCGCCGGGGCCCGACGACGACCCCGGGTTCCAGCCCTACCCGCACCCCTACCCGGAGACCGCCGCCGTGGTCGACACGCAGCCACTGCGGCAACTCGGGCACGCCCCCGACCAGCAGTACCAGCACTCCGACAGCTCGCAGAGGTCGTGGAGGGGCACCCGATGACGTACGCGACCGAACCCGACAACTACTGGGTGACCGTGGTCATCCCCGTCTACAACGCGGCGACCACCATCGGCAAGGCCCTGCAGTCCGCCGTGAACCAGACCTATGAGCTGGTCGAGGTCCTCGTCGTGGACGACGCGTCGACCGACTCCACCCTGGAGATCGTCACCAACTTCGCGGGCAACAACCCGCGGGTACGCGTCCTGCGTTCCCCGCACAACAGCGGCGGCGTCGGCGCGCCCCGCAACCGGGGCATCGCGCAGGCCGCGGGGCGCTGGGTCATGTTCCTCGACGCCGACGACGAACTGCCCTCGCGTGCCTGCGAGATGCTGGTCGGCGCCGCACTGGAGAGCGGCTCCGACATCGTCGCGGGCAAGGCTCTGCGCATCAACAAGGAGACCAACGAGTCGGAGCCGTGGGCGCCCGAGGTGTACGCGATGGGCCGCACCGTCGCCGACCTGGAGGAGTTCCCCCTCCTGTTGTCCGACCCGATCGCCGCCGCGAAGCTCTACAACGTCGACTTCCTGCGCTCACGCGGTGTGTGGTTCCCTACCGGCGTCTTCTACGAGGACACGCTCTTCTCCACTGTCGCCGGCTGCCTGGCCAACGGCATCACGATCATCACCGACCCCGTCTACCGCTGGATGTGGGAGACGGACGGCGCCTCCATCACCGGTCGCACCGGGGAACTGCGCAGCATCCGCGACCGGATCGCCGTGCACCGCGCCACCGACCAATTCCTTCTGGACCGCGGCCTGTGGGCCTTGAAGGTCCGCAAGGACTCCAAGTTCCTCGCCCACGACCTGCGCCTGTACATGCGGGCCCTCGCCGAGGGCGACGACGCCTTCCAGCAGGCGTTCGCCGAGACCGTCAGCGCCTATCTGTTCTCCATCGGGGAAGATGCGTTCACCCTGTGCGGCCCGGTGGACCGGGTCCGCGCCTACTTCCTGATGTACCAGGACGTCGAGGCCGCGCTGACGACGCTCGACTACACCCAGCGCAAGAGTGTCTTCTCCTCGCATCTCGTGGAGGAGGACGGCCGCGTGTACTGGTCCGCCGACCATCTGCACCTGCCGGACGCCCACCGCATGCTCGACGTCACCGAACTCGGTCTCGCCGCGGCCCCCGTCTCTCAGGTGCCGCTGTTCGCCCAGCTCAACGGGTGGAGCGTCGAGCACGACAAGCTGTCCTTCGACGGCGAACTGGTCAACCGCTTCGGACGCGTCGCCGCCGACGACGCGGTCCGCATCTCGCTCGCGGTGCGCAACCGGCAGGGCAAGCGCGACGTCCTCGTGCCGGTCCCGTATGTGTCGGTGGACGAGCGGCTGATCACCTTCGAGGGCACCGCCGATCTGCCCGCGCTCCTCGGTGCCGACCACGACGACACCACCGTCTGGAACGTCTCGTTGGTCGTCGAGTGGAACCGCAGCCGCTCGCGCTCGGCCCTCAACGTCCGCGACATCACCCTGGAAGACTTCGTCTTCACCGCGGACGGCGAAGAGTACGAGGGCTACCGCACCGTCAGCGGCAACCTCGCCCTGCGTTCCTCCGTCGCAGGCAGGCGCACCTTCGAGTCGGATCAGAACGACCCCGACGCCCCGTGGATGTGGTGGCTGGGCCGCCTGCACCCGCCGATCCGGCAGGTCCAACACCGCTTCGAACTCGCCGTCGTCGTGCCCTGCTACAACGTGGCCCAGTACCTCGACGCCTGCCTGGGATCGATCGCTGCCCAGCGCGGCTTCGCGGCCACCCAGGTGATCCTTGTCGACGACGGCGCCACCGACGAGACCCCGCACATCCTGGACCGCTTCGCGCAGTACTACGCCAACGTCACCGTGGTCCACCAGCACAACGGCGGCCTCGGCAACGCCCGCAACAACGGCCTCGACCAAGTGGTGGCCCCCTACGTCACCTTCCTCGACTCCGACGACATCCTCGGCCCGGACGCGCTCGCCCTGATGCTCCAGGCGGCCCGACGCGACAACACCGAGGTCGTCATCGGTGATCTGATCAACTTCCCCGAGCGTCCCTACGGACCGTGGAAGCAGTACTTCGGGGACGGCGACCAGGTCATCGACGACTTCGCGGAAGCCCCCGACCTGATTTTCAGCGGGTCCGCCTGCAACAAGCTGTTCAGCACGGGCCTGCTGCGCCGCCTGGGTGTCCGGTTCGGTGAAGGTGTCCACTTCGAGGACGCCTGGGTCACGCTGCCTTCGATGCTGAGAGCCAAGGGCATCAGCATCGTCGACGCTCCCGTCTACTACTACCGGGGACGTCCGGACGGCTCGTCCATCATGGACTCGCTCTGGAGCAAGCCGGCCAACTACCGCGACCACCTGCGGCTCAATCACTTCCTGCTCAACTGCGTGGCGTCCGAGCGCGACGAGATCCGGCACATGTTCCACCGGTACGCCGCCCGTACGTACAAGGGATTCCTGGGCAACGCCCGCAACGTGATGACCCGCACCCAGTTGGTGGAGATGTTCCCCGACATCCACCGGCACTACGTACAGATCCCTGACGAGATCCTCAACGAATTCGCGACCAACCCGGCCCAGCAACTCGACCACTACGCCGCCAAGAGCGCCAATTTCGAGCTGTTCTGCGACCCCAAGCCCGCTCTCGAGCAGGCCCCGCTGCTGTTGGAAATCGACGACGAGGGTTTCTACCGCACCTTCCCCGGGGGCCGGGTGGAGACGGCGACCGCCCGCGTCGCCGACCCGAACATCGTCGTCGAGTCGGTGCGCAGCCGCGGTCCCGTCCTCGTCGTCGAGGGGTGCATGGCATTCCCCGGCATGGACATCAGCGGCCCGATGCTCAACCGGCTTGAGTTCGTCTACCAGACGCCACAGCGGAAAATCGTCGTCCCGGTCAGCCAGACGTACCGCCGCGATCTGTGGAACGCCCGCAACAATAAGGACCTGTACGCCGGATTCCACGCGGAGATTCCCGCGGCGAGGCTTGCCGAGGGCGGATTCGTGCCGGGTGACTTCCGATTGCGCGTGCACCGTGCCGACGGCAGCCGCGCACGCAATGTCGTCATGAAGGCGCGGCTTCCGCTGCACCGGCTCAAGGGGCACAACCACCTGGGCGCGTACCGCTACATGCTCACCATCGGGGTCGGCGACGCCCTGCACCTGCGGATGGTGGACCGTGGTGTCACCACGCGCTTCAAGCACACCCTGTGGCGCGCCGCCCGTGAGCTGCGCATCCTCAAGACGCGCAACCCCGGCTGGCGGATGCGGCTCGCCTACTGGCTCACCTTCCCGTTCCTGAACGGCCGGGAAATGTGGCTGATCGGCGAGCGCTCCGACACCGCACAGGACAACTCGTACCACTTCTTCAAGTGGGTGCGCACCCATCGCAAGCGTCGGCGGATCTACTACGTCATCGAAGGGAACTCGCCCGACTACGCCAAGGTCGCCGAGTTCGGCCGCGTGCTCAAGCTCGGCTCGTTCCGGCACCGGATGTACCTGCTGCACGCGACCAAGCTGATCGGAAGCTACGACTCGGAGTCCTACCTCGTGCCCGACGGGTACCGCAAGGTGCTCTTCCTGCACCGCTTCGGCGAACTGCTCAAGTACCAGCGGGTGTTCCTCGCCCACGGCATCACGTACAACGACGTCACGACCGGCATCGACCAGCGGGTCACCAGCTACGACCTGATCGTCTCGGGCGGTCGGCAGGAGCGGGACTTCCTGGGGCTCGAGGCGGGGTACGGCAACCGGGCGGTCCTCGCCGGCTTCCCGCGCTTCGACGCGCTGCGGCGCGAGCGGCTCGCCAGGCCACGCATCCTGCTGATGCCGACCTGGCGGCAGTGGATCGTGACCGCCTCCTACAAGAAGCAGGCGGGCCCCGCGAAAACGGCGTTCACCCAGTCCGAGTACTTCCGCTTCTACCGCGCACTGCTCGCCGACCCGCGTCTCGCGGCAGCGCTGGAACGCGCGGGCGTGGACCTGGAGTTCCTGCCGCACTACGAGATCCGCCCGCATCTGCATCACTTCGAGACGGACTCGCCCGCCATCCATGTCGCGGCCCCGACCCGCAACGTCCAACAGGCAATGAAGGAGTGCTCCCTCATGGTCACCGACTACTCATCGGTCTTCTTCGATGTGGCCTACATGGGGATCCCTCTGGTCTACGTCCCCTTCGACGAGGAGGACTTCTACGGGCGCCACTACAAGCGGGGCTATTTCAATCTTGCCGACGACGGCTTCGGCCCGGTGTGCAGGACCGTTGACGCCGCCGTCGACGAGATCATCCGGGCCGTCGACCGCGGCTTCACGGTGGAGAGTCCCTACCGCGAGCGTGTCTCCGGCTTCTTCGGCCACCAGGACAGCGAAAACTGCCTCCGGGTCTACGAGGAAATCGACGCCCTCGGGGACCTGCCCGCCGCGGAACTCGCCCCGATCGCTCCGCCCGAGCCGCTCGAAGCGCATTCCGCCGTGATCGTGCAACAGGGACAGGCCCAGACGCCGCTCCCCGAGAGGTGGGCCGGTGCTGCCTGAGAACCAGGGGCGCCCCGCGCCTCAGCGCATCTTCTTGGCCGGTGGCTCCAACGTGAGCACCCGTGAGGTCAGCCGCATACCGATGACCGGCTGGGGGCAGGTTCTGCCGCTCTTCTTCACCTCTGAGGTGGAGATCATCAACTGCGCCCGTGCCGGAGCGAGTTCGCGTACGTATGTGGAGCGCGGCCGACTGGACTGGATCCTGGACCACCTGAGTCCGGGCGACTACCTCATCACCTCCTTCGGACTCATCGACCACAAGCCGGAGAAGGAGCTGCGCACCGAGCCGTTCCACAGCTTCCAGAGCTACCTGCGGCGGTTCGTGGACGGAGCCCGCGACCGTGGCGCCCACCCCGTCCTGGCCAGCACGCACGAGCGCTGCACCTGGGACGAGCACGGCAACCTGCGCCAAGTGGTACGGCGGTACCCGATGGCGATGCAGGAGCTGGCGATACAGACGTCGACCCCGTACATCGACCTCTACACGCAGAGCCTCGACTGGTGGACCCAGCTGGGGCCCCAGCGCACCCGCGCCCTCTTCATGTTCCTGGAACCGGGCCGGCACCCCAACTACCCGGACGGCATCGAGGACACCACGCACTTCCTACCCGAGGGCGCCATCGCCTGCGCCCGGTTCATCGCGCACTCGCTCGCGCACCGGGCGATCGTGCCGCCGCACTGGGTGACCCGCCTCGATCAGGAACGCTTCCCGGAGCAGGTGTACGGCTGGCTGGAGGACTCCGTCCACGCGTCGCTGACCAGCGCCCGCACACGAGGCAAGGGGAACACGCTGTGAGTCGGCAGCCCGTCGCCGCCGCACGTCCGCCGCAGCCGGAGCAGTTCCTCCTCGCACGGGTCAGGGTGGCCCAGCTCGACACCCCGCAGATGTGCCTGACCGTCGAGCTGACGGCGAGCGCCGACCCGGCTCTGCCGGTGCGCCCCGGACAAGAGGTCGACTTCGCCCTCGCCCTGCTGCCCGAGGGAGGCGCGCACCGCTACTACGGCTACGTGATGGCGGCTCCCTTCGCGGAGGCGGCCTCCGTGGAGCGCCTCGGAGGGATGAGCCTGGTGGCCAAGGGGGACCGGTACGCCAGCTCCGTGGAGGCGGGTGGCTCCCGCGTCGCCCGCTTCACCGCCGTCGTCCACCAGGACGTGAGCGCCGGCGCCTGCCTGATCCCGGAGGTCCGCGCGGGCATCATCGCGCACGGCGGCTCCAGCCTGACGAGCAGCACCCACTCCGTGCGCCAGTCCGGCTACCGGATCGCGCCGTTCCCGCCCCTGGGCCGCGCCCTCCATCTGGCCCCTGGCTACCTGGGTGTCGTCAAGGACCTGCTGGACGGGCTCGGTGACGCCGCGCGCCTGGTGGGTGTCGGCCCGGCCCGGTACGGCGTGACGAGTGTCGAGCCGGACGGCGTCGTCACCTACACGCCCTTCAACGGGCACCACGGGTACGACCGCTTCTCGTACGCCATCGACGACGGATCCGGTCACCTGATGTCCGGTCAGGTCACCGTGCACGTCGGAGAATTGGGCGCCCCAGGGGTTCTCGGCGGCTGACGGCCGCAGTCGCCCAGGGGCCGTCAGACGTCTCCGCGAACGGCACGCGGTCCTACGCATCGCGCGCCCAACTCCTCCACGCGCCGCCGGAGTTCACGGTCGGCGGTCACGACGGTGCACGGCTGCCCACTCAGCTCCGCCACGATCTCCACGATGCGGTCGTCCCCGCTGCCGTCCGCCGACTCCACCCGCACCCCAGGCACGGGCTCCACACCACGGGCGGCGCCTTCGACCACGAGAACCACCTCGGCGCCCCTTCGCTCCGCGTACTCGACGAGCCGATCCCGCAGCCGCTCAGCGGCGCCACGCCGGTCCCGCCACCACCCGTCGGGCACGGAGCCGACCACATTCGCGCCGTCCACCACCACCACTTCACTCATGCGGCAAGGGTCGCATGGGCGGGTGCCGGCGGGACGCATACCGAACTGTGACGGCTGCCCACGAATATCTCGTAGGCAGCCGTCACAGTCACATCAAACGCGCACCACTACGCGGGGACCGAAGCCACCCCGGCCTCCAGGAACTTCTTCCCGGTGACCCGCTCGGAGACGCCCGCCCGGTCCAGGTACGGAGTGATTCCGCCCAGGTGGAAGGGCCAGCCGGCGCCGGTGATGAGGCAGAGGTCGATGTCCTGGGCCTCGGCGACGACGTTCTCGTCGAGCATCAGGCCGATCTCCTGGGCCACCGCGTCGAGGACGCGGTCGCGGACCTGCTGCTCGGTGAGGACCGTGTCGCCCTGCTTGAGCAGCGCGGCGACCTCCGGGTCGAGCTCCGGCTTGAAGCCGTTCTCGGCGGAGTACACGTAGAAGCCGCGCTTGCCCGCCTTCACCACGGCCGCCAGGTTCGGGGACACCGTGAAGCGGTCCGGGAAGGCGGTGTGCAGGGTCTCGGACACGTGCAGGCCGATGGCCGGGCCCACCAGTTCGAGGAGGACCAGCGGGGACATCGGCAGGCCGAGCGGCTCGACCGCCTTCTCCGCGACGGCCACCGGCGTGCCCTCGTCGATGACGTTCTGGATCTCGCCCATGAAGCGGGTCAGGATGCGGTTCACGACGAACGCCGGGGCGTCCTTGACCAGGACCGCGGTCTTCTTGAGCTTCTTCGCCACGCCGAACGCCGTGGCGAGCGCCGCGTCGTCCGTCTGCTCGCCGCGGACGATCTCCAGGAGCGGGAGGATCGCCACCGGGTTGAAGAAGTGGAAGCCGACCACGCGCTCGGGGTGCTTGAGCTTCGAGGCCATCTCGGAGACCGAGAGGGAGGACGTGTTCGTCGCCAGGATGGCGTGCGCCGGGGCGACCGCCTCGACCTCCGCGAACACCTGCTGCTTGACGCCGATCTCCTCGAAGACCGCCTCGATGATGAAGTCGGCGTCGGAGAAGCCCTCCGCCTTGTCCAGGACGCCGGAGACGAGGCCCTTGAGGCGGTTCGCCTTGTCCTGGTTGACGCGGCCCTTGCCGAGCAGCTTGTCGATCTCGGCGTGGACGTAGCCGACGCCCTTGTCCACGCGTTCCTGGTCGATGTCCGTGAGGACGACCGGGACCTCCAGGCGGCGCAGGAAGAGCAGGGCGAGCTGCGAGGCCATCAGGCCCGCGCCGACCACGCCGACCTTCGTGATCGGGCGGGCCAGGTTCTTGTCCGGGGCGCCCGCCGGGCGCTTGGCACGCTTCTGGACGAGGTTGAACGCGTAGATGCCCGCGCGCAGTTCGCCGCCCATGATCAGGTCCGCGAGGGCCTGGTCCTCGGCGTCGAAGCCGGCCTGGAGGTCACCCGACTTGGCGTTCGCGATGATGTCCAGCGCGCGGTACGCGGCCGGGGCAGCGCCGTGCACCTTGCCGTCGGCGATGGACCTGCCGCGCGCGACGGCCTGGTCCCAGGCCTCGCCGCGATCGACGTCCGGGCGCTCGACCTTGATGTCGCCCTTCACCACCTGCGCGGTCCACAGGAGGGACTGCTCCAGGAAGTCGGCGCCCTCGAACAGGGCGTCCGCGATGCCGAGTTCGTGGACCTGCACGCCCTTGAGCTGCTTGTTCTGGTTGAGGCTGTTCTCGATGATGACCGAGACGGCCTTGTCCGCGCCGATCAGGTTCGGGAGCAGGGCGCAGCCGCCCCAGCCGGGAACCAGACCGAGGAAGACCTCGGGGAGCGAGAAGGCCGGGAGGGCCTTCGAGACGGTGCGGTACGAGCAGTGGAGACCCACCTCGACGCCGCCGCCCATCGCCGCGCCGTTGTAGTACGCGAAGGTGGGGACCGCGAGGGCGGAGAGGCGCTTGAAGACCTCGTGGCCGCCCTTGCCGATGGCGAGCGCGTCGTCGTGCTTCTTCAGCAGCTCGACGCCCTTGAGGTCGGCGCCGACCGCGAAGATGAACGGCTTGCCGGTGACGCCGACGCCGACGATGTCGCCCTCGGCCGCCTCCTTCTCGACCTGGTCGATCGCCGCGTTGAGGTTCGCGAGCGAGGCCGGGCCGAAGGTGGTCGGCTTGGTGTGGTCCAGGCCGTTGTCCAGCGTGATCAGGGCGAACTTGCCCGCCCCGTAGGGGAGATCGAGGTGGCGTACGTGCGCGGACGTGACGACCTCGTCCGTGAAGAGGGCCGATGCGCCCTTCAGGAGCTCAGCGGTGGTGGTGCTCACTTGTCGCCTCCGGCGTCCTTGTGGTGCGGGTTCTCCCAGATGACCGTGGCGCCCATGCCGAAGCCGACGCACATGGTCGTGAGGCCGTAACGGACCTCCGGCTGCTCCTCGAACTGGCGGGCCAGCTGCGTCATCAGACGGACGCCGGAGGAGGCGAGCGGGTGGCCGTACGCGATGGCGCCGCCGTACTGGTTGACGCGCGCGTCGTCGTCGGCGATGCCGTAGTGGTCCAGGAAGGCCAGGACCTGGACGGCGAACGCCTCGTTGATCTCGAAGAGGTTGATGTCCTCGATCGACAGGCCGGCCTTCGCGAGGGCCTTCTCCGTCGCCGGGATCGGGCCGTAGCCCATGACCTCCGGCTCCACGCCCGCGAAGGCGTAGGAGACGAGGCGCATCTTCACCGGGAGGTTGTTCTCGCGGGCGAAGTCCTCGGAGGCGATGATCGAGGCCGTCGCGCCGTCGTTGAGGCCCGCCGCGTTCCCGGCCGTGACGCGGCCGTGGGTGCGGAACGGGGTCTTGAGGCCCGCGAGGCTCTCCAGGGTCGTGCCCGGACGCATCGGCTCGTCGGCCGTGACCAGTCCCCAGCCGGTCTCGCCGACCTCGGAGTTGGTGTTGCGCACGGAGATCGGGACGAGGTCCTGCTGGATCTTGCCGTTCGCGTACGCCTTCGCCGCCTTCTCCTGCGAGCGCACGGCGTACTCGTCGGCGCGTTGCTTGGTGATGTGCGGGTAGCGGTCGTGCAGGTTCTCGGCGGTCATGCCCATGAAGAGGGCCGACTCGTCGACCAGCTTCTCCGATACGAAGCGGGGGTTGGGGTCCACGCCCTCGCCCATGGGGTGGCGGCCCATGTGCTCGACGCCGCCCGCGATGACCGCGTCGTACGCGCCGAAGGCGATGGAGCCCGCGGTGGTGGTGACGGCCGTGAGGGCGCCCGCGCACATGCGGTCGATCGAGTAGCCGGGGACCGACTGCGGCAGGCCCGCGAGGATGCCCGCGGTGCGGCCGATGGTCAGGCCCTGGTCACCGATCTGCGTGGTCGCGGCGACGGCGACCTCGTCGATCTGCGCGGGGTCCAGGTTCGGGTTGCGGCGCAGCAGCTCCCGGATGGACTTGACGACCAGGTCGTCGGCGCGGGTCTCGTGGTAGATGCCCTTCGGGCCCGCCTTGCCGAACGGGGTGCGGACGCCGTCGACGAAGACGACGTCCCTGACGGTACGAGGCACGATGGCTCTCCTCCAGGTGCGGGAATGCGCTGCGAATACCGTCATGCTACTTGCGGGTAACCAAGTCTTGAAGCCCCCCCGGCCGGAGCGGCGAAGGTCACATGTGCGGCGGGGGCTTTGTTGCGGGTGGGGCACGGCTCCGTAGCGCCGGTGCTGCTAGATCAAGCCCCTGCGGCGATTGAGCAGCGGGGTCTGGGGCAGAGCCCCAGGGCGGAGGACGGTGGGCCGCCCCCTCACGGGTCCCGTAAACGCCGTACGCCCCCCGACCGGAAGTCGAGGGGCGTACGAAAGAGGGGACGGGTCAGGCGGTCAGCGCCGGGAGCAGGACCGGGGTCACCTGCTCCACCTGCCAGCGCCGCGCACCGTGCGAGGCCAGCGCCTCCGCGACGGACTCCGCGTCCACGACCGCCGGCGGCTCCCAGCACACCCGGCGCACGGTGTCCGGCGTGATCAGGTTCTCCTGCGGCATCGAGAGCGTCTCGGCGAGGGTCGAGACCGCCGCCCGCGCGGCCGACAGGCGGGCCGCCGCGACGGGGTCCTTGTCGGCCCAGGCGCGGGGCGGGGGCGGCCCCGTCGTGGCCTGGCCCGGCTGCGGCAGCTCGGACTCCGGCAGTTCCCGCACCCGGTCGACCGCCGCCTGCCACTGCTCCAGCTGGCGCCGGCCCATGCGGTGGCCGAAGCCGGGCAGGGCGGACAGCGCGTGCACATTGGGCGGCAGCGCGAGCGCGGCCTCGACGATCGCCGAGTCACCGAGAACCTTGCCCGGCGACACGTCCCGTCGCTGCGCGACCTGGTCGCGCGCCGTCCACAGCTCGCGGACGACCGCCATCTGACGCCGGCGCCGCACCTTGTGCATGCCGGACGTGCGCCGCCACGGGTCCTTGCGCGGGGGCGGGGGCGGGGCGGAGGCGATGGCGTCGAACTCCTCGTGGGCCCACTCCAGCTTGCCCTGCCGGTCGAGCTCCTTCTCCAGCGCGTCACGCAGGTCGACGAGGAGTTCTACGTCGAGCGCGGCGTAGCGCAGCCAGGGCTCGGGCAGCGGGCGCGTCGACCAGTCGACGGCGGAGTGGCCCTTCTCCAGTACGTAGCCGAGTACGTTCTCGACCATCGCGCCGAGGCCCACCCGCGGGAAGCCGGCGAGCCGTCCGGCCAGCTCGGTGTCGAAGAGCCGCGCGGGTCGCATGCCTATGTCGCGCAGGCACGGCAGGTCCTGGGTGGCGGCGTGCAGGTCCCATTCGGCGTCGCCGATGGCCTCGCCGAGCGAGGAGAGGTCGGGGCAGGCGACCGGGTCGATGAGCGCGGTGCCCGCGCCCTCGCGGCGCAGCTGCACCAGATAGGCGCGCTGCCCGTAGCGGTAGCCGGACGCGCGCTCGGCGTCCACCGCGACGGGGCCGCTGCCCGCGGCGAAGGCCGCGACGACATCGGCGAGCGAGGCCGCGTCGGCGATCACCGGCGGGATGCCCTCGCGGGGTTCGAGGAGGGGGGTGGGCGCACCGTCGACTGAACCAACAGATCCTTCAGCAGAAGATCCGCCGTCGTCCAGAGGGGCGCCTCCGGTGGTGCGCAGTGAGCTGTCTGCTGCGGTCTCTTGGGCGTCGGTCACCTGTCAAGAGTATCTGTGAACGCACGGCGCCCGTCGACGGAACGTTACGTCGACGGGCGCCGTGCGGAAGTAAACCGGACGAATCCGGCCACGGGTCGGTCAGTGGATGATGCCGGTACGCAGCGCGACCGCCACCATGCCGGCCCGGTCACCCGTGCCGAGCTTGCGCGCGATCCGGGCGAGGTGGCTCTTCACGGTCAGGGCGGACAGACCCATGGAGACGCCGATCGCCTTGTTCGACTGGCCCTCGGCGACGAGCCGGAGCACCTCCACTTCGCGTCCGGAGAGTTCGCGGTAGCCGCCCGGGTGGCTCGGGGCACCCGGGGGGCGACGGTGCATACGGGCGGCAGCGGCGCCGATGGGGGCGGCGCCGGGCCGGTTGGGCAGGCCGATGTTCGTACGGGTGCCGGTGACGACGTAGCCCTTGACGCCGCCCGCGAGGGCGTTGCGCACGGCGCCGATGTCGTCGGCGGCGGAGAGGGCGAGGCCGTTGGGCCAGCCCGCGGCTCGGGTTTCGGAGAGGAGCGTCAGGCCGGATCCATCGGGGAGGTGGACGTCGGCGACGCAGATGTCGCGGGGGTTGCCGATGCGGGGACGAGCCTCCGCGACGGACGAGGCCTCGATCACGTCACGAACACCGAGCGCCCACAGGTGGCGGGTCACGGTGGATCGGACGCGGGGGTCGGCCACGACCACCATCGCGGTCGGCTTGTTCGGGCGGTAGGCGACCAGGCTTGAGGGCTGCTCGAGGAGAACGGACACCAGGCCTCCTGGGGTGCGGGACGGAGCCGGCTCGGGGATGAAGCCGGGATGAACCGTGCTTTCAAGGTCACTGGGTCCTTCGGCATCAAACCCGTCCGCCTTTAGAGAATGATCACGATTTGGTGAGTAACAATGCGAGCAATTCGGACGCATTAGCGATCATTCGAAAGGGTGCCGAATAGTCACGAGTCGCATCCAATCGAACCAAATCAGACCCACCGGGGCCATTCCGAAAGGACCCGAAACAGCGGAAGGCCGCGTCGGAGTGGCTCCGACGCGGCCGAAAAAAGACCCCTGTGAAACGCGCTCAGGAAGGCCGCGGCCCCCGCCGCTGCGGCAGCGTCACCACCGCACCGTCAGGACCCTGCGACCCCGCCGCCGGCGGGAGGCCCGCGATCTGGCACAGCACCTCGCACCACGCCGCGAGATGCGCCGCCGTGTCCGGTACGCCGCCCAGGCCCTCGCGCGGCGTCCACGACGCCCGGATCTCGATCTGCGAGGCGGGCGCCCGGTCGCCGAGCCCGCCGAAGTAGTGCGAACTCGCACGGGTGACCGTGCCCGAAGGCTCCCCGTAGGAGAGGCCGCGGGCCTGCAGCGCGCCCGTCAGCCAGGACCAGGAGACGTCCGGGAGCAGGGGGTCGGCCGCCATCTCGGGTTCGAGTTCGGCCCTGACCAGGGTCACGAGCCGGAACGTGCCGTTCCAGGCCTCGTGCCCCGCCGGATCGTGCAGCAGGACGAGCCGGCCGTCGGCCAGATCCTCCTCGCCGTCGACGACCGCCGCCTCGAGCGCGTACGAAAAGGGGGCCAGGCGCTGCGGCGGCCGCGTCGGATCGATCTCGATCTCCGGGCGGAGCCGCGCGGACCGCAAGGCGTCGACCGCCGTGCGGAAGGCGGGCGGGGTGGGGTCTTGCTCCTGTGCAGCGTTCATGTCCCGAGCGTTCTGCCCCTCCCGCACCGATTCACTCTTCCCGTCCGTGTCGTCGTGGTCGTCGCGCCCGTCGTCCGACCGTCGTCCCTGAGCCGCAGCCATGCCGGGAAGGTTAAGCGGAGCGGGCGCCGCGCGCGGGGAGGGACACCCCTGTCGGAGCCCCCTTCCCCAGGTCCTTCACAGGCGGCGCCGCAGGCGTGCGAAACTTTCGGGTGTGAGTGCCAACACCCAGGCCACGGGCCAGCAGCCGTCAGCGACGTACCAAGCCACGAAGGCCGCCAAGGCCACCGAGAATTCGGCCTTCCTCAAGGCGTGCAGGCGCGAGCCCGTGCCGCACACGCCGGTGTGGTTCATGCGCCAGGCAGGACGCTCGCTGCCCGAGTACCACAAGGTGCGCGAGGGCATCGCGATGCTGGACTCCTGCATGCGGCCCGACCTGGTCGCCGAGATCACCATGCAGCCGGTGCGCCGGCACGACGTCGACGCGGCGATCTACTTCAGCGACATCGTCGTGCCGCTCAAGGCCATCGGCATCGACCTCGACATCAAGCCCGGCGTCGGCCCGGTCATCGCCAACCCGATCCGCACGCGCGCCGACCTCGCCCAGCTGCGGGACCTCACCCCCGAGGACGTCTGGTACGTCACCGAGGCCATGGGTCTTCTCACCGCCGAGCTCGGCGAGAAGCCGCTGATCGGCTTCGCGGGCGCCCCGTTCACGCTCGCCAGCTACCTCGTGGAGGGCGGCCCGTCCCGCAACCACGAGCACACCAAGGCGCTCATGTACGGCGACCCGCAGCTCTGGGCCGACCTGCTCGACCGGCTCGCAGAGATCACCTCCGCGTTCCTGAAGGTGCAGATCGAGGCCGGAGCCAGCGCCGTCCAGCTGTTCGACTCGTGGGTGGGGGCGCTCGCGCCCGCCGACTACCGGCGCTCCGTGATGCCCGCCTCGGCGAAGGTCTTCCAGGCCGTCGCGGACTACGGGGTGCCCCGGATCCACTTCGGTGTCGGCACGGGCGAGCTGCTCGGGCTCATGGGCGAGGCCGGCGCGGACGTCGTCGGCGTCGACTGGCGCGTCCCGCTCGACGAGGCCGCGCGCCGCGTCGGCCCCGGCAAGGCCCTCCAGGGCAACTTCGACCCGGCCATCCTCTTCTCCACGCCCGAGGCCGTCGAGACCAAGGCCCGCGAGGTCCTCGACGCCGCCGCGGGCCTTGAGGGCCACGTCTTCAACCTCGGCCACGGCGTGCCGCCGAACACCGACCCGGACGCGCTGACCCGGCTCGTGGAGTACGTGCACACGCAGACCGCCAAGTAGTCCACGCCGTCCGCGGGGGCCCTTCGGAATCGCCGAAGGGCCCCTGCGGAAAACGGCCATTGTTCGCGCCCGCCACCTCCGATTGCCTGTGCGGTGCGCCACCCCATCCGGTGGCGCGGGACCGTGGAGGTGGACGTGACCGCGCATGCAGCGTCGCAGGCGGCGGCAGGGGCAGGGACGGCGAAGAACGCGCCCGGGTTCCGTCGGGGCGTGTCGTCGGCGGACTGGTGGATCATCGGCCTGCTGCTGGCCTTCTTCACCCTCAACTTCGCCGACAAGGCGGCCATCGGGCTCGCCGCGCCCGACCTGGAGAAGGACCTCGGGCTCACCGCCGCCCAGTACGGCCTGATGTCGAGCGCCTTCTTCTGGCTGTTCGCGGCGGGCGCGGTCGTCCTCGCGCTGTTCTTCCGGCGGATCGGCTGGCGCTGGTCCGCGGCCGGGCTGATGATCGCGTGGGTGGCGAGCATGGCGCCGCTGACCGTGCCCACCACGGTGGGCGTCGTGATCGCGTCGCGGATGGTGCTCGGCTTCTTCGAGGGACCGGCGCACGCCCTGTGCCAGTCCGTCGTGGCCGACCGCTTCCCGTCCGAGCGGCGGGCGTTCGCGGGCGCGGTCGTCAACGCGGGCTCCTCCGTCGGCCCTCTGGTCGCCACGCCTGTGCTCACCTGGGTCATTGTCACCTGGACCTGGCATGCGGCGTTCGTGGTGCTCGTCGTGACCGGCGCGCTGTGGGTGGTCGTCTGGCTGGTCGTGACGCGGCGGGAGCCGGGGATGAGGCCTCGGGGCTCTGCCCCGGACCCCGCGCCTCAAACGCCGGCGGGGCTTGAGGGTGGTGACATCGACGTACCGCTCACCTCGCTCCTGCGCACCGGCAGCTTCTGGGGACTCGCCCTGCTCTCCTTCGCCGGGTACCTCATCTCCTCGCTCAAGGTGTCCTGGCTGCCGTCCTTCCTGCACGACGGGATGGGCTACTCGCGCGGCACCGTCGGGCTCCTCGCCACCCTCCCGTACGGGCTCGCGATCGTCGTGCTGCTCTCCGCCGGGCTGATCTCGGGGCGGATGCTGAAGGCCGGGCGCTCGGCGCGGGCCGCGCGCGGATTCCTGACCATGGGCTATCTCTGCTTCGCGGGCGTCGCCATGATCGCCTTCACGCAGGTACCCCCGGGCGGGCTCCAACTAGCCCTGGTGGTGGCCGCGTTCTCCATCAACAGCGTCGCGTTCTCCGTCGCCTTCGCGGGCGCCGCGGACTTTCTGCCCCGCAGGCACCGGCCAGGCTTCTTCGGCTGCATCATCGCCGCGTACAGCGTCGCGGGAATCGTCGCGCCATGGCTGCTCGGCGTCATCGTCGACGCCGCCGACACCGTCTCGCAGGGGTACGCCGACGGGTTCCTGGTCGTCGGCGTCACCATCTGCGTCTTCGCCGTCGCGGGCGGCCTGCTGCTGAACCCGGAGCGCTCGCGGCAGGCCCTGCTCGCCGAGACCGCGAAGCGCCGCGCCACCGCAGAGGAGGCCGCCCGATGAACGCTCTCGCAGGACTGCGCGTCCTCGACTTCGGGCAGTACATCGCCGCGCCCGGAGCCGGGCAGAACCTCGCCGACCTCGGCGCCGACGTCATCAAGGTCGAACCCCTCTCCGGCGACCAGGCACGCGGCATCGGCCCCTTCGGCACCGCGATGGTCCGCGCCAACAACCGCGGCAAGCGCAGCATCGCCGTCGACCTGCGCGCGCCCGAGGGCGAGGCCGTGGTCCGCGAGCTGCTCGCCACCGCGGACGTGCTGCTGCACAACTTCCGGCACGGCGTCAGCGAACGCCTCGGCCTCGGCCCGGACGCGCTGCTCGCCCGCCACCCGCGTCTCGTCTACGGCTTCGTCACCGGGTTCGGTACGCGGGGCCCCTCGGCGTACCGGGTCGGCCTCGACATCGCGGCGCAGGCCGAGTTCGCCGTCATGGACCTCACGGGGACGGCGGACGGGGATCCGCAGCGGGTGGGCTTCGCGGTGGCGGACGTACTGGCGGCGCAGGCGCTGACGTCCGGTGTGCTCGCCGCGCTGTTGCAGCGGGCGGGCACCGGCCGGGGCGACGTCGTGGAGACTTCGCTGATGGAGGCCGTCGTGCACGCGCAGGCGTCCACCTGGGCCGAGCACGAACTGAGCGGCAGCGTGCCGCGGCGGCGAGGCAACGGACAGGCACTGGCGGCGCCCGCCGCGGACCTCGTGCGGACCCGGGACGGCGGGGCGCTGGTGCTCTCCGCCTACACGGGGGAGAAGTTCGCGGCGTTGTGCGAGGTGATCGGGCGGCCGGAGCTGGCCGGCGACCCCCGGTTCGCGTCGAACCCGGAACGGGTGGCCCACCGCGCGGCGCTGCTCGATGTCCTGCACGACACGCTGGGGCGGCTCGACCGGGCGAGCGCGCTGGAGCGGTTGCGCGGCGCGGGCATCGTGTGCGGGGCGGTGCGGAGATTCGACGAACTCGCCGACGACCCCGACGTACAGGCCTCCGGGCTGATCGCGGACTGCGGCGACGGACACACCGCCCCCACCACCGCCTTCTCACTGGGCGGGCGCCGCCCCGCGAGTACGCCGCCGGCGCCGCGGACCGGCGAGCACACGGGCCGCATCCTGACCGAACTGGGCCGGGGCGAGGCGGAGATCCGCGCGCTGGTCGACGCCGGGGTCGTCTCGGCGGCGGACGTCGCGACACCACCACACCACAAGGAGGAACCCGCATGATCGACCCCGAGGTCCATGAGCTCGGATTCGAGGCGTACTTGGAGCGCGTGGCCCGCCTCACCGACGCCGTTCTCATCCCCGCGGAACAGGAGATGGTGGAAGCGGGGGAGGTCCCCGAGCACGTGGTGGAGGCGCTCGCCCACCACGGTCTTTTCGGCATCTCGATACCGCGGCGGTTCGGCGGGCTCGACTGGTCCATGAGCCAACAGGTGCGCCTGACCATGGAGTTCACCCGGGCGTCGTGCGTGTACCGGTCGCGGTTCTCCACCGTGATCGGGCTGTGCTCGCAGGCGATCCTCGACCACGGCACCGACGCGCAGCGCGAGAGCCTGCTGCCGAAGATGGCGGCGGGGGAGCACGTCACGGCGTTCGCGCTGACCGAGCCCGGCGCGGGCTCGGACGCCGGATCGCTGAGCACCACCGCGCGCCGGGCCGACGGCGGCTGGGTCATCGACGGGCACAAGCGGTACATCACCAACGCCCACTGGGCGGACGAGCTCGTGGTGTTCGCCCGTACCGGAGAGCCCGGCGAGAAAGCCGCGGGCGTCTCCGCGTTCCTCGTGCCGCGCGACACCGAAGGCGTCACGACCCGGCTGCCCACCCGCATGAACGGGCACGCCGAGGCGCCGGTCGCCGAGATCGACCTGGTCGGGGTGCGGGTCGCGGACTCCTCGCTGCTCGGCGGCGAGCTCGGCGCCGGGTTCAAGGCCGCGCTGCGCGGCATCAACCACGCCCGGCTGCACGTCGCCGCCACCTGCGTCGGGCAGGCCACCCGGATGCTGGAGGAGACCTCGCGGCACCTGTCGGGGCGGGAGCAGTTCGGTGCGCCCCTCGCCGACCTCGGTGCCGTCCAGGCCGA
This sequence comes from Streptomyces sp. NPDC002795, assembly GCF_042888725.1. Classification (NCBI taxonomy): domain Bacteria; kingdom Bacillati; phylum Actinomycetota; class Actinomycetes; order Kitasatosporales; family Streptomycetaceae; genus Streptomyces; species Streptomyces sp. NPDC002795. The sequence goes on from NZ_JBIAQB010000004.1 coordinate 243,778, forward strand.
CCTCGGGCGCTGCTTCGCCGACCTGGAGGCCGCCCGCGCGCTGACCATGGAGGCCGCCCGCGCCTTCGACTCCGGCACCGTGCCGCGCCACCGCATCGCCGCCGCCAAGCTGTTCGCCTCCGAGACGGCGAGCCGCGTCGCGGACCGCTGCGTCCAGCTCCTCGGCGGCGAGGGCATCGTCGGCGACCACCCCGTACCGCGCATGTGGCGCGACGTACGGGCCCTGCGGATCTACGAAGGGTCCTCACCGGTGCACGAGCGCAACCTCGGCCGGGCCGTGACCAGGCAGGTCGCCGTGGACGGAACGCTTCCGGACACTTACCGTGTCACCCGCGGAGCGGCCGCAGGGGCGTAGCACTTCGAGGGAGACCCGGTGGAGCTGAGGCAGCTGGAGCAGTTTCTGGCCGTGGTGGACCACGGCGGCCTCGGGCGCGCCGCCGAGCGCCTCTACCTGTCGCAGCCCACCGTCTCCGGGTCCATCCGGGCCCTGGAGCGTGAGTTGAAGGTCGAGCTGTTCCACCGCACCGCGCGCCGCCTCGTGCCGACCTCCGCGGGCCGGCAGCTGGTGCCGCTGGCCCGGCAGGTGCTCGACGACGTGGTCGCCGTCCAGGACGCGATGCGCAGCGCCCGCGAGGTCGGCGGGGGCGTCCTCACGGTGGTGTGCACGCCCGACATGTCAGGGGAGGCGGTGGCCTCCTGGGCCGGCGGGTTCACGCGCGCGTACCCGGCGGTCCGGCTCGACATCAGCGAGGTCGGCTCGCGGCACGAACTGGTGGCGGCGGTCGCCGACGGACGCGCCGAACTGGGCTTCACGCTCGCCCCCGACGAACTCCGCGGCGACCTCGACTTCATCGAACTGGGCGTGCAGCGGCTGCTGTTGGTACGCCCGCCGGGACACGGCGGGCCCGGGGCGGGCGCGCGGCGCGTCCCCCTCGCCGCGATCGGTGACCTGCCGCTCGCCCGCCGCCAGGTCACCCGCAACGAGGAGGACGCCGTGCAGGCGGCGCTGGCCGCGCACGGCGTCGACCCGACGACCGGCGCGACCGTGCCCAGCAGGAACGCGCAGCTGACGTTCGTGCTCCGGTCCGGGTTCCAGGCCTTCCTGCCGTTGCGGATGTGCGCGGCGGCGCTCGACGCCGGGGCCGAGGTCGTCGAGACCGACCCGCTCATCGAGTCGCCGTTCGGCGTGGTGCACCGCGCCGGTGAACTCGCCCCCGCAGCGCAGCAGTTCGTGTCCGATGTCCGCTCCGCGCTACGGGCCTGGTTCGATGCCATCGCGGCGGGGAGCGAGTCCGGGCTCGGCCTGGTGGACGCGGTCGCCGCGGCGCGCGAGGCGGCGCTCTGAACCCGTGGTCCGGGCAGGCGTCAGCCCTTCCGTACCGCCGCCACCGCCTTCCGCGCCGCCACGAGCACCGGGTCCCACACCGGTGAGAACGGCGGCGCGTACCCCAGGTCAAGCGCCGTCATCTGCTCCACCGTCATGCCCGCGGTCAGCGCGACCGCCGCCACGTCGACCCGCTTCGCCGCGCCCTCACGGCCGACGATCTGCACGCCGAGCAGCCGGCCCGTGCGCCGCTCGGCCAGCATCTTCACCGTCATCAGCGCCGCGCCGGGGTAGTAACCCGCCCTGCTGGTCGACTCGATGGTGACGGTCACGTACTGAAGGCCCGCACGGCGCGCGTCCTTCTCGCGCAGGCCCGTGCGCGCGATCTCCAGGTCGCACACCTTGCTGACGGCCGTGCCGACGACGCCGGGGAACGTCGCGTAGTCCCCGCCGACGTTGGCACCGATGACCTGCCCGTGCTTGTTGGCGTGCGTGCCGAGCGCGATGTGCCGCTCGGTCCCCGACACCAGGTCCAGCACCTCGACGCAGTCGCCGCCCGACCAGATGTTCTCGTGGCCGCGCACTCGCATCGACCGGTCCGTGAGCAGCCCGCCGTACGCCCCGAGCGGCAGACCGGCGGCTCGCGCGAGGGTCGTCTCCGGTCGCACGCCGAGACCCAGCACCACCACGTCCGCCGGGTATTCCGCGTCGTCCGTGGCCACCGCGCGGGCCCGGCCCCCGCTCCCGGTGAGGATCTTCGTCACCTCGGCGTCGTCGACCATGGTGATGCCCATGCCGGTCATCGCCTCGTGCACGAGGCGCCCCATGTCCGCGTCGAGCGTCGACATCGGCTCGGCGCCGCGGTTCACCACCGTCACCTCGTACCCGCGCTGGATCAGCGCCTCCGCCATCTCCACGCCGATGTACCCGGCGCCCACGACCACGGCGTGCCGGCCCTCGGTCGCCCGCAGCGTGTCGAGCAGGGCCTGACCGTCGTCGAGCGTCTGCACGCCGTGCACGCCCGGCGCGTCGATACCCGGCAGGTCGGGGCGGACCGGCCGGGCACCCGTCGCGATCACGAGCTTGTCGTACGAGGTCCAGGACTCGGCCCCGCCGTCGAGCTCGCGGGAGCGGACGCGCCGCCCCGGCACGTCGATCTCCATGACCTCCGTCCGCGTCCGCAGGTCGATGTCCCGCGCCCGGTGCTCCTCGGGTGACCGGGCGATCAACTCGTCCCGGTCGGTGACCTGCCCGCCCACCCAGTACGGGATGCCGCACGCCGAGTACGACGTGAAGTGTCCCCGTTCGAAGGCCACGATCTCCAGGTCGGCAGGGCCCTTGAGGCGGCGGGCCTGCGAGGCGGCGGACATGCCAGTGGCGTCGCCGCCGATGATCACGAGGCGCTCACGCGTGGTGTTGTCGGTGGTCATTTGTTCACGCTAACCCGGGGTCGCGGTCGCGGGGCTCTGCCCCGGACCCCGCGCCTCAATCTCCGGAGGGGCTTGATTTGGCCGGCCGGGCCCGACGTACGAAGCGTGTCAACAGGAATGCCGCCGCCCCCAGCACCGCCGCGAACGGCAGGATCGCCGCCAGGGCGATGCCGATCCATTTCAGTCCCGTGACGAAGGCGTTCCAGCCGCCCGACAGGGCGTCGAGAACGCTGGTGTCGTCGTCCGCCACCGGCGGTGTGGCCGGAGGCGTCTCCGTCAGGCGCATGGTGATCGTCGAGAGGGACGTGCGGTCCTTGAGGGAGTCCTGCTGCGCGAGCAGCGCCTCCAGCTCCGACTGCCGCGTGCCCAGCTCGCCCTCCAGGGTCACCACATCGCTCAACTTCTCCGCCCGGTCCATGAGTTCCCGCACCCGCGCCACGCTCGCCCGCTGCGACTTGATCCGGCTGTCGACATCCACGACCTGGTCCGTGACGTCCTTCGCGTTCTTGTCCAGCTCCAACAGGCGCCCGCTTCCCGACAGTTGGTCGAGCACGTCCTCGTACGACTCCTGCGGTACGCGCAGGGTCACGCGGGAGCGTTCGTGGCCGTGGGCGTCGCGGTCGGTCGTCTCGTCGCCGACCATGCCGCCCGCGTTCTCCGCGGCGGCGCGGGCCTTGTCGAGCGCGTCCGGGACGTCCTTGACGCGCACGGAGAGGTGCGCGGTGCGGATGACGTGGACGCCGGTGAGCTTCGGCGGCTTCTTGGCCTGCTGGGAGGAGGAGTCGGACCTGCCGCCGCCCGCGCCGCCGCCCGCGCCCGCGTCGCTCTTGGAGGCCGCCTTGTCGTCGGCGTCGGCGGCGCTCCCGCCGCCCGCGTCGCCGCCCCCGCCGGAACAGCCAGTCAGCGCGAGCACCAGCGCGAACAGTGCCGCGGCGAGCAGCGCCAGCGGGCGGCGTGGCCCGGTGCGTGTCTTCGTACCGGAAAGGTGCATGGACGTACCCCCGAGGGATGTGACGGTCATCGGACGCCCCTTCGACGCGCGAGTCCCCCGAACGGTGGTTGCCGACCGGTCCCGAACGGGTCACGGTCGGGACACGTCCACACGCGTCAATCTGAAGCTGACGTTCTGACAAAGTGGGGGCATGCGTGAAGCGGACACTGTGACGAAGACGGGTCGGGGCAGGCGGGGCAGGAAAGTCCTCGTCATCGGAGGCGGAATCGCCGGTCTCTCGGCCGCCCACCGACTGCTCGACGGGAGCGAGCGGGGCGGGCCGGTCCACGTAACCGTCCTGGAGGCCGACGAACGGCTCGGCGGCAAGCTGCGCACGGGCGAGATCGCCGGCGCGCGCGTCGACCTGGGAGCCGAGTCGATGCTGGCCCGCCGCCCCGAAGCGGTCGGCCTCGCCCGCGAGGTGGGCCTCGGCGAGCGGCTGCAGCCACCGTCCACGGCGACCGCCTCCATCTGGACCCGCGGCGCCCTGCGCCCCATGCCCAAGGGCCACGTCATGGGCGTGCCCGGCACCGCCGACGCGCTCGCCGGAGTGCTCTCCGACGAGGGCCTGCGGCGCATCCGCCGGGACGACCACCTGCCGCCCAGCCACATCGGTGACGACGTCTCCGTGGGCAAGTACGTCGCCGCGCGCCTCGGCCGCGAGGTCGTCGACCGCCTCGTCGAACCGCTCCTCGGCGGCGTCTACGCGGGCGACGCCGACCTGATCTCGATGCGCAGCGCGGTGCCGCAACTGTTCGAGGAAGCGGGCCGTCATGTGTCGCTGACGGAGGCGGTCCGAGCCATCCAGGAGCGCGCCGCGGCCAACCAGCAGACCGGGCCCGTGTTCATGGGCATCGACGGCGGCATCGGTACGCTGCCGGGGGCCGTCGCCGACGCCGTACGCGCCAAGGGCGGCGAGATCCTGCTCGGCGAGCGCGCCACGACCCTCACGACCCGTGGCCACACCGAGGGCGCCTCGCAGTGGCGCCTCGGCACCGAGTCCGGCCGCGTCTTCGAGGCGGACCAGGTGATCGTCGCGCTCCCGGCCCGCGCAGCCGCGAGCCTACTGCGCACGGCGTCCCCGATGGCCTCCCAGGAGCTGCGCCGCATCGAGTACGCGTCCATGGCGCTGATCACGATGGCGTTCCGGAAGGCGGACGCCGACCTCCCGGAGGGCAGCGGCTTCCTCGTCCCGCCCGTCGACGGCCACACGATCAAGGCCGCCACCTTCGCCTCCCGCAAGTGGGGCTGGATCGCCGAGCAGAACCCCGACCTGCTCGTCGTGCGCACCTCCGTCGGCCGGTACGGCGACGAGAAGGACCTCGCCCGTGAGGACACCGACCTCGTCGACCTGTCACGCCAGGACCTGCGCGAGGCGACCGGGCTGACCGCCGCTCCCGTCGACGCGCACGTCACGCGCTGGAAGGACGGACTGCCCCAGTACCCCGTGGGGCACGCCGCCCGCGTCGACCGGATCCGCGAGCACATCGCCGCCGTGCCCGGCCTCGCCGTGTGCGGAGCCGCGTACGACGGCGTCGGCATCCCGGCGTGCATCGCCAGCGCGAACGCCGCCGTGGACATGCTCGGCGGCGACACCGCCGCGCTCGACGAGCTGAAGGCCGACCCGGTGCAGAGCATGCACGGCGGCGCAGGAGAATGAGGACATGAGCGACGACACCCCCAACACCGACGCCGCGCGCGTACCGAACAAGGGCAAGCTGGCGAAGGACCTCAACGAGGTCATCCGCTACACCCTCTGGTCCGTCTTCAAGCTGAAGGACGTGCTGCCGGAGGACCGCTCCGGGTACGCGGACGAGGTCCAGGAGCTGTTCGACCAGCTCGCCGCGAAGGACGTGACCATCCGCGGCACGTACGACGTGTCGGGCCTGCGCGCCGACGCCGACCTCATGATCTGGTGGCACGCCGAGACGGCCGACCAGCTCCAGGAGGCGTACAACCTGTTCCGCCGCACCAAGCTGGGCCGCGCGCTCGAGCCGGTGTGGTCGAACATGGCGCTGCACCGCCCCGCCGAGTTCAACCGCTCGCACATCCCGGCGTTCCTCGCCGACGAGAACGCGCGCGACTACATCTCCGTGTACCCCTTCGTGCGCTCCTACGACTGGTACCTGCTGCCCGACGACGAGCGCCGCAAGATGCTCGCCGACCACGGCAAGATGGCGCGCGGCTACCCGGACGTGCGGGCCAACACGGTCGCGTCCTTCTCCCTCGGCGACTACGAGTGGATCCTCGCGTTCGAGGCGGACGAGCTGCACCGGATCGTGGACCTGATGCGGTTGCTGCGGGCGTCCGAGGCGCGGAGGCACGTCCGTGAGGAGGTTCCGTTCTTCACGGGGCGCCGTAAGTCTGTTGCGGATTTGGTGGCGGGGCTCGCCTGATTGGTGCGCCCACCCGGGGGCGGGGTCGCGGGGCTCTGCCCCGGACCCCGCTGGCTCTCGTCCGAAGAGCGGGCTCTATGTGCCCAGCGGCTTCGGTTCCTTGTGCGGCGCGCAGGACGCCGCACCCTCCTCCGGCAGCTCTCCGCTGAGGAGATACGCGTCCAGGCGGCCGTTCACGCACTTGTTGGGGCCCGCGCCGATTCCGTGGGTGCCGGCCTTGCGTTCGGTCACCAGGGCGGAGCCCGCCAGGCGGCGGTTGAGTTCCTGCGCGCCCTTGTACGGCGTCGCCGCGTCCCGCTCGGCCGCGAGGATCAGCGTCGGCGGGAGCTCGCCGGGGGCGGTGCGTACGTCGAGCGGCTGCCGGCGGGGAGTGGACCAGTAGGCGCACGGCAGGTTCATCCACGCGTTGTCCCACGTCTCGAACGGGGCGCGCTTCGCGAGGGCCGAGTTGTCGCGGTCCCAGGTGCGGAAGTCCGTCGGCCAGGACGCGTCGTTGCACTGGACGGCCGTGTAGACGGCGTTGCTGTTCTCGTCCTCCTTGGCGGACTCCCGGACCGGCGCGGCCTGGTCGACGAGCGGCTTCGGGTCGCCCTTCACGTAGGCGGACAGCGCGTGGGCGCGCAGCGGCCAGTAGTCGTCGTAGTACCCGGTCTGGAGGAACGCGGACTGCAACTGGGCGGGCCCGACCTTCCCCCCGGCCGGCTCGCGGGACACCTCGGCGCGCACCTTCTCGTACGCGGCCAGCACCTTCTCTGGCGTATCGCCCAGGTGGTACGTCTTGTCGTGGCGGGCGACCCACGCCCTGAAGTCGGCCCAGCGGTGCTCGAAGGCGGCGGACTGTTCGAGGTTGTTGGCGTACCAGATCCCCTCCGGGGACGGGTCGACCGCCGAGTCGAAGACCATCCGCCGCACGTGCGAGGGGAACAGCTCCGCGTACACGGCCCCGATGTACGTCCCGTACGAGGCGCCCATGAACGTCAGCTTCTTCTCGCCGAGCGCGGCCCGCAGCACGTCCAGGTCGCGGGCGTTGTTGAGCGTGTTGAAGTGCTCGATGTCCGGGTTCCGCTCGGCGCACCCGCGCGCGTACTCCTTCGCCTGCGCGACGCGCTTCTTCTTGTACGCGGCCGAGGGATGGGTCGGCGACTGCGTCGGGCCCTTCCGGGACTTCTTCGGGTCCTCGCACGACAGCGGCGCCGACCGGCCCACGCCCCGCGGGGCGTAGCCGATCAGGTCGTACGCGGCGCCGATGTGCTGCCACTCCGGCTGTGTTCCGGCCATCGGGAAGTACATGCCGTTGCCGCCGGGGCCGCCGGGGTTGAAGACGAGCGGGCCCTGCCGGGCGACCTTGTGCCCCTTGCCCTTGTCGATGTTCTTGCCGGTCGCCTTCGCGCGGCTGACGGTCAGCTTGATCTGCTTGCCCATCGGATGCGCGTAGTCGAGCGGGACCGTGACGGTCCCGCACTTGATCGGCTTCGGTAGGCCCTCGGCCTTGGGGCAGGTGCCCCAGTCGATCCCCGTGTCCGCGGCCCGCAGCGCGGCGATCGTGCTGCCGGCCGTCTCGGCGGCGGGCGGAGGCGTGGGCCCGGCGGCGCTCGCGGGGGCGGGGACCAGGGCCGAGAGGATCAAGGATCCCGCGGTGGCGCAGAGGACGGGGGCTGCTCGCATCGCTTGGACGTATCCCTTCGTCGGGGCCCGCGAACCCGGGCGGCGAAGCTGTTCGCGCGGCCGTGCGGCTCGCGCGCACAAAAGGGATCCTTGGGGCGGCAGTTGACGATGTAAAGCACCAGGTCGTCGGTGTCGGAACCATGACCCTGATGCGTGGTAACTGCCCTCATCGGCGTGCGCGGCGGCTCACTCGGTGGTATGCCGCCCCGTGCCGGTCAGCGCGGCGCGCAGCTGCGGGTCGTCGACCGCCCGCACCCCGCGCACCGCGACGGCGAGCAGACTGCCGGCGCCCAGCGGCCTGCCCGCGAGCAGCCGCTGCCCGGTCGGCGAGGCCCAGCGCGTGTACGGGTGGATCTCGACGCGGGCGAGCGTCAGACAGCTCAGCGTGAGCAGCAGTGGAAGCCCGAACCACAGCGCCACCGGCCCTCCTTGACGCCCGCTCTCGCCCGGCAGCAGGACCGCGAGCGCGCCGAGCACCAGCACGGCGGCCGCCGCCTGCCGCACCTGCCGCACCACGCCCGCGAGCGACGTCCGCTCCCCGTCCGGCACCGCGAGCCCGGCCGCGACCAGCCGCTCGGCGAGCACCCGCACCGCGTCCCCGGCCGCGGCGGCGGACCGCAGCGGCGCGATCCGCGCCTGCCCCTCGGGCCCGATCGCCCGGAGCACCGAACGCTCCATCGGGTCCTCGCCGACCGGGTCGACGACGGTCGCCCAGCCGGTGTGCGCGAGCAGCAGGCGCCGGCTGCGGGCCATCGACACGAGGGTCACCTCGGCGACTCGCTCGGGGCCGCCGGACAGGAAGGCGGTCTCGTACAGGGACAGTTCCTGACCCTGGCGCACGCCGATGTGCGTATCGAGGTCCGTCGCGCGTTCGCTCTCGGCGGCGCGTACGGCCGCGAGACACAGCCGCCCACAGGAGACTCCGGCGGCGGCGCAGGCGACGAGGAGGAACAGGACCCACAACATGCGCAGTTTCTACGACAGTTGCGCCGATGCCGCTACGCCTCGCCCACGATGTGGACAGCCTGTTACGCCTTCGGCCGGGACACGGCGGGCGGCAGGGGGAACGAGGGGGTGGCCGACGGCGAGACCGGGGTCGCGGAGCCCGGTACGGAGGTGGGTCCCGGCGGGGCGGGGGAGCGGGTGGCGGGCGGCGGGCTCGCGGTGGCCCCGTCGCGGGCGAGCGCGTCGAAGTCGACGAGACCGGTGGCCTCCAGGACCTTGATGTGGTCGAGGACGGTGGTGTTGGCGTCGTCCGCGAGTTGCCGTACGAGCGCGTTGCGGGTCGAGGCGCGCACCTGGGCGACCAGGGAGAAGACCTGTCCGTGGGCGCGGCGCAGAATATTGGCGAACCTCCGCTCGTAGTCCTCACCCTTCGCGGCGGTCAACTCCCTTAGCCAGCCCTGTTGTTGTGCGTTCGGCTGGCTGGGCAGCTCCAGGTTCATCCGGGCCGCGACCTCGCGCACCCGGGCGTCCAGGAACGTGTGCCCCTCGACGAGGTGCTCGCCCGCTGTCTCGACCGCCTTGCTCGGCGCCCGCTCCTCGGCCTGCTGCCCGGCGGGCAGCTCCCACAGTCCGGCGAGCCGCACCTTGGTGATGAAGACGCGGTCGGTGGCGGACAGCGGCCCGAATCTGGTGGAGACGGACTGTGCGTTGAGCTCGTCGAGTCCGGTGCCGGAGCGGTCCGCGTACGACCAGAGGGGGAAGACGAGTGCGGCCAGCGTCGCGACGAGTCCGGTGACGATGAGTGCGGTGCCGTTGAGGCGGATGTCGGTGGGCGGGGGTAATCGCATGGTGCCTCCTGGTGCGGCCTGCACGTTAGCCTCCGGCTGGGGTGTCGCGGCGGGCATTGACCGGGAGTACGTCGCCTGCGGTAGGCGTGTGTTGCGGTCGCGGGGCGCTGCCCCGGACCCCGCGCCTCAATCGCCGGCGGGGCTTGATTTGCCCACCCGCCGCAGGGGCTTGGTTTGCTCAATCGCCGGCGGGGTTTGATTTGCTCACCCGCCGCGGGGGCTTGATTGCTCACCCGCCGCGGGGGCTTGGTTTGCTCAATCGCCGGCGGGGTTTGATTTGCTCACCCGCCGCGGGGGCTTGGTTTGCTCAATCGCCGGCAGGGCTTGATTTGCTTACCCGCCGGGCGAGCGCTGCTGTCCGCAGGGCCCTGGTCATCGGGCGGTGCGTCAGTGGTTTGGGGCCGGAGCGGTTCAGCCACCAGTGGGTCAACTCGCGGCGCGTGCCCGGGTCCTGGATGCGCTGCGCGAGCAGCAGCGTCTCCGCGAAGTCGAGTGCGTCGCGTCGGTAGCCGCTCGTCATGGGCCGGCGTCGTGCGTAGCCGAGGAAGAGTGACCGGTACGCGGATTCGCCGAGGATCAGCGGGAGTTCGGGTGCCACCTTCGCGACGACGTCGGCCCGCTTGGCCGCGAGTGCCCGGCTCTGTACGGCGAGCCGCCCGCGGTCGAAGCCCTCAGGGGCGGGAGTGCCGGCGACGAGTGCGGAGAGCAGGGCGGCCTGGTCGAGCGCGAGCCGCTGCCGCGTGGCGTCGTCGACGGCTGGGGCGGCGGGTGCGGTCGCCCGGTGGGCCGGGGGCCGCGCGCGGGGGCCGGCCCCGGCCGCGACCGTCTCCCGGATGACCTCCACCTCGCGCCCCAACTCCCCAAGGTCCTCGGGGAAGTTGTCATCGCGTTCGAGCAGCACGCCCGGCGGGGTCACGCGCGAGGCCAGCTCGGACAGTACGTCGAGCACGGCCCGCGGTACGGGGTGGGCGTGGCTGTCGTGCCAGACGCCGTCCCGCTCGAAGCCGCCGGCGACATGCACGTACGCGATGGCCTCGACCGGCAGCTCGGCCAGCGCCTTCGCCGGGTCCTCGCCGCGGTTGACGTGGTTGGTGTGCAGATTGGCCACGTCGATGAGCAGCCGTACGCCGGTCCGCTCCACCAGCTCGTACAGGAACTGGCCCTCCGTCAGTTCCTCGCCCGGCCAGCCGAACAGGGCCGCGATGTTCTCCACCGCGAGCGGCACCGGCAGCGCGTCCTGGGCGATCCGCACGTTCTCGCACAGCACGTCGAGCGCGTCGCGGGTGCGCGGCACGGGCAGCAGGTGTCCCGCCTCCAGCGGCTGCGAAGCGGTGCGCTCACCCCCGGCCCGTACGAACGCGATGTGCTCGCTGACCAGCGGCGAACCCAGTGCCTCCGCGCATGCGGCGAGGTCGGCGAGCCGCCCCTCGTCGGGCCGGTCGGCGCCGCCGAGGCCGAGCGAGACGCCGTGCGGGACGACGGTGACGCCGCGCTCGCGCAGCCGCCGCAGGGAGTCCGGCAGATGCCCCGGACACAGATTCTCGGCGACGGCCTCGACCCAGTCGATGCCCGGCATGGCCTCGACCGTCTCCGCGATCTCGGGCCGCCATCCGATCCCGGTACCCAGCTCCATGGGACTCCCCCTCCTCCGCCCGCCTTCCAGGATTCCTGACCGCGGCGGCATGGCTCGAACCCCTGACCGGGAACGTTCAGAGCAACATTTGAGGTTTCACCCACCGGCCTCCGGGTGGGGAACCGACCCGGCCCCACACGGAGTGGGGTAGCCTTTCAAGTGGCCCCGGCCGTCCGTCATCCCCCGTGCGGACGGGCGGGGTCTTCTTCGTGTCCGGGGCTCAGAGGTGGGCGAGGCCGGACAGGAAATCGCCCGTCCGTGGCCCCTCGGACACGACGGTGTCGCTGGGCGGGATCTCCGTGAACCCGGCATCCCGTACGACGGGCAGCCCGCTCGTCGTCAGCGCCGGCCAGCGCTCCGGGTCGGCGGTGCGGACCGACAGCGGGAAGCCTGCCTCGCGCCACTCCTTGCGCTCCGCGTCGGACAGCTCCCACCAGGCGAGCTGAGCCCCGTGTCCGGCCTGCGCCATGGTCTTGCCCGCCGTCATGCCGAGGTCGGGGTTGAGCCAGAGGACCGGGGCCGAGGAGGCGGGGGCGGGCGGCTCCTCCGGGTCGTCGAGGTCCGTGCCGGAGACCTGGAGGCGGGCCAGGTCCTTGGGCCAGGCGTCGAGGGGGACCGGAGGGAAGACCCGTACCTCCGCGGAGCCGGTGGTGACCGTGATCCCGTCGAGGGCCTCCGCGCGCCGCCACTCCGCGCCCCTCGCCCGCCGCACCACCTTGCGGATCCGGGCGTCCTGCCAGTCGCGCATCGCCTGCGCCCACGGTCCTTCACCGGCCGAGCGCTCGTCCGAGAGGATCACCAACACCGCGCGCGCCGCGGCCTCCAGGGCGTCCGTACGCGCCGGGGGCGCGGCCCGCTCGATGCGTACGACGAGCGGCAGCACGAACTGCGGTGCCTCGTCGCGTGCGCTGGGCTCGGAGCGGAAGGGGGTGTCGGTACGGGGAGCGTCGCTGGTCACGGGTCCAGTCTGCCAGGCGGTCGGCCGCCCTCCACGTCACGGGCTTCGCCCCGGCCCCTGCCGCTGAAGGATCGCTGCCTTGGGTACGGGAACATGACCGCATGCACGTCACGCTGCGCGGCGCGGGCCGCCGCTACGGACTCGGTGGGCCCTGGGTGCTGCGCGGGGTCGACCTGGACGTGCCCGAGGGGGCCGTGTTCCGGGTGCGGGGGCCCAACGGCGCGGGCAAGTCCACGCTGCTGCGCCTGGTCGCCGGGATCGACACGCCCACCGAGGGCCGGGTCATCGGCCGCCCGCGCACGGCCTACGTCCCCGAACGCTTCCCGGCCGCCCTGCCGTTCACCGCCCGCGCCTACCTCACGCACATGGGCCGCATCCACGGCCTCGGCCGCCCGACGGCCGCGCGGCGGGCGGGGGAGTGGCTGGAGCGGTTCGGCGCGGACGCCCACGCCGGTTCACCCCTCGCCGAGCTGTCCAAGGGCAGCAGCCAGAAGGTGGCGGTGGCCGCGGCCCTGCTCGCGGAGCCGGAGCTGCTCGTCCTCGACGAGGCCTGGACCGGGCTCGACACCGCCGCCCGCGACACACTGGACGGCGCCGTCGCCGAACGCGCCGAAGCCGGCGCCGCCGTGCTCTTCGTCGACCACGACCCGCGCCGCCTCGCCGCCACCGCCGACGCGACGTACGAGGTGGAGGGCGGGGCCGTGCTGCGGAGCACCGGAGGCGGCGGCGCGACCGTGGTCGTCGACGCCGCCGGGCCCGCCGGGCACGAGCCCGCCCTGCCGCACCCGCACACCCACGTCCGCCTCGACCCCCGCACCGTACGGATCACCACGGACGCCGCGCACTCCGACGCCGTGCTGCGCACGCTGCTCGCCGCCGACCCGCCCTGGCACATCGTCGCTGTCCGCACGCCCGAGCCCACGGAGATCAACGGATGACCACGGCCCTGCTCACCTACCAGTCGGCCCTGCTGCTGCGCTCGCAGCGCTGGCTCGCACCGGTCGTCCTCTACGCCGCGTTCGCCGCCGTCGGTGTGCAGGCCGGGCAGCCGGTGCTCGACTCCCTCGCGTACACCGCCGCCGCCCTGCTGCCCGTGGGGGCCTGGCTGGCGCGGATATGTGTCACCAACGAGCCGCCCGCGGCCCGCAGTTGCACCGCCGCGGCGACGGCGCCGTGGCGCGCCCACCTGGCGAGCCTGGCCGCCGCGCTCCTCGCCACGGTGGCCGTCGGCGTCGTGGCGAGCGTGGTCGTGGCGCTGATCAGCGACGGGGTCAGCACCGATCGCCTGGTGCGCGTGGCCAGGTGGCCGGCCGCCGGGGCCGGGCTGCTCGCCGTGCTGGTGTGCGCCCTCGTCGGTGTCGCCGTCGGGGCCGTCACCACCTGGCCCGTGGTGCGCGGCACCGGCCTCGGCGTGGCCGCCTTGGTGTTGTGCGCGCTCGTCGCGCTGATCGCCCCCGGCTCACCGGCGAAGTCGGCGGTGAGCGCCCTGGTGACCGGTTCGCAGGACGGGGCGGTGCCGGTCCTGCTGCTGCCGCTCGCGGGGGCGGTGGCCGTCGCCGGAATCTGCGCGACCGCTGCCGGCGCCCTCGCGTCCCGCCGCTGACCGGCTCCAGCGGTTGGGCGTGGATCGAATGCGCTAGGGCCTGTCTTCAAACTCCCGTCGCCGCCCGCCGGGCAGGCGGGAGTTTGAAGACAGGCCCTAGCCGCGCGCCGTCCCCACCAGCTCCGACACCCGCACGAACCGGTAGCCCTTCGCCCGCAGCTTCGGCACCACCGAGCGCACCGCCCGCTCCGTCGTCGGCGCCGCGCTGCGCGTGCAGTGCATGACGACGACCGAACCGGGCCGCACCCCGTCGAGCACCTGCTGGGCCACGGCGTCCGCGTCCGTGGCGAACGCGTCACCGCTCACCACGTCCCACTGCACCGCCGTCACCCCGGTCGGCGTCAGCGCCCGCAGCGCCTCCCGGTCGTAGCAGCCGCCGGGGAACCGGAAGTACGGCACGACGCGCTCGACCCCTGCCTTCCGGAACGCGCCGAACGCGCGGTCGACGTCGGCCCGCATGCCCCGCGCCGGGACCCTCGGCAGTCCGTAGCAGTCCCCGGTGAAGGCGTAGTGGCTGTACGAGTGGTTGGCGACCTCGAAGAGCCGGTCCCGGCCGATGTCCTTGGCCTGCGCGGGATACTCCTCGGCCCAGCGCCCGGTCATGAAGACGGTGGCGGGGACCTTCAACTTCCGCAAAGTGTCGATCAGTTGAGGATTGTCGAAGTGTTCCCCGGACCGAGCCCGCGCCCCCTGGTCGGCCGTCATGTCGGCGTCGAAGGTGAGCGCGACGGTCCGCTCCTTCGTCGCCGCGCCGCGCTCGAAGACGGGGGTGGTGCCGCCCGGCCCGGGCGCGAGGGTGGGCTTGGGGGTGGCCCTCGCTTTCGGGGAGACCTTCGCGGAGGCCTCCGCGGACGCCTTGGGGGTGGCCTTCGGTGAGCTGTCCGCCGCGGGGTCGCCGCATCCGGCGAGGCCGAGAGCGAGCGCGCCCAGGGCGCAGGCCGCAGTAACGCGCCGTACGTGTCTGATCACGCGCCAACAGTATCGTCGGATTCACCGCAAATCGTGCAAATCGGAACGCCGGGGCGTGATCTCGTTCTGTGGGGTACTCGGCACCCATGACGACACCAATGGCTTTCCCCGACCTCTCGACCGCGATCGTCCCGTTCGTCGCCGGTCTGGTGATCGCGCTGGCCCTGATCTGGGCGGTCTGGATGGGCATCAGGTTCCGCCGCCGGGAACCGGGCCCTCCCGACCCGGCCGACCAGCCGAAACTCCCCCGTACGGGCCCGGTCCACGAGGTCCGCGAGGTGCGGGAGCCCGAAGAGATGCCGCACACGGACGACGGCGGCGCCCGTCTGACCCCGCACGAGCTGAACGGCTTCCGCAACGCGGGCAGCAAGCGCAGCAAGGACCAGCGGCCGCGCCGCTGGAGCCGGGGCAACAGCGGCTCGTTCGGCAGCGGCGGCCCGGGCAGCACGTGACGCTCTCGGCGCTACGGAGCGTGACGTCCCGGGCAGTCGTGCTGTCGGGCGTCACGCCGTCAGCGTGCGGCCTCGGCCCGCGCGCGTCGGCGCTCGGCGCGGAGCAGCCCGGCCCGCTCACTCTCGGAGGTGCCGCCCCAGACCCCCGTCGTCTGTCCTGTGGCGACGGCCCACCGCAGGCACTCCGCGATCACCGGGCAGCGTCGGCAGACTTCCTTGGCGGCCTCTACGTCGTCCATGGCGGGCCCGGTCGTGCCGACGGGAAAGAAGACCTCCGGGTCCTCCTCGGCACACGCCGCGCTGTCCAGCCACTCCATCTCCGTGGTCCTCACTGGTAACGGCATGCGGCGGCGGGTGCCCTCAACACCCGCACGGAAACGCGGAGTTTGAGCGGGGTGGCCGCGGGGACCCGGATCGCGGCCGGGTGGCCAGGGGAGTCGAAGGGAAGCCGGGGCGGGGGGATACGCACCCCCCGGCCCCGGCCTCGCTCTGCGACATGGGGCGGGAGGGGCTAGAACGGAACGGAAGCGAAGGGAGAGCCGCCATGCCGAGCGGATCGAATGCCAAGCGTGAGCGCCAGTACGAGAAGATCAAGGAGAGTGCCCAGGACCGGGGCGAGAGCACGTCGCGGGCCAAGGAGATCGCCGCCCGCACGGTGAACAAGGAACGCGCGAGGAGCGGCGAGTCCAAGCAGGCGAGCCGCACGTCGACGCAGGACATCTCCTCCAGCAGGCGCGGCGGTCTGCGTTCCCACCAGGGCTCCGGCGGTCCGACGAGGGACCAGCTCTACGAGGAGGCCAAGGACCGGGGCGTCGAGGGCCGCTCGAAGATGAACAAGTCCCAGCTCGCCAAGGCATTGGGGCGCTGATCACCCCATGGACAGGGAACCGGACGCCGTCCCGAGGGACCTCCCCGACCAGCAGGCCGACGCCGACGACACCGAAACCGCCGAGCCGCAGACCGGGGCCGCCGCTGAGGATGCCCCGGCGGACGAGACCGCGACCGACGTCTCCGTCCCCGACTCGGACGTGGCGGGCACCGGCCGCACCGGCGCACCCCACGCCCCGGGCACCCACCCGGACCAGCCCGTCCCGGACGAACCCGCCGACTAGGTCGACAGGGCCTCCCCGTACGTAGCCCTAACGCCCCCGCAGCGCTCCCGCCATCTGGTCGAAGAGTGCCGCGTGGGCGCGGGCGCTGGCGGGGACCTCCGGGTTCCACGGCAGTACCGGGGCCCGTTCGGCGACGGACGCCCAGTGCGGGTCGGCCGCGTACTGTTCGCGCGGCGCCGCGTTGGCGCGCGCGTCCGACAGGATGACGTCCGGGGCGAGTTCGGCGACATCCCGCCACGTCCCCGTGTACCAGTTGGCGCCGGGCCCCTCGGGCGGCGCCACCATGCCCACCCCCAGCCCGCCGAGCGCGCTCAGGTCGGGCCACTTAGTGGGTCGGGCCAGATGTACCGCGTCCGCCCCTGCGGCCGAGAGGGCCAGCACCCTGACGTTCCGCGCCCCGCGGGCCGCGACCCCCAACTGCCGCTCGGCGCGTGCCAGTTCCTCCCGCGCCGCCGTCGGCTCCGAGGCCCCGAGCGAGCGCCCGAGCTCCGCGAAGCGCTCCCGTACGCCGCCCAACGTGCGGCCCTGCCCCACGTCGATCACGGCGACGGGGACGTGCTCCTCCAGATGCTTCGCCGTATCGGGCTCGACCCCGTACACCTGCCCGCCGCCGTACGTGAGCGCCACGACCAGGTCGGGGCCGGCCGCGAGTACGTCGTCCAGGCCGAGGCCGGCTCCCGCGCCCAGATACGCGAGGTCGTCCAGCGGCAGCGCGCCGGACTTGGCGTGATCGGGCTCGTCGCCGTCATGGAACGAGCCGAAGA
Source organism: Streptomyces sp. NPDC002795 (assembly GCF_042888725.1). Classification (NCBI taxonomy): domain Bacteria; kingdom Bacillati; phylum Actinomycetota; class Actinomycetes; order Kitasatosporales; family Streptomycetaceae; genus Streptomyces; species Streptomyces sp. NPDC002795. Next base: position 260,868 of record NZ_JBIAQB010000004.1, read on the forward strand.
TCCCCACCGGGCGTAAGCCCAGATCCCACAGGCTCGCCGCGGCCTGTATATAGGCGACGACGCGCCGTGGCGTCTCGCTCGCGGACGTCAGGTGTCCGCGGTCGTCGGTGAACTCCCAGGCTGTGGTTGACCGTTCTTCCATGGGGGGACCTTGCCCAGGGCACTCGCCCGGCACGCGGCACGCCACCCGTGAAAACCGGCCACGCGAACGGCCGTCCCCTCGAACGAGGGAACGGCCGACCGGTCATGCGCGAGCGGACCAGCGCGCTAGGCCACGGTCCCTAGTGCCACGGTCCCGTCACCGCGAACGTGGTCCCCGGCGTATAGCAGTTCACGAACATCGTCTCGCCGTCCGGTGAGAACGTGACCCCGGCGAACTCGCCCCACTCGGGCTCGTCGGCCGTCCCGATGTTCTGCCGGCCGCGCGCCATGGCGTACACCTCGCCCTTGCGCGTCACGCCGTACACGTGCTGCGCGCCCTCGCCGTCCTCGCACACCATCAGGCCACCGCTGGGTGCGAGGCAGATGTTGTCGGGCTCCTCGCCCGGGAGCTGGACGTCCGTGTCGGGGCCGAAGACGATGACCAGCGTCAGACGGCGCGACGACGGGTCGTAGCGCCAGATCTGCCCGAAGTGGTCGGCGGCCGAGCCCTCGCGGCTGCGGGCGTACGACGAGACGAAGTAGACGCTCGACCCGCCCCAGTAGCAGCCCTCCAGCTTCTGCGCGTGGGTGATGCCCTTCGGGCCGAAGTCCTGGTTGCGGATGGGTGTCTGGGCGGCCAGCGGGTCCGGCACGTCGACCCATTCGATGCCGCTGAACGTGGCGCCGGTCTCCTGGACCGCCGACAGGTCCGGCACGCCGGGCACCCGCATAGCCTGCAGCTTCCCGCCCGCGCGCAGTGAACCGAGGCCGCCCTTCGTGTTCTTGGGCAGGAAGCGGTAGAAGAGGCCGAAGGGCTTGTCGAAGGCGTCCTCCGTCTCGTAGACGACACCGCGCTTCGGATCGACGGCGATCGCCTCGTGCTGGAAGCGGCCCATCGCGGTGAGCGGGACGGCGCCCGAGCGGTGCGGGTCGACCGGGTCGACCTCGAAGATGAAGCCGTGGTCCTTGGTGTAGCCGTTCGTACCGGCCTTGTCCTCGGTCTCCTCGCAGGTCAGCCAGGTACCCCACGGCGTGGGCCCGCCCGCGCAGTTGACCGCCGTGCCGGCGATGCCGACCCGCTCGGACACGACGTTGTTCTTCCGGTCGACGGTGAGCGCGGTACAGCCGCCCTTGCCCATCGGGTCGTACGTCAGACCCTCGACGGTCGGTACGCCGATCTTCCCGGTGACCCGGTTCTCGTGGTTGCGTACGAGGTGTACGCGGCCCTGTCTGCCGGCGAAGGCCGCCATGCCGTCGTGGTTCGACGGCACCTTGCCCTCGCCGGAGCGCAGTGGCTCCCCCTCCCGCGACAGGACCTTGTAGCGGAATCCCTTCGGGAGGTCGAGAAGACCGGCCGGGTCGGGCACCAACGGGCCGTATCCGGCGCGTCCTTGGGCGGCGGCCGAGCCGGCGAACAGCTCGGAGAGGTTCCCCGCGAACGCGATGCCCACTCCCAGGGCGCCGGTACGGGCGAGGACCTGACGCCGGGTCGCCGGCTGTCGTGCGTCTGCTGCGTCTGTGGTGCCTGCTGCGTCTGTGGTGTCTGCGGTGCGTGACATGGGTGCAACCTCCTGCTGGCGGACAGGAACTGTGACCCGGCTGTGTTTATCACGTGCCTTTCGCCGCGGGAACCACGCGCGTAGCGCCCGCGTTTCGTGCACCCACCCACGTAACGCCTCACCTGGGGGTTACTCGTGCACGAGACCCTTCGCGTCACGCGCGAGCGCGGTCAGCCGGGAGATCGCCCGGAAGTACTTCTTCTTGTAGCCGCCGTTCAGCATCTCCTCGCTGAACAACTGGTCGAACGGGAGCCCGGACGTGAGCACGGGTATCTCCCGGTCGTAGAGCCGGTCCGCCAGGACGACGAGCCGCAGCGCGGTCGACTGGTCGGGCACCGCCGCCACATCGGTGAGGCAGACGGCCTTCAGGTCGTCCGTCAGTGCCCCGTACCGGCTCGGGTGCACGCGCGCGAGGTGCTCCAGAAGGTGCGGGAAGTCGTCGAGCGAGGCGCCCTCGGTGGCGTACGCCGCCTTGGTGACCTGCTCGTCGGTGAACGGCGAGGGGGCCTCGGGGAGGCCGCGGTGCCGGTAGTCCTCGCCGTCGATGCGCAGCGGCCTGAAGTGGGCCGACAGGCCCTGGATCTCGCGCAGGAAGTCGGCGGAGGCGAACCGGCCCTCGCCGAGCTTGCCCGGCAGCGTGTTCGACGTCGCGGCGAGCGCGACACCCGCCTCGACCAGCTTCCCCAGGAGGGACGACACGAGCACCGTGTCCCCCGGATCGTCCAGCTCGAACTCGTCGATGCACAGCAGCCGGTGCCCGCTGAGCGTCCTGACGGTCTGCTGGAAGCCGAGCGCGCCGACGAGGTTCGTCAGCTCCACGAACGTGCCGAAGGCCTTGTACTCGGGCTCCGCGGGCGTCGCGTGCCAGAGGGAGGCGAGGAGGTGGGTCTTGCCGACGCCGTAGCCGCCGTCGAGGTAGACGCCGAGCGGTCCGGTCGGGGCGGCGGGCTTCTTGCTGAACCAGCGGCGCTTGCCCGCGCCGGACGCGTGCGCCCCGCCGAGGCCGGCCGCGAACGAGCTCAGGACCTGCACGGCCTCGGGCTGGCTGGGCTGCTTCGGGTCCGGTATGTACGTGTCGAAGCGAACGGAGTCGAAGCGGGGCGGCGGCACCATCTCGGCGACCAGGCGCTCCGCGGGGACATGCGGCTCGCGGGCGCACAGGGACAGCGGCGACGGGTCGGGTATGGGGCTGATGCCCATCTGGCTGGACTCCCGGGAGTCGGTGGCTTCGAGGGATGACGACACAGCCACCCAGCTTAGTCGCCGTGCCACACTGCACGTCATGCGACGCCTGTTCCCTGTGACGTACGAAACAGCAGATGGCAAGGGGTACGAGGGGAGGGAGGCGAGCCCCGAGGGGCATGAGTGGAGCCTCGACGAGCTCGCCGACGCCTACGCCTACCCGCCCGAGGCCGGGCACGCGCCGTGGCTGCGGGCCAACATGGTCTCCACGCTCGACGGCGCGGCCCAGCACGACGGCCGCTCCCAGCCCATCTCCAACGCCACCGACATGCGGGTCTTCGGCATGCTGCGCGGCCTCGCCGACGTCGTCGTGGTCGGCGCGGAGACGGTCCGCCTGGAGGGCTACCGCCCGGCCCGCGCGCGCGAGGCGTTCGCGGCGCGCAGAGAGGCGGCCGGGCAGGGCCCCGCCCCGCAGATCGCCGTGATCAGCGCCAGCCTCGACCTCGACTTCGGCCTGCCCCTGTTCACCGACCCGCTGGTGCCGACGCTGCTGCTCACCGGCGCGGGCGCATCGGCCGACCGGATCGCGGCGGCGCGCGGAGCGGGCGTGGAGGTGCTGATCGCCGGCGACGGCGCGGCGGTCGAGCCGGACCGCGCTGTGGCGGCGCTCGGCGAGCGGGGCCTCAAGCGCCTGCTCACCGAGGGCGGGCCGAGGATGCTCGGCCAGTTCGTGGCGGGCCGGGCACTCGACGAGCTGTGCCTGACCGTGTCCCCGGTGCTCACCGCGGGCGACGCCCAGCGGATCGCGGGCGGCTCGACCCTGGCCGTGCCGGAGCGGTTCGAACTGACGTCCCTGCTGGAGGAGGACGGATTCCTCTTCAGCCGTTACGCCAGGCCGCGGGGCGCACAGTAGCCGCTGTCGCCGAAAGCACGGCGACATTCGGCGGAATGAGTCGTTCCGTTTAGCTTTGGCTGGGCACACTAAATCTCGCAGACCCCGTGCGAATGCGGGGCAGGATGGTTTCCGCAGGTCCGCTGGTCCACCCGGAGGGTCGTCGTCAGTCGGCCCACGGTAGGAGAAGAAGGGCGCCCGTCGTGTTCACGAGCGTATTGATGATCGAGAAGGCTCTGACCTCCGCCGACGTGGAGTTCGTCACCACCTTGCACGGTGAGGAGGACGTCTCCTTCCACGTGCTGCTCCAGCCCCGCGGGGACCAGGCGGACCGCCTGCTGCGGGCCATCGACGACGTCGCGATGGGAGAGTTCGACGAGGCGGGCAGGGAGAGCGAGGTGCCCGAGGGCGACGAGGCCAAGGGCCCGGCGGAGAAGGCCCTCGCCGTCTCCCTCGCCGCGCTGCACCAGGCGGGCAGCGAGGCGGTCGGCCGCCTCATCGAGGACCACCCGCTGAGCGCCCTCAAGGCCCTCGTCGACGAGGTGCGGGCGGACGAGGTCATCGTGCTGACCGATCCGCACTACGTCGAGGAGTTCTTCCACCGGGACTGGGCCTCGCGCGCCCGCCACCAGGTCGGCGTACCGGTCCTGAAGCTGTTCTCGCACAGCAAGGCGTAACAGCAAGGCGTAACAGGGAGAGGTGCGGGGCGGCACAGGCCGAGGCAATAGGCTGGGGCCCGTGCCGTGGTCGTCGTGATCACGGATCAGGACATCCGAGAACCCCAGGGGAGACCACGCATGGCACCCGGCCTGCCGCAATCCGTCGCCGACATGGACCGACCGCACTTCATCGGCATCGGCGGCGCCGGCATGTCGGGCATCGCCAAGATCCTCGCCCAGCGCGGCGCGCGGGTGGCGGGCAGCGACGCCCGTGAGTCCGCGACGGCGCAGGCGCTGCGCGAGCTCGGCGTGAGCGTGCACATCGGTCACGACGCCGCGCACCTCGCCTCGGACGCGACCTGTGTGGTCGTCTCCTCGGCCATCCGCGAGGACAACCCGGAGCTGGCCCGTGCCAAGGAGCTCGGCGTTCCGGTCGTGCACCGCTCCGACGCCCTCGCCTCCTTGATGGACGGCCTGCGCCCGATCGCGGTGGCGGGCACGCACGGCAAGACGACCACGACGTCGATGCTCGCGGTGTCCCTGAAGTCCCTCGGCCTTCAGCCCTCCTACGCCATCGGCGGCGACCTGGACGTCCCCGGCTCCAACGCCGATCACGGCGAGGGCGAGATCTTCGTCGCCGAGGCCGACGAATCGGACCGCAGCTTCCACAAGTACGCGCCGGAAGTCGCGATCATCCTCAACGTCGAACTCGACCACCACGCGAACTACGCGTCCATGGACGAGATCTACGAGTCCTTCGAGACGTTCACCGGGAAGATCACCCCCGGCGGCACCCTCGTCATCGCCGCGGACCAGGCGGGCGCGGCCGAGCTGACCCGCCGGGTCCGGGACACGACGTCCCTCAAGGTCGTCACGTACGGCGAGTCCGAGGGCGCGGACATCCGCATCCACAAGATCACCCCGCGCGGCCTGGCCAGCGAGGTGACCGTCCTCCTCGACGGCAAGCTGCTGACCTTCACGGTCTCCGTCCCCGGCCGCCACTACGCGCAGAACGCGGTGGCCGCGCTCGCGGCGGGCGTCGCGATGGGCATCCCGGCCCGGAACCTGGCCTCGGCGCTCAAGTCGTACACGGGCGTCAAGCGCCGCCTCCAGCTCAAGGGCGAGGAGAGCGACGTGCAGGTCATCGACTCCTACGCCCACCACCCCACGGAGATGGCGGCCGACCTGGAAGCCATGCGCTCGGCGGCCGCCGACACCCGCAGCGGCCGTGTCCTCGTCCTCTTCCAGCCCCACCTCTTCTCCCGCACCCAGGAGCTGGGCAAGGAGATGGGCGCCGCCCTCGCGCTCGCGGACGCCTCGGTCGTCCTCGACATCTACCCGGCCCGCGAGGACCCGATCCCCGGCATCACCAGCGCCCTGATCATCGACGCCGCGGTCGAGGCGGGCGCCGAGGTGCAGGCCGCCGCCGACAAGGACACGGCGGTCGCGGCGATCGCGGGAATGGCCAAGCCCGGCGATCTCGTTCTCACCATGGGAGCGGGCGACGTCACGGAGCTCGGCCCGCGGATCCTGGACCAGCTGAGGGGTTGAGAGACATGTCGTACGACGTCGAGAAGCCGGACGAGCAGTGGCGCACGGAGCTGACTCCGGCGGAGTACGCGGTGCTCCGCCAGGCCGGCACGGAGCCCGCGTTCCGCGGTGAGTACACCGACACGAAGACGAAGGGCGTCTACGGCTGCCGGGCCTGCGGCGCCGAGCTCTTCACGTCCACCGAGAAGTTCGAGTCGCACTGCGGCTGGCCGTCCTTCTACGACCCGAAGAACACCGACGCCGTGGAACTCATCGAGGACCGCTCCCACGGCATGCTCCGCACCGAGGTGCGCTGCGCGCGCTGCGGCTCGCACCTCGGCCACGTCTTCGAGGGCGAGGGCTATGCGACGCCCACGGATCAGCGGTACTGCATCAACTCGATCTCGCTCACGCTGGCGTCGGACGAGGACTGACCGCGACCGGCCCACCCCTGAACGCATGCTGCCCACACAGATATTTCTGTGTGGGCAGCATGCGCCGCGCGGTGAAAGTCGAACGGCGCGATGCTGTCCGTGAGATCGAGATCCACCGTGGGGAAGCGCTGCTTGAGAGGGCGTGGGACGGCGATGATGTCCCCGTGACCGCACACGTGCTCTGTGACTCCATGGCGGGCCACCTCACGGCAGAACCGAGTGATCGGGATGTACGGCATTGACGGGTCGAGCTTCAGAGCCCCGGAGGCGAAACCGCTGAGTATCTCGCCGACGGCGATACTCAGCCGGCCGTCATAGGCACTCTGATCGGAGTGGCAGGCTGCGATCACCCAGACGCGACGGCGTTCCGGCCGGACCAGCGACCGCAGGTGCTCCGTCACCACCGACCCGGAGTGACACAGGTCGAGGATCAGCAGGACGGCAGGATCGCCGGTGCCGTCCGCTGCCTGGGCCTCTGCCATGGTGACCCAGCGGGTGAGCGGCTCGGCGAGGTGGTGAAGTCGGCCTTGCTCTTGACCGCCTGCGTGAGAGCGTCCTCCAGCGGAACGTAGCTGTTGCCATTGCGGGGGCGAATCCTCGGCGGAGTCCACGGCGGGTCCTTTGACCCCGACCACCAACACCTGATGCCGCATTGCACATCCCGTCCCCGTCAACTCGGGCGACGGCCGGCTCGGAACGTGACTTGAACCCTCGTAATACGCGTCATACGATGACGGTATGGCGAAGACGCGGATCAGTATCAGCCTCGATCAACGGCAGGCCGAACGCATCAAGGAGCACGCGGAGCGGGCGGGCATGGATGTTTCGGCCTACCTGGTGCATGCCGCGACACGGCAGATGGCCGAGAGCGACGCCATAGAGGAGCAGTTCGCCGGGGTGGACGCTCTGATCGCCAAGGCGGAGCGGGAGGCCGGTGGGATGACCGGTGAGTCGGCCGCGGAGTCGGTGGAGCTGACGGAGCAGGAGCGCCGGGAGGTCGAGGAGGCGCTCGGCCTCGTTCACGGCCAGGGTCGGCAGGGACACAATCCGGGGTATGCCGCGTGAGTGCTCGGGTGCCGGTCTACGACTCCGGCATGCTCATCGCGCTCGCCGACCGAAAGGCGAAGGCGGTGGCGCTGCACGAAGGGGTGCGGTCGGCTCCGCATCGGGCGCTGGTGCTGGGGCCGGTCCTCGCACAGGTGTGGCGCCCACGTCCGGCGCTGGTGCACTCCCTGTCAGGGGTGCTCAAGGGCTGCACGATCCCACAAGCCCGTACCTCGGAGCCCGCGATGCGTGAGACGAAGGTGGGCCGCCCGGAGTGCCTGGCGTGTGCGGCTGGCCCCGATCTGGCCGACTGGCGGCGTGTCGGTACGGCCCTGGGGCAGGCGGCGCTGCCCGTGAAGAAGCGGCCCGACGCGGTGGACGCGTGGGTGGCGCTCGCCGCCGCCAGGCACGGCAGCGCGGTGATCTTCACCAGTGATCCGGACGACATCCGTGCGTACTTGGCGGTTCTGGCACCGCCGGACGTGCATGTGGTGGCCGTCTGAGAGCGGAACTCACGTGAGTCCGTGTGCTCCGGACGCATCGAGGCCGCTCTCTCGGCGGGATCCGTTTACCGCACCGTCACGGGCCGGAAGCCCGGGTTGCTCACGCAGTCCGACATGCTCTCGGTGTTGGTCTCCTTGTTGATCGGGCAGGCGCCGATGACGAAGCGCGACGCGACACCGCCGGGGAAGGCGACCTCGACCTGGTCGGCGAACTTGTGCGTGTCGCCGATCGTCTCGTTGACGTCGATGCCGTTCGGGGCGTCGATGTAGTAGTTGTACGCGCCGCCCTTCATCCACTTGGTCCACTTCTTAAAGAGGTCGTGGTCACGCGTGGTGGAGACGAACGGCGACGGCTGGTTCTTGAGGACGTAGCTCTCCAGGTCGTACTGCCCGTACTTGACGTCCTTCGGGGCGAAGCCCTCCTTGAAGATGACCGCTGGCGCGCGGCCGTCCGCCCGGTACAGCGTCTGGCAGTCGTTCCGGTACTCCGGTTCCGGCGAGATCTTGTCGAGGGGGACGCGGTCGACGGCCGCGTAGAGGCGGTCCGGGACGACGGGGCAGGAGGCGGGCGCGGCCTTCGCCACGGAGGCGGCGGACTTCGCGGTGTCGGCGTCCGGGGCACTGGCCGTGGCCGACGGAGCGGACGCGAGGGCCAGTACGGACACCGCGGCGGCGGGCAGCGTGGCGAGGCGGCGTGCGGTGCGGGGGATCTTGTTGATCATCATGAGCAGAACCATCGGGGGCCGCGATCAAGATCCCCGCCAATCACCGGATCGTGGGCGTGTGCGGGTGCGTGTCCGGGTGCATCCGTAGTTCCTTGATCCCGTTGATGAAGTTCGACACGAGGCGCTTCGGCGGGGCCGCGAGCGTCAGGGCCGGGAGCGTGCGGCCCACCTCCTCGTACAGCGCCCGGAGTTGAAGACGGGCGAAGTGGGCGCCCAGGCAGACGTGCGGACCGTCTCCGAAGGAGACGTGGGGGTTGGGGGCGCGGGCCAGGTCCAGGGTGAACGGCGCGGGGAAGACGCGTTCGTCGTGGTTGGCGGAGGCGTGGAAGACGACCACCTTGTCGCCGCGCTTGATGGGGGCGCCCGCCAGGGTCGTGTCCTCGGTCGCCGTGCGGCGGAAGGTCAGGACCGGTGGGTGGCGGCGCAGGAGTTCGTCGAGTGCGGGCGCCCATTCGGCTTTCCCTGTGCGGAGTTGCTCGTACGCGGGCGGGGAACCGGCCAGCAGCGCCAGGCCGCCCGGGGCCGCGCTGCGGACCGTGTCGTTGCCGGCGATCGTCAGCAGGAAGAAGAACATCTGGCGTTCGGGCGGAGTGAGATCGGGATCCGTGGCGAGCGTCGACATGATGTCGTCGGCCGGGTGGGCGCGCTTGTGGGCCGTCAGTTCGTCGGCGTACGCGAACATGTCGGCCAGCGCGGAGGGGGAGCGCGGGTTCACCGGTGGGCCGGTGGGCACCGTGGTCTCGTCCGGGTCCTGGTAACCGATGACGCGGCGGGTCCAGTGCAGGAGCAGCGCGCGGTCGGACTCCGGCACGCCCAGGAGGTCGGCGAGGTTCAGGAGGGCGTAGTCGTCGGTGACCGTGGCGACGAGGTCCACCGTGTCCGTGTCCGTGTCCGTGTCCGCGTTCTCGTTCTCGTTCTCGTGAAGTGCCTTGTGCAGCAGGGTTCTTGCCCGGTTGCGTACCGACTCCTCGAACGCCTCCACGCGGCGCGGCGTGAACGCCCGGCTCACCAGGCGGCGCAGCCTGCCGTGGGCCGGCGGATCCTGGTTGAGCATCATGCCGCGGATGAACGGGAGGTCCGCCGGGTCCGGATCACGGATCTGGGTCGCGCCCAGGTACGAGGAGTACACCGACGCGTCCTTGAGGACCCGGACCACGTCCGCGTGCCGGGTGACCGCCCAGAAGCCGGGGCCCTCCGGCCAGCCCAGGACCGCGGGCTCCGGCTGCCAGGCCACCGGGTGGTGGTCGCGCAGCGCCTGGTAGCGGTCGTGCGGGACACCACGCGCGTACACGCGCGGGTCGAAGACGTCGGGAACGGCAGGGGTCACGAACCGTCCGCCCGCAGGAAGTCCTCCATGACGCGGATCAGTGCGAGCGGCGCCTCGTCCATCGCGTAGTGACCGCACACCGGGAGGTCGACGAGCTCACCGCGGGTGAACCAGGTCAGCCACGTCGAGCGGATCAGGGGCGCGGCCAGCGCCGGGTCGAGCTGTCCGGTGACCGCGAGCGCGGGGATCGTACAGGGCTCCAGGTCCGTGTGGAAGTCGTCGCCGGTCCACGAGTCGAGCCACGCCCGGAACGCCTTGGCGTCACTGCACGCGAGCGAGCGCTCCACCATGCGGTCCAGCCACGCGGCGGGGCGTACGCCGCCCGTCGTGACGTCGATGATCGCGCGGCGGTTGGCGGGCGAGGCGTCGGCCGTCGCGAACAGCTCCCACTGCTCGGGCGTCATGGGCAGACCGGACGCCGGAACCGGGGACACCCCCACGATGCGCCGCACCCGCCGCGGCGCGTTCGCCACCACGCGCTGTGCCACGCTGCCACCCATGGAGTGTCCTATCAGCGAGAACCGCTCCCAGCCGAGCCGGTCCGCGAGGTCGAGCACGTCCGCGGCGGCCTCGGCCGTCGTGTACGCGCCCGCCGTCTGCTTCGCCTCCCCGTAGCCGCGCAGGTCCACGAGCGCGTACTGGAAGGTGGTGCGATCCAGGTCGGGCACGATCGGCGCGTAGGCGGCGCGGTCGGCGAACCAGCCGTGCACCGCGATCACCTTGTGCGGGCCGTCACCGTGCAGTTCGTACGGCAGGACGAAGGACGAGGCCACGTCGACTCCCCAGGGTGTGGAACTTCAGGCGGTGCCGGACGTCTCCAAGGTGGCGCGGGGCCGGGCCCGGCCACAAGGGGGCGCACGCGCGCGTGACCGCGTGCGCTGTGTCCCATCGGCGACAATGTACGGGTGACCTCCCCACAAGCCCCTCCTGACCGCCCCGACCTGCGCGCCGATTGCGCGGACTGCTTCGGCCTGTGCTGCGTCGCCCTCCCCTTCGCCAAGTCGCACGACTTCGCGCACAACAAGAACGCGGGCACGCCCTGCCGCAACCTTCAGGACGACTTCCGCTGCGGCATCCACACCAGGCTGCGTGACGAGGGCTACCCCGGCTGCACCGTCTTCGACTGCTTCGGCGCGGGGCAGAAGATCTCCCAGGTCACCTTCGAGGGCGTCAGCTGGCGTGAGCGGCCCGAGACCGCCAGGGCCATGTACGAGGTCTTCCCGGTCATGCGTCAACTGCACGAACTGCTCTGGTACTTGAGCGACGTACTGGAACTGGACGCCGCCGGTGCCGTGCACGGGGACGCCCGGCGGGCCCGCGAGGACATCGAGCGCCTCACCCGCGCGCGTAGTGACGAACTCGTCGCCGCCGACGTGCCGGCCATCCGCAGCGACGTGAACGCCCTTCTACTGAAGGCAAGCGAACTGGCACGCGCCGACGTGCCCGGCGCCCTGGGCCGCAAGAAGAACCACCGGGGCGCCGACCTTGTAGGCGCCCGTTTCAAAAAGGCCGACCTACGGGGCGCCAATTTGCGCGGCGCCCTCCTTGTAGCCGCGGATCTGACCGGCGCCGACCTCCGCTCGGCGGACCTGATCGGCGCGGACCTGCGCGACGCACGGCTCGCGGGCGCCGACCTCACCGGGGCGCTGTTCCTCACCCAGGCGCAGGTGAACGCGGCCCGCGGTGACGCCGCCACCCGCATCCCGGCGGGCCTGCGGCGCCCCGCGCACTGGACGTAGGCGCCACGGCACCGGACGTGGACCTCAGGAGGCGCACACCGAAGGCAGCGCCCGCGCGAGGCCCTTGAGGTGCAGTGCGTCGAACCCGCGCGCGTGGGCGTCATGCAGCGCCGCCGCCGTCAGCAGTGGCCCGCAGGCCGGAGAGGTACGCGTGGGGGCCACCGCCCGCAGTGCGTCCAGGAGCCGCGTCGTGATCCGGTCGAGCTGCGGGCGCACCTCCGTCGCCAGGTCGGGGCGCTCGGTCGGGCGCTGCTCGGGGTGAGCGTCCCAGCGGGCGTACAGGCCGCTCTGCACCACCTTGTTGGCCTCGATCTGGTCCCGGAAGACGGACTGCGCGAACGCCGGATCGATGCCGAGGCCCGCCGAGCGCTCCGCCACGTCGTCGAGGATCTGCCGCTCGCGCGCCGGGTCGTCGATCGGCGTGTCCGTGCCGTACTTCGCCGCCGCGACCTTGTCCGCGAGGGCGAGGCGCTCCGTGGCGAGCGAGGAGATCGCGGCGAGGGCGCGCGGATCGGCGTGAGCGGTCTGCGACGCGGCGGTGGGCGCGGCCGGGGCCGCGGATGCCGGGAGGGCCGCCCCGCCGAGGGTGAGCGCGGCGGCGGCGCCCAGGGTGATCAGGCAGCGGGCGGCGGTCGACGTGGTCCGGATGCGCAACGTGGGTCCTTCGTTTCGTACGGGCAACGGGCGTGCGTTTCCCCGAACGTACGTCGAACAACCCCCGGTTCACACGATGGTGCGATCATGTTCCGCCCCGTGGATGCCGGTTGACGGCCACGGGTAGGGCGGCGCCCATGACACACGAGTCCACGCAGCCCTTCCACCTGCCGCGCTTCTACATGCCGTACCAGGCACGGCTCAACCCGCACCTGGACGAGGCGAGGGCCCATTCCACGGTGTGGGCCCGCGAGATGGGCATGCTGGAGGGCAGCGGTGTCTGGGACCAGGGCGACCTCGACGCACACGACTACGGCCTGTTGTGCGCGTACACGCACCCCGACTGCGACGGCCCGGCGCTCTCTTTGATCACCGACTGGTACGTGTGGGTCTTCTTCTTCGACGACCACTTCCTGGACATGTACAAGCGCACGAACGACCGCGCGGCCGGCAAGGCGCACCTGGACCGGCTTCCGCTGTTCATGCCGATGGAGCTCGACACCCCCGTGCCCGAGCCGCAGAACCCGGTCGAGGCGGGCCTCATCGACCTGTGGCGGCGCACCGTGCCCGCCATGTCGATGGCCTGGCGGCGCCGCTTCGCGGAGTCGACCGAGCACCTCCTGAACGAGTCGATGTGGGAACTGTCCAACATCAACGAGGGGCGGATCTCCAACCCCGTCGAATACATCGAGATGCGCCGCAAGGTGGGCGGCGCCCCCTGGTCGGCAGGCCTCGTGGAGTACGCGACCGCCGAAGTCCCCGAACCCGTCGCGCAGTCGCGGCCACTGCGCGTCCTCATGGAGACGTTCGCCGACGCGGTGCATCTGCGCAACGACCTCTTCTCCTACGAACGCGAGGTCATGGACGAGGGCGAACTCTCCAACGGAGTCCTGGTGTTGGAGACCTTCTTCGGCTGTACGACACAGGAGGCGGCGGAGGCCGTCAACGACGTGCTGACCTCGCGGCTGCACCAGTTCGAGCACACCGCGCTGACCGAGGTGCCCGCCCTCTCCGTGGAGAAGGGGCTCACACCCGACCAGGTCGCCGCGGTCGCCGCGTACACGGGCGGACTTCAGGACTGGCAGTCCGGCGGCCATGAGTGGCACATGCGGTCGAGCCGCTACATGAACAAGGAGGCGGCCGCGCAGACCGCCCGGCCACTGGGCGGGCCGAGCGGGCTCGGGGCCGGATCCGCGGACGTACGGGCACTGCTCGACGGGGCCGGTGCCGAGCGCCTGCGCGCGTACACGCACGTGCCGTTCCAGAAGGTCGGTCCTTCCCTGATCCCCGACATCCACATGCCGTTCGCCCTGAGCCTCAACCCGGAGCTCGACAGGGCCCGCGCGCGGCTGCTCCCCTGGACGCACCGCATGGGCATCCTGGGGGAGGGCGTCTGGGACGAGGACAAACTCCGCGCCTACGACCTCCCGTTGTGCGCGGCGGGGCTCGACCCGGACGGTTCCGCGGAGGCGCTCGACCTCAGCTCCCAGTGGCTCGCCTGGGGCACCTACGGGGACGACTACTACCCGCTGATCTTCGGGCACCGGCGTGACCTGGCCGCCGCCAGACTGTGCACCGCGCGGCTCTCCGCCCGCATGCCCGTGAACGGCGAGGAGACACCGCCGCCCGCCAACGCCATGGAGCGCGCCCTCGCCGACCTGTGGCGGCGCACCACGGCCGACATGACCCCCGAGCAGCGGAGCACCCTGAAGGACGCCGTGGAGGTCATGACGGAGAGCTGGGTGTGGGAGGTGGCCAACCAGCTGCAGAACCGCATCCCCGACCCCGTCGACTACCTGGAGATGCGCCGCGCCACCTTCGGCTCCGACCTCACCCTGAGCCTGTGCCGGATGGGCCACGGGCCCGCCGTGCCGCCCGAGATCTACCGCACGGGCCCGGTGCGCGCCCTGGAGAACTCGGCGATCGACTACGCGATGCTGCTCAACGACGTGTACTCGTACCAGAAGGAGATCCAGTACGAGGGCGAGATCCACAACGCGATCCTGGTCGTGCAGAACTTCTTCGGAGCCGACTACCCGACGGCCCTCGGTATCGTGAACGACCTCATGACGCAGCGCATGCGGCAGTTCGAGCACATCGTCGAGCACGAACTGCCCGTCCTCTACCAGGACTTCGGCCTCGGCCGCGATGCGCGTGCGGCCCTCGACGGCTATGTCGAGGACCTGCGGAACTGGACGGCGGGCATCCTCAACTGGCACGCGAACGTCGACCGCTACCGCGACGACTGGCTCGCGAGTCGCGCCCACGGCTTCGTCCCCGGCCGCGTTCCGGCGCCTCCGGTTCCGATTGGTTTCAACAACTGCACGTCCGGATGGGGCGATTCGGGGAACTTCGCTGGGGCGCCAGCCGTCTTGTGAGGTGAGACGGCCGTGCAAGGCCGCGACAGGCCGGCCGTTCGCGGCCGTGCAACGGGGAAGATGTGAGAACACACGGGGGTGTTCTTTTCATGACCGAATTTTTCGAGCGCATCACGGACAAAATCACCGGGGTCGAGGAGGCCGCGAGCGAGATCGCCGCGGCCGCCATGGGGGAACTGGCGCCGTACGTGGCGCCGTTGACGGTGCCGCCGGTGCTGCGGCCCGACTCCGATGACGTACTACAGGAAACGGAGATCGCGCTGCGGCCCACGTGGCAGCGGCTGCACCCGCAGCTCCCGCCGACGCTGATGTGGGGCTACGAGGGGACGGTGCCGGGCCCGACGATCGAGGTGCGGCGCGGGCAGCGCGTCCGCATCGCCTGGACGAACCGCGTTCCGAAGGGCAGCGAGTACCCGGTGACGTCGGTGGAGGTGCCCAATCCGCCGACCGAGCCGGGGCAGGACCCGCCGCCCCCGCCGACCACGCAGCCCGGCCGCGGCGGCGTCCCGGCGAACGAGGACGTGGCGGCGCTGCCCGCCTGGACCGTGACGCACCTGCACGGCGCGCAGACGGGCGGCGGCAACGACGGCTGGGCGGACAACGCGGTGGGCTTCGGCGACGCCCAGCTCTCCGAGTATCCGAACGACCACCAGGCGGTGCAGTGGTGGTACCACGACCACGCCATGAACATCACCAGGTGGAACGTGTACGCGGGCCTCTACGGGACGTACCTGGTCCGGGACGACGAGGAGGACGCCCTCGGGCTCCCCTCCGGGGAGCGGGAGATACCGCTGCTGCTCGCCGACCGGAACCTGGACACGGACGAGGACGGCAAGCTGAATGGCAGGCTGCTGCACAAGACCGTGATCGTCGACCCGGCGAACGAGGAGACGGGCAAGCCCGTCTCCATCCCGTTCAGCGGCCCGTACACGACGGTCAACGGGCGGATCTGGCCCTACGCGCAGGTGGACGCGGGCTGGTACCGATTCCGCCTGGTGAACGCGTCGAACGCGCGGATCTACAACCTGGTGCTCGTCGACGAGGACGGCGACCCGGTGTCCGGCGTCATGCACCAGATCGGCAGCGACGGCGGACTGCTGCCGCGGCCCGTCCCGCTCGACTTCGACGACGCGCTGCCGACGCTGCCTGTCGCGCCCGCCGAGCGCATGGACCTGCTCATCGACTTCGCGGCCCTCGCGGGCAAGCGGGTGCGCCTGGTCGACAAGGGGCGCAATGAGGCACCGGGTGTGCCGGACGTGCCGGGCGATGTGCGCTTCCCGCACGTCATGGAGTTCCGCGTGGGCGAGTGCGGCGACACCGACCCGTTCGTGCTGCCCGAGGTGCTGTCCGGGTCCTTCCGGAGGCTCACGCACGACATCGAGCACGGCCACCGGCTGATCGTCCTGACGCCGCCCGCGACCAAGGGCGGCGGCGGACACCCGGAGATGTGGGAGATGGTGGAGGTCACCGACGACACCGAGGGCGCGGAAGGGGCCGACGACATCCAGGTCCCCACCGACGGCGTCATCCAACTCGTCGACGACAAGGGCCAGTTGAAGACCTACCGGCGGACCGCCCGGACCTTCAACGACGGGCTCGGCTTCACCATCGGAGAGGGCACCCACGAGCAGTGGAGCTTCCTCAACCTCGCGGTGAACCCGCCGGTCGTGCACCCGATGCACATCCACCTCGCCGACTTCCAGATACTCGGCCGGGACGTGTACGACGCCTCCGGGTTCGACGTCGAGGTGGGCGGCACGGTCAAGCCGGTCGCGTTCGACCCGAACGCGGTGATCCCGCTGCCGCCCAACGAGCAGGGGCACAAGGACGTGTTCCGCGCCCTGCCCGGCCAGATGCTGCGCGTCATCGGCAAGTTCGACGGGGCGTACGGCCGGTTCATGTACCACTGCCACCTCCTGGAGCACGAGGACATGGGCATGATGCGGCCCTTCGTGGTGCTTCCGAAGGAAGCCCTGAAGTTCGACCACGGGGCCGGGCACGGCGGTGACCACGGGGGTCACACCGGCTGATCGGCCGACCTGACGATTCGGGAGGTGCACGGGGTGCCGGGCGCCGGCGTTCGAGCCGGCCCCGGCACTCTCACTCGTTCGTGGATCGTCGTGGGCGTGCGCGGAGGGTAGGGCTCTGGCCGTGGCCGAGTGGGCCAGGGACCGGAGGTGGGCGACCCATGGAACAGACTGCGCTGCGTCCCAGGTCGATGCCGGGGTCCGGGGGCCGGGCATCGACCGCGACGCCTAGGCCGGAGCCGTCGGCCGACCCGCTGACGAGACCCGCACCCGCACCGGCACAGAAGCCCGGCAGGCCGCACGCCGCCGCCCGGCGGCGCGGCAGGCGCCTGTGCAGCGTGCTGTGCGGGCTGCTGTGCGCGGTCCTGCTCGTCCTCGCGGGCATCGGCCTCGGCACCGTCGGAGCCACCGTCATCGGCATGAGCAAGCTCGCCGAACTGAAGAGGCAGACCCCGCCCTCCGTACGGCCCGCGGACCCGTCGCCGAGCAGCCCCGCCCCCACACCGGGGCCCACCACGGCGCCCGCGCCGCCCGCGCCCCCCTTGTCGAGGGGCGGGCTCGGCGTGGAGGTCGTCGACGCCCCCAAGACGCCGGGCGCGCTCGTCGTGGCCGTGCACATCCCGGGCCCCGGCTACACCGGCGGCCTCGTCCGCGGCGACGTCCTGGTGGCCCTCGGCGCCCGGCGCGTCGGCTCCGCCCTCGACCTGGCGGCGCACGTGGCCGACGTCGCGGACAACCGGCCGGGACGGCAGGTCGTCGTCACGGTCCGGCACGCGAACGGGGAGCTGCAGAAGCTGGCGGTCACACCCGGGGTGCTCACGTGACGTCCGCGTTCGCCGCGCGCCCCGCCCACGGCGCCTGAAATCATGGGCAGAGGTCGGTCTCGCGCCGCCCCGCGCCGCCGGGCAGGATGGCTGCCCGTACGACGCCGCACTTCCGTAGGCGCCCACCCGTACGAAAGGCCAGGACATGACGACCGGTACACCCGCGCCCTTCACCGCCGCCGACTACAAGGCCCGCATGGACCGTGCCGCGCAGTCCGCCGCCGCCGCGGGGCTCGCAGGGGTGCTGGTCGCGCCGGGCCCCGACCTCGTATGGCTCACCGGTTACCACGTGCCGGCCGACACCGAGCGGCTCACGCTTCTCGTGCTGGCGGCCGACCAGGAGCCCACGCTCGTCGTACCGACCCTGGAGGCGCCCGACGCCGCCAAGGCCGCCGGCGCGGACGCGATGACGCTGCGCGACTGGACCGACGGCAAGGATCCGTACGACGTCACGGCCCCGCTGCTCGCCATGACGGGCCGCTTCGGGGTGAGCGACAACGCCTGGGCGATGCATCTGCTCGGCCTGCAGAAGACACTCCCGGAGACGTCATACGTATCACTCACCGAGGCCCTGCCGATGCTGCGCGGCGTGAAGGACGCCGCCGAGCTGGAGCGCCTCGCCGCCGCGGGCGCCGCGGCGGACGCCACGTACGAGGAGATCAAGAAGGTCGCCTTCGCGGGCCGCCGCGAGAACGACATCGCCGGTGAACTGTCCGAGCTGCTGAAGCGGTTCGGGCACTCGCAGGTCGACTTCACCGTCGTCGGCTCGGGCCCGAACGGCGCGAATCCGCACCACGAGGCGAGCGACCGCGTCATCCAGGACGGCGACATGGTGGTGCTCGACTTCGGCGGCCTCAAGCACGGCTACGGCTCCGACACCACCCGTACCGTGCACGTCGGCGAGCCGACCGACGAGGAGCGCGAGGTGCACGACATCGTCCGGGAGGCGCAGACCGCGGCCTGTGACGCGGTGCGGCCGGGCATCGCCTGCCAGGACGTCGACCGGGTCGCCCGCAAGGTCATCACCGACGCCGGGTACGGCGAGTACTTCATCCACCGCACCGGGCACGGCATCGGCGTCACCACCCACGAACCGCCCTACATGATCGAGGGCGAGGAGCAGGAGCTGGTGCCGGGCATGTGTTTCTCCGTCGAACCCGGCATCTATCTGCCGGGCCGGTTCGGCGTCCGCGTCGAGGACATCGTGACCGTCACCGAGGACGGCGGCCGACGCCTCAACGCGACGGCGCGCGAGCTGGCGATCGTGGGCTGAGCGGCCATGCCGTCGACGCCCCGGCAGCCCACTGCCGACGCCGTGCGCCGCGTCCTGGAGGCGATGCTTCCGGACGCGGGCGCTCCCCAGGTGCGTCCCGTCACGGAGGGCGGCGAGCACTCCACGTGGTGGGTGGGCAAGGCGCACGTGCTGCGCCTCGCCACCGACGGGGCGATGTCCGCGCGGCTGCGGCGCGAGGTGCGCCTGCGTGATCTCGTACGCCCCCACGTCCCGGTCGCCGTGCCCGCCTCCGTGGCGACGGGGGAGTGGGCGCCCGGCCTCGCCTGCACGCTCGACAAGCGGCTGCCCGGGGAGTCCGCTGAGGTCAGGGACGTCACCGCGGCCGGCGAGGAGGACCTCGGCGGGCTGCTCGCGGGGTTGCGCGCGGTGCCGGTCGCGCGGACCGTGCCGATCGGCGTGCCGAAGGTGCCGCCGCGCTCGCTGGAGAGCCTGCGCCGCGAGGCGGGCGCCGCGGCCCTGAAGCTCGACGCGGACGGCGAGTTCGAGGCCGAGCGGCTCGACCAGCTCGCCGCGCGGGCCGTCGCACAGCTCGTCCCGCAGCCCGACCCCGTGCTCGTCCACCACGACCTGAAGGGCGAGCATCTGACGGTGTCCGCGGACGGCCGGGTGCGCGGCGTCCTCGACTGGGCCGACGCGGTCGTCGGCGACGCCGCGGAGGACATCGCCGGGCTCACGATCGCGGTGGGCGCGCGTGCCGCGGTCCGCTCCGCGACGCTGGCGGGATACGGACCGCGGTCGTGCCTGAGGGGGCTGTGGCTGGCCCGGTGCGACGTCCTGGTGCGGCTCGGGGACCGGCTGTACGGCGCCGACGACAGCCCCGAGGGACTGCTGCGGGTGCAGCTGGAGCGGGCATGGGAGGCGATCCTGCTGGAGCTGGTGTCGGAGGGCTGAACCCGCCTCCCGTCCGCCCTTACGACGCTACGACGCTACGGCGCTACGACGCTACGGCGCCACCGCGATCACGCAGGACTCCGCCGGGACCGTCAGCACCCCGTCCCTGCCCGGCAGTTCCACCGGCTCCCACGCGGCGAGCAGCCGTGCCACGGGCCGCCCCAGCGGAATCGACACCGGTACGTCCGACAGGTTCACCGCCACCCGAAGATCGCCGCGCCGGTAGGCGATCCACCGTGCCCGCTCGTCGTACGCGACCTTGACCGCGGCCAGATCCGGGTCCTGGAGGTCCGCGCGGGCGCGGCGCAGCGCGATGAGCTCGCGGTACCAGGCGAGCACGCGCGCGTGGTGGCCCGTTCCGCGCTCTTCCCAGTCCAGGCAGGAGCGCTCACGGGTGGCCGGGTCCTGCGGATCGGGGACGGAGTCCTCGGCCCAGCCGTGCGCCGCGAACTCCCGCCGCCTGCCCTTGCGTACGGCGTCGGCGAGAGCGGCGTCGGTGTGGTCGGTGAAGAACTGCCAGGGCGTGCTCGCGGCCCACTCCTCACCCATGAACAGCATCGGTGTGAAAGGACCGGTGAGTACGAGCGTCGCCGCGCACGCGAGCAGCCCGGGGCCGACGAGCGCGCCGAGTCGCTCGCCCCGCGCCCGGTTGCCGACCTGGTCGTGGGTCTGCGTGTAGGCGAGCAGCCGGTGCGCGGGGACGGTGGCGCGATCCAGCGGGCGACCGTGGTGGCGGCCGCGGAACGTCGAGTACGTGCCGTCGTGGAAGAAGCCGTGCGCGAGCGTCTTGGCGAGCGCGGCCATCGGCTGCCGCGCGAAGTCCGCGTAGTAACCCCGGCGTTCACCGGTGACGGCCGCGTGCACGGCGTGGTGCACGTCGTCGTTCCACTGCGCGTGCAGTCCGATCCCGCCTTCCGAGCGCGGGGTGACGACGCGCGGGTCGCCGAGGTCGGACTCGCCGACCAGGAACAGCGGCCGGCCGAGGTCCTCGGCGAGCGCGTCCACGGCCGTCGAGAGTTCCTCCAGGAACGGCAGGGCGCGCTGGTCGTGGAGTTCGTGGATCGCGTCGAGCCGCAGTCCGTCGATGCGGTAGTCGCGCAGCCAGGCGAGCGCGCTGCCGATCAGGTACGCGCGTACTTCGTCGGAGCCGGGCGCGTCCAGGTTCACCGCGCTGCCCCACGGAGTGTGATGGGTGTCCGTGAAGTACGGGCCGAACGCGGGCAGATGGTTGCCGGAGGGGCCCAGGTGGTTGTGCACGACGTCGAGCACGACACCGAGGCCGTGCTCGTGCGCGCTGTCGACAAAGCGCTTCAGTGCCTCGGGCCCGCCGTACGGCTCGTGCACGGCCCACAGGTCGACCCCGTCGTAGCCCCAGCCGTGCCGCCCCGGCATGGGGCACAGCGGCATCAACTCCACGTGAGTGACGCCCAGGTCCGCGAGGTGGCCGAGCCGCCCCGCCGCGGCGTCGAGCGTGCCCTCCTTCGTGTACGTGCCCACATGGAGCTCGTACAGGACCGCTCCGGTCAGTCCGCGTCCCTGCCATCCGCCGCGCCACGCGTACCGCCTGTGGTCGACGACGGCGCTCAGCCCGTCCGGGCCCTCGGGCTGCCGTCGCGAGCGCGGGTCGGGCAGCACCGGACCGTCGTCGACCGCGAACCCGTACCGCGTGCCGTCGGCGGCATCGGCCTCACCGGACCACCACCCGTCTCCTCGATACGGGTCACGCGACAACGCGCGCGTGGTGCCCTGTTCGTCCTCGGCGCCCCGTGTGTGGAGCGTTACCTGTTCGGCCTGTGGTGCCCATACCTCGAACTGCACGGACCGTTCCCCCTTGTGACCGGATGCCTGCCGACAGTGACGGATGGTTCCCATGGTGCGCCAGTTGTGATCGTCGCGGGGCCGTTTTGCCTCGCTGGGTCGCGCGTCACACGAAGTCCAGGGCCACGGGCCGCTCGCCCACGCCCCCGGTATTCTGGACACTTCGGCCTCCGCTGCCCGACAATTCCCGTTGTGACGTCCTCTTTTGAACACCACACGCACCCGGCTCGGCTCTCCGATGCCGAGCGGGACCGTGCGCTGAAGGTGCTCAGGGACGGCGTCGCCATCGGCCGGCTCTCTCACGACACGTTCGTGCGCCGCATGGAGTTGGTGTTCGCCGCCCGGAGGACCGAGGACCTCGACCGGCTCACCGCCGATCTGCACCAGGAGAACCGCTGGTCGCGGGCGCTGTTCGGCACCGTGGGCGCGGTCTCCGGGTTCACCGTGCGGCTGCGCAGGGCGTGGACCGTGGAGCGGCTGCCGAAGCTGCTCCTGCCGCCGCCCGCGTCCCCGTACCCGCTGCGCATCGGCCGCGACCCCGCCAACGGGCTGCGGCTGAGCCACGACACCGTCTCGCGGGTGCACGCCGAGCTGAGCCGGCAGGCCGGGATGTGGGTGCTGCGCGACCTCGGCTCGACCAACGGCACGTCGGTGAACGGGCGCAGGGTGATCGGCGCGGCGGTCGTCCGGGACGGCGACCAGGTCGCCTTCGGGCGGATGTCGTTCCGGCTGTCCGTCGACTGACCTCAGGTCGCGTGCTCACCCGCGCGCGTACTGACCCGCCCTCGTGCGTACTCACCCGCGCGCGTGCCGCACCGCCGCCACCGTCGTCCGCGCCTGGTGCTCGATCTGGTGGGCCACCGGCACCCACCGCGCCCCGAACCGCTCGGCGTACGCCTCGCACCACCGGGTGACGAGGGCGTCGAGGCGGGGCGCCGCCACGTCGTCGGCCTCCTCCAGGACCCGCAGGAGCATCGCCGCGGCCCGCAGCGGAAGCCGCCGGGCGAACGCGTCGATGCTGCCCACGTACGCCATCGTGGCGCCCGGCGGCGGCGGTTGGACCCAGTCGTCCGCGAGCCCCGGCACCAGGCCCAGGGCCCAGCAGGCGGCCCCGAGGAGCGGGCCGCCGGTGTCCGGGAGCCGGGGCATGGCCTCCGTGAGGATCTCCTCCACGAGCCGGGTGTCGCGGCTGAGCCGGGCCGACAGGCGCCGCAGCGCCCGCTCGGGCGCCGGATGCGGTGCCGGGTCGTCCACCAGGTCGCTGGCCCACATCGGGACCTCCACGATCGCCGTGGAGCCGCCGTAGCGGTGCGCGTGGTGCCACGTCGACAGGCGGGCGTCGTCGGGCAGGCTCGGGAACGCGGCCTGCGCGTCCAGGTCCGGCATCACATGCACGCCGCGCCCCGACGTCGGCCAGCCCGCCGCGTCCGAAGCCCCGGTCTCCACCGGTATGTGCAGCTCGGCGGCCGACTTGGCGAAAGGCTCGGCGAGCCCCGGTATGTCCCGCGTCAACTGCACCCAGCTGCCGCCCAGTTCGGTGCCGTGCAGGGACACCTGGAGGTAGGGCCGCACCTCGTCGATCACGCCGACCAGGGTCCTCGTCTCCGGAGGGAGCCGGTCCGGGGGCAGCACGGACGGCGACCACTCGGGCTGCTCCGCGCCAGTGGGCCTGAAGAAGCCCCGGTGGTAGTCGAGCAGCGAGTGCGGCTCCGGAGCGTTGTGCAGGGCCGCGCCGTCCGGGTCCGCGCACAACAGGAAGTGCCACGACCGGTCGGTACGCAACTCCCGGTCGAACAACGCCTTTTCGGCCAGGTGCAGCGCCGTGGAGCCCCCTGTGGGCTCATTGGCGTGCGCCCCCGCCACGATGAGCGTGGCGCGCCGGTCGTGCCCTACGGACAGCAGATGCAGGGGGCGCCCCCCACGCGACGTACCGACCTGGCGTAGGTGACACAGGTCAGGCCGGTGAGACGCCAGCTCCCGCGCTGACTGGACCAACTCGGCCGAGGTGGGGTACCGCTGCTCCGTCAGGTGACTCACCCCCGTTGGTGCTCCCGGCGTCAGCAATCCGCAGTACCCCATGCTCCGCTCCATGTGTCAAGAAGGCCTATACAGCGGCCCCGGGCCGCTCGGCAGGGGAGAGTTCACGCCACCGAGGCCCCGCGCAGGTCAGACCCGCGCGTCACTCTGAGTCACCGCTGTCACTCGTACGGTGGAACGGAGGCTGCGTGACGAAGGCCTCGATGGTGCGCTGGGAAGAGCCGCGCGCAGCGACCGGTGCGCGCCCCGGTACAGAGTGGAGTCCCGCGGTGCTGTGCCCTTCCGGACCGGTCTCGTATCCCGACGCACCGGGCTCCTACCCGCGCGCGGGCGCTGCGACGCAGCTCCCGAGCCTCGCCTCCCCGCGGACCGCCCACGATCCGTTCCCGCTGTACCGCACCCTGCGGGCCACCCACCCGCTGCACCTCGACGAGCCCTTCGGCGCGTGGCTCCTCAGCCGCTACGTGGATGTGCGCACGGCGCTCGCCGAACCCCGGCTGGTCGCCCCGCCGCCCGGCCGCACCTTCGCCCACCTGGAATCGGACACGCACACCGCACAGCGCGCGCTCCTCGCACCGGCCCTCCAGGGGCGCGCGCTGGCCACCCTGAAGGCGAGCGTCGAACGCACCGCCTACGTACTCGCGCGCCGCCTCACCCGGCGCCACGAGGTCGATCTGGTCGAGGAGTTCTGCCACTGGCTGCCTGCCGTGGCCGTCGTCCGCGCGCTGGGCCTGCCCTACGAGGGCACCGCCCACGTCGCCGCCCTGTGCCGCGCTGGGCTCACCCACCTGGGCGGTGCCCCCGACGCCCTGGACGTCTTCCTGCGCCCGCAGATCGCCCGCCGCCGCGCGCACCCGAAGGACGACCTCCTGGGCGCCCTGTGCGCCGCGCGGGCCGACGGGCGGCCGCTGTCCGACGACACGGTCTCCGGGCTCGCCGCGACGCTCCTCGGCGCGGGCGGGGACGCCACCGCCAGGGCCCTCGCCGCGCTCCTCGCCAACCTCCTCGACCACCCCGAGCAGTTGGCGCTGGTGCGGACCCGCCCCGAACTCGTCGACGCCGCCTGGGCCGAGTCGCTGCGCCGCGACCCCGCCGCGCACGTCGTCCTGCGCAGGGCCCTCGCGCCGGTCCCGGTGAGCGGCGGCACGATACCGGCGGGCGCCACGGTCGCGTGTCTGGTGGGGGCGGCGGGCAGGGACGCGACCCGGTTCGCCGACCCCGACCGCTACGACCTGTTCCGCGCGGCCCCGGGCCAGTTGGCCCACGGCACCGGGCGGCACCGCTGCCCGGGCGTCCAACTCGCCCGCCTCATCGCCGACGCGGGCCTGCGCGCCCTGCTGGCGGCGCTGCCGTCGATGGCGTGGGCGCCGGGCTTCAGACCCGCCTACGAGGGCCTGCTCACCCGGTCCCCGGCGGCGCTTTTCGTACGTCTGCGGTGAGGGTGCGCAGGTCTTTGTCCTCGTGATCGTCGGCCTCGTGGTCGTCGGCACGGACGAGGAGCGCCACCGGGAGGTGTGCGAACAGTTCGGCCATGCGTGCGTGCCCAGCGAATCGCTGCTCCGGGACGAGCAGGTCGACCCATTCGCCTTCGGGGAGGGCGAGTTGTGTGGTCCGCCAGCCGCCGTCGTCGGCGAGCCGCAGGGAGAGCCGGGTCGCTGCCACGACCACGCGGCCGGAGCGTGTGTAGGCGACGCAGTGCGCCTGGGCGGGGCCTTCGGCGGGCAGCGGCTGGTAGGTGGCGGCGCCGCCGAACCAGGCGGGGTGCGCGCGGCGCAGGCGCAGTGCGCGCCGGGTGAGTTCCGCTTTGGTGCTGTGCTCCTTGGGGGTGAGGGAGGCGGGTGTGCGGTTGTCGGGGTCGACCAGGGCGCGGTACTCGTGCTCGGTGCCCTGGTAGAGGTCGGGGACGCCCGGCATCGTGAGGTGGACGAGGGCGGCGCCCAGGATGTTGGCGTGCACGTGGGGCGCGAGGCGGTCCATGAAGCGCAGTACCTCGTCGCCGGGCGGTCCGCACGGTCCGGACGCCACGAAGTCGGCGACCGCTCGTTCGTAGTCCGCGTTCTGCTCCGTCCACGTCGTGAACAGGCCCGCCTCACGCGCGTGCTTGAGCATGGCGTGTTGCAGTCGGGCCGGATCGGCGGGGCCGAGTCCTGCGACGGTCTGCCAGGCGGCCCAGGCCAGTTGCGCGTCGGGCGCGCTCGCGCCGCCGCCGCGCGCGGTCTGTTCGGTGACCTCCCCGAGGAGGTCCTCCCATTGGTCGGGGCACTGGGTCAGGACGGAGATTCCCGCCCGCACGTCGGCGCTGCGCTTCGTGTCGTGCGTCGACAGGACCGTCGACGTGTAGGGCCAGTCGCGCTGGATGCGCGCGCAGTACGCGTGGAACGCCTCCACGGACACCGCGGGGTCCCCGGGTGAGCCGCCCACTTCCAGGGCCGACAGGAGCGGCGTGTGGCGATAGAAGGCGGTGTCCTCCACCGATTTGGCGCGCAGTGCGGAGGCGGTCTGGGCGAACCGGGCGCCAAACGCGGTGTGTGCGGGGTCCGTGCCGTGCTGGCCGAGTGCCAGCTCCCGTACGGTGTCGACGGCGCGGGCCTCTTCGGGCACCGTGAACGCCGCCTTCGTCTCGCGGGCCGCGGATGCCGTCAGGACGGTCTCGGGGGCGGCGCCGCCGGCCGCGTAGGGCCGGTAGACCGGGACCCGCACCAACAGCTCGCACAGCGCCGTACGCAGCGCCCACGGCGCGTGGTCGCGCAGCTGCGGGTCCCGGGCGCACAGCGCGGCGGCTTCGCGGGTCAGGCGGCTCACCTCGGTGGCCAGTTCGTGGGTGACGACGTGGTGCGCGGCACGCCGTACGGTCGTCGGCCAGTGCCCGCCCCGGTCTGCGGAGGCGCCCGTGAACCGGCGGAACAGGCCCAGGAGCTGACCGGCTCCCGCCGGGTCGGTGAACAGGCCGTCGATATGGCGCAGCGCGTCGTAGCCGGTGGTGCCGGCCACCGGCCACGACGCGGGCAGCCGTTCCCCGTCCTCCAGGATCTTCTCGACCACCGTCCACCGGCCGCCCGCGGCCTCGCTCAGACGCTCCACGTAGGCACCGGGATCCGCGAGTCCGTCGGGATGATCGATCCGCAGCCCGTCGATCACGCCCTCGGCCAGCAGTGCGAGCACCGTGCCGTGTGTGGCCTCGAAGACGTCCGGGTCCTCCACCCGCACGGCGATCAGGTCCGAGATGGTGAAGAAGCGCCGGTAGTTGAGCTCGGTGCGGGCCAGGCGCCACCAGGCGAGGCGGTACCACTGGGCTTCCAGCAGCTCCGGGAGCGGGAGGGTTGCGGTTCCGGCGCGCAGCGGAAACGCGTGCTCGTAGTAGCGCAGGGTCTCGCCGTCGACCTTCAGGTGCGCCAGTTCCTCGCCGAGCGGGCGGGCCAGCACCGGCAGCAGCACCCGGCCGTCGTGGGCCTGCCAGTCGATGTCGAACCAGCGCGCATACGGGGAGGCGGGACCGTTGCGCAGCATGTCGCGCAGGGGGCGGTTGTGGGACACGGCTGCCGCCATGTGGTTGGGCACCAGGTCCACGACCAGGCCCAGTCCGTGCCCGCGCGCCGTGCGGGACAGGTGGCGCAGGCCGTCCTCGCCGCCCAGTTCCGCGCGTACGCGCGTGTGGTCCACCACGTCGTAGCCGTGCGTCGAACCCGGCACCGCCTCCAGGACCGGCGACAGATGCAGATGCGAGACCCCCAGGGACGCCAGATACGGCACCGCCACCGCCGCGGCGGCGAACCCGAAGTCCGGTTGCAACTGCAGCCGATACGTCGCCGTCGGAGTCGAAGGCGGCGAAGTCGCAGTCGAAGGCGACGTCGGCGACGAAGGCGCGGGCGGCATCGGGGCTGGAGGCGTCATACGAACCTACGTACCCGCGCCGCCGCCTTTCGTGTCATCACCGCATGCATACGTGCACGCGTGCCTCGTTAACGTCGGACGATGCCTGGTACATCCAACAAGGCCGGTGGAACGCTCGACGCGTACCGCAGGGTGCTCGCGGCGACGGGGCGCCCGCTGCCCGTCGTGTCGTTCCTCGGGCGGCTGCCGGTCGCGGTGATCCAGTTCGGCAGCGTCCTCCTGGTGACCCGCACCAGTGGCTCCCTCGCCACCGGAGGCGTCGTCGCCTGCGCCCTCGCGCTCGGCCAGGTGGCCATGGGGCCCTTCGTCGGGAGGCTCGCGGACCGGCGCGGCCAGCGCCCCGTCGTCCTCACCCTCGCGCTGCTCAACGGGCTCGCGATCGCCGTCTACACGCTGGGCGCTCTCGCGGGACTGCCGACGGCCGCGCTGATCGCGCTCGGCATCGTCGCGGGCGCCACCGTCCCCGGCATCGGGCCGCTCGCGCGTGCCCGCGGCGTCGCCCTCGTGCGCCGTGAGGGCGGCGACGAACGGGTGGTGAACGCCGTGCTGTCCCTGGAGTCCACCATGGACGAGCTCAGCTTCGTCCTCGGCCCCGCGCTCATCGGGATCGCCTCCGTAGTGGCGCACCCCGCCTACGCCTTCGGCGCGGCCGCGCTCCTGGTCGCGGTCTGCGGCGCCGCGTTCGCACTGCACCCGTCCGCCACGGCGGTACCGCCCGCCCCGGCCGGCACGCGGCCACGCGCGCGTGCGGACCGGCCACGGCTGCCGCGCCAGGTCCACGTGGTGCGCGCCGGGCTCGTCCTACTCGGCATCCTGCTCGGCGGTTGCGGTGCCGGAATCACCGCGCTCACCGAGGAGTTGGGGCACGGCGACCAGGCGGGACTCGTGTACGCCGCCATGGGTGTCATGAGCGCCGTCGTCGGCCTGTCCATGGCGGCGGTGCCCGCCCGGTTCACACTGCGGAACCGCTGGCGCGTCGCTACTGCGGCCGCCGCCCTCCTGTCGCTCCCGCTGATCGTCACGCACTCCATGGCGCTGCTGTACGTCGCGGTGACCGTCTTCGGCGCGCTGTTCGCCCCCAACCTGATCACCGGGTTCGGGCTCACCGAACAGGCCGTGCCGCGCGAACGGCTCGGTGAGGGCATGACGGCCGCCGTGAGCGCGTTCGTCGGCGGGCAGGCCGTCACGCTCGCCGTGGCGGGCCGTCTCGCGCAGGCCCACGGGGCCGCTGCCGCCTTCGCGGTGGGCAGCGTGGCCGCCGGGCTCGCCTTCCTCGTCGCGCTGCGCGTACGGCCCCTCCAGGCGACCGGCGAGACGGCTACGCCGGCCGTTGCAGCACCGTGAGGCTGCGGCCCTCCAAGGTCACCCGGTCACCGGCCTGCACCTTCTGGCCCTCGCCCGCCGAAAGGCCCTCGGGCAGCGCCGTGTCGACCACGGCCTGCCACTGGCGCCCGTGGTCGACCGGGACCACGAACTCCCTCGGCTGCGGCGAGGCGTTGAACAACAGCAGGAACGAGTCGTCCTGAATGTGCTCGCCGCGCGCGCCCGGCTCCGAGATCGCGCTGCCGTTCAGGAACACGGACAGGGCACGGGCCTGCGCCACACCCCAGTCCCGCTGCGTCATCTCCTCGCCCTCCGGGGTGAACCACGCGATGTCCGACAGGTCGTCGTGCGTGCCCTCCACCGGGCGGCCGTGGAAGAAGCGCCGCCTGCGGAACACCGGATGGTCTCTGCGCAGCCGCACCATCGCGCGCGTGAACTCCAGGAACGGATCCGGCGAGGCGTCGGGATCGGCCCAGCGCACCCACGCCACCTCGTTGTCCTGGCAGTAGGCATTGTTGTTGCCGCCCTGGGTGCGCCCGAACTCGTCTCCGTGGCTGAGCATCGGGACGCCCTGCGACAGCATCAACGTAGCGATGAAATTGCGCATTTGGCGGCTACGTAGGTCAAGCACCGCCGCGTCGTCGCTCTCGCCCTCGGTGCCGCAGTTCCATGACCGGTTGTGGCTCTCGCCGTCGCGATTGCCCTCCCCGTTGGCGTCGTTGTGCTTGTCGTTGTACGACACCAGGTCGCGCAGGGTGAAACCGTCGTGGCAGGTCACGAAGTTTATGGACGCGAGCGGGCGGCGTCCGTCGTCCTGGTAGAGGTCCGAAGAGCCGGTGAGGCGGCCCGCGAACTCGGCGAGGGTGCGCGGTTCGCCGCGCCACAAGTCCCTTACGGTGTCGCGGTACTTGCCGTTCCACTCGGTCCACAAGGGCGGGAAGTTTCCCACCTGGTAGCCGCCCTCACCGACGTCCCAGGGCTCCGCGATCAGCTTCACACGGGAGACCACCGGGTCCTGCTGCACCAGGTCGAAGAACGACGACAGACGGTCCACTTCGTGGAACTGCCGGGCCAGGGTGGCCGCCAGGTCGAAGCGGAACCCGTCGACGTGCATCTCCTCGACCCAGTAGCGCAGCGAATCCATGATCATCTGGAGTACGTGCGGGGACCGCATCAGGAGCGAGTTCCCCGTCCCCGTGGTGTCCATGTAGTAACGCGGATCGTCGGTCAGCCTGTAGTAGGACGCGTTGTCGAGGCCCTTGAAGGACAGCGTCGGACCCAGATGGTTTCCTTCGGCCGTGTGGTTGTAGACCACGTCCAGGATGACCTCGATGCCTGCCTGGTGCAGTGCCCGGACCGCGGACTTGAACTCCAGGACCTGCTCGCCGCGGTCGCCCCACGACGCATACATGTTGTGCGGAGCGAAGAAGCCGATCGTGTTGTAGCCCCAGTAGTTGTTCAGCCCCATCTCGACCAGCCGGTGGTCGTTGACGAACTGGTGCACCGGCATCAACTCCAGTGCGGTGACACCCAGTTCCGTGAGGTGGTCGATGACCGCCGGGTGGGCGAGCGCGGCGTACGTGCCCCGCAGCTCCTCCGGCAGCGAAGGATGCCGCATCGTCAGGCCCTTCACATGCCCCTCGTAGAGCACCGTCTCGTGGTACTCCGTGCGCGGCAGCCGGTCGTCGCCCCAGTCGAAGTACGGATTGACCACCACCGACGCCATCGTGTGCGGCGCCGAGTCCAGGTCGTTGCGCTCGTCCGGTGAGTCGAACGGATAGCCGTACACCGACTCGTTCCAGTCGATCCGCCCGCTGATGGCGCGCGCGTACGGGTCGAGGAGCAGCTTCGCCGAGTTGCAGCGCAGGCCGCGCGCGGGCTCGTACGGGCCGTGCGCCCGGTACCCGTAGCGCTGCCCCGGCATGACCCCCGGCAGATAGGCGTGCCGCACGAAGGCGTCGGCCTCCCGCAGCTCCACCGCGGTCTCCGAGCCGTCGTCGTGCAACAGGCACAGCTCGATACGGTCGGCGGCCTCCGAGAAGACCGCGAAGTTCGTCCCGGCGCCGTCGTACGCGGCACCCAGTGGATACGCCTGTCCAGGCCAGACCTGCATGCTGACGACTCTTCCTTCCCGAGCTCAACTACGTATGAGCAGGGGATACCCCATTGGCCCGGCGGTCCGGGCGGCATCGGACACTCTCTGCCCGAAAGTGAGGCAACCACACGGGAGTTGGCGCCCTCTTACAGGCCGACCACGTCGGTCCGGCACGCCCTTGACCGGGGCTGCCGGGGAAGTTGGGGGAAGATGTGCGCACAACTGTAAGACGCCATCTCGGGAAGCTGATGGCGGTGGGGGCGCTCGCGGTCGCGGGCTGCGCCGTCGCGGTCGGCGTGACACTGCCGGATGACGGCGGGAGCGACATGACCAGGGCGGGGGCCGCAGGGCGGGACGCGGTGGCTCCGGAGGGCACCGTGGAGCCCGCACCCGCACAAGAGGCGAAGGGGGTGGGGCGCGATCCGCTCACGGACGCCGAGATGGAGCGCGCCCAGAAGCTGGCGACGGCGGGCAACGGACTGCGGATGGACGCGCGGGACGTGGAGGGCGACCGAGGCCCTCAGCGCCTGTCGACGAACCTGACAGAGGTCGACCCCGGCCTCAGCGGTGCCGCCGCCGGCGAACGCCGTGCCGACGTCGTGTACTACGACTACAAGAGCGACTCCGTCGTCACGAAGACGGTGAACCTCGACACGGGGAAAGTCGAGGACAGCAGGACCGACCAGGGCGTACAGCCGCCGCCCAGCCAGGACGAACTGACAGAGGCGGCCCAGCTGTTGATCGCGGACCCGCTGGGCGCCGACCTGTTGGGTGACTACAAGGACGCCACCGGCAAGCAGCTCGCGAAGCCGGACCAACTGCAGCTGAGCGGCATGGTGTTCCGCAAGAAGACCGTCGCGGACGTCCCCGCAGGACTCAAGGAGTGCGGCGAGCACCGCTGCCTGCGTGTCATCACCAAAGTCGTCAACGGGCCGTGGATCGACACCCGCGACCTCGTCGTCGACCTGAGCGCCCGCACCGTCTCCCGCCTCGGCTGAGGACTTCGCCGACCCCTCCTCCATGAAGGAGCGCTTCCGTATGCACGTCAACAGAGTTCCGCGCGCCCGCACAAGGCCCGCACTCGCGGTCACGGGCCTCGCGGTCACCGCGCTGCTCGCCGGCCTCTTCGCCACCGCACCCGCCGCCACGGCCGCCCCGCCACAGGCGCCCGCGGCCGCCGCGCCCGCCTGCTCGGACGCGTACCGCATCGAGCAGACCCTCGACGGCGGCACCACCTGGCGCATGTGCTGGCACTACAACACGCTGGCAGGGCTCGTCCTGGACGACGTCAGCTACCAGCCCAAGGGCGAGGCCCAGCCGATCCGCGTCCTCACCAGCGCACGGCTCGCACAGGTCCACGTCCCCTACGACGACGGGGAGGCCGAGTACGACGACGTCACCGGCACCGACTTCGGGCAGGCCCTCCAGAACCTCAAGCCCGCGGAGTGCCCCGGCGGCACCATCAAGACCGTCAAGGTCCCCGACATGGGCAACGTGAAGGGGCTGTGCACCACCACGCGTGCGCGTGGGCACGCGTACCGGCTGAGCGACGACTACTCGACCGGAGGCAGCGGCAAGGTCTACAGCGCCCAGGGCAAGGACCTGCTCGTCTACACGGTCAACAAGGCGTCCTGGTACGAGTACATAACCGAGTGGCGCTTCGCCTCCGACGGCACCATCACGTCCAACGTGGGCGCCACCGGCAGCCTCTCCCCGTACGACTACGACGGCACCGACGGCAAGGGCTGGCCCATCGGCAAGGGCGCGAGCGCCTACGCCGAGAGCCACAGCCACAACGTCTTCTGGAGGCTCAACTTCGGCCTGGACGGCTCGCCCAAGGCCAAGGTCGAGCAGTACGACTCCAAGGTGACGCCGCCGCAGGGGGACGGATCACCCACGACGAAGACGACCCGCACCCCCGTCACCAAGGAACTCGCGGGTGACGTAAAGGACATGCGGTGGTGGCGCGTGGTCTCCACCGCGGGCAAGAACAAGGACAACCACCCCAGGTCGTACGAGTTCGTGCCGGGCCGCTCCAACAGGTTCCCCGGACGCGCCTTCACCAAGCACGACGTCTACTTCACCGAGTACAAGAAGTGCGAGAAGTACGCGAGCGACAATCCGGCGGCGAACTGCGGGGGCACGAGCGTCAACAAGTGGGTGAACGGTCAGACCCTCAAGCACCCGATCACCTGGGTCAACATCGGGTTCCACCACATCGCCCGTGACGAGGACCAGCAACCCATGCCGGTGCACTGGCAGGGCTTTTCACTGGCCCCCAGGGACGTGACCGCTATGAATCCGCTCACTCCCGCCGACCTCGCGGGACAGAACGGCGTTCCCCGAAACGGTAGTTGAGAAACTGGCGGCTTCATCCGGCTGCATCGCCACCCGCTCCCGGAGTACCCTTCCTTGATCGTTGCTGGGGGCTGTGCTCTTCGAGTTCGGGCTCTTCACATTCGGGCTCGACAAACGCGGGGGAGCGGAAGGCGGTGCGGAGCGGGTGAGCTCGGGAGGGCTGGAGCTGCCCCCTGGTGACGACGGTCACGAGGGCCAGGACAGCCAGGAGGCAGCCTCCACGGAGATCCCGCCCGGAGCGGTGTCGCTGGCCAGGCCCATGGACGTCATGTCCCAGATCGGACCGGAGCTGGACTGGGGCGCCGACGCCTGGGGCGAGGTCCGTACGCGCGCGCAACGCGCGGGGCGGGCCTACATCTGGCTGAACCTGGTGGAGCAGCGGCTGCGCGCCGTCGTCGCCGCCGTGCTCCGCCCTGTCTACGCACCCGTACACGGTGAGGACTGGGTGGTCGCGGCGGCCGGACCCGCCGGGCAGGAGTGGGTGCAGCGGGCCGTCGCCGTGCGCGAGGTCAGCCGCCGCAAGGGCTATCTCCTCGACCCGGCCGACGACAACGTCCTGTCGTTCCTGACCCTGCCGCAGCTGCGCGAGCTGATGGTGCAGCACTGGCCGTGCTTCGAGCCGTACTTCGACGACCGCCGCGACGTCGAGCTCGCCCTGGACGAGCTGGAGGTCACGCGCAACGTGGTCTCCCGCAACCGCGCCCTCTCCGAGACGGTCCTCGCCCAGGCCGAGCGCGCCTCCTCCCGCCTCCTGGACATACTCGGCGCCGGATCCGACGTCCCCTCGGCCCGCCGGCTGCCCGTCGACGCCGTCGAGGAGCTGGTCGGCGACCGGTACGCGGACGTGGTGGGGGTGCACCCGGACCGGGTCAGGCTGCTGCGCCAGTTCCCTGCCGAGGATCTCTTCGGCGGGGCGCGGCGCCTGGACGCCATCGGCATAGGCCTCAACCTGCTCGCGCAGAACTTCTCGGGCCGCCGCCTGGTCCGCCTCGCCGAGTCGGGCTGCCGGATACGGCTCCTCTTCCTCAACCCGGCGTCCAGCGCGGTCAAACGGCGGGAACGGGAACTCGGGCTCAAGCGCGGCGAGTTGAGCCGCTCCGTCGAGATGAACATCCTGCACATGCGCCGGGTGCGGGCCCGCCTCAGGGACCCGGACGCCTTCGAGGTCCGCGTCTTCGACGAGACGCCGCGCTTCAACGCCTACCTCGTCGACGGCGACGGCTCGGACGGCATCGCCGTCGTCCAGGCCTATCTGCGCAGGACGCGGGGGATGGAGGCGCCGGTCCTCGTGCTGCGCGGCGGAGGGCGCGTCGTCAAGGCGAGCGCGTCGACGGATACGGGGGAGAACGGCCTTTTCGTGACGTACCGCGACGAATTCGAGCAGGCCTGGGCGGACGCGCGGCCGGTGTCGTAGCGGCCTCGGCCGGGCCCTGACGGGCGTCCGGCCGGATTGTCAGTGGGGCGTGCGAAGGTGGTGGTCACTGGGGGAACGCACCACGAGAAGGGGGCTGCCATGGGCTGGCACCGCGAGCTGCTGATCGGCTTCGACCTGGAGACGACCGGGACCGATCCGCGCGAGGCGCGCATCGTCACCGCCGCCGTCATAGAGGTGAGGGACGGCGCCGTCCTCGGCCACCGGCAATGGCTGGCGGACCCCGGAGTGCCGATCCCCGAAGAAGCCATCGCGGTGCACGGTGTCACCAACGAGCGGGCGGCCGCCGAGGGCGAACCGGCCGACCGGGTCGCCGACGCCCTCGCCGAGATACTCGTGGGCTACTGGCGCACGGGAGTCCCCGTGGTCGCGTACAACGCGACGTTCGACCTCACCCTGCTCTCCGCCGAACTCGCCCGGCACGGACTGCCGTCCCTGCGTGAGCGCCTCGCGGGGATGGAGCCAGGACCGGTCGTCGACCCGTACACGATCGACCGCAGCGTCGACCGCTACCGAAGGGGCAAGCGCAACCTCGAAGCGGTCTGCACGGAGTACGGCGTCCCGCTCGACGCCGCGCACGACGCCTCGGCGGACGCGCTCGCCGCGGCGTTGCTCGCCCGCGCGATAGGCGAGCGGCACGCGAAGGTCGCGCAGCTCGGAGTGGCCGAGCTGCATCGCAGACAGGTGGAGTGGTACGCCGAGTCGGCGGCCGACTTCCAGAACTTCCTGCGCCGGAAGGGGAATCCGGACGCGGTGATCGACACGGTGTGGCCGATGCGTCAGATCCCCATATCGAGCCCGTCCGGCGATTGAGACCCGGTGGTCCGGGGGCGAAGCCCCCGAGCCTGCCGCAGGCACGACGACCTCAGAACGGATACCACCGCACCGCGGGATCCCCGTCCCGGAGCGAAGCGACCCGCCGCCGGAACTCCGCCAACGCCTTCGGGTTGGACGGCGCGTGCTGCGAAACCCATGCGCAGGACGCCGTCTCCCGCGCCCTGCGCAGCACCGCACATCCCTTCCACTCCCGCACGTCCCACCCATACGCGGACACGAACCCGTCGTACGCGGCCGCGGGCAACCCGTACCGGTCCCGCGACAGGGCCATGACGACCAGGTCGTGCTCCCGCAGATCGGAGGAGAACGTCTCGAGATCGACGAGCACGGGTCCCTCGGGCCCGATGTGCACATTGCGCGGCAGGGCGTCACCGTGGATCGGCCCGGCCGGCAGGTGCGGGGTCAACGCCGCGGCGGCGGCCGCGAATCCGTCCCGCCGTTCGCGCAGATAGTCCGCGTCGGCCGGGTCGATCGCGTCGCCCGCGAGCCGCAGCCAGCGCTCGACCCCGCTGAGCAGCTCCCGCCGCGGCAGCTCGAAACCGGTCGGCGCGGGCAGCGTGTGCACGAGCGTGAGCAGCTCCGCCAGATCGCGCGGTTCGGCCGGGCGGACGGCCGCCGGGATCCGGTGCCACACGGTCACCGGGTGCCCGTCCACGACGAGCGCCTCGTCCTGCGCGGCGCGCACCGCGGGGACGTCGTGCGCGGCGAGGTAGGAGGCGATGGCTAGTTCGCGGCGGGCGCGGTCGAGCAGTTCGGCGCCGCCGTGCTCGACGCTGCGCCCGATCTTGACGACGAGGTCGCCGACTCCGAACACGGCGTTCTCGCCGAGCGCGAGCAGCTCCGCGGCACCCGCCGCACGCGCCGTTCCGGCGGTGCCGTCCGCGACGTCCGCCTGCGCCAGCACGTCCCGTGCCCGTGCCTCGTCCATGCTGTGCCTCCTGCGTCTCACCTGGTACGGGAGTCAGTCTCGCACTCGCGTCGATTCGGTGAACGGGGGTGCCGGGTCCGGCTCGGGCGCCGGATAATCAGTTGCACGAGACGTCTCGTCTCGCTTACGGTGGGGGCATGACGAACCCGAACCACGGCAAACGTGCCCATATCGCCATGTTCTCCATCGCCGCCCACGGGCACGTGAACCCGAGTCTCGAAGTGATCCGGGAGCTCGTCGCCCGCGGGCACCGCGTCACGTACGCGATCCCGCACCTGTTCGAGGAGAAGATCGCCGAGACCGGCGCGGAGCCGGTCCTCTACCGCACCACGCTCCCCGGCCCCGACGACGACCCGTCGGCGTGGGGGACGACGCTGCTCGACAACGTGGAGCCGTTCCTGGACGAGGCGATCCAGGTGCTGCCCCAGCTCATCGAGGCCTACGAGGGTGACGGCGCGGGGGAGGGTGGGGTCGGCGTTCCCGACCTCGTCATCCACGACATCACCTCGTACCCGGCCGGCGTCCTCGCCCACCGCTGGGGTGTGCCCGCGGTGACGCTCTCGCCGAACCTCGTCGCCTGGGAGGGATACGAGGAAGAGGTCGCGAAGCCGATGTGGGAGGAACCCCGCAAGACGCCGCGCGGCCAGGCCTACTACGAGAAGTTCGACGCGTGGCTCAAGGACTCCGGCGTACCGAAGACCGCCGACGAATTCTGGGGCTCCTACGACCGCACTCTCGTCCTCATTCCGAAGGCGCTCCAGCCGAATGCCGACCGGGTCGACGAGAAGAAGAACACCTTCGTCGGCGCCTGTCAGGGCGACCGGTCCGCGCAGGGCGACTGGGAACGCCCCGCCGTCGCCGAGCGCGTGCTGCTCGTCTCGCTCGGCTCGTCGTTCACCAAGCAGCCCGATTTCTACCGGGAGTGCGTGAAGGCGTTCGGCGATCTGCCGGGCTGGCATGTCGTGCTCCAGGTCGGCAAGCACGTCACCGCCGATGACCTCGGGGCGGTCCCCGGCAACGTAGAGGTGCGTCAGTGGGTGCCGCAGCTGGCGATCCTCAAGCAGGCCGATGCCTTCATCACGCACGCCGGTGCGGGCGGCAGCCAGGAAGGCCTGGCCACCGCGACGCCGATGGTCGCCGTGCCGCAGGCCGTCGACCAGTTCGGCAACGCCGACATGCTCCAGGGCCTGGGTGTCGCCCGGCACGTACCCATGGAGGAGGCGAACGCGGAGACGCTCCGCGAGGCCGTCCTCGCGCTCGTCGACGACCCGGAGGTGGCGCGGCGCCTCGCCGCCGTTCAGCGCGACATGGCCCAAGAGGGCGGAACGCGACAGGCGGCCGACCTCATCGAGGCCGAACTGCGGCCCTGACCTCTGGGGTGGGGTAGACGCGATTTTTCACGGAACGGTTCCACCGTTCCGTGAAAAGCGTGTGCCTAACAGATAACGAAATTGACTCGCCTGTGAGGTACGACCGATACCCCCCGGAAAAGGTTGCGTTCGTACGTTCTTGAACTTCTC
Source organism: Streptomyces sp. NPDC002795 (assembly GCF_042888725.1). Classification (NCBI taxonomy): domain Bacteria; kingdom Bacillati; phylum Actinomycetota; class Actinomycetes; order Kitasatosporales; family Streptomycetaceae; genus Streptomyces; species Streptomyces sp. NPDC002795. The sequence continues at coordinate 298,910 of NZ_JBIAQB010000004.1, forward strand.
GAGAACGGATTCTTACGGTGAGGTGAACCTACTTTTGAACAAGGAAAGCTGGCGCGCCTCATGCCCCGAGACATACCGTCGTTGCCCGAAGTGCGGCGCATCACCCAGAAAAAGCGCGACGCGTGGTGGACCGTGATGCTCGTCGACCCGATCGCCACACCTCTCGTACGGGTCACGGCGCGCTGGACGCGCATCACGCCGAACCAGATCACCTGGGGAGCCCTGATCCTGGGGCTGGGTGCGGCCGGCTGTTTCGCGATGGGGGACTGGCGCTGGCTGATCGCCGGAGCCCTCATCTACCACCTGAGCTTCGTGCTCGACTGCATGGACGGCAAGGTCGCCCGGCTGACCGGGCAGGGCTCCGTGTTCGGCGCCTGGCTCGACTACATCTTCGACCGCGTCCGCGTCATGGCCTGTGCCGTGGCGCTGATGGGCGGCCAGTTCCACCGCACCGGCGACCTGATCTACGTCTGGCTCGCCGTGGCCGTCGTCTTCCTCGACGGGCTGCGCTACATCAACTCGCTGGAGATCTTCAAGACCCGGCACACGATGCGCAAGCAGATCAAGGCGCGCATGCGGGCGGCCCGGCGCGCGCAGAACGCGGACGACATCGCGTTCATGGAGGACCTGCTGCGGGCCAACCCGTCCGCGGACATCGAGCAGGACCTGCACGGCGCGGCCGCCGCCACCGAAGAGCACGACGGCGACACGCAGTCGCAGCTCCAGGAAGTGGAGCCCGCGCCGCGTCCCAAGGTCGTCGACCTGCACCAGGAGTTCCGCAGCCGCTTCCCGGTCTATCTGCGCTTCCGGTCCTTCCTGCTGCGCCACCGGATCCGTACGCACCTGGTGAGCGGCATCGAGTTCCAGATGGCCGTCTTCATCGTCGGGCCGCTGCTCGACCAGGTGATCGGGGCGACCGTCGTGGCCGGCGTGCTGCTGCTCGTCTTCGAACTCGCCATCGTCTACAAGCTGCTGCTGTCCACGCGCGACTTCGGCCGCACGCTGGAGGCCTTCGAGCGGGGCACCGTCGACGAGGAGAACGAGAAGGGCCTGTCCACCGCCGCGTGACGCGAGCGGTGAACAGGCCATGGGCCCGCGGGGCCGGGGCGCGCCGTCAGACGCGCACCTCCTCGCCGCCCTCGCTCGGGACCGGGGCGGGCTCGATGCCCGCCTCGTCGTGCGTCAGGTCGGGCAGCCGGTGCAGCCACTTCGGCAGATACCAGTTGCGCTCCCCGAGCAGCGACATCACGGCCGGGAGCAGCACGCCGCGGATGACGGTCGCGTCGATCAGGATCGCGGCCGCGAGGCCCACGCCCATCTGCTTCATGGACTGCATGGACAGCGTCCCGAAGATGCTGAACACGGCGACCATGATGACGGCCGCGCTGGTGACGACGCCCGCGGTGGTGACGACGCCGTGCCGGATCGCGTCGCGGTTCGTACGCCCTTGAAGGCGCGCTTCCTTGATCCGGGACACCACGAACACGTGGTAGTCCATCGACAGGCCGAACAGGATCACGAACAGGAACAGGGGCAGCCACGTGATGATGGCGCCCACCCCCTCCGCGCCGACCAGCGAGGCGCCCCAGCCGTGCTGGAAGATGGCGACGAGGACCCCGTAGGCGGCGCCCACCGACAGCAGGTTGAGCACGATCGATGTGATCGCGACCGTCAGTGAGCGGAACGAGAGCAGCATCAGCAGGAACGCGAACGCGACGACGAACACAAAGACCGGGACGACGGAACCGACGATCTGGTCGTTGAAGTCCTTCGACCCCGCGACCTGCCCGGTGATCGGCGCCTCGACGCCGCCGACCTCGCCGAGCGTGTCCGGCCGCACCTGGTCGCGCAGCAGCGCCAGGCTCTTCTCGGCCTTCTCCTGATCGGATCCGCCCACGAGCGGTACGTCGATGACCGCCACGTTCTCGTCCCGGTGCACGGTGACCTCGACCGGGCCGCGCGAGGCACCCGAACTCACCGCCTGCGCACGGAAGTCGGCGAGTGCGGCGCGCACACCGGCGGCGTCGATGTCGTCGGCCCGCACGACCACCTCGGCCGGATCCGAGCCGCCGGGGAACGCCTCGTTGACCCGGTCGTACGTCGCCACGATCGGCAGCGAGTCGCCGAACTCCTGGTCAAGGGTGAGGTTCTGGGTCTTCATGCCGAGCGCGGGCGCGGCGATCGCGAGCAGCGCGCCGACCGCGACGACGACGGAGACGACGGGCCGTGCCAGTACGACGTTCAGCACCCGGCTCCAGAACCGGCTGCCGCTCTCGCCGTTGCCGTTGCCCCGCCGTTTCGTCGGGTGCAGGAACGGGATCCGCCCCTTCTCCACCCGCTCCCCGAGCAGCGAGAGCAGCGCGGGAAGCACGGTCACGGACCCGACCATCGCGACCGCCACCACCATCAGCGAGGCGAGGCCCATCGCCTGGAACTCGGCGAGCCCGGTGAACATCATGCCCGCCATCGCCACGCACACCGTGACGCCGGAGACGATGATCGCCCGGCCGCTGGTGGCCGCCGCGACGCGCAGCGCCGTCTGCGGATCGTGCCCCTTCATCCGTTCCTCGCGCTCGCGCCGCAGATAGAACAGGCAGTAGTCGACGCCGACCGCCAGACCCACGAGCAGCATCACCGAGTTGGCGGTCTCGCTCATCGGCTGCAAGTGGCTGACGAGGCCCATCAGGCCCATCGTCGCCATGATCGCTGTGACGGCGAGCGCCACCGGGACCAGCGCCGCGACGAGCGCGCCGAACGCGATCAGCAGGATGCCGAGCGCGACCGGCACCGCCGAGTACTCGGCGCGCTGGAAGTCCTCACCGAACGCGTCGTCGAAGGTCTTGTTCATGCTCGCCGCGCCGATCTCCTCGATCCGCAGCGCTTCATGGTCGTCCGCGACGCCCGCGACGGCCTTCTGGACCGGTTCGACCCGGTCGGCCGCGGTGTCGGGGTCGCCCCGCATGTCGAACTGGACGAGCGCGGCGCGGCCGTCCTTCGAGATGGTGCGGGTGTCGGCGGCGTACGGCGAGCGCACGGCGGTCACCTCGCCCGTGCCCTCGACGGCCTTCACCACGTCGGCCACCGCGGCCCTGAACTCCGGTGCGGTGGCCCGCGGTCCGCCGTTCCTGCTCTGGACGAGCACCGTCTCGCCCGCCGGTTCGTCGATGCCCGCGTCGTCGATGATGCGCGCGGCCTGGCTCGTCTCGCCCTTGAGCTGGTCGTCCTCCGAGACGTCCACCCGTCCCGCGACGGACCCCAGGCCCATCGCCACCACGACGAACAGCACCCAGATCCCCACCGCCGCCCACCTGTGCCGGGCGCTCCAGCCGCCGGCCCGCGCCGCGAATCCGCGCACCGGGCGCTCCCGACGTTCCCCGTTCCTCGCCATCACGTCACCTCCGGAATTGAAGGTATGGGAGGGATAAAGCGGGTTCGTCGTGCTGTTCGGTGACGTGCGGCAGGCAGGGATCCGCGCGGAGGATGAGCGAAGTCCCCTACATCTATCGGGGGTTGAGCCTCACGGGGATGAACCGGTGAGCCTTGACCCGACCTTGATCCGAATCTCCGGAACCGTCCGATTTGTTATTACGAAACCTTGTTGAGCACGTCACAGGTTCATGTAGGTCTTGATCTGACCGCGTCAATCGGTCAGGGTTTCGTCTCAACCCCCGGACATCTTCCGGAGTTTGACAACCTTCGCGAAGGTTCGTCCTGGGGCGCTGGCATTCCCCCCACAGCACTGAGGAGACCCCTCTTCATGGCAACAAACCAGCATGCGCGCACGATGAAGCTCACCGCGGCGATAGCCACGGCGGCTACAGCAGTGGGCGTCACCATGTTCGGCGGCTTCTCCGCCACCGCGGCCCCCGCCGAGGGCAAGGTCTACGGGCAGGACGCCAAGGGCGCCGTGTCCGGCAGCTACATCGTGCTGCTCGACCAGAAGGCGAACGCCTCCGCGAAGAAGGACCTGGCCAAGAGTTACGGAGGCACGCTCAAGCGCAACTACGGCTCCGCCGTCAACGGCTTCTCGGCGAACGGCCTCTCGGACACCGAGGCGAAGCGGCTCGCCGCCGACGGCTCCGTGTCGAAGGTCGTCCAGAACAAGAAGTTCCACATCGACGCCACCCAGGACAACCCGCCGTCGTGGGGCCTGGACCGCATCGACCAGGCGGACACCGCGGGCGACAGCAAGTACACGTACCCGGACAGCGCCGGCGAGGGCGCGACCGCGTACGTCATCGACACCGGGGTCCGGATCAGCCACAAGGACTTCGGTGGCCGCGCCTCCTCCGGCTTCGACGCGATCGACAACGACGACAACGCCGACGACGGCAACGGGCACGGCACGCACGTCGCCGGCACCATCGCCGGTGACGCGCACGGCGTCGCCAAGAAGGCGAAGATCGTCGCCGTCCGCGTCCTCGACGACCAGGGCTCTGGCACCACCGAGCAGGTCGTCGCGGGCATCGACTGGGTGACCGAGAACCACGAGGGCCCCTCCGTCGCCAACATGTCGCTCGGCGGCGGCGTGGACGAGGCGCTCGACGCGGCGGTCAAGAAGTCCATCGACTCCGGTGTCACCTACGCGGTGGCGGCGGGCAACGAGTCGGCGGACGCCTCCCAGTCCAGCCCCGCCCGGGTCCCGGAGGCCATCACGGTCGCCTCCTCCACGAAGGACGACGAGCAGTCGGACTTCTCCAACTACGGCTCCGTCGTCGACATCTACGCACCTGGATCGGACATCACGTCCGACTGGAACACCGGGGACGACGCCACCAACACCATCTCCGGTACGTCGATGGCGACACCGCACGTCGTCGGCGCGGCCGCCGTCTACCTGGCCGGTCACAAGGACGCCGCTCCGGCCGACGTCGCCAAGGCGCTCACCGACGGGGCCACCCCGGACGCCATCAAGAACGCGTCCGACGGCACCGCGAACAAGCTCCTGAAGGTCGTCGAGTAAACGTTTCGGCTCGATGACCGGCGGCCGCCGTGCCCACCCCCACGGGGAACGGCGGCCGCCTTATCGTGTGCCCATGACACAGGGGACCTCGGCCGAGGGCTACGCCGCGCTACTGCGCGGCATCAACGTGGGCGGCAACAAGAAGGTGCCGATGGCCGGACTGCGTCCGGTGATCGAGAGCCTGGGCCTCAGCGACGTACGCACCTACCTGCAGAGCGGCAACGTCGCGTTCACCGCGCCGGACGGTAGCGACGAGGAATCCCTCGCGGCCACGCTCACCAAGGCGATCGCCGACGAGTTCGGCTTCACCGTCGACGTCCTCGTGCGCGGCCACGCCTACCTGAAGGCGATCATGGCCAACTGCCCGTTCCCGGCCGCCGAACTGGAGGCCAAGCAACTGCACGTCACGTACTTCTCGCAAGCCGTGACCGCCGAGCGGTTCGCCGCGGTGGACCCGGCCGCGTACGCACCCGAGGAATTCCACCTCGGCGACCGCGCCCTCTACCTCTACGCACCCCAGGGCCTGGGCGTCTCGAAGCTCGGGGCCCAGCTGTCCCGTCCGGCGCTCAACAAGGGCCTGATCGCGACGAGCCGCAACTGGAACACCGTGAAGAAACTGGTGGAACTCACCGCCCCACAGTGAGCACGTCCGTGAAAAGGTCTGTGTATGCGCTACGTAATCATCGGAGCAGGAGCGGTCGGCGGCGTCATCGGCGGACGGCTCGCACAGTCCGGGCACGGTGACGTCGTGCTCGTCGCGCGCGGCAGGCAGTACGAGGCGCTGCGCGACAACGGGCTGCGCGTCGAGACGCCCGACGGGCCGCACACCCACCAACTCCCGGTCGTCGACGGGCCGGAGGCGCTCGGCACGCTGCGCGCCGACGACGTGCTGATCCTCGCCGTGAAGACGCAGGACAGCGCGGCGGCGCTCGCCGCGTGGGGCCCGCGCCCCGTCGAGGGCGGCGGCACGGCGGCGCTGCACCTGCCGCTGGTCTGCGCGCAGAACGGCGTGGAGAGCGAGCGGCTCGCCCTGCGCACCTTCCAGCGCGTGTACGGGATGTGCGTGTGGCTGCCCGCCACGTTCGTGGAGCCGGGCGTCGTCCGCGCCCCGGGCACCCCGCTCTCCGGCATGCTGCACCTCGGCCGCTACCCGTCGGGCAGCGACGAGACCGCGCGGGCGATCTCCGCCGACCTGGAGAAGGGGCTCCTCGAAGCGCCCGTCGTCGACGACGTCATGCGCTGGAAGTACGCCAAGCTCCTCTCCAACCTGGCCAATTCGATCGAGGCGGTCTCCGGGGTGCTCACCAGCGAGGAGGGCGTCGGTCTGTTCCGCCGGGCCCGCGCCGAGGGCGAGGCGGTGCTCGACGCGGCCGGTGTCGCGTACGCGAGCCAGGACGAGGAGAAGGCCATCCGCGCCGACAAGATCACCTTCGAACCCTTCGACAGCTCCCCGCGCGGCGGAGGCTCCTCCTGGCAGTCACTCCAGCGCGGCGCCGGCAGTATCGAGGCCGACTACCTCAACGGCGAGATCGCCCTGCTCGGCCGCCTGCACGGCGTGCCGACACCGGTCAACGACGTCCTCCAGGAGCTCGCGAACGAGGCGGCGCGCGCCGGGCGTTCGGCGGGGGAGACGAGCGTGCCGGACCTGCTGGCCGCGGTGGACGCGCGCAGCACCTCGTAATCCCCCGCCTGTCTGTCGCGTTTGTTCAAGAGGAGCGGGTACCGGTCGCCGTAGCGTCGGCGGCATGAACGAACTCCGCATGGACACCGTGTACCCGTACCTCACCGAAAGCGCCGCCGAGGCCGCCCGTGTCGCGGCCGGCGTCAAACCCGACCGGCTCGACGCGGCCTCGGGCTGCGGCGACTGGGACGTGCGGACGCTTCTGAACCACTGGGCCGTGTACACCTCGCACGGCATGGAACACCGGGCACTGCGCACCCAGCTGCCCGAGGAACTGACCGCGCGCGACCTCACGGCCGACGAGGACTGGGCGGCGACGTACGCCACCGACCTCGACCGGGCGGTCGCCGCCTGGGCCGAACCGGCCGTCTGGGAGGGCGAGATCGACCTCGGCTTCGCCCAGCAGCCCGCCGCCGAGGTCGCCGCACTGCTGTGGGCCGAACTCGTCCTGCACGGCTGGGACGTGGCCCGCGCCACCGGCCAGGAGTTCCACGTCTCGGACGGCGCGGCGGCCCTGCTCCTCCAGGTCGTAACGGCGAACGCCGAGCTGTACCGCCAGTACGAGGGCTTCGCCGCCCCCGTCGACCTACCGGACGACGCATCCGTCTACGCGCAGGCCGTCGCCCTCAGCGGCCGCGACCCACGCTGAGCGGCGAGCGCCGCCCCGTAGCGCTCGACCAGGACCCGCGCGACCTCCGGCGCGGGGCCCAGTACACCGGCGAGCACGTCGGCCCCGGCCGAACCCGCGGCGATCCGGTCGGGGAGGCGGCCCGGGGCGAGGACGTACGGGGCGACCGCCACGCGCTCGCAGCCGAGGGACCGTAGTTCGCGCACGGCGTCCTCCGTGCGCGGCAGAGATGCGGAGGCGAACGCAGGTCGCACGGCGCACCAACCGGTGTGCCGCCACTCCCGCGCGATTTCAGCGATCACTGCGATCGCCTCCGGGTCGGATGAGCCCGCCGAGGCCAGGACGACCCCGGTCGTGGGCTTGTCGGCGGGGCTGAGGCCCGCCTCGTACAGGCGTCGTTCGAGGGCCGAGACCAGCAGCGGGTCGGGGCCCAGGACCTCCGCCTGGTGGATGCGCAGCTCGCGGGGTGCCGTGCGCAGCACCGCCGGGATGTCCGCCTTCGCGTGGAAGGCGCGAGTCAGGAGGAGGGGGAGGGTCACCACGTCCCGTACGCCCTCCGCCGCGAGGGACTTCAACACCCCTTGCACGGAAGGGACGTTGAAGTCCAGGAACGCCGTCTCCACGCGCAGACCGGGACGCTGCTCCCGCACCTCGCCCACGAGGGCGTGCACGGTCGCGGCATGGCGCGGGTCGCGGCTGCCGTGGGCTATGACGAGGAGTACCGGCTCGTGCATGAGTGAGATCGCTCAGTTCCGTGGGGAGGGGGTCAGAAGTCCCAGCCCTCTTCTTCGACAAGGGACTTGGGGTCCTCCGCCGAGGCGAAGGACTCGCCGGCCATGCCCGCCGCGAGCGTCGTGCCGTCCGACGGGTCGACCAGCAGGAACGAGCCTGTGCGGCGCGAGTCCGCGTAGGAGTCGATGGCGAGCGCCTCGGCGAGCCGGACCTTCACCCGGCCGATGTCGTTGGCGACGAGCCGACCGGGGGAGGGGTGCTGGGAGAGGTCGTCGAGCGTGAGCCGCGACGGGATCTCCTTGACGATCGCCTTGACCGTACGGGTGGTGTGCTTGAGCAGCACCCGCTGGCCGACGGCGAGCGGGGTGTCGGCCACGTGGCACACCGTCGCCTCGATGTCCTGAGAGGTGGCGGGCGCGTCATGGCTCGGCACGATCAGGTCGCCGCGCGAGATGTCGATGTCGTCCTCCAGGCGGAGGGTGATCGACTGCGGCGTCCAGGCGACGTCGACTTCCGTGCCCAGCAGGTCGATTCCGGCGACCTTCGACGTACGGCCCGAGGGCAGTACGGTGACGGACTCGCCGACCCGGAACGTGCCCGCCGCGATCTGCCCCGCGTAGCCCCGGTAGTCCGGGAGCTCGGCGGTCTGCGGGCGGATCACGTACTGGACGGGCAGTCGCGCGTGGCAGCTGGTGAGGTCGTGGCTGACCGGCACCGTCTCCAGGTGCTCCAGGACCGTCGGGCCGCCGTACCAGTCCATCTTGGCGGACGGCTCCACGACGTTGTCGCCCGCGAGCGCCGAGATCGGGATGGCGGTGATCTCCGGGACGCCCAACTGACCGGCGTACGCGGTGAATTCCTCGGCGATCTTCGCGAAGACCTGCTCCTCGTAGTCGACCAGGTCCATCTTGTTGACGGCGAGGACGACGTGCGGGACGCGCAGGAGGGCCGCGACGGCGGCGTGCCTGCGGGTCTGCTCGATGACGCCGTTGCGCGCGTCGACGAGGACCACGGCGAGGTCGGCGGTGGACGCGCCGGTCACCATGTTCCGCGTGTACTGCACGTGGCCCGGCGTGTCCGCGAGGATGAAACGGCGGCGCGGGGTCGCGAAGTAGCGGTACGCGACGTCGATCGTGATGCCCTGCTCGCGTTCGGCGCGCAGGCCGTCCGTGAGGAGGGCCAGGTCGGGTTCGGCCGCGCCGCGCGAACGCGAGGCGAGCTCGACGGCCTCCAGCTGGTCGGTGAGGACCGACTTGGAGTCGTGCAGCAGGCGGCCGACGAGCGTGGACTTGCCGTCGTCGACCGAACCGGCCGTGGCGAACCGCAGCAGCGTCGTCGCCGAAAGCCCGGCCAGCTCTTCGGCGGCGGAGGTGGTGGTGCTCATGTCTAGAAGTACCCTTCGCGCTTGCGGTCTTCCATCGCGGCCTCGGACATCTTGTCGTCGGCCCGGGTGGCGCCCCGCTCGGTGAGCCGGGACACGGCGATCTCGGCGATGACCTTGTCGATGGTCGTGGCGTCCGAGTCGACGGCGCCGGTGCAGGACATGTCGCCGACGGTGCGGTAGCGGACCTGCCGCGTCTCGACCGACTCGTCGTCCTTCGGGCCGCCCCAGTCGCCCGCGGTCAGCCACATGCCGCTGCGCTTGAAGACCGGGCGCTGGTGCGCGTAGTAGATCTCGGGGAGTTCGATGTTCTCGCGGGCGATGTACTGCCACACGTCCAGCTCGGTCCAGTTGGACAGCGGGAAGACGCGGACGTGCTCGCCCGGGGCGTGCCGGCCGTTGTACAGCTGCCACAGTTCGGGGCGCTGGCGGCGCGGGTCCCACTGGGAGAACTCGTCGCGCAGGGAGAACACGCGCTCCTTGGCGCGGGCCTTCTCCTCGTCGCGGCGGCCGCCGCCGAAGACGGCGTCGAACTTCTCCTGCTGGATCTTCTCGGTCAGCGGCACGGTCTGGAGCGGGTTACGGGTCCCGTCCGGACGCTCGCGCAGCTTTCCGGCGTCGATGTACTCCTGCACGGACGCGACGTGCAGGCGAAGCCCGTGCTTCTCGACGGCGCGGTCGCGGTAGTCGAGGACCTCGGGGAAGTTGTGCCCGGTGTCCACGTGCAGGAGCGAGAAGGGGATCGCGGCCGGGGCGAACGCCTTGAGCGCCAGGTGCAGCATGACGATGGAGTCCTTGCCGCCGGAGAAGAGAATCACCGGCCGCTCGAACTCGCCCGCCACCTCGCGGAAGATGTGCACCGCCTCGGACTCAAGGGCGTCCAAGTGGCTCAGCGCGTAAGGGCTGTCGGTCTCCTCGGAGCCCTCGGAGACGGAAGAAGCTACGGTCGTCATGCGGCGAGACCCCTCTCGGTGAGCAGCGCACGGAGCGCTGCCGCGGACTCCTGCACGGTCTGGTTCTGCGACTCGATGCGCAGGTCGGGCGATTCGGGTGCCTCGTACGGGTCGTCGACCCCGGTGAGGCCTTCCAGCTCACCGGCGGCCTGCTTGGCGTACAGGCCCTTCACATCACGTACGGAGCACACGTCCACGGGCGTGGCCACGTGCACCTCCAGGTATCCGGTGCCGCCGGTCTGGTGGCGCTTGCGGACGGCCTCACGGCTGTCCGCGTACGGCGCGATGACCGGGACGAGCGCCAACACGCCGTTGCGGGCGAGGAGTTCGGCGACGTAGCCGATGCGCTGGACGTTGGTGTGCCGGTCCTCCCGGCTGAAGCCGAGGCCCGCCGAGAGGTACTCGCGGATCTCGTCGCCGTCCAGCACCTCGACCTTGCGGCCCTCGGCGCGCAGCGTGTTCGCCAGCTCGTACGCGATGGTGGTCTTGCCGGCGCTCGGCAGACCCGTGAGCCAGATGGTGGCTCCGGTCACTTGGTTCTCCAAAGTCTGTGTCTTGTCCATGAGTTCGGGCCGCCTCAGCCGTGCAGTCCGCACTCGGTCTTGGCCTGGCCCGCCCACCGTCCGGCGCGCGCGTCCTCGCCCTCCAGGAGGCGGCGGGTGCACGGGGCGCAGCCCACGGAGCCGTAGCCGTCCATCAGGAGCGGGTTGGTGAGCACGCCGTGCTCGGCGACGTAGGCGTCGACGTCGTCCTGTGTCCAGCGGGCGATCGGCGAGACCTTGACCTTCTGCCGCTTCTCGTCCCAGCTGACGACCGGGGTGTTCGCGCGGGTCGGGGACTCGTCGCGGCGCAGTCCCGTGGCCCACGCGGCGTACCCGGCGAGGCCCTCTTCCAGGGGCTTGACCTTGCGCATCGCGCAGCACAGGTCGGGGTCGCGGTCGTGCAGCCTCGGGCCGAACTCGGCGTCCTGCTCGGCGACGGTCTGCCGCGGGGTGAGCGTGATGACGTTGACGTCCATCACGGCCTCGACGGCGTCCCGCGTGCCGATCGTCTCCTCGAAGTGGTAGCCGGTGTCGAGGAACACGACGTCCACTCCGGGCATCGCGCGGGAGGCGAGGTGGGCGACGACCGCGTCCTCCATGGACGAGGTCACGCAGAACTTCTCGCCGAAGGTCCGCGCCGCCCACTGGAGGATCTCCAGCGGGGAGGCGTCCTCCAGGTCGCGCCCGGCCTGCTCGGCGAGCGCCTTCAACTCGTCTGTGTCCGTGGGGGTTTGAGCCGTGGTCATATCTGTTCCCCTCCACCGTCGTTGCGCTGAACCCCCCGGGCGAGAAGCCCGAGGAACTTCAACGTGAAGGCTCGGTTGCAGGCCGCGCATTCCCAGGCGCCGTGGCCTTCTTCGTTCGGACGAAGGTCCTCGTCGCCGCAGTAGGGGCAGAAGAACGGGGCCGCGCGCTCACTCATGAGAGGGCCTCCGCGGACGCGCGGGCCGCCCAGGTCGCGAAGCGCTCGCCGTCCTCGCGCTCCGCCTCGTAGTTCTTGAGGACGCGCTCGATGTAGTCCGGCAGCTCGTCCGAGGTGACCTTCAGGCCGCGCACCTTGCGGCCGAACCCGGCCTCCAGGCCGAGCGCGCCGCCGAGGTGCACCTGGTAGCCCTCGACCTGGTTGCCGTTGTCGTCCAGGACGAGCTGTCCCTTGAGGCCGATGTCCGCGACCTGGATACGGGCGCAGGCGTTCGGGCAGCCGTTGAGGTTGATGGTCAGCGGCTCGTCGAACTCCGGGAGACGCTGCTCCAGTTCGTCGATCAGCTGCGAGCCGCGCTGCTTCGTCTCGACGATCGCGAGCTTGCAGAACTCGATGCCGGTGCAGGCCATCGTGCCGCGCCGGAACGGCGAGGGCTTGACCTGGAAGTCCATGGCCTCAAGACCGGCGACGAGCGACTCGATCCGGTCCTCGGTGACATCGAGGATGATCATCTTCTGCTCGACGGTGGTCCGCAGCCGGTCCGAGCCGTGCGCACCGGCCAGATCGGCGATCTTGGCGAGCGTGGTGCCGTCCACCCGGCCGACGCGCGGCGCGAACCCGACGTAGAAGCGGCCGTCCTGCTGCTGGTGGACGCCGATGTGGTCGCGCCACTTCTGCGCGGGCTCCTTGGGGGCGGGGCCGTCGACGAGCGCCCGCTTCAGGTACTCGTCCTCCAGGACCTGGCGGAACTTCTCCGCGCCCCAGTCGGCCATCAGGAACTTCAGGCGGGCGCGGTTGCGCAGGCGGCGGTAGCCGTAGTCACGGAAGATGCCGACCACACCGGCCCAGACGTCGGCGACCTCGTCGAGCGGCACCCATGCGCCGAGGCGCTGCGCGAGCTTGGGGTTGGTGGACAGGCCGCCGCCGACCCAGAGGTCGAAGCCGGGGCCGTGCTCGGGGTGCTCGACGCCGACGAAGGCCACGTCGTTGATCTCGTGGACCACATCCTGGACAGGGGAGCCGGAGATCGCGGTCTTGAACTTGCGCGGCAGATTGGAGAACTCCTTGCTGCCGATGTACCGCTCGTGGATCTCGTCCACGGCGGCGGTGCCGTCGATGATCTCGTCGGCGGCGATCCCGGCCACCGGGGAGCCGATGATCACTCGCGGGCAGTCGCCGCACGCCTCGGTCGTGGACAGGCCCACGGCCTCCAGCTTCTCCCAGATCGCCGGAACGTCCTCGATGCGGATCCAGTGCAGCTGGATGTTCTGCCGGTCGGTGATGTCGGCGGTGCCGCGGGCGTACTGCTCGGAGACCTCGCCGATCGCGCGCAGCTGCGGCACGGTCAGCCGGCCGCCGTCCACGCGCACCCGCAGCATGAAGTACTCGTCGTCCAGCTCCTCCGGCTCAAGGACGGCCGTCTTGCCGCCGTCGATGCCGGGCTTGCGCTGGGTGTAGAGACCCCACCAGCGCATGCGTCCGCGCAGGTCCTGGGGGTCGATCGAGTCGAAACCGCGCTTGGAGTAGATCGTCTCAATACGTGTCCGTACATTGAGACCGTCGTCGTCCTTCTTGAACTGCTCGTTGCCGTTGAGCGGAGTGAAGTGGCCCACGGCCCACTGGCCCTCACCACGGTGACGGCTCACCTTGCGGCGGGGCGTGGCGGAGACAGGTGTTTCTGGGGTAGCAGCCATGGAGAATCGTCCTTCAGACAGGCTTAGGCGGCTCTGACCTGCACACTTCGCGCAAGAGGCGCGGCGGTGCGCAGGAGGTCAGATGTGACGAGAGATCGGCGGTGCTGGAGAGATCAGCGCGCCGGACAGATGGCGCTGGACATGCGGCCGAAGTCGACGTGACGTCGACTCACCAAGGCGGTTCCAGCTGTAGACATGACGAAAGCGTGTCACGGGACTTTGGGCCCGGTCCACCATCGTCCGCAATCTGGACGAGATTGTCTCGGATGGTGGACGACAGTGGCGTCGGTCACAGTGATGGGGTGGCGGTCGAACCGCTCAGGCGGCGGGGAACGCTCCCGGCCACGGGCCCGCGGTCGGGAGATCCGGCTCCTCCTCGGTCGCCGTGTGGAACACCTTGAACCCGCGCCGCTCGTAGTTCGCCATCGCGTGCTCGCCGTCCTTGCTGCAGGTGTGCAGCCACACCCGCTTCGTGGGCGCCCGCCCCGGCCACCGCTCGGCCAGGTCCCAGGCGCGCGCGACCGCGTACGACAGGAGGTGGCCGCCGATCCGCCGCCCGCGGAACGCCGGGATCAGGCCGAAGTAGACGACCTCCACCACCCCGTCGTCCTGCGCGTCCAGCTCCACGTACCCGGCGGGCGTGCCCTTCTCGTACGCGACCCATGTCTCGGCACCCGGACGCGACAGCTGCTCCTGCCACCGCGCGTAGGTCCAGCCGAGCCGGTCGAGCCAGCGGATGTCGCTGCCCACGGACGCGTACAGGAACCGGCTGAACTCCGGGGAGGGGACCTCGGCGCGGGCGACGTGCACCCGGTCGCCCTCCGGCGGGTCCGCGGGGTGCAGATCGGAGGGCGCGGTCTGCTCCAGCGACCACGTGGTGACGGTGAGGGTGTTACTGCTGCTCATGCGGCACATCGGATCACGGCCGACGGGCTGTGGCCAAGGGTGTTCAGGATGCGGGAGGATCCGCCGGCTCAGTCCGTGTCACGGCCCCGGGCGAGGCGCCCGGGCCACCATGACTTCGGGCCGATGTCCCGGACCAGCGCCGGGACCAGCAGTGACCGTACGACCAGGGTGTCGAGCAGGACGCCGAAGGCCACGATGAACGCGATCTGCACCAGGAACGCGAGCGGGATCACGCCGAGCGCGGCGAACGTCGCGGCCAGCACGACACCGGCCGAGGTGATCACGCCGCCCGTCGCGACGAGCGCCCGCAGGATCCCGTCCCGCACCCCGTGCTCCAGGGACTCCTCGCGGGCCCTCGACATCAGGAAGATGTTGTAGTCCACGCCGAGCGCGACCAGGAACACGAACCCGTACAGCGGTACGGACGCGTCGGTGCCGCTGAAGCCGAACACGTGCTCAAAGACGAGCCCCGAAATGCCCAGCGTCGCAACGAAGTTGAGCGCCACCGTCGCCACCAGGAGCAGCGGCATCATCAAGGACCGCAGCAGCCCGACGAGGATCACCAGGATGATGGCGAGGACCACGGGAACGATCAGCGTGCGGTCGCGTTCGGCGGTGTGCTGGGTGTCGTACTGCTGCGCGGTGTAGCCGCCGACGAGGGCGTCGGCGCCGTCGACGGAGTGCAGCGTCGTGCGCAGCCCGGAGACCGCCTCCTTGGCGGCGTCACTGTCGGCCGGGTCCTTCAGCGTGACGTCGACGCGGACCTTGCCGTCCACGACGCGGGGCGGGCCGCCGCCGGGGCGGCCCTGCTCACTCAGGACCGTCGCGCTCGCGACGCCTTCGGTCTTCTCGGACCGCGAGACGACCTCGTCCGCGTGGCCGGCGTCCGCGATCACCACGGCCGGGTTGCCGGAGCCGCCGGGGAAGTGCTCGGCCAGCGTGGCCTGGGCGGCGACCGAGGGCGCGTCGTTGACGAAGATCTCGTCGAGCGGTACGCCCTTGGAGTCGAGGGCGGGAGCGAAGGCCGCGCAGGCCAGCAGGCCGGCGAGGGCGATCGCCCAGATCCTGCGCGGCGCCCGCTCCACCGCCCGTGCGACGCGCCGCCACACACCGTGCCCCGCGCCCGAGCCGTCGTCGGTGCGCACCTTCGCGGGCCAGTACGCGGCGCCGCCGAGCAGTACCAGGGCGGCGGGCAGGAACGTGAGGGTGCTGAGGACGGCGCAGACGATGCCGATGGCGCCGACCGGGCCGAGCGCCCGGTTGTTGGTGAGGTCGCTGAGCAGCAGGGCGAGCAGGCCGAGCGCGACGGTGGCGGCGCTGGCCACGATCGCCCCGGAGGAGCGGCGCAGCGCGGCCCGCATCGCGGTGAACCGCTCGGCGCCCGAGGCGAGTTCCTCGCGGTATCGGGCGGTGAGCAGCAGCGCGTAGTCGGTCGCGGCGCCGATGACGAGGATCGACAGGATGCCCTGCACCTGTCCGTCGACGCGTACGACGTCGTGGTCGGCGAGCGTGTAGACGACGGCGCAGGCGGTGCCGAGGGCGAGGACCGCCCCGATGATGATCACGAAGGGGAGCAGCACGCTGCGGTAGACCAGGATCAGGATCAGCAGGACCGCCACCAGCGCGACCGACAGGAGCAGCCCGTCGATCCCGGCGAAGGCGTCGGACAGATCGGCCTGGCTCGCCGCGGGGCCCGCGACGGCGACCGTCGTGCCCGGCACCTTCGACGCCGCGGACTCGATCTCGTCGAGCGTCGGGGCGAGTTCGTCCCCCAGGTCGGGGCGGAGCTGCACCACACCTTGCAGGGCCTCGCGATCGTCCGACGGCAGGGCGGGCGACACCTGTCCCACGATGCCGGGATCGCCCTTCAGGCCGGCCAACGCGCGGGTGGCGGCGGCCTGTTGGCCACTGTCTATGCGGCCTCCACCGTCGGCGGTCCAGACGACCACCGCGGGGAGCGTCTCGTCCTCGCTGAAGGCGCGTTGCGCGTCGATCACGCGGGTGGACTCCGCGTTGCGCGGCAGGAACGCCGCCTGGTCGTTGGTGGCGACCTCGCCGAGCTTGCCGGCGAAGGGACCGAGCGTGCCGCCGATGGCGAGCCAGCCGAAGAGCAGGACGATCGGCACGAGCCAGCGGGCGCGTCGGTGGGTGCGGGGCATGGTTCTCCCAGGGAAGGCGGCCGGACAATCTCAATCGGAAAGTATCTCAATGGTTGAGTTAACCGGGATGGTGGCATACGACCTTCCTTCTCTCGGAACCGGGCCCGCGGATGCGGTCGGTGGGGCGGCCTGTCGGGGCCTACGCCCGAGGGCTCTCCACCGCGGCCAGCTCCTCGTTGAGCGAGCCCAGGAACCGCACCACCACGTCCAGTTCCGCCGCGCTGAAGTCGCCGCGCACCCGGTCTGCCGCCTCAGCCAGCGGCCCGAAGTACTGACGCGCCCGCGCCTGCGCCCCCGGCACGTACTGGAGGTGCACCACCCGCCGGTCCTGGCTCTCCCGCACCCGCCGCAGATGGCCGGCGCGCTCCAGCCGGTCCACGCAGGCGCTCACCGCGCCGGACGTCAGCCCGAGGCGGCGGCGCAGCACGCTCGGTGTGACGGGTTCCGTGGAGTCCAGGACGACGGCGAGCGCCTGCACGTCCGTGGGGTGCAGGCCCTGACCGGTGGCGAAGCTGTGCACCACGCGCGCGATCTCCCCGTTGAGGCGGCGCAGCTCCACCCCGAGGTGCCGCAGATCGGAGGACGCGGAAGCGACCCCTTCGTCGCCGTCCCCGGCCCGTCCGCCCACGCCCACCACGACTTCTCTTCCACTTGAATCTGTACGAGGGTGCGTCAGCTTACTCGGGCCGCAGGTCGGGGCGGCGGATGACGTCCAGCGGCGCCCGGTGCCATGGGCTCTTGCGGTTCGCCGGGTCGAGCAGGGACTTCACGTGCGCGTCCGCGACGTCCCGCGGCGCGAGAAGCGACTCGGCGGGCGTCCCCTCTACGCCTTCGCGCCAGACCGAGAGGCCGAGCAGGTAGTGGTCGGCGTACTCCTGCCACGTGTTGTACGTGCCCGCCACCTGCGGCACCACGTTCTTCAGCAGGTTCCACGCGTCCGCCTCGGAGAGCAGCCCGGCGGCGAAGCCGCACCGCGCGGCGTCCGCGTACAGGGCGATGTCCCAGGCCAGCGGCTCCACGCCCACCCGGGCGCGGACCTGCCCCCGAAACCCCGACCGCGCCAACGCACCGAGCCGCCCGAGCAACTCGTCCCGCGTCCCGGCCTCCCACTGCCCGGCCAGCCGACGCCGCGCCTTGTCTCCGTCGACGCGGGTGAACGGATAGAGCGTGGTGCGCGACGCGCCCTTGCCCGGATGCACGGGCGCGCTCAGGGACACCATCCAGAGTTGGTGCAGGGTGAGGGGTGCCCGGTGTATGCGCCGTGTCCTCGGCTTGATGCGTGTGAAGAACATGAGTGCGGAGCGTACAGAACCGGTGCGTCCCGGGGGCCCCGGTCGGGTGGGGTACGGGAGGCGGTGCCGCTCGGGCAGTTCGAGCCTCGCTCCGGTGCGGGAGGGGGTGGTGCTCGGGCAGTTCGAGCCTCGCTCCGGTGCGGGAGGGGGTGGTGCTCGGGCTGTTCCGGCCTCGCTCCGGTACGAGTGGGGGTGGTGCTCGGGCAGTTCGAGCCTCGCTCCGGTACGAGTGGGGTGTGGTGCTCGGGCTGTTCCAGCCCCGTTCTCGCGTGAGTGGCGGCGGGGTCGGGCAGTTTCAGCCTCGCCCCGGTGCGGGAGGGGACGGGGCCGGGCTGTTGCAGCCCTGTTCCGGCGTGAGAGGTAGCGGCGCTCGGGCAGTTCAAGCCCCGTTCCGGTACGAGAGGGGGGTGACGCTCGGGCTGTTCCAGCCCCGCTCCGGTGCGAGTGGCGGCGGGGCCGGGCAGTTCAAGTCCCGTTCCGGTACGGGAGGCGGTTGGGCCGGGCTGTTGCAGCCCTGTTCCGGTGCGGGAGGGGGTGGGTCGGGCAGTTCAAGTCCCGTTCTCGCGTGAGTGGCGGCGGGGTCGGGCTGTTCCAGCCTCGCTCCGGTGCGGGAGGGGGCGGGTCGGGCTGTTCCAGCCCCGCTCCCGCGTGAGTGGCGGCGGGGTCGGGCTGTTCCAGCCTCGCTCCGGTACGGGAGGGGGCGGGTCGGGCAGTTCGAGCCTCCCCCTCCCGTGTGAGAGGTGGCGGCGCCCGGGCCGTTCCAGCCCCGCTCTTGGGCGAGAGCCCGCGGGGGCCGGGGCGGAGCCCCGTGGCGTGGGCGAGGTCGGTCGGCTCACCCTTTAGCGCCGCGCCAGCCGGACCGCCAGGTCGAACGCGTTGCGGATCGACCCCGTGTTCGCGGCCCCCCGCCCCACCAGGTCGAACGCAGTGCCATGCGCCGGTGTGCAGATCGGGATCGGCAGGCCGCCCGCGATGGTCACCCCACCGTCGAAGCCCATCAGCTTCATCGCGATCTGCCCCTGGTCGTGATACATCGTCAGCACACCGTCGAACTCCCCGGCGCGCGCCTTCAGGAAGATCGTGTCGGAGGGGAAGGGGCCGCTCAGGTCGAGCCCCGCCTCGCGCAGAGCGCCGATCGCGGGCGTGATGATGTCGAGTTCGTGGCGGCCGAAGTGGCCGTTCTCGCCCGCGTGCGGATTCAGCGCGCACACTCCGATACGGGGCGCCTCGACACCCGCGCCGCGCAGCACCCGGTCCAGGAGCCGGCCCGCCGCCGTCACCCGCTCGGGCGTGATCCCGGCGGCGACGTCCGCGATGGAGACGTGCGAGGTGACGCGCGCCGTCCACAGACCGGGCACCACGTTCAGCTCGGACGTGAAGGCGTGGACGCCCAACTCCTCCTCGAACCAACGGAGTTCATCGCTCTGCGTCATCCCGGCCAGATGCAGCGAGGACTTGTTGAGCGGGGCGAAAAGTATCGCGCCGACCTCGCCCGCGCGCGCCAGGTCGAGCCCGGTCCTCAGGCGGTCGAGCGCCCAGCGACCGCCCTCCGCCGTCGCCGCCTTGCGCTGGAAACCACCGCCCGGCCGCTCGGGCGCTGCGCCGGGATGCAGCAACTCCCGTGCCCAGCCGAGGTCCACGCCCGCATCCTCGCCCGCCGAGCGCAGCTCCTCCTCGTCGGCGAGGAGCACGAGGTCGGCGGATTCGCGGGTCTTCGGGTCGGCGAGGAGCCGGGCGACCAGCTCGGGTCCGATCCCGGCCGGATCACCGAACGTGACGGCCACGCGCGGGAGTTCACGGGTCTGCTCGACAAGTTGCGTACTCATGACGTCTTCTCCGGGGTCTTGGGTTCGGTGGCCGGCGCGGCGGCCTCGGGAGTGGTACGGGCCCGGCGCAGCCGCCGCGCCACCGGCGGCCCCGCCACCAGCACCACGGCGAGCGACAGAATCGTCACCGCGGCCGGGCTGTGCAGGATGAGAGCTGAGTCCTCGCCCGACAGCGCCGACGTCTGCACCAGCGCCTTCTCGAACAGCGGGCCGATGACCAGGCCGAGGACGAGCGGGGCCACGGGGAAGTTCAGCCGCTTCATCGCGTAGCCGACGAGCCCGAAGAACAGCACGATCCAGATGCTGAACATGCTGTTCTTCACCGAGTACGCGCCGATCAGCGAGGTCACGATGATGAGCGGGTACAGGAACGCGTAGCGCACGCGCAGGAGTTGGGCGAAGACCGGCGCGAGCGGCAGGTTGAGGATCAGCAACAGAAGGTTGCCGATGAAGAAGGAGACGAGCAGGCCCCACACCAGCTCCGGCTGGTTCTCGAAGAGCAGCGGGCCCGGCTGGATCCCGTACACGAGGAACGCGCCGAGCAGGACCGCCGTCGTCGCGCCGCCGGGGACACCGAGGACGAGGGTCGGCACGAAGTTGGCGTTGGACGCCGAGTTGGTGGCCGCGTCGGGGGCGACGACGCCCTCGATGGCGCCCGACCCGAGCTGCTTACGGTTACGGGAGAACCGCTTCTCCGCCCCGTACGCCATGAACGAGGCGAGCGTCGTGCCCGCGCCCGGCAGGCAGCCGAGGAGGAAGCCGAGGACGGTGCCGCGCGCGGTGGGCGCTGCGGCGCGCTTGAGGTCCTCCTTCGTGAGGAGCAGATCGCGGAAGCGGGCGCGGATCGGTTCGGCCATGCCGATGTGCAGCTGGTTGAGCAGCTCGCCGATCGCGAACAGGCCGATCATGACCTCGACGAACGGGATGCCCCCGAACAGGTCGATCTGCCCGAACGTGTAGCGGGGTGTGCCGCTGCCGCCGTCCACGCCGACGCACCCGATCAGTACGCCGGTGAGGCCGAGCGCCATGCCGAGCAGCAGGTTGCGGCCCGAGAAGACGACGATCGTGCACAGGCCGAGGATCATCACGGCGAGCATCTCGGGCGGCCCGAAGTCGAGCGCGAGATTCGCGAAGAACGGGGCCACCGCCATCAGCGCGACCAGCGACACCATCGCCGACACGAACGCGCCGAGCGCCGAGATCGCGAGCGCGGGCCCGGCTCTCCCGGCCCGCGCCATGCGATAGCCGTCGAGGGTGCTGACCACCGACGACGCCTCGCCGGGCGTCGCGATGAGGATCGCGGTGATCGTCGCCCCGAACTGGGCGCCGTGGTAGATCCCGGCCAGCATGATCAGCGCGGTGAGCGGCGAGAAGGTGAGCGTGACCGGGATCAGGATGGCGACACCCGTCGCGGAGCCGAGCCCCGGCAGAATCCCGATGACGGTGCCGAGCAGCACGCCGACGAAGCACCAGAGCACATTCTCCGGGCTGAGCGCCGCACCGAATCCGGTGACGAGATGGTCGATCACAGCTGGCTCCAGACGGCGGGGTCGAAGAGACCGAACGGCAGCGGAATGCTGAGGATCGTGACGAACAGCAGGTAGGACACCGCGAACACGAGCACCGCCACGAGCGCACTGCGCGCGAGCGGCTGACGCTCCACGACCGCCGTGAGGAACAGGGTCATCAGCGTCAGCGCGGGCAGCAGCCCGAGGAACGGCACGAGCAGCGCGGTGACCACCATCGTCACCACGACCACGATCAGCTTCGTGCGGACCCGCCGCGCCTCCTCGGCGCCGACCTCTGCGGCCTCCTCGACATGCCCGTCACCCTCCAACACCGAACCCGTACGCAGTTCCTGACGTACCAGCAGCAATCCGAGGACGGCAAGCAGCAGGCCCGCCGTGCGCGGCATCACGCCCGCGCCGATGGTGCCGTCCTCCGGCTGCGTCCACGGATAGGCGAAGGAGCCCACGAAGAACAGGGCGCCGAGCGCGGTCAGCGCGCCGTACGCGAGGAGGACCGGGCGGCGCGCCCTTGAAGACGTGGGAATGGCGGGGGTCGTCACTTGAGGTCCTCCTTCACCTGGGCGTCGTACTTCTTGAGGTACGCGGCGAACTCCGGGCCGCTGCGGTGCGCGGGCGTGAGCATGTCGGCCTTCAGGTACTCGTGGTACGCCTTCGACTTCATGGCCCGCTCCAGCGACCTGATCCAGTACCGGCGCTGTACGTCGTCGATCCCGGCGGGCGCGAACACCCCGCGCCACAGGGTGACTTCGGCGTCAAGGCCCTGCTCTTTGGCGGTCGGAACCTTGCCGAGGACAGGGTCGTCATAGCGCTTCGCGGTCATGGTGCACAGCGCCCTCATGTCACCGCTCTGCAAGTACGGCTTCGCCGACGAGGCACTGGAGGGCGCGATGTCGATCTGCTTACCGAGCAGCCCGGTCAGCACCTCGCCGGTCGAGCCGTAGGGCACGACCCCGAACTTCCCGCCCTGCTTCTTGAACTTGCCGATCACCAGCGCGTCGGCGCCCGTCTTGCCGCTCGACCCGGTGACGACACGCTTCTCACGCGCGGCCCGCACCACGTCCGGGCACGTCTTGTACGGGGAGTCCTTGCGGGCCACGACGATCCGGGAGTCCTCCGCGAACATCATCAGCGGCGTGAACGACTTGTACGTGAACGGCACGTCGTAGACGAGCGGGAGCGTGTTGAGGGCGCCCTCCGCGACGAGCAGCGCGTTGCCGTTGCCCTCCTCCGCGAGGAAGCCGGCCCAGCCGACGGCGCCCGAACCGCCCTCCTTGTTCTCGACGTTGACGTGGTAGCCGCCGTCGAGCTCGTTCAGCCCCTGGGCCATCACGCGCGCTGAGCGGTCACTGCCGCCGCCCGGCGCGAACGCGACGAGCGCGGAGACCGAACCGCGCGGGTGCCAGTCCTTCGGCACCTCCGGTGTGGCGTTGAGCAAGGTGCACGAGGTGAGTGCGGTGACCAGTGCCGTGGTTCCGGCGAGACGGCGCGCCGCACGCAGTGGTGACGTCATCGTCGACCTTCCTGCGGATCCGAGATCCTATGGGATATGGCCGTGACCGTAGGTGCGCCGAAGGAGCCATGACAAGAGGCATGCGTGAATTGCCGCCACGCGGCCCGAAGTTGATCCCCATCAAACCCGCGGATGCGCTCCGCCGCGCTACGCGTCGTCGAGCGAACGCCGCTCGACACCCTCCAGGTGCGTACGCATCGCGCGGGCCGGCGCCTCGGGGTCGCCCGACTCGAACGCGGCGAGGATCGCCGTGTGCTCGGCGATGGCCTGGTCGATGTCGAACGTGCCGTGGTCGACGGTCTGCCGCATCCGGTGCACATGCGCGCTCAGCGACTCGGCCATCGCCGCCATGAACCTGTTCTGCGCCGCCTGGATGATCAGCAGGTGGAACGCCCAGTCGGCGGCGAAGTACTCGCGCAGGTCGGAGTTGTCGGTGGCGGTCGCGTCCCCGCCGCGCAGCTTGCGCACGCGGTGCGCCGCGAGCACGTGCCGGGCGTGCGCGGCCCGCAGCTCGGGCACCAGGTCGTCGGCGTGCGCGAGGGCCCGCTCCACCGCACCGAGCTCCAACATGATGCGGGCGTCGAAGAGTTCGGTGACCTGCTCGGGGGAGAGCGGCGGCGCCACCTTGTACCCCTTGAGCGCGACCCGGTTGACCAGGCCCGTGTGCTCCATCTGAACGAGGGCCTCGCGCACGGGAGTCGGCGAGACGCCGAGCTCGCGGGCGAGCGAGTCGATGCCCAGGGAGGAGCCGGGCGGCGTCGAGCCGTCCAGCAGCTTCTCCAGGATCGCGTCGTAGACCCCGTCGCGCAGCGCGCGGCGTGCCACGAGCGGGGAGTTGGGGCTCTGTGGGTGCGTGCTCTTCGGGCTCATCTCGCCGTCCAGGTTATCCGAGGAGGAGGTGCGGACAGTCTGTCGCAGACCGGATAGATCCTATAGGGTCTACGATTCAGTGAGGACCGTTCAGGCCGACGAGGGAGTCGCCCATGCCGCCCACCGTCCACCGCACGTCGCCCCGCACTTCCCGTGACTGGCCCATCGGTGCCGCCCTCCTCCAGTTCCCCGACGCCCACAACGCGCCTACGAAGCAGTGGAGTTCGGTTTTCGACGAGGTCGCGGGCGAAGGCTTCGACCACGTCGACCTCACCGACAGCTGGGTACGCCCCGGCGACCTCGACGCCGACCGCAGAGCCGAACTGTCCTGCGCCCTCAAGGAGTCCGGCCTCGGAGTCACCGCGATCTCCGCGATCCGCCGCAGCGTCATCGACCCCGACGAGGACGCGGCCCGCGCCCACCTCGCGTACCTCCTGCGCACGATCGACGCCGCGTCCGACCTCGGCATCGGAGTCGTATCGGTGGGCCTGCACCGGGAATTGACGGAGACTCAGCAACAGGCACTGTGGTTCTGGCACGAACAGGGCGCCACCGACCCGGCCGGCGACACCCGCTCCTGGAACCTCGCGGTCACCCGCCTGCGCGCACTCGGCGAGCGCGCCGCCCAGTACGGCATACGCCTCTCGCTCGAAATGTACGAGGACACCTACCTCGGCACCGCCGACAGCGCGGTCGCCCTGGTCACCGACATCGGCCTGCCGAACGTCGGCCTCAACCCCGACATCGGCAACCTCATCCGGCTGCACCGCCCGGTCGAGGACTGGCAGACCATGCTGCGCAAGACCCTCCCGCACACCAACTACTGGCACATCAAGAACTACTACCGCGACCACGACCTCGCCACCGGCGCCTACTTCACCCACCCCGCGCCCTGCGAAGGCGGCCTCATCGACTACCGGCGCGCCCTCGCCATGGCCCTGGAGTGCGGCTTCGACGGCCCGATCTGCGTCGAGCACTACGGCGGCGACGGCCTCGGCGTCTCCGCCGCCAACCGCGACTACCTGCGTCGCGTCCTGCGCGCCCGCCTCGGGGAGTGATCCGCGTGAGCCGCTGGATCGGGACCAGCTTCAAGATGACCAAGACCCGTTCCGAGGCCGCGAGTTACGCGGCGCGCGTACGGGACGCGGTCGGCGACGGCATCGACGGTGTGCACCCCTTCCTGATCCCTTCGGCGACCGCCGTCTCCGCCGTCGCCGACACCCTCGGCCCCGGCTCTCCCGTCCTGACCGGCGTACAGAACGCCCACTGGGACGACGAAGGCGCCTGGACCGGCGAGATCTCGGTGCCGCAGGCCGCCGACGCGGGCGCCCGGCTCGTCGAGATCGGGCACTCGGAGCGGCGCGCCCACTTCGCCGAGACCGACGACACGGTCCGCCTCAAGACGGCCGCCGCCCTGCGCCACGGCCTCACCCCGCTGGTCTGCGTCGGCGAGTCCGCGGCGGCGAGGGACGCGGGGCGAGGCGCCGACGTCGTACGCGCGCAGGCCGAGGCGGCGCTCGAAGGGCAGTCGGACCCGGGAGCGGTGCTGCTCGCCTACGAACCGGTCTGGGCGATCGGCGAACACGGCAGGCCGCCCCGCCCCGAGGAGATCGCCCCCGCCCTCGCGGCCCTCGCCGAACTCCCGGCGCGCGCCGTGCTGTACGGGGGGTCGGTCGACCTGGGGAACGCGAAATGGCTGCTTGAGCTTCCGGGGGTGCAAGGGTTGTTCGTGGGGCGGGCGGCTTGGGATGTGGATGCGTTCTTGGAGTTGGTGGCCTTGGGACTGTGACGCCGTACTACGACACGCTCGTAGTTCGACGTCACAGCCCCGACCCGGCCTCCCGAGCAGCCACCACCGCCGGCGCGACCGAGTACGGAAGCAGGTCCCGCGGATGCTCCGGCAGCAGCACGCCCACGTCCGCGTCGTCCGCGAAGCGGTACGGGCGGTGCGCGAGGAGGGCGCCGAGGTAGCGGCGGACGCGGGACATCTCGGCCCGCACCGTCACCGTGCGGGTCCGGTCGCCGAACAGGTCGTCGGCGAGCGCGGACGCGCTGCGTCCCGCCGGGTGCAGCGCCAGGACGTACAGCAACTCGGCGTGCCGCGGGCTCAGTTCGTGGGACCAGGTGGCCGCCGCCCCGGACACCTCCAGGGACCAGTGGCGCGGGCGGCTCACGTCGAGCGCGATACGGGTCGCGCCGAGCGGCCGCGGCTCCTCGTCCACCATCAGGAGCCAGCCCCCGGCCAGCGGCGTCACGTTGCAGGACCCGAGCGCAGGGACCCAGCAGCTGCCCTCCGCGAGGGACTTGGGCAGCGCCACCCGGTCCACGGGCGGCATCCCGGTGACCGCCGCCGCCCAGCCGAACTCGTCGACCGCGAGCGCCCGTCCGCTCATCCGGGCGAGGACGGGCGCGGCGACCGAACGCAGCTGCTCCAGGCTTCCCTGCAACTGTTCGCGCAGCCGGGCCTCGGCGAGCTGAGCCACCGAGTGCACCCACGACAGCGTCGCCGGATGCAGCGTGTCCATCGGCCCGCTGACGTCCACGACCCCGAGGAGCCGCCCGTCGCGCGGATCCGTCACGGGGGCGCCCGTGCAGACCCACGGGTGCTGCGACTGCACGAAGTGCTCGGCGGAGAAGACCTGTACGGGACGGCGGGCCACCAGCGGCGTACCGATCCCGTTCGTCCCGACGACGTCCTCCGCCCAGTGCGCGCCCAGCTCGAAGCCGAGCCTGTCGGCCATGCGCAGCACGCCCGGGTGCCCCTCGCGCCACAGGATCCGGCCCTCGGCGTCGCTGATCACCATGATGTGCTGCGCCGCGTCGGCCACCGTCACCAGCGCTTCGCGCAGCATCGGAAGGAGCGGGAACAGCGGCGAGGCCCGCCGCTTCTCCTCCAGCGCCTCCGTGGTGAGCAGCCCCGCGCGGACGTCGTGGTCCGGGTCGACGCCGTCCCGCAGCATCCGCCGCCAGGAGTCGTCGATCACCGGCCGCGGTCGCACGCGCGGGCGCAGGCCGGAGAGCGTCGCGTCGCGGACCCCCTTGAGGAGGTGGGACGAGTGCGCCACATCCATGGCGGACAACCGTGCGAGGTCGATCGTCGAGTCCTTGTTCATGGGGGAACCTCGGTTGTGGGGAGTTGCGTCCATCCTGCCCTGAGGGACCGGGCAGGCGTGGGCCTTCCCGAGGAACGTTGCAACCCCCTGCAACCCTGGTGAACATTCGTACGGGGTTTGAAGATGGGAACAACGCCGCTGCTGCGGCGTTCGAGCTCCTCTAGGGGCCTGATGAGCGGGGATGGTGCCGTGTCGGCGCAGCACCATCCCCGCGTCAGTATCCGGACCCCGAGGCAGGCTCAGACCTGTGGGCGTGCCCGTTCCGCCAGTGACGCCAGGTCCAGCGAGTGCGGCAGCGTTCCGAAGCCCGCGCCCCGGTCCCCGCCGAACCTCCCCGCACAGAACGCGTCCGCCACGTCGTCGGGGCCGTACCGCACCAACAGCGAACCCTGGAGCACCAGCGCGATCCGCTCCACCAGCCGCCGCGCCCGCGTCTCGATGCCGTCCAGGTCTCCGAGTTCCGTCAGCAGATCCTTCACCGCCGCGTCGAGCCGGTGATCGGCGCCGCGCGCCTTGCCGACCTCGATCAGGAACGCGTTCAGCGCCTGCGGCTCCCGCTGCAACGCCCGCAGGACGTCCAGGGCCTGTACGTTCCCCGCGCCCTCCCAGATCGAGTTCAGCGGTGACTCGCGCAGCAGCCGCGGCATGCCGGACTCCTCCACGTACCCGTTGCCGCCGAGGCATTCGAGGGCCTCCGCGACCAGTGGCGTACAGCGCTTCGTCACCCAGTACTTGGCCGCAGGCACCGCGATCCGCAGGAAGGCCGCCTCCTGCTCGCCCCCGTCCTCGTACGCGGCGGCGAGCCGCAGCGCGAGCGTCGTCGCGGCCTCCGACTCCAGGGCCAGATCGGCCAATACGTTGCTCATCAGCGGCTGGTCGGCCAGTTTCGCGCCGAACGCCTCGCGGTGCGCGCAGTGGTGGGTCGCCTGCGCCACGGCCTGCCGCATCAGGGCGGCGGAGCCGAGCACGCAGTCGAGCCGGGTCGCCGACACCATCTCGATGATGGTGCGCACCCCGCGCCCCTCCTCGCCGACCCGGCGGGCCCACGTCCCGTCGAACTCGACCTCCGCCGACGCGTTGGACCGGTTGCCCAGCTTGTCCTTCAGGCGTTGGAGGGCGAAGGGGTTGCGCGTGCCGTCCTCCAGGACGCGGGGGACGAGGAAGCACGTGAGCCCCGCGTCCGTCTGCGCCAGCACCAGGAAGCCGTCCGACATCGGCGCGCTGCAGAACCACTTGTGGCCGGTGAGCGCGTACGCCCCGTCCTCGGACAGGGGTACGGCCCGCGTCGTATTGGCCCGTACGTCGCTGCCGCCCTGCTTCTCCGTCATCGCCATGCCGAAGAGCACCCCGGCCTTCCGCGCCGCGGGTCGCATCCCGAAGTCGTAGACCGTGGACGTCAGTCGGGGCTCCCACTCGGCTGCGAGCTCCGGGTCCGTGCGCAGCGCGGGCACCGCCGCGTGCGTCATCGACAGCGGGCACAGGTGCCCCGCCTCTACCTGCGACCACACCAGGAACGCGGCGGCGCGCCGCAGATGACCTCCCGGCCGGGTCCATGCCGACGTGAGCCCCGCCGACGCACCCTTGCCCAGGAGCCGGTGCCACGCCGGATGGAACTCCACCTCGTCGATCCGGTGGCCGTAGCGGTCGTGGGTGCGAAGGCGTGGCGGGTTCTCGTTCGCGAGCCGGCCCCACTCCTGCGCCTGCGCCGACCCGGCGGTGCGGCCGAGAAGTGTGAGGTCCGCGAGGGTCTCGTCCAGAAGTGCCGGGTCCAGATGCCGCTTCAGACCCTGCGTCAGGGCCGGGTCGGCGGAGAAGACGTCGTACCCGACGAGCGGAGGGACCTGGTTGGTGACGGTATGCGTGCTGCCTGCCATGTCTGCCGAACCTACCCGCGACACCGCAAACCCCACCACAGGCCGGGCCTGACGTCGGACGGCGTCCTTCCCGACGGATACCGTTGAGACGTGCAGCCAGCAAGTGAATCCCCCCGATCGCCGTCCGGACGCCTTCACCGGGCGCGTGTTCTGTATCACAACGTCTCCAAACGGAAGACGGCCTGGCTGCTCCTGAAGGACACCGTCAACTCCTGCATGGAGTACCGCATCCTGGGCCTCGCGGCCGAGGCGGCGTTCTTCACCCTCCTGTCGGTCCCGCCGCTGCTGCTGTCCCTGGTGGGACTGCTCGCGTACGTCGACACATGGACGGGCGCCGACACCATCGCGGGCGTCCGCGACAACATCCTGGAGGCCTCACGCACGGTCCTCACCGACCAGGGCGTGAAGGAGATCGCAGAACCGATTTTGGACGACGTCATCAAGGGCGGCAGGCCCGACGTCATCTCCATCGGCTTCCTGCTCTCGCTCTGGTCCGGCTCGCGCGCGGTGTCGACGTTCGTGGACACGGTGACCGTGATGTACGGACTCGACGGCGTACGCGGCATCGTGAAGACGCGGCTGCTCGCGTTCCT
Organism: Streptomyces sp. NPDC002795; assembly: GCF_042888725.1. Lineage (NCBI taxonomy): Bacteria > Bacillati > Actinomycetota > Actinomycetes > Kitasatosporales > Streptomycetaceae > Streptomyces > Streptomyces sp. NPDC002795. The sequence continues at coordinate 328,078 of NZ_JBIAQB010000004.1, forward strand.
GCTCTTCCTGGTGGGGCTGCTCCTCGGCGCGATCGCGCTGCCGCTGATGATCGCGGGCCCGGACGCGGTGATCGGCCTCGTGCCCTGGTCCCAGTCCCTCGTCCAGATCTTCTACTGGCCCGTGGTCCTCATCCTGTCCATCGCGTTCCTGACGACGCTGTACCACGTGTCCGTGCCGGTGCGTTCGCCGTGGATCGAGGACGTGCCGGGCGCCCTCGTGTCGCTCGCGATGTGGATCCCCGGCAGCTTCCTGCTGCGCCTCTACCTCACCAACACCATCGAGGGCCCGACCATCTACGGCTCCCTCGCGGCGCCGGTCGCCGTACTGCTGTGGATCGGCATCTCGGCGTTCGCGGTGCTCGTCGGCGCCGCGGTGAACGCCGCGATCGACCGGGTGTGGCCTTCGGTCGCGACGGCGGCGGCGCGCGCCGCGAACGAGCGGGTGCGCAGGGCGGCCGCCACCGAGCAGCTGGCGCGGGCGGCCGCACTGGGCTTCCCGGACGACCCGGACGACCCCGAGGACCCGGACGACGGCGACGACCCCGGCATGCCGTCCGAGTTCCCGGAGCGCTGGTCGAAGTTCCTGCCCCCGGAGGACGTCACGTCCCGCCTGCGCACGCACGTCCGCAAGAACGGTGACGGGGCGGGGGACGAGGAGGACAAGGACTGACCGGGGCGCTCACTTCCAGGCGCCGGCCGCCGCCTCCCGTTCCGCGAACTCCCCGAACGTACGCGGGCCGCGCCCGAGCACCCGCCGTACGTCACCGGTGACCGAGGCGTTGCGCCCGTCGAGCAGCGTCGCGAACAGCTCCACCAGGAACGCCACTTCCTCCTCCGGCACCCCGAACCCGCGCAGCGTCGCCCCGTAGTCGGGCAACGGCACGTACCGCTTCTCGGTACCCGTGGCCGCCGCGACCGCCGCGACCGCCGCGAGCGCCTCGCCCCACGTCAGCAGCTCGGGCCCGGTGAGATCCAGGACCTCGCCCTCGTACCGCCCCGACGGCTCGCGCAGCACCGCGACCGCGACCTCCGCGATGTCCGTCGCGTCGATGAACGGCTCACGCAGCGCCTCCGGCGCCGCGAACGCCAGTTCCCCGCTCCGCACCTGGTCCGCGAGCGGGCCCTCGCTGTAGTTCTGCTGGAACCAGGCGCACCGCAGCACGGTCCACCGCGCCCCCGACGCCCGCAGCGCCTCCTCCGCCGGCAGCGCCTGCTCCTCGCCGCGCGCCGACAGCAGCACAAGGCGCCGCACCCCGAGCTCCACCGCCCGCCGCGCCAGCGCCCCCACCAGGTCCGCGGCGTCCGGCGCCCCGATGTCCGTGGGGAAGGCCAGATACGCCCCGTCGGCGCCGCGCAGCGCCTCGTCCCAGGTCCCGGGCTCCTCCCAGTCGAACCGCACCGCGCCCGACCGGGAGGCGGCCCGCACGCTCAGCCCCGCGGCGCGCGCCGCGTCGGCGACCCGGCGCCCCGTACGCCCGGTGGCGCCGGTCACCAGCACCGTCCGTGTGTTCCGTTCCGCCTGTGTGTTCCGCTCCGTCTGTGTCATGCCTCCACTCAACCGCCGCACGCCACCCGCCGACATCGCCGAGCCGCTCACCGCCATACGCGTCCGTCTACGCTGATTTCATGGACGTACTCGCAGGGCTCCTCGAAGGGCCGAGGGCGCGCGGGGCCTTCATGATCCGGGCCTGCTTCGAGCCGCCGTGGGCCGTGCGGATCGCAGACGGGGCACCGCTCTCCGTGATGATCATGGTGGAGGGTGAGGCGTGGATCCTGCCGGAGGGCGGCGACGGCGGGGCGGACAAGCCACAGCACATCCGCCCCGGCGACATCGCCATCGCCCGCGGCCCGGCCCCGTACGTCTGCTGCGACGACCCGGACACCGAGCCGCGCGCCGAGATCGGACCGGGTCAGGAGTGCCGCCCGCTGGGCCCCGCGCACGTCGGCCGCTACAAGGATCTCGGCGTACGGCAGTGGGGCGAGTCGCCGGACGCCCCGGCGAAGATGCTCATCGGCACGTACCAGATGCGCGGCGAGCTGACCGCGCGGCTGCTCGACGCGCTGCCCGCGCTGCTCGTACTGCCCACCGAGGTGTGGCGCTGCCCGCTCACCCCGCTGGTCGCGGAGGAGATCGTGCGCGACGAGCCGGGCCAGGACGTCGTCCTCGACCGCCTCCTCGACCTGCTGCTGATCGCCTCGCTGCGCGCCTGGTTCTCCCGCCCCGAGGCCGACGCGCCCGCCTGGTACCGGGCGATGGGCGACCCGGTCGTGGGCCGCGCGCTGCGGCTGATCCAGGACGATCCCGCCCGCCCCTGGACGGTCGTCGCACTCGCCGAGCGGTCCGGGGTCTCGCGGGCCGCGCTCGCCCGCCGCTTCACGGAGCTGGTGGGCGAGCCCCCGATGGCGTACCTGACCGGCTGGCGCCTCGCGCTCGCCGCGGATCTGCTGCGCGAGGGCGGGTCGACGGTCGCGGCGATCGCCCGGCGCGTCGGGTACGGCAGCGCGTTCGCCCTGTCCACCGCGTTCAAGCGGCAGTACGGAGTGAGCCCGCAGGAGTACCGGACATGACCGGGGGCTACGAGGAGCGGGCGGCGCGGGTGCCGGGCGCGACCGTGTGGACCCGGACGGTCGCGCGCGGCGGGGGAGCGGCCGCCCCGGTGCTGCCCGACGGCTGCATGGACCTGATCTGGAGCGAGGGCCGGCTCTTCGTCGCCGGACCCGACACCCGCGCCCACCCCACGGGCTCCGGCGAAGGCCGCCGCTTCGCGGGCATCCGCTTCGCGCCCGGCACGGCGCCCGGCTACCTCGGCGTACCGGCACACGAACTCCGGGACACCCGCGCGGAGTTGGCTGACCTGTGGAACGGCGGCGAGGTCCGGCGGCTGACCGAGCGGCTCGACGCCTCCGCCGACCCCGCGACCGACCTTGAGGCCCTGGCGGCCCGCCTCGCCCACGTCGCGGGACCGCCCGACCCGCTGCTCACCCATGTGGCGCGGGCGCTCGACGCGGGCCGCAGCGTCACGGCCGTCGCCGACGAGACGGGCCTCGGTGCCCGCACCCTGCACCGCCGTTCACTGGCCGCGTTCGGCTACGGCCCCAAGACCCTCGCCCGCGTCCTGCGCCTGCAACGGGCCCTGGCGCTCGCCCGCGCCGACGTCCCGTTCGCCGAGGCCGCGGCCCGCGCCGGATACACGGACCAGGCCCATCTGGCGCGCGACGTAAGGGACTTGACGGGTACGACGCTCGGCGAACTGGTTACGTAGGGCGGTTCACGTCGGACGGTTCACGCGAGAGGCGCGAACAGGTCCACCTGGTTCCCGTCCGGGTCGAGCACGACGGCGTACCGCTGCCCCCACGGCGCGTCCCACGGCTTGGCCTCGCCGTGGTGCCCCGCCCCGGCCAGCTCCTCGTACACGGCGTCGACCCCGGCGGCGTCCCCGCAGTGGAACGCGAGCACGACGCGGCCCCGGCCGGCATCCTTGGCGTCCGGTACCGGGTCGAACATCAGCCGGATGCCGCCCGCCAACTCGGCTTCCACGTGCGGGAGTTGCTCGGCACCCTCGGGGAACGTGAGGCCGAGACGGCGGTAGAAGGCCAGTGAGGCGGCCAGGTCGGTGGTGGCGACGCCGATGGCGTCCATACGGATTCGGATCTCGTTCATGCGGCCCACGGTAGACAGCGGCGCAGGCCGCGGTCTTGTACGAAACGGACACCGGCCCTCCTCCTTGCGGGCGCCCCGAAACCGCCGTACACGAGGCTTATGACCGACCACGAGACTCTCGTAGCGAGCGTGCGGCCGGCGAGCCCGGTGACTCTGGAAGCCGATTACGACGCCGCCGTCTCCCGGTGGCTGTGGCTGGTGAAGTGGCTGCTCGCGCTGCCGCACTACCTCGTCCTCGCCGTCCTCTTCATCGGCTCGGCCCTCGCCACCCTCGTCGCCCTGTTCGCGATCCTGTTCACGGCCCGCTACCCGCGGCTGCTCTTCGACTTCAACGTCGGTGTGATGCGCTGGTCCTGGCGCGTCGGCTACTACACGTACGGAACTCTCGGCACCGACCGCTACCCGCCGTTCACGCTCGGACCCGCCCCCGACTACCCGGCCCGCCTCGACGTCGCCTACCCCGAGCGGCTCTCGCGCGGCCTGGTCCTGGTCAAGTGGTGGCTGCTGGTGCTGCCCCAGTGGCTGATCGTGTCGCTGCTCGTGGGTGGCTCCGGTTCGGCGGGCGGCGTCGCGGGACTGCTCACGTTCTACGCGGCCGTCGCCGTCCTCTTCACCGGTACGTACCCGCGCGGCATGTACGACCTCAACATCGGCCTGCACCGCTGGGCGGCGCGCGTGGCGGCGTACGGGGGACTGATGACGGACACGTACCCGCCGTTCCGCCTGGACCAGGGCGAGCGCGAGCCGTACTAGCCTCCGGGCATGCCCGTCGCGACGCTCGTGTACACCCGCACCACCGGCTACCGCCACGACTCCATCCCGCACGCCGTCCGCGCCCTGCGCACGTTCGGCCTCGCCGTGCGGCACACCGAGGACCCGGCCGTCTTCGAGCGGGCCCTCGACGCCCGCCCCGACGCGGTCGTCCTCCTCTCCACCAGCGGCGACGTCCTCACCCCTTCCGGGCGCGAGCGGCTCGCGGCGTACGTCGACGGGGGCGGCGGCTTCGTCGGCGTCCACGCGGCGGCGTGCACGGAGTACGGGTGGCCGTACTACGGGAACCTGCTCGCGGCCCGCTTCGACCGCCACCCCGCGTACCAGCCCGGCCGCGTCCGGATCGCGGACCACGACCACCCGGCGACCCAACACCTGCCGCCCTACTGGGAGTTCACCGACGAGTGGTACGACTTCCGCTCCGACCCGCGCGACGACCCCACCGTGCGGGTCCTCGCGTACGCCGACGAATCCTCGTACGAGGGGGCGACCATGGGCGGCGACCACCCGCTGGTGTGGTGCAGGGACCCGGAGCGGCCGGGGCCGGGGCCGGGCCGGATGTTCTACACATCCCTCGGCCACGCCGCCGAGGCCTACGCCGACCCGGCGTTCCGGTCCCACTTGGCGGGAGCGATCCACTGGACGGCACGCCACTCTTGAGGTCTGGCGACTCTTAAGGCGGCCTATCGGCCGAGCGCCCCCGCGATCCCCGCCAGGGCCCCCGGCCCGACACGGCAGCAGCCGCCGACCAGTTGGGCCCCGGCGTCCCGCCACGCGGTCACCTGGTCCGGCGCGAACGTGGCGCGGCCCGCCCAGGCGCGCGCCTCGGCGTCCCACTCCTCGCCACTGTTGGGATAGACGACGACGGGCTTGCCGGTGACACGGACGGCGAGACGCACGGCAGCCTCGACATCCCGCGGAGCACAGCAGTTGACGCCGACCGCGACGATCTCCTCGGCGTCGGCAGCCACCGCGAACGCCTCCTCCAACGGCTGCCCGGCACGCGTACGGGCCCCCTCCACGCTGTACGACAGCCAGGCCGGCACCCCGAGCCCCCGCACCGCCCGCGCCAGCGCCCGCGCCTCGTCCGCGTCGGGCACGGTCTCCAGGGCGAACACATCGGGCGCGGCCCCAGCCAGCACCTCAAGCCGCGGCCGATGAAACGCGTACAACGCTTCCTCGCTCAGCCCGTACCGCCCCCGGTACTCGGACCCGTCGGCGAGCATCGCCCCGTACGGACCCGCGGAAGCGGCCACCCACAGAGGCCGCCGAACGCCGGCCTCCCGACTCGCCCTACGCGCCAACTCCACACTCGACCGCATGAGTTCGGCGGCCCGCACCCGCCCGATGCCACGCCGCGCGAACCCCTCGAAGGTGGCCTGATAACTGGCCGTGATGGCGACATCCGCCCCCGCTTCGAAGTACGCCCGATGCGCCGCGACGATCGCCCCGGGCTCCTCGTCAAGCAACCGGGCCGACCACAGCTCGTCACTCAGATCGTGCCCGGCGGCCTCCAACTGATTGGACAGCCCGCCGTCGAGCACGAGGACGCCGCTGGTGAGGGACCGAGTGAAGGAATCGCTGGTCATACGGTCAACGCTAGCCGACCGACACCGAAGCCGGGCGCCCTACCGCACCGTGAGCACGAGCTTCCCGGTCACCCGCCCCGTGTCGCCCTCCGCGTGCGCCTTGGCGGCCTCGGCCAGCGGATACGTGTCCGCCACGTGCACCGTGAGCCCGCCCGACTCGACGAGTTCGGCGACGGCGCGCATGCCCGCCTGATCGTGCTCGACGAGCATGGGCGTGGCCCGCACCCCCAACTCCCGTGCTCGCGCGGCCACTTCCTCGAACTGAACCGGCAGCAGCGAGACGAGAATGCCACCCGGCCTCAGCACGTCAAGGGAGCGCAGCCGGTCCTCGCCGCCGAGGGTGTCGAGGACGACGTCGACGTCGCGGACCTCGGCCGCGACATCGACGGTGCGGTAGTCGATGACCTCGTCGGCGCCCAGCCCCCGCACGAACTCGTGCTTGGCGGCCGACGCCGTCCCGATGACGTACGCGCCGCGCGCCTTGGCGATCTGCACCGCCACATGCCCCACGCCACCCGCCGCGGCCTGCACCAACACCCGCTGCCCGGAGCGCAGTTGGGCGATGTCGACGAGGGCCTGCCAGGCGGTGAGCCCGACGAGCGGCAGCGCGCCCGCCTCGATGTGGCCGACACCCTCCGGCTTCGGCACGAAGGCGCGGGCGGGCCCGGCCACGTACTCGGCGTGCGATCCGGCCCCGTACGGATAGGGCAGCATGCCGAACACCTCGTCGCCCGGCTCGAACAGGGCGACGCCGAGCCCCACCGCCTCGACGACCCCGGACACGTCCCAGCCGAGCGTGAAGGGCGGCTCGCCCAGGAAGAGCCCGGAGCCGCGGTGCTTGTAGTCGGTCGGGTTGAGGCCCGCCGCGTGCACGGCGACCACGATCTGCCCGATGCCGGCCTTCGGCCGCGGCACCTCGACCTCCCGCAGCACCTCGGGCGGCCCGAGGGTGTCCTGGCTGATGGCCTTCATGGTGGCGGTCACGGTGGTGGATCGGTTATCGCTCATGACACCACCCTGCGCCCACGCGACCGACACGGACAATGGCAAGATGGCCATCCAGCGATAGAATCGTGCCATGAGTGGAACGCCCAGTGGAACGCCCGAGGGTTCACCGCATCGCGTGGTCGTGCTCGCGCTGGACGGGGTCTACCCCTTCGAGCTCGGCATCCCGAAACGCGTCTTCGGCTCGGCGGGCGACGTCTACGAGGTCGTGACCTGCGCCGCGACACCGAGCCGCACCGTCCGCACGGACGCCGACTTCACGATCACCGTCGCGCACGGCCCGGAGGCGCTGGAGACCGCGGACACCGTGATCGTCCCGCCGTACGACATGTCACGCATCGCCGACCCGCTGCCCGCCGCCGAACGGGCCGCGCTCGCCCGGATCCGGCCCGGCGCCCGCACCGTCTCCATCTGCACGGGAGCGTTCGCGCTGGCGGAGGCCGGGATGCTCGACGGCCGGCGCGCCACCACGCACTGGGCGCTCGCGGACCGCTTCCGCCGGATGTTCCCGCACGTCGCCCTGGACCCGGACGTGCTGTTCATCGAGGACGGCGACGTACTGACGTCCGCGGGCGCGGCCTCCGGCCTCGACGTCTGCCTGCACCTGGTGCGCTCCGACCACGGCAGCGCCCTCGCCAACTACGTGGCCAAGTGCTGCGTCGTCCCGCCGTGGCGCGAGGGCGGCCAGGCCCAGTACATCGAGCAGCCCGTCCCCGACGAGGGCGAGAGCGGCACCGCGTCGGCCCGCGCCTGGGCACTGGAGCGCCTCGACCGGCCGCTCGCCCTGCGGGAGTGGGCCGCGCACGCCCGGATGAGCCCGCGCACGTTCGCGCGCCGCTTCCAGGAGGAGACGGGCACGAGCCCCGGCCGCTGGCTGATCCGCCAGCGCGTACACCGCGCCCGCCACCTCCTGGAATCCACGGACCTCCCGGTGGACCGCATCGCGACGGAGGTCGGCTTCGCCACCGGCACGTCCTTGCGCCAGCACCTGCACGCCACCATCGGAGTCACCCCGCAGGCGTACCGCCGCACCTTCCGGGCGGGCCCGGTGAGCGTGGCGTGAGCGGGGGACTGTGACGCCTGGCCACGATATTTCCGTAGTCAGACGTCACAGTCCCCCGCACACCCCAGGGCTCACGCCCCCTCCGGCCACTCCCACCGCTCCAGATCCGCCAGCCACACCCGCGCGTTGCCGTCGGACGGGGCGCGCCAGTCGCCGCGCGGCGAGAGCGAGCCGCCGGCCGAGACCTTCGGGCCGTTCGGCATCGCGGAGCGCTTGAACTGTGCGAACTGGAAGAAGCGGCGGCAGAAGTACTCCAGCCAGTGCCGGATCTCGGTGAGGCTGTACGCGCCGCGGTCCTCCTCCGGGAAGCCGGGGGGCCAGGCGCCGGCCTCCACGTCGCGCCAGGCGTGCCACGCCAGGAACGCGATCTTCGAGGGGCGGAAGCCGTGCCGCAGCACGTAGTAGAGCGTGAAATCGTGCAGCGCGTACGGGCCGATCTTCGACTCGGTGGACTGCAGCTCCTCGCCGGGGACCAGCTCGGGGCTGATCTCCGTGTCGAGGATCGCGGTGAGGATCTTCCCGGCCTCGTCGCCGAACTGGTCGCTGCTGACGACCCAGCGGATGAGGTGCTGGATGAGCGTCTTGGGCACGCCGCCGTTGACGTTGTAGTGGCTCATCTGGTCGCCGACGCCGTACGTGCACCAGCCGAGCGCCAGCTCGGACAGGTCGCCGGTGCCGAGGACGATGCCGCCGCGCTGGTTGGCGAGGCGGAACAGGTAGTCGGTGCGCAGGCCCGCCTGGACGTTCTCGAAGGTGACGTCGTACGCCGGCTCGCCGTCCGCGAAGGGGTGGTTCATTTCGCGGAGCATCAGACGGGCCGTGTCCGTGATGTCGAGTTCGGCGGCGGTGACGCCGAGCGACTTCATGAGCGCGTGCGCGTTGGACTTGGTGTGCTCGCCGGTCGCGAAGCCCGGCATCGTGAAGGCCAGGATGTCCGTGCGGGGGCGGCCCGCACGGTCCATCGCGCGGGCCGCGACGATCAGGGCGTGCGTGGAGTCGAGGCCGCCGGAGACGCCGATGACGATCTTGGGGCCGCCGATCGCGCCGAGCCGCTGCATCAGGCCGGAGACCTGGATGTTGTACGCCTCGTAGCAGTCCTGGGCGAGGCGCTCGGTGTCGGCGGGGACGAACGGGTACCGCTCGACGTGGCGCTTGAGGCCCAGGTCGGTGCTCGTGGGCGGGTCCAGGTGGAAGTCCACACGCCGGAAGCCTGCGGTCCGGTCCGCGTGCGTGCGGCGGTTGTCGTCGAATGTGCCCATCCGCTGGCGCTCCTGGCGCAGCAGGTCGAGGTCGATGTCCGCCACTGCGTGCTGGTCGCCGAGTGGGAAGCGGTCGGTTTCGGCGAGCAGGGACCCGTTCTCGTAGATCATGGTCTGGCCGTCCCAGGAGAGGTCGGTCGTCGACTCTCCTGCTCCTGCCGCCGCGTAGACGTATGCGCTCAGGCAGCGGGCCGACGCGGAGCGGCACAGCAGCTTGCGGTCCTCGGCGCGGCCGACGGTGATGGGGCTGCCGGAGAGGTTGAGCAGGACCGTCGCGCCGGCGAGGGCCGCTTCCGCGCTGGGGGGCACCGGGACCCACATGTCCTCGCAGATCTCCGCGTGCAGCACCAGCCCGGGGGCGTCCTCGGCCGCGAAGAGGAGGTCCGTGCCGAAGGGGACGTCCGCGCCCTTGATCCGGATCGTGCCGCCGCGTTCGTCGTCGCCCGCCGCGATCTGGCGCTTCTCGTAGAACTCCCGGTAGGTGGGGAGATACGACTTGGGTGCCACGCCGAGGATCCGGCCGCGGTGCACGACGACCGCGCAGTTGTAGATGCGGTTGCGGTGGCGCAGGGGAGCGCCGACCACGAGGACCGGGAGGAGGTCGGCCGATCCTGTGACGATGGTGGCGAGGGCCTCCTCCACTTCGTCGAGGACCGGGTCCTGGAGGACCAGGTCCTCGATGGAGTAGCCGCACAGGCCCATCTCCGGGAAGAGGGCGACGGCGACTCCGTCCTCCGCGCAGCGGCGGCCCTGTCGCAGGACGGCCTCCGCGTTGGTGCGCGGGTCGGCGATGGCGGCGTGGCCGGTGCACGCGGCGACCCGCGCGAAACCGTGACTGTAGATCGACCGGAAGTTCACCCGCCCATGATGTCAACCGGGGCGGTGGCATGCGCGGCGGGGCTTGGCCACATTCTGATCGTGGCGTGAGCGAAGTGGTTCCGGTGGGTTCTCGTTCGGGGAGACTTAACCGTGATTCGCGTATGCGCTACGGGAGTTGTGCGAGCGTCTTCGCGATGTGCACGGGGAGCATGCGGGCATGCGGACAGGGGGAAGCGTGGAGATCAGGTTCTCGGCTCCACAGGGCGAGGCGGGCGACGAAGAGTTGCGGTCGCTGCGGGACTGGCTGGAGGAGGACGACCAGCTGCGGTCCGCGGGGGTGCGCATTGAAGGCGCGTACCAGGAGCGGCCCGGTGCGATGGGCGACGTTCTCGAATGGTTCGGCGTCGCCTGCGGCGCGGCGTCCCTGGCGATCGAGGTGACGCACAGCGTCCGCGGATGGTGGCGCAGCCGCGGGCATGAGGACGAGGACGAGCTCACGTTCGTCGTGCGGGGCGGGGACATCGAGCGGATCGGCGGGCTGTTGCGCGACATCGGCCTGCGTGAGGGCGGGCGTGCGGACGAGCGTGACGACGGAGACCCACGATGACGGAGGTCGTGCCCGGCGAGGGCGGCGGCCCGCATCGCGTCGACCCGAAGAAGTCCGCGTGTCTGCTGATCGGCGTCAACGACTACCGGCACGAGACGATGGAGCGCCTCGACAGCGTCGAGCGCAACCTGGAGCAGCTGAAGGCGGTGCTGCTCGACCCGGACATCGGCGGTTTCACGGACGACCGGGTGCGGGTGCTCGGCAATCCGGTCGCGGCGCGCCAGGTGACCGCTGCCATCGAGGCCGCCGGAAAGCTCGCCGCCGAGGACACGCTGATCGTCTACTACGCGGGCCACGGCATGCGCGACGGCGAGGACAACCGGCTGTTCCTGACGCTGCCCGACACGGAGCGGGGGCAGCCGGAGACCTGCGTCGACACCAAGTACGTACGCAAGGCCATCAGCCGCTCGCCCGCTCCCAGGACCGTGCTCATCCTGGACTGCTGCTACAGCGCCCAGTGGACGCGCGACGGCTCGATGTCCGGGGGAGAGAGCGGAGGCGAGGTCGCCGCGCGTTCCGTCCGCGACCTCAAGGGCCTCTATCTGATGGCCTCGTCGCCGCACAACCGCGCCTCGCACGCCCCCGACCCGGCACACTGCTCCGTGTTCACCGGCGCGCTGGTGCAGGTGCTCCAGCAGGGCGACTCCGAGGCGGGCGAGTCGATCCGCCTGAAGGACGTCTTCGACCGGGTGCGTACGCGGGTCGAGGAGTGGGTGGCCCGCCAGGAGCGGAGCGACGCGTCGGCCCCGCTGTCCATGGACGAGAACGGGCTCGGCGAGTACGCCTTCGTACGCAACGCCGCCCGCAGGCCCGCCCCCGACCCGCCCGCCGCCCCGTCGCCGCCACCGAACCGGGGGCGCACGCACCCTGGCCATCGGCATCGCGGTCGGCCTCGCGCTCGGGCTCACCGCCGGATTCGGCGGCCCGTACGTCGAGCACAAGCTGGACAGGCCCGCCCACAAAGAGGCACGCGGAGCGTGCTCACCCCGCGCGGCCCTGCTCGACCACTCGGACGAACTGGACAAGGACGAGGTCGACAACGAGCCTGTGGCGGGTCTCTCCGGTCTCGCTCACGCGCCCGACGACCCGGAGCTGGTCTACGCGGTGGCCGACAACGACGCCACGCGGATCTTCCCGATCGGGCTCCGCTCGCCCGGTGACCTGGCGCCGCGGGCCCAGCGGGCGCGCACCCTGCGCACGGCCGGGGGCGCCTCGCTCGGCGACTGGTTCGACGCCGAGGCCATCGCCGTGGAGAAGGGCGGGCGGACGGCGCTCGTCGCCGGTGAGACCGGCCCCTCCATCCGCCGCTTCGACCTGCGCACGGGCCGCCAGAAGGGTGACCCGCTGCCGCTGCCCAAGACGTTCGAGATCTACCCGAAGGGCGCCGCGACGGCCGGCCGCACCATCGAGTCCATGACCCTGTCGCCGGGCGACAGGTACCTGTTCGTCGCGCTGGAGACGCCGCTCGCCGCCGACGGCGACGAACGAGGCCGCAGCCTCCTGCGCATCCAGCGCTACGAGCGGCACGCCGACGGCGGCTTCGAACCGGATGTCCAGTACGCCTACCGGGGCGACGAGGGGCTCGGCCTCGCGGACCTCGTCGCCGTGTCCGAGACCCGGCTGCTCGCCCTGGAACGGCAGTACGTGGGCGGCCTCGGGAACGCGATCCACGTCAAGGACCTCTCGCTTGCCGACGCCCAGGACGTGACCGACACGAAGCAGCTGTACGGGGCGCCCGCCGACGTCTACGTCACGAGCCGGCCCCTCTTCGACCTGGCCCGCTGCCCCGCGGGCAGCCCCGGCGAGGTGAACGCCGACGGGAACACCCAGTCGAACCCGCTCCTGGACAACGCCGAGGGCATGACCCTCGGCGACACCATCACCACCGGCCGGTACAAGGGCCGCAGGCATCTGCTCCTCGTCTCGGACGACAACCGCAACAAGGAGCAGACCACCCGCCTCTACTCGTTCGCCGTCAAGCTGTGACCGGCCCCAACTGCTCGAAGGCGAAGGAGAATTCGGTCCGCTCGGGCGTCAGCCGGTACTGCGGGAGTACGCCGGGTCCGCACGACTGCGAGCCGATGCCCTGCTGCGCGTGGTCGAGGTGCACCCACAGCGTGTCGCCGGGCGTCAGGTCCGTACGGTGCGTGGCCGCGTCGAGCTGCTGTGTCGTCCAGCGGCGGGCCGTGAGGGTGTAGGCGGGCTCGCCCTCGATCCGCAGGCCACCGAGCTCCGCCCAGCGGACGCCGACCCGCGCCCCGTTCTCCTGGGGCCGCACGTACGGGGTGTGCAGGGCGTCCACGTCCGACTCCCAGCGGCCGAGCCGCGCCGCCTCTCGCGTGTCCGGGTACGCCTCGCCGGGTCCGCCGCCGAACCAGCGCACACCCAACTCCCCTACGGGGAGCCCGAGTCGGACGCCGAGCCGGGGCAGCGGGATCCGCCAGTCGCCCTCCGGGGCGACGGACACGGTCAGCCGCAGCCGCCGCTCGTCGGCCGTCCAGCGGTAGCTCGCGCGCAGCCCGATGTCACGGCTGGCGGGGCCGACCCGCGTACGGACCGTCAGCGCGTTCCCGTCCAACTCCACGCCGTCCACGCGGTGTCGCATGCGGTGCAGGCCGAGCTTCCGCCACAGCAGGCCGAGCCGCTCGTCGTTCTGCCAGCTCGCACCGTCGTCGTTGTCCGTGGGGGCGCGCCACACGTCGAGGCGGGGAGCGGAGGTGAGGGTCACGTCGCCGATGGCGCGCAGGGCCCCGGTGTGCGCGTCGAAGGTGGCCGGGCCGAGCGTGAGGAGGCCGCCGGTGGCGTTCACGCGCCCACCAACTGCCGTGGCCATGAACGACTTTCGTGGCGGCGGAGCGCTCTGGCCCCACGCCACCTCGTGTCCGTCGTCGTCCAGGGCCCGGATCGTCCAGTAACCGTCACTGGCCGCGGGCGCCGACAGTTTCACGTCCGCGGACTCGCCGGGGAGGAGCGGCGGCACGGTGAGCGTGCCGCGCTCCACGGCCTCGCCCTCCACCTCGTACGCCCAGTCGAAGGCCAGGTGGGACAGGTCGCGGAAGTCGTAGCGATTGGTGATGCGCACCGCTCCGGCCGCCCCGTCGACGGTGATGTGTACGGGCTCGATCACCTTCTTGAACTCGATGAGCCCCGGCGACGGCGTCCGGTCAGGGAACAGCAGCCCGTCGCAGACGAAGTTCCCGTCGTGCAGCTCCTCGCCGAAGTCGCCGCCGTACGCGTACCCGTGGCGCTCGTCGGCGACGCCGTGGTCGATCCACTCCCAGACGAACGCGCCCTGGAGCCGGTCGTACTTCTCGAACAGCCGCTGGTAGTCGGCGAGTCCACCGGGGCCGTTGCCCATGGCGTGCGCGTACTCGCACTGGATGAAGGGCAGGCGGCGCCGACGCTCCGGGCCGCCGTCGAGTCCCTGGCCGATCCGTTCGACCTCGGCGTGATCGGCGTACATGCGTGAATAGACGTCGGTGTCACGGCAGTTGATGTCGCCCTCGTAGTGCACGAGGCGCTCGGGGTCGCGCGCGCGGATCCACTCGGCCATGGCGGTGAGACCGCGCCCCGTGCCCGCCTCGTTGCCGAGGGACCACAGCACGACGGACGGATGGTTCTTGTCGCGCTCGACCATGCGGGCGGCCCGGTCGAGCAGCGCCGGGGTCCAGCGTTCGTCGTCGACCGGGTTGTCGCGCCAGCCCTGCTCGACGAAGCCGTGGGTCTCCAGGTCGCACTCGTCGATGACCCACAGCCCGTACTCGTCGCACAGGGAGAGGAAGGCCGGGTGCGGCGGGTAGTGGGAGGTGCGGACGGCGTTGATGTTGTGGGACTTCATCAACTCGACGTCCTGGCGCATGGTGTCGAGGTCGAGCGCGCGGCCGTGCTCCGGGTGCCACTCGTGCCGGTTGACGCCCTTGAAGAGGATCGGCGTGCCGTTGACCTTGATCAGGCCGTCGGACAGCTCCACGGTACGGAAACCGATCCGCAGCGGCACCCGCTCACCGGCCGTCACCAGCTCACCGTCGTACAGGCGCGGCGTCTCGGCCGTCCACGGCTCGACGGCGACGGTCACCGGCTCCCCGGTCGCGACGTCAACTCCCAGCTCGGGCATGGTGATCCGCCCCGCGACATCACTGTCGACGCGGAGCGTGCCGAGGCCGGTGGTGTGCTCGTACGAGGCGTGCGTGAAGAAGTCCCGGACGCTGCCGGCGGGGCGGTGCAGGAGGGTCACGTCGCGGAAGATGCCGGGCAGCCACCACTGGTCCTGGTCCTCCAGGTAGGAGCCCGCCGACCACTGGTGCACGCGGACCGCGAGCACGTTGCCCGTGGGGGCGAGGAGGTGGCCGACCCCGAACTCGTGCGGCAGCCGGCTCCCCTTGAACTCGCCGAGCTCCGTTCCGTTCAGCCACGCCTTCGCGCAGGACTCCACGCCGTCGAAGCGCAGCACGGCGGTGCCGTCGGCGGGCCAGTCGCCGGGCAGATCGAAGACGCGCAGGTGGTCCCCGGTCGGGTTCTCGTCGGGAACGCGCGGCGGGTCGACGGGGAAGGGGTAGAGGACGTTCGTATAGGCCGGTGCACCGTGAGCCCCGTCCCCCTGAAGCACCCAGTGCCCGGGCACGGCCACCTGCCCCCAGCCCTCGGCGTCGTATCCGGGCGCGGCGAAGGATTCGTCGTGCGTGTCGGCACGCGCCGACAGTCGGAACTCCCAAGTCCCGCCGAGCGGAAGCGACTTGGCGGACGAGTCGGGGTACCAGGCGCGGGGCGGGAGTGCGCCGTGGCCGGGGGAGGGGTCGGTTACGTAGGCGATGGACGTGGATGTGGGCATGGAGCTCCTTACGTCGAGATCGGCAAATCAAGCCCCGCCGGCGTTTGAGGCGCGGGGTCCGGGGCGGAGCCCCGTGGCGTCAACCCCGTTGCGGCCCAAGAAACCCTCCAGCGCAAACGTCGCCGCACCCAAACTCACCGGATCCGTAGGAACAGGTGAAAGAACGATCTCCGCCGCGGCGAACGGCCCGGCGAGCGCATGCCGGGCCACCACCCCCCGAACCTCGCTCACCAGGGGACCGCCCAGCGCAGCGGCGACCCAGCTGCTGAGCACGACGACCTCCGGGTTGAGCAGATTGACGAGATCGGCGATCGCCGCGCCGAGATACCGCGCGGTCTCCCGCACCACATCGAGCGCCTGCGCCGACCCCTCGGCAGCCGCACGCCCGATCGCCTCGATCGTGGCCGTCTGGTCGTCCGCGTGGAGAAGCGGCGAACCGGGGTGCAGCTCCCGCAGGCTGCGCATGATGCCCGGCGCCCCCACGTACGCCTCCACACACCCCCGGTCACCGCAGTGGCACGGCCGCCCGTCGAGCACGAGCGTGGTGTGCCCCCACTCGCCCGCGCTGTTGGTGACACCCCGATGCAGCGTGCCGCCGAGGGCGAGCCCCGCACCGACACCCGTGCCGAGGTTGACGACGACCGCGTCGTCCCGCCCGCGCGCCGCCCCGAACCACAGCTCGGCGACGGTGGACGCCCGTAGCGGATTGTCCAGGTAGAGAGGTACGTCGAGGTGCTGGGCCAGGAGTTCACGCAGCGGCACCGCACCGTGCCAGCCCCAGTTCGGGGCGTACACGCTGATGCCGCCCTGCCGGTCGACGAGCCCCGGCATGCAGACTCCGGCGCCGAGCACGGTGCCGCCGGTGTCGGAGTCGAGAAGGGCCCGGACCGCGTCCGCGATCACCGTGACCACGTGCCCGGGATCGTGCGCGCCGGGCCGCAGTCGGCGGTCGGCGCGGGCGACGACGTGCAGGTTCAGGTCGAAGAGCTCGGCGTGCACATACGTCTCCGCGACGTCCACGCCGACGAGCGAACCGCGGTCCGCGTCGACGGAGACGAGGCCGCGCGGCCGCCCGCCCGCCGATTCCACGAAGCCGCCCGCGACCAGGATCCCCAGGTCGAGCAGCTCCCCGACGAGCGTGGCGACGGTCGCCGAGCTGAGGCCCGTCTCTGCGGCCAACTCCTGCCGGGAGACGGCGGGCCGGTCGAGGCAGCGGCGCAGCACCTCGTACCGGTTCGCCGTCCGTATGTCGCGGGACGTGCGCTTCATGCCGTCAGGCTAGGAGCGCCTGACGGACTTCGACAAGGGGTTGGAGAAAGGGCTTTCCGAAGTCACCCACACACCCCCTCACGCGCCGCGGGGCAGCAGCCCCCGTACGAACGCATTGCTGAACTTCCCTTCCGGGTCAAGGCGTTCGGCCAGCGCCACGAAGTCCGCCGCACGCGGATACCGGGCGGCGACGCGCGCCGGGTCCGCCGTGAAGACCTTCCCCCAGTGCGGCCGCGGCCCGAACTCCCGCAGCCGGTCCTCCACCAGCGAGACGACCGGAAGCACCCGCTCCGCGTCCCCCACCCACGTGAAGTGGAACGCGACCGTGTCCCGGCCGTACGCCGGACTCAGCCACTGCGCGTCCGCCGCGACCGTGCGCACCTCGCAGACCTGGACCACCGGGGCGATCCGCGTCCGCACCGCGTCGAGGGCGTGCAGCGCGGCCACGGTGTGCTCGCGCGGCAGCAGGTACTCCGACTGCAACTCGTCGCCGCTGCTGGGCGTGAACTCGGCCCGGAAGTGCGGCAGTCGCTCGTGCCACGGCCCCGGCACCCCGAACTGCTCGGTGCAGTGCACGGCGGACATCCCCGGCACCGGGTGCCGTGCCTCGACGGCGGTCTCGGCCCACGGGAAGTGCAGCGCGTCCGGCATCCGCCGCTTCACCCACACCTGGTCGAAGCGCGGCCCGCCCCAGTCGGTGAACAGGCTCACGCTGTACGCCGCCGACGACACGGCGTCGAAGTCCAGCCCCTGGAAAGGGAGTTCACGGAACACGTGCTGCGCGACATCGAACGACGGCTCCACGTCCAGCGTCAACGACAGCACCACACCCAGCGCGCCCAGCGAGACGACCGCCCCCTCGAAACCGGCCTCCCCGCGTGCGAGCGTGACCAGCTCCCCGTCCCCGGTCAGGATCTCCACGGCCCGCACGGCCTCGGCCAGCGACCGGTTGCCGTTGCCCGAACCGTGCGTGCCGGTGGCCACCGAACCGGCGACGGAGATGTGCGGCAGCGAGGCCATGTTGGGCAGCGCGAGCCCGTGCGTGTGCAGCGCGCCGGCCAGCTCGGCGTAGCGCACACCCCCGCCGACCCGGACGGTGCGCTCCGCGGTGTCGACGTCGATACGGCTCGGCAGCGCGCCCAGCGACACGAGCACCCCGCCGCGCTCCGCGTCCACATCGGCGATCCGGTTGAACGAGTGGCCGCTGCCGAGCACCCGTATGTGCGCGCTCTTGGCGACGGCCGTACGCAACTCGTCGACGGTGCCCGGACGGTGCAGCCCGTCCGCGGCGAAGGTGATGTTGCGGGCCCAGTTGGTGATTGCAGGCACGGGACGCCTTTCTGAGAGTCCGGATTGCCGAGAATTGGACCACGGCGCTTCAAGCCCACCTGGTGAACTGCGGCTGAACACCCGGGAGTAGCGTTCCTGCGCATGACGTACACCGACACCGACGACTCACGCACCCTGCCGCAGACCGAGCGGACCACGCACCGGAGGCTGCGGGAACAGGGCAGTACCGACCGCGCCGATCTGGAAGCGATCCTCGACGCGGGCTTCGTGTGCCATCTCGGGGTCATGGTCGACGGCGCCCCCGTCGTCGTACCGACCGTCTACGGGCGTGACGAGCGGTGGCTGTACGTGCACGGGTCGGTGGCCAGCCGCAGCCTCGCGGCCGACCCGGGCGCGGCGGTGTGCGTCACCGTGACCCACGTCGACGGCCTCGTCCTCGCCCGCTCGGTCTTCGAGCACGGCGTGAACTACCGCAGCGCGATGGTGCACGGTGTGCCGCGCACGATCACCGACGAGGCCGAGAAGCTGGAGGGCCTGCGGCGCCTCACCGAGCACGCGACCCCCGGCCAGTGGACGTACGCGCGGCAGCCGAACCGCAAGGAGCTCGCCGCCACCACGCTCCTCGCGCTCTCCCTCGAAGAGGCCTCCGTGAAGATCCGGTCCGGCGCGCCCGACGACGGTGCGTCGGCCGACGCGGAGCTCGGCCTCTGGGCCGGGACCCTGCCGCTGAACGCCCGCTGGGGCGCTCCCACGGCCGATCCGCTGCTGCCCACCGGCATCACCGCGCCCGCCCACGTCGTGGCCCGAGCGGGGACCCGGCACGGCTGACCGGCGGCCGGGGCGTACCGTGAGGAGTCGAGAAACCGTAGAAGACGCAGATCGTCAGAGGGTCGAGGAGTAACGGGATGCAGAGCCGAACGGCGCTGGTAGAGGACCTGATGGAGCGCTTCCCGCACGTTCCGAAGGAAGCGGTCTTCAAGGAGGACCTGCTGCGCGGCGGTGTCGCCTTCGACGCGTCCGCGCTCAGTGACAACGAGGACGGCGAGGTCAAGCCGAAGTCGTACTTCATCTTCTCCTTCGACCACGGCACGCTCCCCGAGCTGGGCGAGGCCGCGCTGCGCCGCCCGCCCGAGGAGATCGTCCTCACCGGCGGCCCCTACGACCTGCGGCGCACGGTCGTCTCGGTCCGGGTGAACCCGAAGTCCCCGTACCGCGTCGCCGCGAACGAGGACGGCATGCTCGGCCTGTACCTCGACGGCAAGCGGATCTCCGACGTCGGCGTGCCGCCCATGCCGGAGTACTACCGGCACAAGCTCTCCAACGGGAAGTCGGTCATGGAGGTGGCGCCCACGATCCAGTGGGGCTACCTGATCTACCTGACCGCGTTCCGGGTCTGCCAGTACTTCGGCGCCAAGGAGGAGTGCCAGTACTGCGACATCAACCACAACTGGCGCCAGCACAAGGCGGCCGGCCGCCCGTACACGGGCGTGAAGGACGTCGACGAGGTCCTTGAGGCCCTGGAGATCATCGACAAGTACGACACCGCGAAGGCGTCCAAGGCGTACACGCTCACCGGCGGCGCGATCACGACGAAGGTCCAGGGTCTGGACGAGGCGGACTTCTACGGCCGGTACGCCAAGGCCATCGAGGAGTACTTCCCGGACCGCTGGATCGGCAAGGTCGTCGCCCAGGCGCTGCCCAAGGACGATGTGCAGCGCTTCAAGGACTACGGCGTGCAGATCTACCACCCCAACTTCGAGGTGTGGGACGAGTACCTGTTCAAGATGTACTGCCCCGGCAAGGAGCGCTACGTCGGCCGCGACGAGTGGCACAAGCGGATCCTCGAATCGCGTGACGTCTTCGGCGCGCGCAACGTCATCCCGAACTTCGTGGCGGGCGTCGAGATGGCCGAGCCGTTCGGCTTCAAGACCGTCGACGAGGCCATCGCCTCCACCACCGAGGGCCTGCGCTTCTTCATGTCGAACGGCATCACGCCGCGCTTCACCACGTGGTGCCCCGAGCCGACGACGCCGCTCGGCAAGGAGAACCCGAACGGCGCGCCGCTGGAGTACCACATCCGGCTGCTCGACGCCTACCGCTCGACCATGGACGAGTACGGCCTCTCCTCGCCTCCCGGATACGGTCCGGCGGGCGCGGGCCGGGCCGTGTTCTCGGTCAGCTCGTTCATGGACAGCCTCGCGCCCAACCAAGAGGCCATGGAGTTCTGAGTTACGCGTTCTGAGCTACGTGTTCTGAGCTACGCGTTCTGAGTTACGCGGCTGCCTGCTCGCCGGATGCATCCCCACCGGCGGCGGGCAGTGCGCCCGGCGCGTCGATCAGGCGGCCGAGCAGGTCGGGACGGTCGGCGGCGGAGACATCCGCCAGCAGCGCGGCCAGGACGGCGATCCGGGTCTGGCCCGCGCGCAGCGTGCCGCTGAGCACGGCGCCCGCGGCGACCAGGTCCACGGCGCCGCCGCCCGTGTAGATCTCGGCGAGCGGGCCCGCGGATACGCGCGTAGAAACGGCGACGAGGACTCCGCGGCGTACGGCGGAGGACACCGCGTCGGCCAGCTCCGGCGTCGCGTTCCCCGCGCCCGTGGCCACCAGGACGATGCCGCGCGCGCCCGCGGCGACGGCCGCGTCGAAGAGTGTGGCGTCGGCGTCGCTGTGGTGCATGACGATGTCGACGCGCGGTATCGCCGTGCCGGCCGGCGGCGCGGGCAGCGGGGCCGGGCGGCTCGGCTTGTGGCGCAGGTCGACGCGGCCGAAGCCGAGCCGGCCGAGCGGGCCCGCGGACGGGTCGGCGAAGGCGTCGGCCGCGAGAGTCTGCGTCTTCACGGTGCCGCGGGCCGCGTGCACCTTTCCGTCGAAGGCGATGAGCACGCCCAAGTCCGTCGCGTTCGCGGCGAGTTGGAGCGCGTCGTACATGTTCCCCGGGCCGTCGCCCTCGGCCTGGCCGAGCGGCTTCTGGGCGCCGGTGAAGACGACCGGGCGCGGGTCGTCGTGGTGCAGGTCGAGCAGGAACGCGGACTCCTCCAGGGTGTCCGTGCCGTGCGTGATCACGATGCCGTCGACGGCCGGGTCGGCGAACACCTCGCGCACCGTGCGCAGCAGCGTCAGCTGAAGCTCCGTCGTCATCCGCGAGCTGTTCACGTTGAACAGGTCGACGACGTTCACCTCGACACCCTCAGGCAGCGCGGCCGACGCCAGCACCGTGTCCCCGCCGGCGTCGGCGGCGTAGCCGGTGCCCTGCCAGCGGCTGGCGATGGTGCCTCCGGTGCTGATGAGGGTGATGCGTGCCATGAGACCTGCCTGCCTGTGGGAGCGTATGTTCGATCTCCAGCAAGGATAAATCGCGATCTGCGCAATCGGATTGCGAATCCTGGCCGATGATCGGCGAAAGCGTGGTGCATGATTGCGCCATGGACCGGATCGACCTGCATATCTTGCGCGAGCTCCAGGAGGACGGCCGCCTGAGCAATCAGGACCTGGCCGCGCGCGTGGGCCTCAGCCCCTCCCCGTGCATGCGCCGCGTGCGGCAGCTGGAGAAGGACGGCGTCATCCAGGGGTACCGCGCGATCGTCGACCCGGACGCCGTCGGCCGCGGCTTCGAGGTCCTCGTCTCCATCGAGGTACGCCGCGACCGCGCCTCCGTCGAGGCCTTCGAGCACGCGCTCCAGGACATCCCCGACGTCATCGAGGCCTACCGCCTCTTCGGCAGCCCCGGCTGCCTGCTGCGCATCGCGGTCGCCGACCTCGCCGCGTACGAACGCCTGTGGATCGAGGAGCTCACCGCGCTCGACGGGGTCACCGAGGTGAACTCGCAGATCATCATGAAGCGCATCAAGGAGCCGAAGGGGCTGCCGGTCTAGCGGATCCAGGACGGCCGACAGCCCCTACGGGCCCGGTCCTACTGCTCCCGCAGGCCCAGCACCAGCTCGCGCGGCAGCCCGTGGGTGTCGTGCAGATAGTGCAGGTCGTCCTCGTCCAGCGGGCCCGAGAACCGCGGCCGCGACAGGACCTTCCTGCCGCGCTCCAGGAGCCGGTCGAAGCTCAGCTCCTCGTCGAGCAGCACCTGGCGGACGTGACTCGGGTCGACGTCCTGCCGGAAGTGATCCAGGGTGTGCCGGATCAGCTCGACCGGCAGGTCCCCGAGCGTGCGGGTGGGGTCCTCGCGGCGCAGCACGGTCAGCACCCGCCGGAGCAGCCGCCGCAGCACGTACCCGCGCCCGGTGTTCGAAGGCCGCACCCCGTCGCCGACGACCACGACGGACGAACGCAGATGGTCGCCGACCACCCGGAACGACGGCTCGTCCAGCGGCCACAGACCCGGCAGCAGCCGCCGCCACGGATCGAAGACGTCGCAGTCGAACACGGACGTCCGGCCCTGCAGCAGCGAGGACAGCCGCTCCACGCCGAGCCCGGTGTCGACGTTGCGCTGGGGGAGCGGCACCAACGAGCCGTCGTCGAGGCACCGGTAACGCATCGTCACGTGGTTCCACACCTCCACCCACCGCTCGTCCGTGGTCGGCGTCGACCGCGGCGGGGTGTCACCGGTCCACAGGAAGATCTCCGAGTCGGGACCGCACGGACCGGTGGGTCCGTTGTCCCACCAGTTGTCCTCGACGGTCTCCTCGACCGGCACCCCGAGCCGCTCCCACACCTCCCGCGAACCGGTGTCGGGTCCTGTCCGTTCGTCGCCGCCGAACACGGTCACGTACAGCATCCGCGGATCGATGCCGAAGCCCTCGGTGAGCAGCTCGTACCCCCACTCCAGGCTCCGTGGCCCCTCGTAGTCGCCGAGTGACCAGGTGCCGAGCATCTGGAAGACCGTCAGATGCGTGGGGTCGCCGACCTCCTCCAGGTCCGTGGTCCGCAGACACCGCTGAACGTTGACGAGCCGCCGGCCCAGCGGATGGGGGCGGCCCTCCAGATACGGGATGAGCGGGTGCATCCCGGAAGTGGTGAACAGGACGGGGTCGCCGGGCGGCGGCAGCAGTGACGAGCCGGTGATGCGGCGGTGGCCCCGGTCCTCGTAGAACTCGGTGAACGTGCGGATGACGTCGTCGGTGCGCATGGGGTGACTCCTTCGCGTGATGCGGGCGGGAGGCACCGGAAGCGGCCGGACGGAGCTTCAAGAGTCCAGGTGGGACAACCAAAAAACCGGCGGCCGTTTCCGGTCGCCGGTGGAGAGGTGAGTACGTCAGGCGGCGGCAACCGGCGAGCTGGTCGCTCGCGCGGTCGCGGTGGTGAAACTACGGCCCATGACGTTCATGGGGCCGAGGATAACGCGGGCCGCCGTGCCGGTGCCAGGCATTTTCGTGGGCCCCGGTCAGTAGCGCCGGACCGCGCCCCGCGCCACCGAGGACAGCAGGGAACCGATGGCGATGCCGATGACGAGATACACCCCGGCGGTGCCCAGCTTCGCCTGCCACGTCAGGTCCGCGGTGAACGGCAGGAGCACCATGACCGCGGTCGCGAGGCCGATGATCCAGGTGAAGAACCGCTCGGGCCGCGGGGTCGCCACGATCAGCAGGTGGAGGAGGACGGTCGCGGCGATCGCCGCCACCGCGGCGCCGCCCGCGAGCGCCCCGGTCGTCGCGTTGCCCATCAGGCCCGCGCCCTCCGGAGCGAACACCGGGACGCCGAGCACGCCCCGTACGAGGAGGAGCGCGACCACCGCCGTGAGGGCGGCGATCACGGCGGTCATCAGCCCGCCCGCCCACAGCTTTCCGGCGTCGAGGCGGGGCTGTGGCTCGGGCGCGGGCGCGTAGCCGGGTTCGGGCGGGCCGTAGGACTGGCCATAGGACTGGCCGTAGGACTGCTGGCCGTAGGGCGAGTTCTGTGGTTCCACGATGAGGCTTTCCGATCGGGTTGCCGGGAGCGGCCTGCCTGGCCCGTTGCTGTCGGTGCAGTATCACCCGCCCCTTCTGCCCCCGCATTTCACGGCCGAGGACGCCGTCACCCGTCTGGCGCCGTCCGTCTCGCCCGTCCGCGGCGCAGCGGTTCCCCTGGCAACAGCGCGCCGCAGGCGTGCCGAGAGGGAGGCAATGGTGGCGGAGGACATGGCGCCCATGGGGCCGGCCGAGCAGACCGAACTCGCGCGGCTGCGGGGCCGGGTGGCCGAGCTGGAGGCCGAGCGCGGGGGACGGCGCCACCGGGGGCGGTCGTTCCTCGCCGTCGTCCTCATCGTGATCGGCTGCATCCTCGCGCCGCTCGGCCTCGTCGCGTCCTGGGCGGCCGACACGGTCGGCGACACCGACCGCTATGTCGGGACCGTCGCCCCGCTCGCGTCGGACCCCGACATCCAGAACGCCGTCGCGACCCGGGCCACGAACGAGATCATGAGCCGGATCGACCTGAAGTCCCTGCTGTCCGAAGTGCCCACCGACGACCGGCCGCTCGTCGAGAAGTCCCTGGGCAAGCTGGGTGACTCCCTGGAGGGCGCGGTCCGCAGCTTCGTCCACGACAAGGCGCAGGGGGTCGTCTCCTCCGACGCCTTCGAGAACATCTGGGAGCAGACCAACCGCAAGGCCCACAGCTCCCTGAAGAAGGCGCTGACCGGCAGCGGCGACGGTTCGGTCAAAGTCGAGGGCGACACCGTCACCCTCGACATCGGGCCGCTCGTCGATCAGGTCAAGCAGCGGCTCGTCGACTCGGGCCTCACCGTCGCCGAACGGATCCCCGAGGTCCACACCGACTTCACGCTCGTCACGAACGACAACATCGGCAAGGTCAAGACGTATCTGCGGCTGCTTCAGGTGATGGGCAACTGGCTGCCGGTCCTCGCCCTCGTCCTCGTCGCCGCGGGCGTGCTGCTCTCCGTACGGCGCCGGAGGTCGCTCGTGGCCACCGCGCTCGCGGTCGCCGTGAGCTGCGGTCTCCTCGGCATCGGGCTTCGCGTCTTCCGCGTGATCTACCTCGACCGGCTGCCCGCAGGCGTCTCGCAGGACGCGGCCGCCGCGGTCTACGACACCATGACGCACTCCATGTTCACCATGGTCCGGATGGTGGTCGCGCTCGGCGTCGTCGTCGCGCTCGGCGCGTGGCTCACCGGGCGCGGCAGGCGGGCGGGCCTGGTGCGCGGACTGTGGATCTCCGGCATCGACGCGGCGCGGCTCACCGCGGACCGGGCCGGGTTCCGTACGGGGCCCGTGGGCCCGTTCGTGCGGAGGTACCGGACGTGGATCGTCTGGATCCTGATCGCGGGCGCGCTCCTCGTCTACCTGCTGTGGTCGTACCCGACCGGTTGGGTGGTCGTCGGAATCGTCCTGTGTCTGCTGTTCCTGCTGGCGGTGGTGGAGTTCCTGGGGGCGGAGAGCACCCCGCCCGACCCGCCCACGCCGGCCACCGTCTGAGGCGGGAACGGTGATGACGAAGACGATGGGGAAGGTCGACGCGGCCACGGTCCGGCGCATGACGGACACCCTGTTCATCGAGCGCTCGTGGAAGAGTCCCGGCTCGACCCGGTTCTGGGGCCTGCTCGTGCTGGCGGCGGTGATCGCGGCCGCCGGTGTGGTGGGCGACTCGACGGCCACGGTCATCGGCGCGATGATCGTCGCCCCGCTGATGACGCCGATCCTCGGCAGCGCGCTCGCGCTGGTCCTCGCGGACCGCTCACAGGTCGTACGGTGCGTGCTGCTCGTGCTCGGCGGGGCGCTCGCGGTGGTGGCGATCGGGATGCTGCTGGGGTGGATCGCGGCGCCGCCCGACGACTTCGCGTCGAACTCGCAGGTGTCGTCGAGGATCAGCCCACGCCTCATCGACCTGCTGGCGGCGCTCGCCACGGGCACGGTGGGCGCGTTCGCGCTGGTCCGCGCCGACATCTCCGACACGCTGCCGGGCGTCGCCATCGCCATCTCGCTGGTGCCGCCGCTGGCCGTCGTGGGGCTGCTGATCACGGTGGGCCGGTTCCACGACGCGTTCGAGTCGGGGCTGCTGTTCGCCACGAACGTCGCCGCGATCGTGGCGACCGGGACGGTGGTGTTCCTCGTGTACGGGATCCGGGGCGCGGCCCAGGAGTCCGAGCGGTACGTGGGGGAGTTCCACGGTCGTACGTTGGTGGCGGTGGTCGGGGTCCTGGTGCTGATCGCGGTGCCGCTGACCACGGGAACGGTGTCGGTGTGGCGGGACCGTAACCTCGCGGCGGACGCGCGGCCGGTCGCGGAGGAGTGGGCGGAGACGGGGAAGTGGCAGATCGCGTCCGTGGAGGCGCGCCAAGGGGTGGTGGTGATCGGCGTCCTCGGCCTGCCGCCGCAGCCGGCCCCCACGGGGTTGCGTGCCGCGCTCGACCGGAACGGTATGTCCGACGCGGACCTGGAGCTTCACCTGGTGGGCGGGCGTACGCATTGGTGTGCGGCGGGAGGGGTGACGTGTGAGGTGAAGGGGGTGGGGTGAGGGTTTGAGGTTGTCGGGGGGCCGGGGTTTTGGGGCGGTGTGGTGGGTGGGGTTGTGGTGCTGGTGCGCGGGGCCGGGGGGGCGGTTCTGTGTCGTGGTTGAGGCTGTGGTGCTGGTGCGCGGCACCGGCGCTTCTCCGGCTGCGCCGACGCCCGGTCACCTCCCTCCCACCCGCCCCCTCCGGGGGCTTCGGCCTCCCGGGGCCGGGTTGGTGTGTCGGGGGTGGGGTCCGACGCGGGGCGCGGGGTGCGTGTGCCGGGGGTGGGGCGGTCGTTCGTGGTGTGCGGCGTTGTGGGCTGGGGCTCGCCGGGAGCGGCGCGTCACGTGATTGGTACGGCACCGGTGTCTTTGCGGCGGTACGGGGTGTCTACCGGGTGACGCTCGTCTCCCGCCGCCCGCCCCCTCCGGGGGCTTCGGCCTCCCGGGCCCCGGTCGCTGCGCCGGGGGCGGTCCCCGTTGTGTTCATGGCGCGGCACCGGGGCGCCGCCTTGCCCACGCTGCCGCCCCAGGCGGCAGTTTGCCGAAGGCGGTGGTGGTTGGCTGCAACGGGTGGGGTTGTCCTGGCGGCGGGTTGGCCGGGGTGGTGGCTGTCCCGGCGGCAGCTTGTCCAAGGCGGTGGTGGTTGGTCGCAACGGGTGGGGCTGTCTTGGTGGCGGGTTGCTCAAGGCGGTCGGTTGGTCGCAACGGGCGGCCGAACTGGTGGCGGATCACCCGAAGCGGCGTTCCGGTACCCCGTCGGGCCGACGCCCCCGGAGGGGGCGGGTGGGTGGGACATGGGCGGGGAGGGGGTGCCCCGGGGCGGGAGTTGGCCTGTGCGGGGCGGACGTCGACTGTCCCCGGTAGACGGCGGGTTCGCGGGGCTGGGGCACGGTGCCGTGTTGGAAGCACCTGGTGGTGGTCACGGCATGCCAGGGGAGCACGCTGCCGTGCCGGAGATCCCGGTGGGTGGTGGTCACGGCAAGCCCAAGCCACCGCACCGCGCCGGAGGCCCCCGTGGGTGGCGGTCACCGCATGCCCAGCCCACCGCGGCACGCCGGAGGCCCCCGCCCCGGCCCCCCCGGAAGGGGCTACGCCGGCAACCGGTCCAGAATCGCCCCGAAGTCCGTCGACGGCGGGAGCGTGCCGAAGGCGAGGCCGTGGTCGCCGGCCAGGCGGGTCGCGCAGAACGTGTCGGCGACCGCCGGCGGCGCGTGGCGGACCAGGAGGGAGGCCTGGAGGACGAGGGCCGCCCGCTCGATGAGGCGGCGGGCGCGGAGCTGCGCGTTCTCGGGCGAGGCCAGTTCGGCCTGGAGTTCGCGCCACGCCGTGTCCAGGCGGACATCCGCTCCGGACGCCGCCTCGATCTCCGAACGGAATGCCTCCAGGGATTCCGGCTCGCGGGTCAGCGCTCGCAGCATGTCGAGGGCGTTGACGTTGCCCGAGCCCTCCCAGATCCCGTTGAGCGGCGCCTCCCGGTACAGGCGCGGCATGCCTGACGCCTCGTCATAACCGTTGCCACCCAGGCATTCCAGGGCCTCCGCGACCGCCACCGGCTGCCGCTTGCACACCCAGTACTTGCCCACGGCCGTGGCGAGGCGGAGGAAGGCCCGCTCACCCGCGTCCCCGCGCTGGGCGCGATCCGCCGCACCCGCGAGACGCAGCCCGAGCGTCGTCGCGGCCTCCGACTCCAGGGCCAGGTCCGCGAGGACGTTCCGCATCAGCGGCTGGTCGATCAGCTTCGCGCCGAACACCGAGCGGTGGCGGCTGTGGTGGGCCGCCTGCGCCAGTGACTCGCGTACGTGTGCCGCGGAGCCGAGGACGCAGTCGAGGCGTGTCATCGTCACCATGTCGATGATGGTGCGCACCCCCTTGCCCTCGTCCCCGACGAGCCAGGCCACCGTGTCGTCGAACTCCGGCTCGCTGGACGCGTTCGACCGGTTGCCGAGCTTGTCCTTGAGGCGCTGGATGCGGAACGTGTTGCGGGAGCCGTCGGGCAGGACGCGGGGGACCAGGAAGCAGGAGAGCCCGCCGGGCGCCTGCGCCAGGACCAGGAACACGTCGTTCATCGGCGCCGACGTGAACCACTTGTGGCCGCGAAGGCGCCACGTGCCGTCCGGCCGCTCGACCGCGGCCGTCGTGTTCGCGCGCACGTCCGTGCCGCCCTGCTTCTCCGTCATGCCCATCCCGGCGAGCAGACCGGGCTTGTCGGCGGGGGTGCGGAGCCCGGCTTCGTAGACGGTGCTCGTCAGCAACGGCTCGTAGACCTTGGCGAGTTCGGGCGCGCGGCGCAGCGCGGGGACGACGGCGTACGTCATGGAGACCGGGCACATGTGGCCCTGCTCCAGCATCGTGGCGAGCATGAAGGTGCCCGCGCGGGCCACGTGCGCGCCAGGGCGTTCGTCCGCCCACGCGGAGCCCGCCGCGCCCGCCGCCACCGTCGCGCGCATCAGCGAGTGGTACGAGGGGTGGAAGTCGACCTCGTCGACGCGGTTGCCGTAGCGGTCGTGCGTGCGCAGCTCGGGCTCGTGCCGGTTGGCCTGGTCGGCCCAGAGGCGGGCCTCCTCGCTGCCCACGTAGCGGCCGAAGCGGTGCAGTTCGTCGATGTGCCAGGCCGCGCCCTCGCGACGTATGCCCTCCAGGAGGACCGGGTCGTCGGCGGCGTCGTGGCCGGTCAACGGCGGTGCCTGGTTGGTCACTTCGTGCGTCGCCGATGGGTTCGAGTGCATGCTGCCTCCGTAATGTGTCATGCGGTCGGTGCGCCCGCGCAGCGCAGCGCCATGGCGGTGAGGTCGGCGATCAGTTCGCCGCCCGCGGCCTCGTCGTGGGTGGCGAGCGGGTCGGCGAGCACCTCGCCGATCGCGCCGGTGAGCGCGGCGGCGGTGATCTCGCCGTTCTGCTTCGGCAGCAGGCCCGCCGCCATGCCCTCGTGCACGACCTCGGCGAACAGGGTGTGGTAGCGGCGCCGGTAGTCGATGCGCTCGGCGCCGACCTTGGGGTCGGCGGGGGCGACGAGCAGGGCGTGGGCGAGGCCGCGGTTCTCCAGGGCGCGCCGGGCGAAGACCTCCACTCCGCGCCGGAGCCGGACGACCGGGTCGCCGTCGGCCTGAAGCACCTCGCCGATCACGGTCACCTCCCGCGCCGCGGCCCGCCGGAAGACCTCGACCGCGAGCGCCCCCTTCGACGGAAAGTGCTGGTAGACCGAGCCTGCCGCGATCCCGGCGGCGTCGGCGACCGCCGTCACGGAGGCCTGCGCCCAGCCCACCTCGGCGACGACGGAGGTGGCGCACGCGACCAGGTGTTCGCGGGCCGCTTCGAGGCGACGAATTTCGGCGGGGGTCTTGCGGTAGGCCATGCAAGCAGTGAACCATCATTCAGAGTTTCCCGCCATGGCCGGTTCCGCACCGGCGAGGCCGTCAGGAGAACGTGATGCACCTCAGTGCCCTGCTGGACAGCGCTGTTCGCTCGGGCAGCACCAAGGAAGCCGTCGTCTATCGCGAACAGCGGTGGAACTACCGGGAGTTGGGTGACGACGCGCGGCGCGCCGCCGCCGTGCTGCGCGGGGCCGGTCTGGGGCCCGGCGACCGGCTTGCCGTGATGACGCACAACACCCCGGCCTTCCTTTTCGCGGCCTTCGGTGCCTGGTCTCTGGGCGCGACCCTCGTGCCCGTCAACCACAAGCTGCAGACGGCTGAAGTGGCGCGCCAGCTGAAGCACTGCGGGGCGCGCGTCGCCCTCGTCGACGCGGAGATCGGCGACCGCGCGACCGCCGCCGACCCGGGCGTGCGCTGGCTGATCAGCCACCCGGACACCCCGGCGGACGAGCTACCGGCCGACGCCTTCGAGGCGCTCGTCGCCGCCGCCGAACCGTGGGCGGGTGAGGAGCGCCCGGACAGCGACGTGGCGGAGATCCTCTATACGTCGGGCACATCGGGCACACCCAAGGGCTGCGTCCACTCGCACCGCACCGCCGCCCTGACCGCCGCGTACTCCGCGGCGACGATGTCGCTGCGAGGCGACGAGCGCTTCCTGATCTGCATGCCGATCTGGCACGCGGCGCCGCTCAACAACATGACCCTCGGCACCCTGTTCGCGGGCGGCACGGTGGTGTTGCAGCGCGAGTACGAGCCCCGCGGCATGCTGGAGACCATTCGGCGTGAGCGGATCACCGCGCTGTTCGGTGCGCCCATCGCGCTCATCGCCCCGCTCCAGGCGGTCCCGGACTACGCGGACTACGACGTGTCGTCCGTCCGCGCCTGGCTCTACGGCGCGGGCCCGCTCGACGCGGACACCGTGCGCCGCCTCATGAAGGCGTACGGCACCGAGAACTTCCAGCAGGTGTACGGGATGAGCGAGACCGGGCCCGCGGGCGCCTCGCTCCTCCCGGCCGAGCACGCGGACAAGGCGGGCGCGATCGGGCGCGGCGGCATGCCGGGCGTGGACCTGCGCGTCGTACGCCCCGACGGGAGCGACGTCGAGGCCGGTGAGAGCGGCGAGATCTGGCTGCGTACGGACACCCGGATGCTCGGTTACCTGGACGACGAGGCGGCCACCGCCGAGGTGTTCGCCGGCGACTGGTACCGCAGCGGTGACCTGGGCCGGATCGACGAGGACGGTTATGTCACGCTCGTCGACCGGATGAAGGACGTGATCATCACCGGCGGCGAGAACGTCGCGTCGCAGGAGGTCGAGGGCGCGCTGCGGGGCCACCCGGACGTGCTCGACGTCGCCGTCGTCGGCCGCCCGCACCCGCAGTGGGGCGAGACCGTGGTGGCCTTCGTCGTGCCGCGTGAGGGCGCCGGGCTCGACCAGGCCGGGATGCGGGCGTGGCTCGAGGAGCGGATCGCCCGCTACAAGGTGCCGCGCGAGCTGATCCTGCGCGACACCCTTCCGCGTACGCCCTCGGGAAAGATCACCAAGCATGTGCTGCGGGCCGAACTGGCCTGAGCTGCGCGGCTGTAGGGTCTCGGCATGGCCGATGAGCAGGTACAGCAAGCGCGCAGGGGGCCGGGTCGGCCGCGTCAGGAGCATGTCACCAGGGCCGTGCTGGAAGCCGTCGTCGAGCTGGTGGCGGAGCAGGGCATGGGCGCGCTGACCATGGACGCCGTCGCGACGCGCGCAGGGGTGAGCAAGCCGGCCATGTACCGGCGCTGGCCCACCAAGCAGGACCTGATCATCGCCGCCGCCGAGTCCCATGTCGGGACGCTGACGGTGCCCGACATGGGGGACTTCAGGGCCGAACTGCGCGCGGTCCTCATGGAGCGTGTGCGTGCCTACCGGCAGCCCGGCGTCGGCCGCCTGCTCGCCGGTGTGATCAGCGCGGCGGCGGAGGCGGGTGCGGGGCGTGAGGCCTTCCGGGCGTACGTGACGCGGGTGACGAGCGAGACGCGGCATGTGCTGGAGCGCGGTATCGCCCGCGGCGACGTGCGGCCCGACGTCCCGATCGCCGATGTCACGACCCTCATCGCGTCGTCGCTCGTCTTCCGGCTGGTCGCCGAGCAGCGGGCGCCGGAGAAGGGGCTGGTCGATTCCGTGGTGGACCTGATCGGCAGGGCGGTCGACGTCCGGCCGTGAGGAACGGCGTCAGCATCCGCTGACCACCAGTCATTTCTCGTACGTGCCGGGCCAGTTGTCGCCGGGTGCGGCTTTTGTGCTGCCTGTGGGCGTCTCGTGCGCCCCGCGGAACATTCCTGAAATCCATCGCCCCAGACCCCTTGCCCCGGCGCGATTCAATATCGATACTGCCGGTTACGTAATAAGCGTTCGCTGTTGGGAGGACCCCCCATGCACGACGTCGCGACGGCCCCCGTCGAGAACCCCAAGCCCGTACTGGACAAGCCCCTGATGCGCTACGGGCGCCGCGTCCTCGACCGGCTCGCGCCCGGCGCGGAGCAGGTGGCCTACAAGCTGTTCGAGGTCGAACCGCTCACCCCGCACTTCGGGGCCGTGCTCAGCGGCGTCGATCTGACGAAGCCGATCACCGAGGAGCTCGCCGACGAGCTGCGCGCGGCGCTCCTGGAGTGGAAGGTGATCTTCTTCCGGGGGCAGACCGGCTTCAACTCCGAGAACCACATGGCGCTTTCGGGCCTCTGGGGCCCGCCGGAGCCCAACCCGTTCTTCGGGAAGACCGACACCGTCGGCATCTCCCGGCTCGCCAAGGACGCCAAGGCGGCCGGCAACAAGAACATCTGGCACAGCGACCACTCGTTCATGGTCAACCCCTCGCTCGGCGCCGTGCTGCGCGCCGTCGAGGTGCCCGCCGCGGGCGGCGACACGATGTGGTGCGACATGGGCGCCGCGTACGACAACCTCCCCGACGACCTCAAGGAGCGGATCGAGAACCTCGTCGCGGTCCACGACTGGGAGGCCAGCTGGGGCGCGCTCATGAACGACGAGCAGAAGGCCGCCTTCCGTGCCGACTGGCCGCAGGTCGAGCACCCCGTCGTCGTGCGCCACCCGCGCAGCGGCCGCAGGACCCTGTACGTGAACGAGCCGTTCACCCGGTACATCAAGGGCCTGTCCGAGGAGGAGAACCGCGAGCTCCTCGACATCCTCGTGCTCCAGGCGCGCATCCCCGAGTTCCAGATCCGCTTCCGCTGGGAGCCGGACTCGATCGCGATCTGGGACAACATCGCCGTCCAGCACTACGCGGTCAACGACTACTTCCCGGCCAAGCGCGTCATGGAGCGCATCGCCATCGCCGGAGTGCCGCTCTCCTGAGCCGGTTCCGGCCCGCACCGCCCGCCGGCTGTGGTGCGGGCCGGCCCCTCACCCACCCCTGCCCTTTCCTCCTGGAGGCCCCATGACCGCGGCACCGACCCTGCCCCAGCAGCCCGCTGGGAGCGTCGAGGTCACCCGTGGCAGCAGTGCCCGCGCATGGACGGTGACCGCGCTGCTCGTGGTCTTCATGATGATCAACTTCGCGGACAAGTCCGTCCTCGGCCTCGCCGCCGACGAGATCCGCGCCGACCTGCACCTGAGCGCCACCCAGTTCGGGCTCGCCAACAGCGCGTTCTTCCTGCTCTTCTCCGTCGCCGCGATCGTCGTGGGGATGGCCGCGGACCGGGTCTCGCCCAAGCTGCTGCTCCTGGTGATGGCCGTGCTCTGGTCCGTGGCGCAGGTGCCCGCGGCCATCGGCGGGGGACTGGCCGTCCTGATCGGCTCGCGGATCTTCCTGGGCGCCGCGGAGGGCCCGGCGTTCCCCGTCGCCCAGCAGGCCACGCTGTCGTGGTTCCCCAACGACAAGCGGAACCTGCCCGGCGCGCTGATCACCATCGGCATCACGCTCGGCGTGATCATCTCCGCGCCGAGCCTGTCCTGGGTGATCCAGAACCACGGCTGGCGCTCGGCCCTGTGGGTGCTCGCCGCGATCGGCGTGGTGTGGGCCGTGCTGTGGTCGGTGTTCGGCGCGGACAGCCCGCGGGCCCGCGCCACGGCGACCACGAAGGCCGCCGAAGGGCCCGCGCCCACGGTCCCGTACCGGAAGATCTTCGCCAGCCGTACGTGGATCGGCACCACCCTCGCGTACTTCATGAGCTACTGGTCCGTGGCGCTGATGCTGGTGTGGATGCCGTCGTACCTGCGCAACGCGCTGGACTACTCGGCGTCCACCGCGGGCAAGCTCGTCGTCCTGCCCTGGGCCGTCGGCGCCGTCGTGCTGCTCGGGCAGGCCGCGCTCACCGGCCGTCTCATGCGGCGCGGCGTCGTCAGCAGGAAGGCCCGCGGCTGGGTCGGCGGATTCATGCTCGCGATCGGCGCCGTCTGCTGTCTCCTGACGCCGTTCGTCGACTCGGTGCCCGCGCAGACCGTGCTCGTCGCCCTCGGCTTCGGCTTCAGCGGCTCGTACGCCACCGTGGCCGCGACCACCGTCGCCGAACTCGCCCCGGCCTCCCGCAGCGGCGGCTCCCTCGGCCTGATGAACGCCCTCGTCACGGTGTCCGGGCTGCTCGCGCCCGCCGTCGTCGGCGCTCTCGTCGACGCGCAGGGCGACGCGGGGTACCAGCACGCCGTGCTCGTGACCGGAGTCCTCGTCGCGATCGGCGCCGTGCTCGCCTTCGCCCTGATCGACCCGGAGCGCGACCGGGCCCGGCTGACCGGTTGACCCGCTGAGCATCCGTCACGCAGCCTGCCCTTACCGGGGGTTACCCCCGGATGACATGATCGACGGCACGACCCCCCTCCATTCCCCCCGCGTTTTCCAAGGAGTTGACCGTGAGCGCCGCAGCAGCACTCGACACCTCACCGCTGGACCAGGCCGTCCGCGACCTGCGCGAGCACGCACCGACCTGGACCGCGACCCCGCTGGACGAGCGCATCGCGCTCCTGGAGCGCACGCTCCCGCGGATCTCCGAGGGCGCCGCCGCGATGGTCGCCGACGCGGCCACCGCCAAGGGCTACGCCGAGACCTCGGAGTGGGCCGCCGAGGACTGGATCACCGCGCCGTGGGCCCTCGCCCAGACGATCACCGCGTACCTGCACGTCCTGCGCCGCCTCGCCGCCGGACAGGAACCGGTCGACCCCAAGTCCGTGCGCAGCCACGAAGGTCGCACCGTCGTCGACGTCTTCCCCACCCTCACCTCCGACCGGCTGCTGCTCAACGGCTTCACCGCGCAGGTGTGGACGCTGCCCGGCACCACCCGTGAGCAGGTCCTTTCCCGTGCGGCGGGGGAGTACCGGGGCCGCCCGGCCGAGCCGGCCGTCTCCTTGGTGCTCGGCGCGGGCAACGTCGCGTCGATCACCCCGCTCGACATCCTCCAGAAGCTGTACGCGGAGGGCGAGGTCGTCATCGCCAAGATGAACCCCGTCAACGCCTATCTGCGCCCGCACTTCGAGAAGGTCTTCGCCGAGTACGTGGAGCGCGGCTGGGTCCGCTTCGTCGACGGCGGCGCCGCCGAGGGCGCGTACCTCACGGGGCACGACGACATCGACACCATCCACGTCACCGGCAGCGAGCGCACCCACGACGCGATCGTGTGGGGCACCGACGAGCAGGCCGAACAGCGCCGTGCGGCAGCCGAGCCGCTCAACGACAAGCCGTTCACCAGTGAGCTGGGCGGCGTCAGCCCCTGCATCGTGACGCCGGGCCCGTGGAGCGACGCCGACTTCCGCTTCCAGGCCGAGCACATCGTCACCAGCAAGCTCAACAACTCGGGCCACAACTGCATCGCCACGCAGGTCCTCGTCGTACCCCGCGAGTGGGACGGCACGGAGAAGCTCCTCACGGAGATCCGCAAGGTCCTGCGCGAGCTGCCGGCCCGCCCCGACTACTACCCGGGCGCGGCCGACCGCGTCGCCAAGGTCACGGACGCCCACCCGCAGGCCGAGAAGCTCGGCATCGACAACTCCTGCCGCGTCCTCGTCCCCGAGATCGACGGCATGGACGACGTCCTGATCACCGACGAGGTGTTCGCCAGCGCCCTCGGCGTCGTCCGCCTCCCCGGTGCCGACGTGCCGCACTTCCTCGCCGCCGCCACGGAGTTCGCCAACGACAAGCTCCCCGGCACCCTCGGCGCGACGCTGCTCGTCCACCCGAAGACGGAGCGCACCCACTCCGGCGCGGTCGCCGACGCGATCGCCGCGCTGCGCTACGGCACGCTGGGCGTCAACGTCTGGTCGGCCTTCGGCTTCCTGCTCGGCTACACGCCGTGGGGCGCCTTCCCCGGCAACACCCGCGAGGACATCGGCAG
Source organism: Streptomyces sp. NPDC002795 (assembly GCF_042888725.1). Lineage (NCBI taxonomy): Bacteria > Bacillati > Actinomycetota > Actinomycetes > Kitasatosporales > Streptomycetaceae > Streptomyces > Streptomyces sp. NPDC002795. The sequence continues at coordinate 364,298 of NZ_JBIAQB010000004.1, forward strand.
CGGCATCGGCTTCGTGCACAACGCGTTCATGCTGGAGGACATCGAGAAGACGGTGGTGCGCGCCCCGTTCGCCCCGTCCCCGCGCGGCCTGTTCACCGGCTCGCCCTCGCTCTCCCCGCGCCCGCCGTTCTACGTCACGAACCGCACGGGCCTGACGACGATCAAGCGCCTCACGGACTACACGACGTCCCCGTCGATGGCGAAGCTCCCGGCCATCTTCGCGTCGGCGCTGCGCGGCTGACCCTTTCAAGCCCCTGCGGCGGGCATTTCAAGCCCCTGCGGCGTTTGAGCAGCGGGGTCCGGGGCGGAGCCCCGAGGCCGGCGGACGGTCGGCCGCAACAGAAACTCCGGCCGGCTCACCGTGTGGGGCGGTGGGCCGGCCGGTTCGTACAGGTGGATGCGCTCACCCGTTGAGAACGCGCGCCTTCTCCGCCGCGAACTCCTCATCCGTGAGCAACCCTTGCGCCTTCAACTCCGCAAGCGCCTGAAGCTGCGACACCCGGTCCGTCCCACCGGACGCCGCCGGAACCGGCGGAGCCGCCGGCGCCTGATACGCCGCCTCGGCATCCATCTGACGCCGCAAGTCACGTTCGGACATCCGCCGGTTGACCCCACGGGAGACCGCCGTGTGGGTGCCGGAGATGACCGCCGTGCGGGCGAGGGTGCCAAGGAGTCCGGGCCGTCCGAATCGTTGCGGCATGCTGACCGTCCTCTTCGTTCTCTTGCGTTCGTTCGTTTACGTAGGTGTGCCGTCAGGCCGTGGCGAGGGCCTCGATGGCCTCGTCGACGCTCTCTCTCGGGATCCGCTCCAGCATCAGCACCTGCCCGTTCGAGTTGCGCACGGCCGTGCCGAGGCGGGCGGCCCAGGTGTTCTCCCAGGCCAGGACGAGCGCGGAGGACGAGGCCGGAAGGTTGTCGGAGACCGTCTTCAGGTCCTCGTCGCTGAGCAGGTCGAACCGTACGTCGGCCACCTCCTGGAACAGCTCGGTGACCTCGGGGTCGCCGAGCTCGACGACATCGACGGACCCGTCGGCCGCCTTCCGGATGAAGCACAGGTCGAGGATCCGTACGGTCCCGTCCTTCTGGAGGTCACGCAACGCGGGCGCGACATCGCCGCTGAAGCGGTTGCCGTCGAAGGCGAGCACGGCGACGTCCACAGGACCGACGGTGTCGGCGTTGAGACCACTGGCCACGGGCGAGCACCTTCCCTAGGTTGCTTTATCTGAACAAAACAGATGAATCAGACGAAACGGATACTAGGGCGAGGGTACAGCGCGAGCGAGCCCGGCGTCCCGGCTCACTGACGCGACGCATACACGGTCTGCGGGGACTGCGAGTCCAGGAGTTCGGCGAGGCCCCGGCGGGTGGCGGCGAGGACGACGCGGTCGGTGGACCGCAGCACGTAGCCGGGGTCCATCTCCCAGACCGGCCCGGGCGCCGGGTCCGACTCGTCCTCCTCCGGAGCCGTCCCGGGGTCGGTCCGCCGCAGGCCGGGCGCGGTGGAGTCGACGGCGACCACCCGCCAGGCACCGGCCCGGAACGACGCGGCGACCGTACGCCCCTCCAGGTTCGGGTGGCCCGCCACGTCCAGCGCGGCGAACAGCAGCACACGGCGCTCGACCGGGATCGCGCCGAGGACCTGGCGGCCCATCATCGCCCCCGCGAAGGCGGGCGCCGCGAGGGTCGTGACGCTGCGGCTGCGGGTGAGGGCGCGCGGATGGGCGGCGCGCAGCGTGCGGTAGACGGCGGTGGCGAAGGCGTCGTCGTACAGGCGCAGGCTCACTTGCAGGTCCGGCTTGACCGAGCGGGCGTAGAGCGCGGCCTCCAGGTTGGTGGTGTCGAGGCTGGTGAGGGCGAGCAGGGCGTGCGACCTGGACACCTTGGCGGCCTCCAGGACACCCTCGTCGCGTACGTCGCCGATGACCGTCGGCACGCGCAGCCGGCGGGCGAGCGGGATGCCGCGGGCCTCCGGATTCTCCTCCACGCACACGACGGGGACGCCGAGTTCGTGCAGCCGGGCCAGGACGCGGGTGCCGATCTTGCCGAGGCCGAGAAGGACGATGTGCCCGGACAGGCCGCGCGGCGGGCGGCGCAGCGCGGAGGCCGTACGGAAGGTGCCCATCGCCTCCAGGACCGCGGCCATGAGCACGGGCAGCAGCAGCAACCCGGCGAACCCGGTGAGGAGTTGGATGATCTGCCGGGCCGCGGGCTCGCCGATCGCCGGGTCGTCGATGGCGAACAGGTCGAGCATGGTGAGATACCCGGCCCGCCACGGGTTCGACTCGGTCGTCGCCCACGTGGCGAGCGCGAGACCGAGCACGCAGACCACGAGCACGGCCAGGGACCAGCGCACCCGGCGCGAGAACAGCGAGCCGAGCGGCAGCGCCCGCGCGGCGAGGCGCCGCGGGGGCAGTGCGGATTCCGACGGCGTCACGGTGTCGAGGACGACGCTGCCGCGCCCGACCGCCGCGGCGATCTCCCCGTCGTCCGGCAGCAGCAGCGGCTCCTCCTGGCCCGAGGTGTCCGACCCCTCCGTGTCCGAAGGGTCGTTGTTCGACGAGGAGAGGATCGCGAGCGTGCACAGACCCGGGGCGACGGGGGCGCGGCCCCGGCCGAGCGGGGCGCGCTCGATCGCGCGCAGCAGCAGCCCGTCGGCCTGCACGACCTTGCCGGTGCCCGCCACGGCGGTCGCGGCGAGCGCCGGCGCGGCCGTGTCCGCGTCGGACAGGATGGTGGTGGACGTGTCGAGGGACTCCGCGGCGAGGTCCGGCTGAGCGAGCGCGGCCGCCTGGTCGAGGAGCTGCGCCAGGTGCTGGCCGAGCTTGCGGTCGAAGAGCCGGATGACGAGGCGCAGGCGGGGATTGAGGCGGCGGGCCGCCAGCGCGGCGCGGATATTGGTCTCGTCGTCGTCGTGCACCAGGGCCAGCGCGTCCGCCCGCGCCACTCCCGCCTCCGTCAACGTGTCCTCGCTGAGCACCGCGGCCTCCATGACGCGCGGCGCCTGACCGGCGAGCGAGTCGTCATCGGCCGGCGAGAGCCGGCCCATCGCGGCCTGCACCCGGCTCAGCAGCGCGGCGGCCCGCATCCGGCCGCCGCCCTGCGCGGGTTCGCCCGCGGTGCGCGTCGACGGTACGACGATGGTGACCTGGGCGCGGTACAGCTCGCGCAGTTCGGTGCCGAGCCGCTCGGCCAACGCGTCGTCGCCGCACACGACCATGTGCCGCGGCAAGGGCGTCTGTGGGAACTGCTCGGGCTCTTCGGGCTGCTGGGGCTGGTGGGGAAGTGACACCGTGTCATGGTGGGTGTTCGATGCGTGCGGCGTCCACCGACACCGGGGTTGCCCCCGTGAAAAACCAGTGGCGGGTGCATGGGTGCTGTGGTTATCGTCGTCGGTGTTGGGGCGGCCACGGCCGCCGTGGAGCGTGCACCGCGTGTGCGCCGAGTGCGTGATCGAGGAGGTGTCGACCGATGGCTGTCGTTGAGATGGGCGCTGCCCACATCCGGAAGTTCATCAAGTCCACCTCTGTGGCCACCGGCTGACCTCACCCTTTTCTTCGCGGTCTTCGCGTTTCCTGTGCCGGGGCCACCCTCTGAAGGGTCACCCCTTGTCTTCCTCTTCTTCTGGTTCCACCTCTTCTGGTTCCACCGCCGCTCTCGACGCGTACGGCTGGGACGCCGACTGGGCGGACGCGTTCGCCTCCTATGCCGAGCGCGGCCTCGTGCCCGGCCGGGTGCTGCGCGTCGACCGCGGGCGCTGCGACCTCGTCACGCCGGAAGGGGTCGTGCACGCCGACACCGAGTACGTCGTGCCCCGCGACCCCATGAAGGTCATCTGCACCGGCGACTGGGCCGCCGTCGACCCGGCCGGCGCCGACCCCCGCTACGTGCAGGCGTATCTGCCGCGCCGGACCGCCTTCGTGCGCTCCACGTCCTCCAAGCGGTCCGAGGGGCAGATCCTCGCCGCGAACGTGGACCACGCGATCATCGCGGTCTCCCTCGCGGCCGAGCTCGACCTCGGGCGGATCGAGCGGTTCCTCGCCCTGGCCTGGGAGTCAGGCGCCCAGCCTTTGGTCGTCCTCACCAAGGCCGACCTCGTGCCGGACCCGGTCGGCCTGTCGTATCTCGTCTCCGACGTCGAGACGACCGCGCCCGGCGTGCAGGTGCTGCCCGTCAGCGCGCTCGACGGGGCCGGTACGGAGGTGCTGCGGGCGGTCGTCGCCGACGGTACGTCCGTGCTGCTCGGCCAGTCGGGGGCCGGGAAGTCGACGCTGGCCAACGCGCTGATGGGCGCGGACGTGATGGACGTACAGGCCGTCCGTGACATGGACGGCAAGGGCCGCCACACCACGACCACCCGCAACCTGTTCGCCCTGCCGGGCGGCGGCGTGCTCATCGACACGCCGGGGCTGCGCGGGGTCGGCCTGTACGACGCCGAGGGAGGCGTCGGGCAGGTCTTCGCGGAGATCGCGCGGCTGGCGGAGGACTGCCGGTTCCACGACTGCGCGCACACGGTCGAGCCCGGGTGTGCGGTGCTGGCCGCGCTGGAGGACGGTTCGCTGCACGAGCGGCGTCTCGACAGTTACCGCAAGCTGCTGCGGGAGAACGAGCGGCTTGCGGCGCGGACGGATGCGAGGTTGCGGGCGGATCTGCGGAAGGTGTGGAAGCAGAGGGGGGCCGAGGGCCGGGCCGCGATGGAGGCCAAGCGGGGTGGCCTCCGGTAGCTCGTTCGGCCTGCCCGGGGTCGCGGCCTCGGGGCTCCGCCCCGGCCCCCGCTGCTCAATCGCCGCAGGGGCTTGATTTGCTCACCCGTCGCGGGGGGCTTGAAGGTAGTGCCGCGTCCGATTTCCGCCAGCCGGGTGGGGTGGGGCGCGGCACACTTGAAGCGTGATGACCGATGAAGACACGCGCTACGAAGCCGTGCGCAGCCGCGACGCGCGGTTCGACGGGGAGTTCTTCTTCGCCGTCGAGACGACCGGGATCTACTGCCGGCCGAGCTGCCCCGCGGTCACCCCGAAGCGGCGCAACGTCCGGTACTACGCCACGGCCGCCGCGGCCCAGGGCTCGGGCTTCCGGGCCTGCCGCCGCTGCCGCCCCGACGCGGTGCCGGGCTCGGCCGACTGGAACGTGCGCGCCGACGTCGTGGGCCGCGCGATGCGGCTCATCGGCGACGGGATCGTCGACCGCGAGGGCGTCGGCGGGCTCGCCGTCCGGCTCGGTTACAGCGCCCGCCAGGTGCAGCGCCAGCTCACCGCCGAGCTGGGCGCGGGCCCGGTCGCACTGGCCCGCGCCCAGCGCGCCCACACCGCGCGTGTCCTGCTCCAGACGACCCCGCTGCCGGTCACGGAGATCGCGTTCGCGGCCGGGTTCGCGAGCGTCAGGCAGTTCAACGACACGATCCGCGAGGTGTACGCCCGCACCCCCACGCAGCTGCGCGCAGAGGCGCCCGACAAGCGCCGCGCCGTGGCTCCGGCCGCCGGAATCCCGCTGCGCCTCGCCCATCGCGGTGCCTATCAGGCGGGTCCCGTCTTCGATCTACTGGAGAGTCAACTACTTGACGGTGTCGAGGAGTTGACCGGACGACCCGGCGCGCGCAGCTTCCGGCGCGCGCTGCGGCTTCCGTACGGCACCGGTGTCGTACGCGTCGACGAGACCACGCACGACCAGCCCGGCGCGCAGGCCGAGCACCGGGGCGGCTGGCTCGACGCACGCCTCCAGCTGACCGATCTGCGTGATCTGACCACCGCCGTCGGCCGCCTGCGCCGCCTCTTCGACCTCGACGCCGATCCGTACGCGATCGACGAGCGGCTCGCTCTCGACCCGCGGCTCGCCCCCCTGGTCGCGGCCCGGCCGGGCCTGCGCTCGCCCGGCGCCGCCGACCCCGACGAGCTGGCGTTGCGCCAGGTCGCCGGGGTCGCGGAGGCCGCGCGGCTCGTCGAGCGGTACGGCAAGCGGCTCGACGCGCCCAGTGGCACCGTCGACCGGCTGTTCCCCGCCCCTGACGACCTGGCCGACGAACCGGGCACGCTCGGCGCGCTCGCCCGCGCGCTGCACACCGGCGCGCTCCGCCTCGACCCGGGCGCCGACCGGGACGACGCCGAAGCGGTGCTGCGCGCGCTGCCCGGCATGCCCCCGCGCACCGCCGCCCTGATCCGCCTGCGTGCTCTGGGCGACCCGGACGTGGGCGTGCCCGACGACTCCGTGACCGATGACGCGTGGCGCCCCTGGCGCTCGTACGCGCGTCAACACCTCCTCGTAGAAGGACAGTTGTGAACACCGAAGACCGCACGACCTACTACACGACTCTCGCCGGCCCCCTCGGCGAACTCCTGCTCACCGCCGACTCCTCCGGCGCGCTCACCTCCCTGTCCGTCCCCGGGCAGAAGGGCGGCCGGGTCGTCGGTGACGGATGGGTGCGCGACCCCGCGCGGTTCGCCGCGGCCGAGCGGCAGCTCGCCGCGTACTTCGCCGGTGAACTCAAGGAATTCGAGCTGGAGTTGAAGCCCGAGGGCACCGAGTTCCGGCGGCGGGTCTGGGACGCGCTCGACGACGTGCCGTACGGGGCCACCACCACGTACGGCGAGGTGGCCGCCCGCATCGGCGCCTCGCGCGCCGCGGTCCGGGCCGTCGGAGGCGCGGTCGGCGCCAACCCGCTGCTGATCGTGCGGCCCTGCCACCGGGTGATCGGCGCGGACGGCTCGCTGACCGGGTACGCGGGCGGCCTGGAGCGCAAGATCGAGCTGCTGACGCTGGAGGGTTCGCTCCGGCAGCGGCCTTAGGCTCCCGGGTCGACCGCGACCGCCGCCGTGTACCCCTCGGGCATCGGTACGTCGTGCAGCGACCAGCCGTCCGGTGCGCCGGGGGAGTCGGCCCGTACGCCCACGTAGTCGCGGTCGGTGCCGCGGGACAGGCCCGTGCCGAGGCCCTTCAGGTAGGCCTCCTTGCGGACCCAGGCGCGGGCCACGCCGAGCCGGCGCTCCCGGGGTCCCGCGAGCGCCGCCAGCTCGGCGCGCTCGCGCGGGTGCAGCACCGCCGTGAGCTCCTCGGCGACCTTGGGTGTGGGCAGCTCCTCCACATCGGCGCCGACCGGCGCGGGTGCCAGCGCCACCAGGGCCAGGTCACCGCTGTGGGAGAGGGAGAAGTGCGGGCCGGGGACGTCCGCGAGGGCCGGGCGGCCGTGCGGGCCGCCGCAGCCGGGGCAGGGAAGGCGCGTGAACCGTACGTCGCCGGGGGCCCGGCCGAGCCGTTCGCCCAGGATGGCGCGGAGCGCGAGATGCGCGGAGACGTAGCGCACCCGGTGCCGTTCGAAGTGGAAGGCGGCGGCGCGGCGCGACTCCTCGGCGTCGAGGATGTCGGCGGCGTCCCCGGTTGGGGGGCTCCCCGGGCCCGTCGTGGCGAGCCACAGGCGGACCGGCCCGGAAGCGGGCAACTCCCGTACGTCGTCCACGCGTCAGGCCTCCAGATAGCGCAGGGCCACGAGCCTACCGGGGGACCTTCGGCCGGCGGTCCCGGTCCCGGTGGCGGCCCCGGCCGCGCAGCCGCACCGCCAGGTACGCCACCAGTGCGACGACCGCCGCGGCGAGCACCACCTTGGAGATCACGCCCACGTACGTCTCCACCAGGTCCCACTGATCGCCCAGCCAGTAGCCGGCGAGGATCAGCACCGAGTTCCAGACCAGCGAGCCGACCGCCGTCAGCGACAGGAACACCGGCAGCGGCATCCGCTCGACGCCCGCCGGGATCGAGATCAGGCTGCGGAAGATCGGGACCATCCGGCCCAGCAGCACCGCCTTCGTGCCGTGCCGCTGGAACCACGCCTCCGTCTTCTCCAGGTCGGAGACCTTCACCAGCGGAAGCCGGCCCCACAACGCGTACATGCGGTCACGGCCGATGACCCGGCCGATCCAGTAGAGGACCGCCGCCCCGACGACGGAGCCGAGCGTCGTCCAGAACAGGGCCGAGGCGAGGGATATCGCGCCCTGGCCCGCGGCGAAGCCGGTCAGCGGCAGGATGACCTCGCTCGGCAGCGGCGGGAAGAGGTTCTCCAGCGCGATCGCGAGGCCCGCTCCCGGGCCGCCGAGCACATCGACGAGATGGGCCGCCCAGCCCGCGATGCCGGTGGTCGGCTCCGCGGCGGCGGCCGAGGTCACGAGGTGCATACGAGGTCTCCAGGCAGGGGCGTCCCGGTACCGGCGTCGCGGCACCGGAGATGTCCAAGCCAGGAACCGCAGCTCATGGCCACTACGAGGGTAACCGTTTGGCAAAGTGCGGTGATCCGCACCCCCGGTCCCGCGGTTTTCCGCGGGGCCTCGCCGCTCATCCCCAGATGACCGCGCCCAGCCACGCCCCCACGATCAGCAGGCACGCGAACAACTCGACCAGCACGTTCGAGCCGCCCGCCCGCATGGCCGTGCGTGTCGACGTGCGTGCGTCCCCGTGGCTCCCGAGCCGCAGCCGCTCCGATACGTAGATCCCGCCCATGTACCCCGGCACCGCCCCGATCACCGGCACCACGAAGAACCCGATCACCGCGCCCGCGCCCGCCCAGAGCTCCAGGCGGCGGGTCGCCCCCGCCTGCCGGAACCGGCGCGGTGGCAGCTGCCAGCGCAGCACCTGGGAGGCCAGCAGGACGGCGGTGGCGCCGACGAGGATGCCCCAGGCCAGGCCGTCCGGATCCCGCAGCGCCCACACGGCGACCGCGGCCCACACGAGCCATGAACCGGGCACTCCCGGCACCAGCACCCCGTAAAGGCCGAGCGCCATCACGGCGCCGACCAGGAGGAGTTCCCACGCTCCCATGTGCACAGGGTCCCCCAGGTGCGGCGAAAGCGCAGGTCAACAGAGTCTCAATGAGGACTCATCGAGCCACCCAGTCCCGTTCGTACGCATGCCACCCGAGCTGCAGCCTGGTGGTCACGCCCGCCAGCTCCATCAGCCGTTTCACCCGTCGCTGCACCGTCCTGAGCCCCAGGTCCAGCTGCTTGGCCACGCTCGCGTCGGTCAGACCGGCGAGCAGCAGCGAGAGGATCTCCAGGTCGAGGCCGTCGGGCCCCTCCGTGCCGACCTCCTCCACCGCGCCCGCCGCCCCGAGGCGCAGCGGCAGCGCCTGCCGCCACACCGCCTCGAAGAGCCCGTTCAGCGTTTCGAGCAGCCCGCTCGCGTGCACCACCAGGGCGGCGGGCTCGGCGGCGTGCCGGGTCAGCGGCACCATGGCGAGCGCCCCGTCGGCGATCACCAGCTTCGTCGGCACCCGGTCCACGACCCGCACCTGCTCGGCCCGGCCGATCGCCGCCGACAGCTCGGTCAGGCCGGCCGGCATCGTGAGCACCTCGCGCTCCAGGACGACGCGGTAGCCGACGCCCCGGCTGACGGCCTGTTCCTCCGCGTCGTTCTCCGTGGCGGACACCGCGATCGGGTTGCCGGTGACGAGGGCGCACACCTCCTCGGTCGCGCCGAGCTGGATCTGCAGGAACCGCTGGGCCGCGGCCGCCGCCCCGGTCACCACCTCGACCAGGTCGTGCGCGGCGGGCTCGGTGGCCTGCGCCCGGAACTCCGCGGCGAGCCGGGCCGCCGCCAGCTCCGCCTCGTCCAGCTCGTGCCGCCGCTGGGTGAGCAGCGCGCCGAGCGCGACCCCGGGCGGCGCCGCGACCCAGCGTCCGGCGCGCGCGGACGACTGGGCGGCGAGCCCGTGCTGCTCCAGGCGGCGCAGCGCGTGCTCGGTCTCGGGCTCGCCGCGGGTGAGCCGTCGTGCCAGGTCGGGGACGTCGGCCGCGCCCACCGCGACGAGCGCCCGGTAGGCCGCCTCGTGCCCCTCGTCCAGACCTATCGCGTGCAGCATGCGGCGATCCCCTCCCCAGTGAACCGTTCCAACACCCCCTCGTGGCGGGAAACGGCCACGGCACATTCCCGCCGCCTCCCATCTTCCCTGTACCGGCCATCACTCTGCCAATGTGGCGCCACCGCAGCACCAACACCCGCTGGGAATGCGGCCTTTGGCCCGTATTCACCCGCGCTTCTACTTGAGGAGAGCGATGCGCCCGATATCGCGTGCGGCCCTGGGCACGGCGACCGCCGTCGTCCTGGGCGTCACCGCGGCCGTCCCGTCCGGGGCCCAGGAGGGGAAGGTCCCGGACGGCGGCCGGCCGCTCGTCGGCAGCTCCGCCGCCGCTGCCGCCGCCAAGAGCTCCGCGACCACGGTCACGCTGGTCACAGGCGACCGCGTCGTCGTCACCACCGACGCCGAAGGACGCCCCACGGCCGCTGCCCTGCCCACCGCCGACGGCAGCACCCCGCTGCTGCAGACCAGGCAGTCCGGCAAGGACCTGTACGTCTACCCGGACAGCGCCGCCAAGGCGCTCGCCGACGGCCGCGTCGACGAGGAACTCTTCAACGTCACCGGACTGATCCGGCAGGGCTACGACGACCGGCACAGCGCGACGCTGCCGCTCATCGCCACCTACGACACGTCCGTCGACGTCGCCCGCGGCGCGCCCGCCGCGCCGCGCGGCGCGAAGCGCGGCCTCGTCCTCGACCCCGTCGACGGCGTCGTGCTGAAGGCCGACAAGAAGAAGGCCGCCGACTTCTGGGCCGACATCTCAAGTCCCCGCTCCCGCGCGGCCGGTGACCTGAAGAAGCTCTGGCTCGACGCCAAGGTGAAATCGCTGCTCGCCGACTCCACGAAGCAGGTGCGCGCCGACGAGGCATGGGCCGCGGGCTACGACGGCAAGGGCACCAAGGTCGCCGTCCTCGACACCGGCGCCGACACCGGACACCCCGACCTCAAGGGCCGCGTCGCCGAGTCGAAGAACTTCACCGACTCCGCCGACGCCGACGACCACCAGGGGCACGGCACCCACACCGCGTCCACGGTCGGCGGCTCCGGTGCGGCGAGCGGCGGCAAGGAGAAGGGCGTCGCCCCCGGCGCCACCCTGCTCAACGGCAAGGTCCTCGACGACGGTGGCTCCGGCGCCACTTCGTGGATCATCGCCGGCATGCAGTGGGCCGTCGAGAAGAAGGCCGACGTGGTGTCCATGTCCCTTGGCAACCCGGGCGAGCTGGACTGCTCCGACCCCATGTCGCAGGCCACGCAGGAACTCGCGCGGTCCTCGAAGGACACCCTCTTCGTCGTCGCGGCCGGAAACACGGGACCCGCCGTCAACACGGTCTCCTCGCCGGGCTGCGTACCCGAAGTGCTCACCGTCGGCGCCGTCGACAGCGACGACGAGACGGCGAACTTCTCCAGCCGCAGCCCCGTGCGGCGCACGCACACCCTCAAGCCCGAGATCGCCGCGCCGGGCGTCGCCATCAAGGCCGCAGCCGCGGGCGGCCGGGGCGTCTACGCGTACCAGTCCATGAGCGGTACGTCGATGGCGACGCCGCACGTCGCGGGCGCCGCCGCCCTGGTCAAGCAGCGCCACCCCGACTGGACCGCGCGGCAGATCAAGCAGGCCCTCGTCGCCTCCGCCGACGCCGACATCCCCGGCGACGTACGGGAGGCCGGCGGCGGCAGGCTCGATGTGAAGGCCGCCGTCGACCAGAAGGTCCTCGGCGCGGACGCCGTACAAGGCGGCACCTTCAACTGGCCGCAGGACAGCAGCGACCGCACCACCGTTCAGGTGCCGTACACCAACACCACTGACAAACCAGTGAAGTTGAGCCTCGCCGTCGACGGTGTCACCGGCAACGACGGCTCCACCGTGAAGTCCTCGGTCGCCAGGCTCGGCGCGCGTACGGTCACCGTCCCGGCGGGCGGCACCGCCCAGGTCCCGCTGGCCGTCGACCCGACCGCACACCTCAAGAAGGCCCAGTACGGCGACGTCACCGGCCGCGTCCTCGCCACGGGCCCCGGCGGCGTACACCTCAGCACCCCGTTCTCGCTGTACGTCCAGGCGGAGACGGTCACCCTGCGCGTCAAGGTCGTCGACCGTCAGGGGAACCCGGCCACCGCCGGCTCCTCGCTCGACCTCGTCGGCACCGACGACGCGTCCGGCGAGCGGCGCGTGAACGACGGCGCCGCCGACCAGACGTACCAGGTCAGACCGGGCGCGTACGCCCTGTCGGCGTTCGTCGCGACGCCGGAGACCGAAGGCGCCATGATCGGGTCCGCGACGTTCCTGGGGCGTCCGCAGCTGAACCTCACCAAGGACACCACCGTCGTCCTCGACGCCCGCAAGGCCCACAGACTGAGTGTGAAGACGGACCGGGAGAGCGAGGTGCGCGGCGCCACCCTCGGGTTCGCGCGCACCTTCGGTGAGGACAACTGGCTGCACGCGGCCAGCATCCAGGGCTCGCGCACCGTGCGCGGCTACTACGCGGACGTCCAGGGCGAGGTCCGCGACGGCGACTTCGAGTTCGACAGCTTCTGGCGCGCGGCCGCCCCGCAGATCAGTGAGTTCGGCGTGGTCGACGGACCCGAGCTGCACCCGGTGACCGGCTCCACGAACTCCTCGAACCTCGACGGCACGGGGACCTCCGAGATCGTGTCGGCGGGAGCCGGAACGGCCGATGAACTGGCCGCGGCAAAGGGCAAGTTGGCGCTGGTGAAGCTGCCCGACGGCGGCTCCCCGAACACCGTCGCGCAGGCCGCGATCAAGGCGGGCGTCAAGGGGGTCGTCCTGTACCGGGAGGCCGCGGGCCGCTGGTACCCGACCGTCGGCTTCGTCGGCGCGCCCATCCCGATGCTCGCGCTGGAGACGGCGGAGGGCGCGGCGCTTGCCGAGCGGGTCGCGGCCGGGACGACGACACTGCGCTGGAAGGCGACGGCCAAGAGCCCGTACGTCTACACGCTCGCGTTCCCCGAGGCCGGGCAGATCCGCGACGACCGCACCTACAGGACGGCGGACCGGAATCTCGCCACGAACAAGGCCACCTACAAGGCGATGGGCGCCACCACCGACTACATCGACCTGCCGTCGGTGTCCCGCCCGAACGGCCTGACGACCTCCTTCGGAGACCTCGCGGTGGTCGCCGCGCCGGCCACCCGCACCGAGCTGTACTCGCCCGGCACCACCGGCTATGGACACCAGGTGTCCAGCAGCTTCCCCTGGGGCGAGTTCATGATCGACCCGGTGCGGACGTACGAGAAGGGCGAGAAGCGCACCGAGGAGTGGTACGGCGGCGCGATGGCTCCCACCGCGCCGCTCGACGACTCCGGCGAGCAGGCGCTCGCCGCGGAACGCCAGGGCAATCTGATCGGTGTCGCGCCCGGATTCTGGGGAGACGGCCAACACCTGGGCGTCCAGGGCTCGTTCGGAGACGTCGGCAGCGTCGAGCTGAAGCGGAACGGTGAGACGGTCGGCTCGTCCGGCTGGCCGTTCGGCGTCTTCACGGTCCCGGCCGAGGACGCGGCGTACGAACTCACCCTGAACACGATGAAGTTGAACGGCGGCAAGACCTGGCTCCGTTCCCCGCGGACCACGACCACGTGGTCGTTCCGCTCGCACCTGGAGGAGGACACTTACTCTCAGGGCATTCCGCTGCTCTTCCCGCGGATGACGTTCCCCGAGGACGGCATGAAGACGCTCGCGGCGCGGGACGGCCAGAAGATCGCCCTGACGGCGACGGGCCACGCGGGCTACGAGCCGGGCGCCCTGACGAAGGCCGCGCTCTCGTACTCGTACGACGGCGGGGAGACCTGGACCGAGGCGAAGACCTCGAAGCAGGACGGCGAGTGGACCGCGACGGTCGCCCACGCGGGGGCCTCCGGCGAGCAGGTCACCCTCAAGGCCGAACTGACGGACGCGAAGGGCAACTCGGTCACGCAGACGGTGAACCGGGCGTACGACGTGCGGTAGGCCCGAGGCCCATTTCGGTGGGCTTTTCCCGATGCCCCGTTTTCGTACGGCCCGTGCCGTGGACAATGAGGGCATGAGCCAGCAGGGGGAGAGGCCCACCGGTCACCCGGCCCAAGGGGACGACTGGTGGGGGAAGTTGTACGACAACGAGACCGCCGCCGAGGACACCGGGCCGACCCCGGCCCCGGACACCCTGGACGACCGCTTCACTTCAGCGGGAGCGGTTGCGTCTCCGAGCCCGGCGGAGGACCTGGGGGCCGACGCCCCCGGCCCCGAGCCGAGCCCCTCGGCACCTCCGCCCGAAGCCGCGGTGTACCCGGAGACGCGGAGCGTCTGGGGCACCGCGGGCCCGCCGGAGGCGCCCCCGGCGGCAGCACCCCCGCCCGGCGCCGCGCCGGCACCACCGCAGGGCCCTCCGCCACTGCCGGACGCGCCCCGGATCCCGCCCGAAGCCCTCCCGCCCCCGCCGGAGGCGCCCCGGCTCGACTACGTAGGAGACGGGCCGCCCACCTATGAGGCCGAGCCCACCGCGCTTCCGCTCGCTGATCCCGAGGGGCTGGGTGAGCTGGTCGCGGACACCGTGCTCGACGGGGCGCGGTGCGGGGTGTCGACCTTGCGGGCCGTGTCCGTGCGGGGGGACTCCGCGCGGTACCGGGGAGAGCCGCGGCGCGACGGTCTGCTCACCGCGCGGTTCGGGAGCGGGTCCACGGCGCTGATCCTCGTGGCGATGGCCACCGGCGTCCGCGCCACGCCCGGCGCGCACCGCGCCGCCGCCGAGGTCTGCGAGTGGATCGGGCGGGCCGTCGGGCTCAGCCACACGCGGCTCGCGGAGGACGTGCGGGCGGGCCGCCGCGGCGACCTCAAATCCGGCCTGCACCGGCTCACCGACCGCAGCCTCGGCAAACTGCGGGCCGGCGCCACCGAACAGGGCCTCGACCCGGAGGAGTACGCGGCGACACTGCGCTGCCTGCTGCTGCCCGCCGACCCGGCGTGCCGCACCCGCGTGTTCTTCGGCGTCGGCGGGGGCGGCCTCTTCCGGCTGCGGGACGGGGAATGGCGGGACATAGAGCCGAGCGCCACCGAGCAGAGCGGCGCACCCGTCGTCGGCTTCGGCTCGTCGCCGCCCCCCGGTGCGGGCACCGGCTCCACCGGAGCGGCCGACGCCGCGCCCCCTTTCGCGGACGACGACCGGCTCACCATGGACCTCAACATCACGACGCCCCCGAGCCCCTACGAGCCCGCGCCCCCGCCACCCCGCGACGCCTTCCGGTTCCGCGCCTCCGTCGCCCGACCGGGGGACACGCTGCTGCTGTGCTCACCGGGCCTCGCCGAACCGCTCCGCGGCGAGCCGGACCTCGCCCGCCACCTGGCGAACAGGTGGGCGGACGCCGACCCTCCGGGCCTCGCCGCGTTCCTCGCGGACACCCAGGTCCGGGTGAAGGGATACGCCGACGACCGAACGGCCGCGGCCGTCTGGGAGGCGTGAGCACGCTCCGTATGAATTCATGGAACACGGAAGAGTTGAGAAGCATCGAGGAGACCGGGTTCCGAAAGGGCGCGTGAGTCATGGCCAAGCAGAACGTCGCCGAGCAGTTCGTCGACATCCTCGTCCGCGCGGGCGTCGAGCGCATGTACGGAGTCGTGGGCGACAGCCTCAACCCGGTCGTCGACGCGATCCGGCGCAACGACGCGATCGACTGGGTCCACGTACGGCACGAGGAGACCGCCGCCTTCGCGGCCGGCGCGGAAGCCCAGATCACCGGAAAGCTGACCGCGTGCGCCGGGTCCTGCGGGCCCGGCAATCTGCACCTCATCAACGGGCTCTACGACGCCCACCGCTCGATGGCCCCCGTGCTCGCCCTCGCGTCGCACATCCCGTCCAGCGAGATCGGCCTCGGCTTCTTCCAGGAGACCCACCCCGACCGGCTGTTCTCCGAGTGCTCGCACTACAGCGAGATGATCTCCAGCCCGAAGCAGCTGCCGCGCGTCCTGCAGACCGCCATCCAGAACGCGATCGGGCAGTCGGGCGTCAGCGTCGTGACACTCCCCGGCGACGTCGCCGACGAAGCCGCGCCCGAGACATCCATCGAGACCGCGATCGTCACCTCCCGGCCCAGCATCCGCCCCGGCGACAGCGAGATCGAAAAGCTCGTCGAGCTGATCGACGAGGCGGGCAAGGTCACGCTGTTCTGCGGCAGCGGCACCGCGGGCGCGCACGCCGAGGTCATGGAGTTCGCCGAGAAGATCAAGTCCCCGGTCGGCCACGCTTTGCGTGGAAAAGAATGGATTCAGTACGACAACCCCTATGACGTGGGGATGAGCGGACTGCTCGGCTACGGCGCCGCCTACGAGGCCACCCACGAGTGCGATCTGCTGATCCTGCTCGGCACCGACTTCCCGTACAACGCGTTCCTGCCGCAGAAGGACGTCAAGATCGTCCAGGTCGACGTGCGGCCCGAGCACCTCGGCAGGCGCTCGAAGCTGGACCTCGCGGTCTGGGGCGACGTACGCGAGACGCTGCGCTGCCTCACGCCGCGCGTGAAGCCCAAGTCGAACCGCAAGTTCCTCGACCGGATGCTGAAGAAGCACGCCGACGCGCTCGAAGGTGTCGTGAAGGCGTACACGCGCAAGGTCGAGAAGCACACACCCATCCACCCCGAGTACGTCGCCTCCGTCGTCGACGAACTCGCC
Organism: Streptomyces sp. NPDC002795; assembly: GCF_042888725.1. Taxonomy (NCBI): domain Bacteria; kingdom Bacillati; phylum Actinomycetota; class Actinomycetes; order Kitasatosporales; family Streptomycetaceae; genus Streptomyces; species Streptomyces sp. NPDC002795. Next base: position 380,779 of record NZ_JBIAQB010000004.1, read on the forward strand.
GCGGAGGACGCCGTGTTCACCGTCGACACAGGCATGTGCAACGTCTGGGCGGCCCGCTACATCTCGCCCAACGGGCGGCGCCGCGTCATCGGTTCGTTCTCCCACGGCTCGATGGCGAACGCGCTGCCGATGGCGATCGGCGCCCAGTTCACCGACAGGAACCGGCAGGTCGTCTCCATGTCGGGCGACGGCGGCTTCTCGATGCTGATGGGCGACTTCCTCACCCTCGTCCAGCACGACCTGCCGGTGAAGGTCGTCCTCTTCAACAACTCCTCTTTGGGGATGGTCGAGTTGGAGATGCTGGTGGCCGGCCTCCCCTCGTACGGGACCGACAACAAGAACCCCGACTTCGCCGCGATCGCCCGCGCCGCAGGCGCCTACGGCGTCCGTGTCGAGAAGCCGAAGCAGCTCGCGGGCGCGCTGAAGGACGCGTTCAGGCACAAGGGACCCGCGCTCGTCGATGTCGTCACCGACCCCAACGCGCTGTCCATCCCGCCGAAGATCAGCGCCGAGATGGTCACGGGCTTCGCCCTCTCCGCCTCGAAGATCGTGCTCGACGGCGGAGTGGGCCGGATGGTGCAGATGGCCCGCTCCAACCTGCGCAACATGCCGCGTCCTTAAGGCACTTCGGCTCGGATCACACCGGTCGCAGCCGCAGCGTCAGGATCTGGAACGGGCGCAGGGACAGGGCGAGACCGGTGTCGGAGGTGTCGGCCGCGCGCAGCGGGCGCTCCAGGAGGTCCGTCTCGTCGGCGCCCGCCACCGGGAACGCCGCCGTGAGCGTCGCGTCCGCGCGCCCGCCCCGCGACTCGTAGAGCCGCACCACGACATCCCCGCTCCGGTCCTCCGCGAGCTTCACGGACTCCACCGTCACGGCCGGGTCGTCGACCGTGACCAGCGGCGTCACGGCGGGGGCGGGCGCGATCCGCAGCGGCAGGTTCAGTGCGAGCCCCTCCGCCACCGCGTCGCCTGTCGTCGCGCCGGGGAGAAGCGCGTACGTGAAGCGGTGCGTGCCGAGATCCGTCTCGGGGTCGGGGGAGTGCGGGGCGCGGAGCAGCGTCAGGCGGACCGTGGTGCCGAGGCCCTCGTCGTGCGCGGCGCGCGTGACGTCGTGGCCGTACGTGGAGTCGTTGACGACGGCGACCCCGTAGCCCTCCTCCGCGACGCGCAGCCAGCGGTGCGCGCAGATCTCGTAGCGGGCCGCGTCCCAGCCGGTGTTGGCGTGCGTGGGCCGGTTGACATGGCCGAACTGGATCTCGGCCGACGACCGCTCCGCGTGCACGTCCAGCGGGAACGCCGCCTTGAGTACCTTCTCCGACTCCTGCCAGTCGATCTCCGTGACCACGTCCAGGCGCCGGCTGTCCGCCGCGAGCCGGTACTCCTGCGTGATCCGGGACGTGCCGAAGGAGCGGGTGACGCGCACGGAGACCCGCAGCGGCCCCTCCTCGACCAGCTCCACCGACTCGGCCTCCGTGAGGTCGGTGCGGGTGTGGCGGTAGTGGGCGTCCAGGTCCCAGGCGTCGTACTGCGTGGGGTGGTCGGGGTGCAGTTGCAGCAGGTTGCCGCGGCTTCCGGGGGCCAGCACCTCGCGTCCCGCGTGGTTCAAGTCCCGTACGGAGGTGAGGAGTCCGTCGCTGTCGATGGTGACGGTGAGGTGCTCATTGGCGAGGACGATCGAACCGGTCTCCCGCGTCGCCGCCGCGTGGGCGCCGGGGCCGTGCGTCCGCCCGGAGGCCTCGGCGAGGGAGCGTGAGCCGAGCCCGGCGACGTTCACATGAATCAACTCGCCTTCGTGGGCGACTACTTCACTGCGCGCATACGGTGAGGCGTTGAGCGCGGACGGTTCGGTGCCGCCGAGGTGGCGTACGGCGTCGGCGGTGATCCCGTCCAGTTCCGTGAGCACCTGGGCGTAGGTCTCCCGTGCCTCGCGGTGCACCCAGGCGATCGACGAGCCCGGCAGGATGTCGTGGAACTGGTGCAGCAGCACCGTCTTCCAGATCCGGTCGAGGGCGTCGTACGGGTACGCGTACGACGGGTCGTGCAGGGCGGCGGCCGTGCACCACAACTCGGCCTCACGCAGGGCGTGTTCGGAGCGACGGTTGCCCTGCTTCGTCTTCACCTGCGTGGTGTACGTGGCGCGGTGCATCTCCAGGTACAGCTCGCCGGACCACACGGGGGCCTTGGCGCCGTACTCCTCGTGCGCCGCCTCGAAGAACGCGGCCGGTTTCTCGATGTCGACGCGCGGCGAACCCTCCAGGGAGCGCAGTCGGCGCGCCTTCTCCAGCATCTCGCGGGTCGGGCCGCCCCCGCCGTCGCCCCAGCCGAACGGGACGAGGGAGTGGGAAGCGCCGCCCTTCTCCGCGAAGTTCCGCTCGGCGCGGGCCAGTTCGTTGGCATGGAACTGTGCGTTGTAGGTGTCCACGGGCGGGAAGTGGGTGAACACCCGAGTGCCGTCGATGCCCTCCCACCAGAACGTGTGGTGCGGCATCTTGTTCGTCTGGTTCCAGCTCAGCTTCTGCGTAAGGAACCACTTGGCTCCCGCCAGCTTCGCCAACTGCGGGAAGGCGGCGGTGTATCCGAAGGAGTCCGGCAGCCAGATCTCCTCCGTCTCCACGCCCAGCTCCTCCTGGAAGAACCGCTTGCCGTGCACCAGTTGGCGCGCGAGGGCCTCGCCGCCGGGCATGTTGGCGTCGGACTCCACCCACATCGAGCCGACCGGGGACCAGTTCCCGTCCGCGACGGCCTTCTTGATGCGCTCCCAGATGTGCGGCTGGTGCTCCTTCACCCACGCGTACTGCTGGGCCTGTGAGCAGGCGAAGACCAGCTCCGGGTAGTCACGGGCCAGCGCCGTGACGTTCGCGAACGTACGCGAGGCCTTGCGGACCGTCTCGCGCAGCGGCCACAGCCACGCCGAGTCGATGTGCGCGTGCCCGGTCGCCGAGATCCGGTGCGCGCTCGCGTGCGCGGGACGGGACAGCACCTCGGCCAGCTCGGCGCGCGCCGCCGACGCCGTGCCGGGGACGTCGTGCAGATCGAGGGCGTCCAGCATCCGCTCCAGGGCGCGCAGGATGTCGTGGCGCCTGGCCCGGTCCGCGTCCAGCTCGTGCATCAGCTCCGAGAGCACCTCGATGTCGAGCACGAGATGCCATACGTCCTCGTCGAGTACGGCCAAGTCGGCAGAGCGGAATCGGTAGTTGGGGCGATCTCCTGCGGTCAGTACGTCGCCTAGGAAGGTCGGCTCGAAGTCCCGGAGCACCGTCGGGTTGGCCGCCGCTTCGAGGAGCAGACGCACAGGCTCGCCGCCGGCCGCACGCGCCGCGATCGTCAGATGCCGGTTGCGCGGGTGGATACCCTTGAGGGGTACGCCCGACGCGTCGTGCAGCAGCCCCTCCGCCTGGAACCCCGGCCCCTGCCCGGAGAAACCGGGATCGACGACCGCCTCGACGTGCCGCCCCTGCCACTCCTCGGGCACCCGCCCCTCAAGGCGGAACCAACTGGTCGACCACGGCTTTCCCCAGGCGGTGCCGGTCTCGAAGGGCTCGTACGTGCCCTCCAGGGCCTCGGCCACCGGCACCGGTTCCCCCGGTGCGTGCCAGACGCTCATGCTCAGCGGGACCCGCGCCCCGTACTGCGCGGGCCGCACGAACTGGCGCATCGCCCGGTCGAGTCGGCCTTCGACGAGGTGTCGGTCGTCGTGCACGGCGTCTCCTTCAGTGCTCCTGCGGTGCTGTCCGGTGCTCGTACTGTGCCCGTCGCTGTGGCGTCCCCACGCTTCCTTCCCCGGCGCGGCGCCGGACACCCGGCAAGTGGTGGACCAATCAACAAGCGTGCCGATCAGGCAGCGGGGCATTCATCCCCGTGTACGCGTTCGAAGAGCAGGCCGAGCAGAAGAAGCCAGCCGGAAAGGCATGGGATCGGCGTGTGGGCGGGGGCCATGAAACGGCAGTCACGAGGGGGCGCCCCAATGGGCGACACGGGCTCAATGACGTTCGAGAAGGGAGTCGCGGCGGCGCGCGCGGATCCGGAGGACGAGCCGCCGCGGCAGCTCAAGCGCAAGCTGGGCAAGGCGGACCTGCGGGCCGTCCCGGAGACGAGGCGCGCGCTGCGCGAACTCCTCGTGCGCTGGGGCAGGCCCGGGAGATCGGAGGTGGCGGAGCTGCTCACCAGCGAACTCGTGACGAACGCGCTGGTGCACACGGACTGCGAGGCGGAACTCACGGCGACCGTGGGAGCGCGGTCCCTGAGAGTCGAGGTCCGTGACTTCGTCTCGCAACGGCCCGAACCACGCGTACCGCACGCCGACGACGGTACGAACGGCACCAGCGGGCGCGGCCTCATCCTGGTGCAGTCCCTCGCGGACGCCTGGGGCGTCGCGGCGCTCGGCCCGGATGCCACGGGCAAGGTGGTCTGGTTCGAACTGGACGGCGGCGTCGCGTGATCCCGCGACGCCGCCGTACCACGGACGGGCTCAACCGAGCTGCTGCTCAAGATCCTTGAGCTTCTGCTCCAGAGAGTCGAGCCGGGGCAGCGCCTGCGTGTCGTCCTCCGTCGTCAGATCGACGGTGACGGGCGCCTTCTGGTCACGGTCACGGGACCTCCGGATGCCCTTGACGGCCTGGAGGGAGGGGCGGGCGCGCAGCGGAAGCTGTTCCGGTGCGGGCGCCGCCTGCGGTAGTTCCGAGGGCTGGGCCGACGCCGATATGGCGGACTCCGGGCCGGCCTGCCCGGCGCCACCGGCCTCCACCTGCCGGGGGTCGTGTGTGCTGAAACCCCGGCTCAGCGCCTTCAGTTGGGCACGCTCCAGCTTCTGGTGCTCGCGCTGGCGCATCCGGTTCTGCGTCTTCTCCCGCTTGTCCTCGCGCACCTCGTCCACGGCCTCGTCGAGGGTGCGCACATTCTCCAGGAGCATCAACGACCAGGCGTTGTACGTCTCCAGGGGTGCGCGCAGCCAGCGCACGATCCGGATCTGCGGCAACGGCCGTGGCACCAGGCCCTGTTCGCGCAGCGCCGCGCGGCGCGTCTGCTTCAGGGCGCGGTCGAAGAGGACGGCGGCCGAGAGGGACATCCCCGCGAAGAAGTGCGGGGCGCCCGCGTGGCCCAGGCCCCTCGGCGCGTGCACCCAGTTGAACCAGGCGGCGGCTCCGGCGAACGTCCACACGAGTATCCGGGAGCCGAGCGCGGCGTCGCCGTGGCTGGCCTCGCGCACCGCGAGCACCGAGCAGAACATCGCGGCGCCGTCGAGCCCGAAGGGGACGAGGTACTCCCAGCCCCCGGACAGGTTCAGGTTCTGCTTGCCGAAGCCGACAAGGCCGTGGAAGGAGAGGGCCGCGGCGACGGCCGCGCAGCAGAACAGCAGCACGTACGAGGCGGTGCCGTACACGGCCTCCTTGCGCCTGCGGCGCTCCTCGCTGCGCTCCCATGAATCGTCGGAGAACATTCCTGCGTCCTTCTTGGCTCCCCCGGCGCGCCTGCCGCGCGCGAGCACTGCGACCGCCGCCAGCATGCCCAGGAGCAGTACGGCGCCCGGAAGCAGCCAGTCCAGCGATATGTCGGTCAGTCTCATCTGGGGTCCCTTGCATCGCGATAGGGCGTTTCGGCCGCCATATTGGCCCAGCCGTCCGACCCCGCACGGGGGTTTCGGGGCAAGAGAACGCCATTGGAGTGCGAGGGGGCGCGTAAAGCGGCCGTACGCTCGAACTCCCAGAGGAGAAAGGGAAGTTGGGTTCGAATTACGTCACTCGAACGGGTGGTTCAGGCCGCCGCGGTCGCGGTGAGCCTGCCGACCCGGTCCGCGTCACAGGTGCGCGGACACGTCACGCAGGTGTCCTCCGGGCGCAGCGTGTAGAACATGCAGCAGCTCGCCCGGTCCCTGGTGGGCAGCAACTCCCCGTCGGGGCCCGTGAGTTCGCGGAACGCGGCCTTCCCGACGTACGGCTTCGTGGCGCCGGGCAGCAGCGCCTCCAGGTCGGCCATGGCACGCCGCTCCTCGCCGAGGAGGTGGCCGAGGTACCAGAGGGACTCGACGATCTCGTCCGTCGCCATGCCCCACAGGGCGCGCGGGCCGCGCCGCATCCGCGGTCCGAAGCCCGCGAGCACGGGCTGCAGGTGCTCGGCGACGGCCGCGCGGACCTCGGCGCGCAGGGCCTCCTCGTCGGGGACGACGCGGGCGCCGGGCAGATCCGCCGCCGGGTCGCCGGGGAGGCAGGCGAACTCGGTGACATGGACCGCGAGGCGGCCGAGCGTGCGCTGGAAGGCGACCTCGGAGGCCGGGAAGCGGGGCACGCGGCGGTGCAGGAACCAGGGGAGCGTGATGAGCAGACACGCGGGCCAGGCGTAGCGGTGCAGGCCGAAGCTCGCGATGACGTCGGGGCGGGCGCCGGTGCCGTAGTCCTTGAGCACCTGTGCGTTGTCCCACGCGAGGAAGGCGTCGAGCGCGGCGCCGCCCTCGGCGAGCCGCTCGGCGTGCACCCAGCCCGCACCCTCGGGCAGCGCCTCCCCCGCGGGTACCTCGGTGACACCCAGGCCCGGAAACACCTCGGTGAGGCGGGCGTACGCGGCCGAGACCGCGCTGGGAGGCGCGCCGAGCGCCGACGTGGTGAGGGGCATGCGTGGACCGCCGATTCACGATCGTTTACAGGTAAGCCTTACCTTACCCGAACGAGGTGGGGTTTGAACTGTCGGCCCGGCCCTCTATCGTGCGTCGTTGAGCTTCGGACAAACAGCAAGGAACGGCGGCGAAGGGGATGACCGGGGTGGAGCGGACGAGGCCACGTGAGGCAGGCGACTCCTCCATAGGAGTGCCGGAGCAGCGGTCGATGCCGGCGTGGGCGCCGCGGCCTCCCGCGCCCGTGTCCGCGCCGGCCTCCGTTCCCGAGCAGAGCCGTGGTGAGCACACCCACAGCGAGCCGCCCGCGCCGGGGCTCATGGCGCGCGCGGTGGTCGAGCGGACGTCCGTGCGCGGCCAGGTGCTCGACGCGCTGCGGGCCGCGCTGGTCTCCGGCGACCTCGTGCCCGGCGAGGTGTACTCCGGTCCTGCCCTGGGGGAGCGCTTCGGGGTCTCGGCGACGCCGGTGCGCGAGGCGATGCAGCAGCTGGCGCGCGAGGGCTCGGTCGAGGTCGTGCCCAACCGGGGGTTCCGGGTGACCCGGCGCTCGGACCGCGAGCTGGCCGAGCTCGCGGAGGTGCGGGCGCTCGTCGAGGTGCCGGTGGTGACGCGGCTCGCCCGCACGGTGGCGCCCGCGCGGTGGGCCGAACTGCGGCCGCTGGCCCGTGCGACGGCCGCGGCCGCGGCGGTGGGGGACCGGGCGGGGTACGCGGAGGCGGACCGTGCCTTCCACCGGGCCCTTCTCGCGTTCGCGGGCAACGACCAGGTGGTCCGGGTCGCCGACGATCTGCATCGGCAGGTGGGGTGGTCGACGTCGGACCTCGTGGTGGACGCGAAGCAGCACGTGGTGCTGCTGGATGCGTTGGTGGCGCAGGACTGTGCGGCGGTGCGTGTGCTGGTGGAGCGTCACATCAGCGGTTGACCGGTCCTACGCCGCGGGGCTCTGCCCCGGACCCCGCGGGCTCTCGTCCAAAAGCGGGGCTTGTTGTATCGGCAGTATCCCCGCCAACCACGTCGGCACACCGTCCAGCAGCCGGAACAGCCGACCCGCCTCCGCGCGCAGCCGCGCCTTCGTGTCCGGGTCCGGTTCGGCCTCCGCGAGAGAGACCAGTGCCGGGGCCGTGCCCACCAGGTAGCCGAGTTCCTCGCGGATGCGCAGGGACTCCGTGAAGCCGTGCCGCGCCTCCACCAACTCGCCCTCCCGCAGGGCGAGTCCGGCGAGGTGGCGCCAGGTGAAGGAGAGCAGGAGCGCGTCGCCGTGGGCCGTCGCGCCCGCGTGGGCCCTGCGGTACGCCGCGCGCGCCGCCTGTGGCGAGTCCGCCAGGTTCTCCGACATCAGGCCGCGCCGGAAGTCGAGCAACGCACGCCCTGCCGCACCCGGAGCGATGAGCGCCGCCGCCCTGCCGAACGCCGAGCGTGCCTCGTCGGACCGGTCCCGCGTCTTCAACAACGTGGCCGCGTACGCGAGTTGCCCCCGCTCGCAGGCCGCCGCGCCCCGCTCCTCGTCCGTGTGGGCCAGCGCCTCCGCCGCGCGGAGCGCGTCCTCCGCGTCCGCCCACCCCTGCTCCGTGTACAGGCACCGCTCCACCAGCAGCGCCGCCCGTTGCAGGGCCGCCCCCGCGTCCGTCGTCGCATGATGGTCCAGGAGTGCCGCCGCGTCGGCCCAGCAGCCGCGCGAACGCAACCGCCATACCGCGGTCTGGAGTGGATCGTCCGCTGTGTTCGTTCCGGTACCAGACATGGCGGTATGCGCCACATTGCCCTCCGAGCACGCCATCGAGCCGAGTTGCCGTGGGGCATCTCAGCACGGATCAAGGTGCCCGGCCAAGGGGGTGGGTGAAAGATTTCACAAAGGGATGGGGTTCCCAAGCGCTCCCAAGATCGCTAAGAGGGTGCCCCTGGGGTTGATGGGGCGTCAGCTCATGCGCAGGGCCAGGAAGAAGTCCAACTTGTCCTCCAGGCGCGACAGATCACGACCCGTCAGCTGCTCGATGCGGCCCACGCGGTACCGCAACGTGTTCACGTGCAGGTGCAGCCGCGACGCGCAGCGGGTCCACGATCCGTCGCAGTCGAGGAACGCCTCAAGCGTCGCGATCAGCTCGGCGCGGTGCTTGTGGTCGTAATCGCGGAGCGGGTCGAGCAGCCGGGCCGTGAACGCCCGCCGTACGTCGTCGGGGACGAAGGGCAGCAGCAGGACGTGGGACGCCAGCTCCTGGTGGCCCGCCGCGCAGACCACGCCCGTGCGGGCGGCCGCCACGCGCCGTGCGTGCCGCGCCTCCTCCAGGGCGCCGCGCAGCCCCTCCGCGGAGTGCACCGCGGCGCTCACGCCGATCGCCAGGCGCCCGTAGTCGGCGAGCCCGGCCGCGAGGGGTTCACGTACCGCGGTCAGTAGCGTGTCCGCGAGCAGGCCCTGCTCCGAGCCGTCGTGCTCCGCCGCCACGGCGGGCAGCGGCACCAGGGCGATCGCCTCGTCCCCGCTGTGCGCCACGGCGATCCGGTCGGACGGCTCGGCGGTGTCGGGGCGCGCCCCGGCCTCCGGGGCGATGAGGATCTCCTCCAGGAGCGACTGGGCCACCGCCCCGCCCTCGGCCTTCTCGCCCTGCTGGTCCGTCCACTCCACGCGCGCCACGACGACCTGCCAGTGCGGGGCCGCGCCGAGCCCCGGCAGCAGCACGGGCGCCGCGACGCGAAGGCGTGCCGCGATCTCCGCGGGGGCCGCGCCCGCCTGCACCAGCTCCAGGACCTCCTGCGCGAGCCTGCGTCGCACCGTGCGCGCCGCGTCCCGCCGCTCGCGCTCCACCGAGATCAGCTGTGTGACGCCCTGCAGCAGGTCGAGCCGCTCCTCCGGCCAGTCGCCCGCGTCCGCCTCGACGATGAGCAGCCAGTCCGCGAGGGCGCTCGCCCGCACGTCGGAGGAGGGCGCCGCGGCGGCAGGACCGTCCTTCGGCGCCGAGCCGATCGGGAACAGCGAGTACGTGACTCCCTCGACCGTCACCCGGTGCGGGCTGCGCCGCCCCGTGCGCAGGGCCGCCAGGTGCTCGGCCGCGAGCCGCGTACGGATCCCCGCGGGCAGTTCGGGCCCGGCCGCCGACGAGCCCGCGATCGCGCGCCCCGTCGGGGAGAGCACCCAGGCCCGCAGGTCGAGGTCGCTGCCGAGCAGGTCGAGGACGACGTCCGGGCCGCCGCCCGCGGGACCCGAGGTCATCAGGCGCCGGTGCCGGTCGACGACCGCCGCGAGGTCCCCGGCGCGCTCGCCCGAGACCTGACGTACGACGTGCTCGGTGATCGTTCCGAAGGCCACCGACTGGGCCACCTCGAACAGCGGGACGCGGTGCCGGGCGCAGGCCTCGACGAAGTCCTCGGGGACGTAGCCGAACTCGGCGGTGCCCGCGGCGACGGCGGCGACGCCCGCCGTCGCCATCAGCCGGGCGAAGGGCTCCGAATCGGCCGGCTCCCGGTGCCAGGCCAGGCCCGTGAGGACCAGCTCACCGCCGGACAGATAGCGGCTGGGGTCCCGCAGGTCCGTCGTCATCACGCCGCGGACCGTGCGGTCGAGCTCCTCTTCGCCGCCGAGGAGCCTGAGGCCCAGCGCGTCCGTGTCCAGCAATGCGCGCAGCCGCATGTGTTCGTCGCCGCCGATCTGTCTCGAAGTGTGCCCAAGTGGAACCCCGCAGACCTGTGGCCTGGGTTTCCGGGAAGAAACGGTGAGGCCACTGATGCCACCCGTTCATACGAATCTACAAGACACCCCGGCGGGCCAGCCAACGCGTTCATGTTTTCCGTGACTGACACTGCCGGAGCACAGGCGGTGTACTGGCCTCACTCCGCGTGAACAGCACATGAACGAGCCCCTGTGATCCGCACATCCCGTGGCTCGAACGCATCGCATCGACCCCGCACGACACGACGCACGAACCACGCACGATCCCTGCCCGATCCACGAACCTCACGGAGAAGAGAGCCGTTATGGACTTCCTTCGCCCCGGCAGCTGGGAGGAGGCGCTCGCCGCTAAGGCCGAGCACCCCACAGCCGTGCCGATCGCAGGCGGCACCGATGTCATGGTCGAGATCAACTTCGACCACCGCCGCCCCGAGTACCTCCTCGACCTGGGCCGCATCAATGAGCTGAGCGAGTGGGAGGTGGGCGGAGGGCCCCGGAACGACACCGTCCGGCTCGGCGCCTCCGTCCCGTACACCAAGATCATGGAACATCTGCGGACCGAGCTGCCGGGTCTGGCGCTCGCCTCGCACACCGTCGCCTCGCCGCAGATCCGCAACCGCGGCGGCGTCGGCGGCAACCTCGGCACCGCCTCGCCCGCCGGTGACGCCCACCCGGCGCTGCTCGCCTCCGGCGCCGAGGTCGAGGTGGAGTCGGTCCGCGGCTCCCGGCGCATCCCGATCGACGACTTCTACACGGGGGTCAAGCGCAACGCCCTCGCCGAGGACGAGCTGATCCGCGCGGTGCACATCAAGAAGGCCGAAGGGCCGCAGCAGTTCTCCAAGGTCGGCACGCGCAACGCGATGGTCATCGCCGTGTGCGCCTTCGGACTCGCCCTGCACCCCGAGACCCGGACCGTGCGCACCGGCATCGGCTCGGCCGCGCCCACGCCGGTCCGCGCCAAGGAGGCCGAGCAGTTCCTCGCCGCCGCGCTCGACGAGGGCGGGTTCTGGGACAACGGAAAGATCATCACCCCGTCGGTCGCCAAGCAGTTCGCCACGCTCTGCTCCGGCGCCTGCAACCCGATCGACGACGTGCGAGGCACCGCCTCGTACCGCCGTCACGCGGTCGGCGTCATGGCGCGCCGCACGCTGACCTGGGCCTGGGAGTCGTACCGCGGCTCGGGCGTTCGCACGGAGGGAGCCGCGTAATGCGCGTCAATGTCACGGTCAACGGCCGTAAGCAGGAAGCCGACGACGTCTGGGAGGGCGAGTCCCTCCTCTACGTGCTGCGCGAGCGGATGGGGCTTCCGGGATCGAAGAACGCGTGCGAGCAGGGCGAGTGCGGATCCTGCACCGTCCGGCTCGACGGTGTGCCCGTGTGTTCGTGTCTGGTGGCTGCCGGGCAGGTCGAGGGCCGGGAGATCGTCACCGTCGAGGGGCTCGCCGAGCACGCCAAGTCCCGTACGTGTGCGTCCCACGAAGGCGGTACGACGCTTCAGGACGCGCAGGGCTGGTCCGCCAAGGGCACCGACTCGCAGACCGGTGAAGGCGGTGAACTCGCCCCGATCCAGCAGGCGTTCATCGACGCGGGCGCCGTCCAGTGCGGCTTCTGCACGCCGGGACTGCTCGTCGCGGCCGACGAGATGCTGGAGCAGAACCCGAACCCGTCCGACGCGGACATCCGCGAGGCGCTCTCCGGGAACCTCTGCCGCTGCACCGGCTACGAGAAGATCATGGACGCGGTCCGGCTCGCCGCCGCGCGCCAGACGCAGCCCGAGGGAGTCTGAGCAGCATGGGTACGACAGGAATCCCCGGCAAGGTCACCCAGGGGTCGCAGACCAAGGGCGGCATCGGCGAGTCCACGCTCCGTCCGGACGGCACCCTCAAGGTCACCGGCGAGTTCGCCTACTCCTCCGACATGTGGCACGAGGACATGTTGTGGGGCCACATTCTGCGCTCCACCACGGCGCACGCCGAGATCGTGTCCATCGACACGGCCGAGGCGCTCGCGACTCCCGGTGTCTACGCGGTCCTCACCTACGAAGACCTCCCCGCCGAAATGAAGAACTACGGCCTGGAGATCAAGGACACCCCCGTCCTCGCGCACGGCAAGGTCCGCCACCACGGCGAGCCGGTCGCCTGCATCGCGGCCGACCACCCGGAGACCGCGCGCCGCGCCGCCGCCAAGATCAAGGTGGAGTACCGCGAGCTGCCCGTCATCACCGACGAGGCCTCCGCGACCGCCCCGGACGCGATCCTCGTCCACGAGAACCGCGACGACCACCACATCGGCCACGTCCCGCACCCGAACATCGTGCACCGCCAGCCGATCATCCGCGGCAACGCCGAAGAGGCCGCCAAGAAGGCCGACTTCATCGTCTCCGGCGAGTACACCTTCGGCATGCAGGACCAGGCCTTCCTCGGCCCCGAGTCCGGCCTCGCCGTGCCGGCCGAGGACGGCGGCGTCGACCTCTACGTCGCCACGCAGTGGCTGCACTCGGACCTCGGCCAGATCGCCCCCGTCCTCGGCCTGCCCGAGGACAAGGTGCGCATGACGCTCTCCGGCGTCGGCGGCGCGTTCGGCGGTCGCGAGGACCTGTCGATGCAGATCCACGCGTGCCTCCTCGCGCTGCGCACCGGCAAGCCCGTCAAGATCGTCTACAACCGATTCGAGTCCTTCTTCGGGCACGTCCACCGCCACCCGGCGAAGCTGTACTACGAGCACGGGGCGACGAAGGACGGCAAGCTCACGCACATGAAGTGCCGCATCGTCCTCGACGGCGGCGCCTACGCCTCCGCCTCCCCGGCCGTCGTCGGCAACGCCTCGTCCCTCGCCGTCGGCCCGTACGTGCTCGACGACGTCGACATCGAGGCCATCGCCCTCTACTCCAACAACCCGCCCTGCGGCGCCATGCGCGGCTTCGGCGCGGTCCAGGCGTGCTTCGCGTACGAGGCGCAGATGGACAAGCTGGCAGACATGTTGGGCATGGACCGCGTCGCGTTCCGCCAGCTCAACGCCATGGAGCAGGGCACCATCATGCCGACGGGCCAGCCCGTCGACTCGCCCGCCCCGGTCGCCGAACTGCTGCGCCGCGTCAAGGCGATGCCGCTGCCGCCCGAGCGTCAGTGGGAGTCCAGCGAGGGCGCCGACGTGCGCCAGCTGCCCGGCGGCCTGTCCAACACCTCGCACGGCGAGGGCGTCGTACGCGGGGTCGGCTACGCCGTCGGCATCAAGAACGTCGGCTTCTCCGAAGGCTTCGACGACTACTCAACTGCCCGCGTACGCATGGAAGTTGTCGGTGGCGAGCCGGTGGCCACCGTGCACACCGCGATGGCCGAGGTCGGCCAGGGCGGCGTCACCGTGCACGCGCAGATCGCCCGCACCGAGCTGGGTGTCACGCAGGTGACCATCCACCCGGCCAACACCCAGGTCGGCTCCGCCGGTTCGACGTCCGCGTCCCGCCAGACATACGTCACCGGTGGCGCCGTCAAGAACGCCTGCGAGCTCGTCCGTGAGAAGGTCCTCGACCTCGGCCGCCGCAAGATGGGCACCTACCACCCGGCGTGGGCAACCGCCGAACTCCTCCTGGAGGGCGGCAAGGTCGTCACCGACGGCGGCGAGGTCCTCGCCGACCTCGCCGAGGTGCTCGAAGGCGAGGCCGTGGAGGTCGAGGAGGAGTGGCGGCACCGCCCCACCGAGGCCTTCGACCTGCGCACCGGGCAGGGCAACGGGCACGTGCAGTACTCCTTCGCCGCGCACCGCGCCGTCGTCGAGGTCGACACCGAACTCGGCCTCGTCAAGGTCGTCGAGCTGGCCTGCGCCCAGGACGTCGGCAAGGCGCTCAACCCGCTGTCCGTGATCGGCCAGATCCAGGGCGGCACCACGCAGGGCCTCGGCGTCGCGGTGATGGAGGAGATCATCGTCGACCCGAAGACCGCCAAGGTCAGGAACCCGTCCTTCACGGACTACCTGATCCCCACGATTCTCGACACGCCGACCATCCCGGTCGACGTGCTCGAACTCGCCGACGACCACGCCCCGTACGGGCTGCGCGGCATCGGCGAGGCACCGACCCTGTCGTCGACCCCGGCCGTCCTCGCGGCGATCCGGAACGCGACGGGCCTGGAGCTCGACCGGACGCCAGTTCGTCCCGAACATCTGACGGGAACGGGTTCCGCCTAGTCCGTTTCCGCCCGGCCCCGGCGGGGCCGGGCGGAAAGAGAGAAAGATTCCGGGGGACTTCGTCCCCCGGGCCCCCTTACGTCTCGGGCCGTCCCCCGGGTCGTGCAGCCATCCCAAAACCCGTGTGCCGTAAGGCAGTTCACGGGAGCCCCTTTGAACCTTGGGAAACGAGGCACCATGACCCACCAGTCCGTGGAGCCGAAGACCACCGCCGACGACGCGGGCGCGGGCTCGCGCCAGCCCGCCGGCAGGTCTTGGCTCGACCGCTACTTCCACATATCCGACAGAGGATCGACGTTCGCGCGCGAGGTGCGCGGCGGCATCACCACCTTCATGGCGATGTGTTACATCCTCCTGCTGAACCCGCTGCTGCTCGGCGGCCCCGACGCGGCGGGCGACAAGCTCAGCCACGCCGGACTCATCACGGCGACCGCGCTCGCCGCCGCCGTGTCCACCCTGCTGATGGGCTTCCTCGGCAAGGTGCCGCTCGCGCTCGCCGCGGGCCTGTCCGTCTCCGGTGTGCTCGCCGCCCAGGTCGCGCCCAACATGACGTGGCCGCAGGCCATGGGCATGTGTGTGATGTACGGCGTGGTGATCGTGCTGCTGGTCGTCACCGGCCTGCGCGAGATCATCATGAACGCGATCCCGCTCGCCCTGAAGCACGGCATCACCATCGGCATCGGCATGTTCATCGCGCTGATCGGCCTGGTCAACGCCGGCTTCGTCGGCAAGGGCAACCCGGTGACGCTGGGGACGGGCGGACAGCTCAAGGGCTGGCCCGTCCTGCTCTTCGCGATCACCCTCCTCCTCATCTTCATGCTCCAGGCCCGCAACATCCCCGGCGCCATCCTGATCGGCATCGTCGCCGGCACGGTCCTCGCGGTCATCGTCAACGCGGTCTTCGACCTCAGCCCGAAGGTCTGGGGCGGCAGCCCGCCCGAGCTGACCGGCAGCGCAGTCTCCATGCCCGACTTCTCGCTCTTCGGGCATGTCGAGTTCGGCGGCTGGGACTCCATCGGCGGCCTGACCGTCGGCATGATCGTGTTCACGCTCGTGCTCGCAGGCTTCTTCGACGCGATGGCCACCATCATCGGCGTCGGCACCGAGGCCGGGCTCGCCGACGAGAAGGGCCGTATGCCGGGCCTGTCCAAGGCGCTGTTCATCGACGGCGCGGGCGGCGCGATCGGCGGTGTGGCGGGGGCCTCCGGGCAGACCGTCTTCGTCGAGTCCGCCACGGGTGTCGGCGAGGGCGCCCGCACCGGCCTGTCGTCCGCCGTCACCGGCATCCTCTTCGCGCTCGGCCTGTTCTTCACGCCGCTCGCGCAGATCGTGCCCGGCCAGGTCGCCGCCGCCGCGCTCGTCGTCATCGGCGCGATGATGATGCAGAACGCCCGGCACGTGGACTGGTCCGACCGGGCCGTGGCCGTGCCGGTGTTCCTCACGGTCGCCCTGATGCCGTTCACGTACTCCATCACCGCCGGTGTCGGCGCCGGAGTCATCGCGTACACGGCGATCAAGGCGGCGCAGGGGAAGTTCCGCGAGATCGGCGCCTTCATGTGGGTGCTGACGCTCGTCTTCATTGTGTACTTCGGCCTGCACCCGATCGAGAGCTGGATGGGCGTCAAGTAGCCCTGCCACCCTGCCCATCCCCTGAACCGTCGAGGAGACCGAGACATGCTGGACATCGCCGAAGAGCTGCACCGGTGGGTCGAGCAGGGACGCGACTTCGCCGTGGCCACCGTGGTGGCCGTCGGCGGCAGCGCGCCCCGGCAGCCGGGCGCGGCGCTCGCCGTCGACAGCGAGGGCACCGCGATCGGCTCGGTCTCCGGCGGCTGCGTGGAAGGCACGGTGTACGAGCTGTGCGGACAGGCCATCGAGGACGGGCAGCCGGTCCTCGAACGGTTCGGCTACAGCGACGACGACGCCTTCGCCGTGGGACTCACCTGCGGTGGCGTCATCGACATCCTCGTCACGCCTGTACGTGCGTCCGACACGGCCGTACGTGGGGTGCTCGCGCAGGCGCTGGACGCCGCCGCCACGGGGGAGGCGGCGGCGCTCGCGCGCGTCGTGTCGGGACCGGCGGGCCTGCTGGGGCGGGCGCTCCTCGTCCGCCCCGACGGCTCGTACGAGGGCGGGTTCGGGGCCCATCCGGAGCTCGACCGCACGGTGGCGGGGGAGGCGGGCGCGTATCTCGATGCGGGCCGCACCGGCACGCTGGAGATCGGCGAGCAGGGCTCACGGTGCGGTTCGCCGCTGACGGTCCTGGTCGAGTCGTCCGTCCCGGCCCCGCGCATGATCGTGTTCGGCGCGATCGACTTCGCGTCGGCCCTTGTGCGGATGGGCAGGTTCCTCGGCTACCGGGTCACCGTGTGCGACGCGCGGCCCGTGTTCGCGACGGCGGCGCGGTTCCCCGACGCCGACGAGATAGTCGTCGAGTGGCCGCACAAGTACCTGGAGCGGGTGGCGGCTGAGGTCGACGGCCGCACGGTGCTGTGCGTACTCACCCACGACGCCAAATTCGACGTACCGCTGCTCCAGCTCGCGCTGCGGCTCCCGGTCGCGTACGTCGGGGCGATGGGCTCGCGCCGCACCCACCTGGACCGCAATGAGCGCTTGCGCGAAGTGGGCGTCACCGACCTGGAGTTGGCACGCCTGCGTTCCCCGATCGGCCTCGACCTGGGCGCCCGTACGCCGGAGGAGGTGGCGGTGTCCATCGCCTCCGAGATCGTGGCGGGCCGGCGGGGCGGCACGGGGCTGTCCCTGACGGGGGCGCACACCCCGATCCACCACGAGCCGACCCCCGCGCGACGGGTCGATTCGGTGGCGTGAATCAACCAAGCCCCTGCGGCGTTCGAACAGCGGGTTCCGGTATTTCAAGCCTCGCCGACGGTTGAGGCGCGGGGCCCCGGTCTTTTGGCCGGCGGCGGTGTGGGTTCCGGTATTTCGAGCCTCGCTGGCGTTTGAGGTGCGGGGTCCCGGTCTTTTGGTCGGCGGCGGGGCGGGGTCCGGAATTTCAAGCCTCGCCGGCGTTTGAGGCGCGGGGTCCGGGGCGGAGCCCCGTGGCGTAGGCAACGACGGGCGACACCAAGACGCGGCGTACTTGACGTTCGGGGCGCCCCGGTCGACTCTCTGTGGGAGCGCTCCCGCAAGGTGGCGGGAGCCTCCCGCAAGGCCGACCGCGCCCCGCCCGACCGGACCCAGGAGTCACCGTGCGAAGACCCCTCAGACGCGCCGCAGCCACAGCCGCCGCAACGCTCGCCCTCCTCCTCGCCGCGCCGCAGGCCTTCGCCGCCGAGCAGTCGGCGGATGCCGGCCACAGCGCGAAGCTCTACACCCCCGACCCCAACCCGGACGCCGTCCGGCAGATCGCGGGGCTCGTCAAGGCCGGCCAGTACCGCGACGCCGTCCGGGTCACCGCGATGATCGCCACGCCGCAGGCCGTCTGGTTCGGCGACCAGAGCCCCGCCGAGGTCGAGAGGCTCGCCCGCGACGTGGTCAGGGACGCCGACCGGCGCGACGCCCTCCCAACGTTCGCGCTCTACAACATCCCGGGCCGCGACTGCTCCAACTACTCCGCGGGCGGCGCCGCCACCACCGCCGAGTACCAGGCCTGGATCGACGCCGTCGCCCGCGGCATCGGCTCCCGCGACGCCATGGTCGTCCTCGAACCCGACGCACTGGCCCTGCTCCCCGCCGACTGCGGCCAGGACGATGCCCAGGGCACCAAGACCGCCGCGCGTTACACCGAAGTCAACTACGCGGTCGACCGACTGGAGCCACTGCGCGGCACCCGCGTCTACCTCGACACCGGCCACCCCGGCTGGCACAGCGTCAACTCCATCGTGCCGCGCCTGATCAAGGGCGGCGTCGAGCAGGCCGCCGGCTTCTACACCAACGCGTCGAACTACTTCACCGACGACGCCAACTCCTGGTACGGCAAGCTGATCTCGTCCTGCATCGCGTACGTCGAGAAGTCCTCCGGGGACGCCGCCGACTGCCCGAACCAGCAGACCCCGCGCGCCGAGGCGCAGACCTGGATCGACGCCCACGTGCGGGTCCCGGCCTCCCGGATGGCGCACTTCGTGACGGACTCCAGCCGCAACGGCAGGGGCCCGTGGACCCCGCCCGCAGGCAAGTACACCGACGCACAGGACTGGTGCAACCCGCCGGACCGCGGCCTCGGCGCCCGCCCGACCCTGCGTACCGGCGACCCCTTGCAGGACGCCCGCCTGTGGATCAAGACGCCGGGGGAGTCGGACGGCCTGTGCCTGCGCGGCACCGAGGGCCCCGAGGACCCGGAGCGGGGCACGGTCGACCCGAAGGCGGGGGACTGGTTCCCGCAGCAGGCGCTCGAACTGGCGCGGTACGCCAAGCCGCCGCTGCTGCCCGGGAAGTGACGCTCACCCGGTCACTGCCGGTGCCGTGACGTTTCTTCGGTGCCGCTCTCGTCGGTGCCGCTCTCGTCGGTGCCGCTCTCCTCGGCGTCGCCCTCTTCGGCGTCGTCGAGGAGACCGTCCACCGCCCGCCCGAAGACCCACCGCCCCGCCGCCGCGACCACCCGGTCCGCGGCGCGGGGCACTCCGCGTACCCGCAGCTCCTCGCGCCACTCCACGCGCGAGCCACCGTCGCCGAGCGCCCGCACCTCGAACTCGGCCCAGCCGGTGACGACACGGCCGCGCTTCTCCATCCGGCAGCGGCGCGGCGGCTGCCAGGCGACGACCTCCATCGGGTCGTCGAAGCCGCACCGGCCCACGCCGGTGCGCGCCACGAACACCGTGCCCGCCGCGTCCGGCGGCGGGGTCGTCACCGTGACACGGGTGAGCGGCACGGAGTCCCCGTGCCGCTCCCAGTCGGTCAGCCGCCGCCACGCCTCGGAGGCGCGCAGCGACGTGTCACGGACGATGCTGATATGGGCGGTCATGTCGTGATGGTATGCACACGTCCGGGTGCGGGGGCCGCGCCGGGGTCCGGGCGGCGTGTCGCGCGGGGCTCCAACTCGGAGCCCAGCGCGCCCAGTTGCCGTACCGCTGGCCGGTCGGTCCCCGGGTTGGCTACTTGTGACCGATTGACAGGCGGGGTCCCGCACCCGATCGTTTGCTTCGGGGTGTGACACCTGACGGTTGGGGGACCGCGATGAGGTGGCAGGGGGGCGCGTCGTCCGGCGACGCGGAGCAGCAGGGGAGCGGTGCGTTCGGACCGCCTCCGCAGATGCCATCGGCACCGCCGATACCAGGGTTTCCGCCGGTGCCGCCGGGGCCGCCCGGCTTCGGTCCGGCGCAGGAACTCGGGTCCGGGCCGCCAGCACGGCCGCCCGCCGGGCCCGCCGATCCGGTGCGCGCCGTCGCGGCGGGGCTGCTCAACCTCAGCGGGCTCGGCCTGGGGTACGTCCTCGTACGGAGCCGGCTGCTCGCGCTGCTGTGCGTCGCCGCCACGGCCGCCCTGCTCACCCTCGCGCTGCCCGCCGACCCGGACGGGGTGCCCGGATGGGCGCTGATCGGGTACGCGGCGCTGCTGCTCGCCGCGGTGGCGGACGGCGCGCGGCGCGGGCTCCGGGCACCCGCAACTGCCGTACAGATCAAGCCGGTTGTGGCGATCGTGCTCGGCCTCGCGCTGCTCGCCGTGCCCGCGGGGGGCGCCGTCGCGTACGGCGGTCTGCGCGACGACGCCGTCGAGGAGATGCTGCTCGACCGGCTCGACCGCGCCGACGCCCTCGTCCAGAAGGCCTCCGGCCGCGACTTCGCCGAGGCCCGCGCCGACTACCGCACGGCGCTCGGCCGGTACCGCGACCTCGCCGAGGACCACCCGGACTCCCGGGCGGCGCACCGCGTGCACGACAGCCTCGACGCCTACTACAAGGCGGTGTCCGCGCCGTACACCGACGGCGAGCACTGCGCCGCCGTCGCACCCCTCGAACACCTGCGGACGGTGCCGGACACCGTCGACCGCGCCGTCCTCGGCTCCCTCGCGGCCTGGCCCGACAAGCCGCTCGCCGCCTCGCTCCTGAAGTGCGGCACGGGAAAGCTCGGCGCCGCCGGGTCCGACGGCCGGGGCGGCGAACTGGGCCAACTCCTGCGTACGTTCCCGGAGTCGGCGCAGGCGGACCAGGTGGAGCCCGCCGTGCGCGCGGCCGTCGAGCGGCGCGCGGGCGAGCTGAAGGGCGCGGAACCGTGCGCCGCCACCAGTGCGCTGCGCCGCATCGGCGACACCGCGAAACAGCTGCCCGCGCCCGCACCCGCGCACCTGCGCGGCGGGGTCGCGACGGCCGTGGAGGACGGGGCGTACGCCTGCGGCATCGACCAGTTCGAGGACAAGAAGTTCGGTGCGGCGCGCACGTCGCTCACGGACTTCGCGGGCACGTACAAGAGCGACAAGCGGCGGGCCCGCGCCCAGCAGGTCGCCATCGCCGCCGAGATCGCGCGGCTGCGTCCCGCCGCGGGCGACAGGCTGCCGCCGAAGGGCACGGCGGGCGGCTCCCGTATGGAGATGGTGATCAGCAACGACGGGCCCGACCCGGTCGAGGTCCTCTACACCGGCCCGGTCACCGGCCGGATCACCATCGCCGCCTGCGGGTCCTGCAAGACGTATCCGACGGAGGCGGCGGGCCGCGGCAAGGCGTGCAAGGCGAGCGGCAAGAGCTACCCGAAGAAGACGCTGCGGCTGCCCGCGGGCACGTACCACTTCCTGCACAAGCCGGGCGGCCGCAGCGCGACGGCGCTGGGGCGCGCCGCCGGCGGCAGCATCACGTCGGGCTTCTCCTACACACAGTGCAGCTACGTCGTGCGCGACGACCTGGGAGGCCGGGTCTGACCCGGAACTGACGGTGAACGGGACGCCGGGACGTGGTGCCGGTCACCTTGGCCATCGCTCGCCCGGTGGGTGAGCATCGGGAGGGAGGCGAGTTCAGAGCCAGTCCCTCCGCTTGAAAATCACATACAAACTGACACACACCACACCCATCAGGCCGACCGCGAACGGATACCCGAAGCCCCACCCCAGTTCCGGCATGTTCTCGAAGTTCATCCCGTAAATCGTTCCCACCAACGTGGGAGCGAACAAGATGGCCGCCCACGACGAGATCTTCTTGATCTCCTCGTTCTGCTCGAAGCCCGCCTCCGCGAGCGCCCGCATCTCCGCGTTCTGCTGCTGGGTGACCAGCGTCGCGTTCACCGTG
This sequence comes from Streptomyces sp. NPDC002795, assembly GCF_042888725.1. Taxonomy (NCBI): domain Bacteria; kingdom Bacillati; phylum Actinomycetota; class Actinomycetes; order Kitasatosporales; family Streptomycetaceae; genus Streptomyces; species Streptomyces sp. NPDC002795. The sequence continues at coordinate 402,397 of NZ_JBIAQB010000004.1, forward strand.
AGGATGTCGGCGAGGGCCTGGCGGAAGACGTCGACGCGTTCGCTGGTGTGGGTGACGTGGTCGGCCACGTCGCGGAGGTAGCGCTGGAGTTCCTCGTCCGTGCCGTATTTCGCGAAGCCCGCCATCAGGGCGTGCAGCATGCCGACCAGGGGACGGGTCGCGCGCTGGAACTCGACCATTTCGCGGGAGAGTTCGTAGATGCGGCGGGAGACCGCGGGGGCGCCGGAGAAGACCTCCGTCTCGATCTCGTCGACGTCGTTCTGGACGCCGGACACCACCGGCGCGTAGCCGTCGACGACCGCGTCCAGGATGGCGTAGAGGACCGCCTCCGGGCCGAGTCGGAGCAGATCGGGGGTCGACTCCATGCGGCCGCGGACCGCGGAGAGGTCGGGGGCCGCGCCGTGCCGGACGGTGATGACGAAGTCGGGGCCGACGAATACGTGCAGTTCGCCGAACTCGACCTCCTCCGGCGCGTCCAGATAGCGGGCCGCGCGCAGGACGACGAAGAGGGTCTCCCCGTAACGCTCCAGTTTCGGCCGCTGGTGTGCCTCCATCGCGTCCTCGACGGCGAGTTCGTGCAGGTCGAACTCGGCGGCCAGCGACTTGAGTTCCGAGTCGGAGGGGCGGGCCAGGCCGATCCACGCCATCGTGCGCGGCTTCTCGCGCAGCTGCCGATAGGTGTCCGTGAGGGTCTCCGGAGTCGCGACCCGCACCCCGTCCCGGTACAGCGCCGCGTTCACCACACTGTCCTGGTCCTGCGGCGCCGGGGCGCTCGCGGGCGCGGTCGGCGGATCGGCGGGCGGGGGCGCCGGGTCGGCCGACCTGCGCCAGGAGTAGCGGCGCGCCCCACCGTGCTCGTTGCGGCCGGCTCGTCCCTGCCGTCGTGGCATCGCCGCCTCCCTCCGTAGTCGAGTGATTGACGCTGACGGGTCCCCGGCAGGGTAACCAGCGAAGGTGACACCACGGTGCAGCGCATCGCGGCATCGGCGGTAAAGCGGTCAGCATCTGGCCTAGTTCCCCGCTACCTTCCCCGTATGACGACGAAGCCGATGACCGCCCGCGCCCTGGGGCGCGCCACCCTGGAGCGCCAACTCCTGCTCGAACGGCGGCCGCTGAGCGTCGAGGACGCCGTCGACCGGCTGCTCGGGCTGCAGGCGCAGGAGGTCAGGCCGCCGTATCTCGCGCTCGCCGCGCGCCTCGCCGACTTCACCCCCGCCGCGCTCTCCACCGCCCTGGAGCGGCGCCGCGTGGCCCGGCTCGTCACCATGCGCTCCACCATCCACCTGCACACCGTGGACGACTGCATGACGCTGCGCCCCCTCGTGCAGCCCGCCCGCGACCGGGAGTTGCGGATGTTCCGCAAGGGTCTCGTCGGCGTCGACCTGGACCGGCTCACCGAGCTGACCCGGCGGTACGTCGAGGAGGAGCCGCGCACCCCGAAGGAGATCCGGGAACTGCTCCTGCGGTACTGGCCCGAAGCCGACCCGCAGGCCCTCACCATCGCGGCCCGCGGCTGCCTCCCCCTCGTCCAGGTCACACCGCGCGGCCTGTGGCGGCGCAGCGGCGGGGTGCGGCTGACCACCGCCGAGCAGTGGTTCGGCCGGCCCGCCGAGCCGACGCCCGCCCCCGACGACACGATCCTGCGCTACCTCGGCACCTTCGGGCCCGCCTCCGTAAAGGACTTCCAGCAGTGGGCCGGCATCACCCGGACCAAGGAGGCCTTCGAGCGGCTGCGGCCCCGGCTCGTGACCTTTCGCGACGATCGCGGCGTCGAGCTGTTCGACCTGCCCGACGCTCCCCGCCCCGACGAGGACACGCCCGCGCCGCCGCGCCTGCTCGCCGAGTTCGACAACCTTCTCCTGTCGCACGCCGACCGCACCCGGGTGATCCACGAGGCCGACCGGGGCCGCAACTGGCAGGTGAACACCGCCTACTTGACGTTCCTCGTCGACGGATTCCTGGCCGGTCTGTGGACTCTCAAGGAGAACGGGGAGGCGGGCAGCGTGCTCACCCTTGAACCCTTCCGACAGCTCACGCGGGCCCAGCGCGAGGAACTCGTCGCCGAAGCGGAGCGCACCACCGCGGTCCTGGAGGCGCCCGGCCCGGTCACCGTGGACTTCGGCACCGTCCGCACATGAACCTCAGTCCGCGCGGCCCGTCGCCGCCACCGTCACGCCGAGGCCTATCAGTGCGAAGCCGCCCGTCCCGCCGATCATCGACAGCCGCCGGTCCGAGCGCGCGAACCAGGTGCGCGCTGCCGACGCCGTGAGCCCCCACAGTGTGTCCGTGACCAGGCCTATGGAGATCGGGACCAGGCCCAGCAGGAGCATCTGCGTCGTGGCGTGACCCGCGTCCTGGTTCACGAACTGCGGGAGCACCGCGGCGAAGAAGACGATGCCCTTCGGGTTCGTGACACCCACGAGCACCCCGTCGACCACCGTGCGCAGATCACCGCGCGCGGGTCCCGCCGGGCCCCGAATGTCCGAGGCCTTCAGGTCACGCCGGTGCCGGAACGCCTGCACGCCCAGATATATGAGGTACGCCGCGCCCGCCAGCTTCACCGCCAGGAACAGCCCCGCCGACCGCTCCACGAGCGCGCCGACCCCGAGTGCCACCGCCACCACCAGCAGGTACGAGCCGACAACATTGCCGAGCGCCGTCGCCACCGCCGTCCGCCGCCCGTGCGCCAGCGCCCGGCCGATCACGAACAGCACGCTGGGTCCCGGAATCACGATCACCAGCAGCGACATCGCCGCGAACGCCAGGTACCGGTCCATCGACACCATGTCAGTCACCGTTCCTCACCCCCGCCGACCATTCAAGCCCACGCCACTGACAATCACCCGGCCCCCGGCGCCCCTACGGCAATATCCCGGCCCGCCTCGCCGCCACCACGGCCTCTCCCCGCGTATGCGTCCCCAACTTCCGCATGGCGGAGCGCAGATACCCCTTCACGGTCTCCGGGCGAAGACCGAGCCGCTCGCCCGCCCCCGCGTTCGTCGCCCCCACCGCCACGCACGTGAGCACATCCACCTCCCGCGGCGTGAGCGTCACCGGCGCCTCCGCGGGCCGCACCGGATCCGACGCCAAGGACAACTTGCCGCACACCGCGAGGAGTTCGGAGCGCAGCGCCGGGTCGACGAGCTTCGGCGCGAGCGCCCGCAGCGCCCCGTGCGCCTCCCGGACCTCCTCCCACGCCCCGGCGTCCTCGGCGGCCGGGGCCCGCGTCACGGCCAGCAGGGCCTTGACCTCGTCGCGCACCACGAGCGCCTGCTCCACGTCCCGCGCCGCCGCCATCGCCGCGTCGAGCGCCCGGTCACCGAGCGGCCGGGCCGTGCGCAGCGCCCCGTACAGGACACCCCGTACCCGGCGCCGCACGACGACGGGCACGGCGAGGACCGAGTGCAGGCCCTCGGCCGCGACCGCGGCGTCGTACTCGTGGCTGATGTGCCGCGAGCCCTGGTAGTCGGTGACGGCGCACGCCCTGGCGAGGCTGAGGGCCTTGCCGCCCAGGCCGTTGCCCGCGGCCACGCCGAGGCCGCGCAGCGCGCCGGTCGCCGCGCCGCTGAACTCGGCGATCCGCACCCGCCCCGCGTCGGCGGTCAGCCCTCCGAACGCCACCGGAAGCCCCGTGCCCCGGCGCAGCCGCACCAACGCGGCCCGCATCTCGACCGCATCGGCCGTTCCCGCGCTCACCCGTCCATCACCTCGCCGCGCACTGTTCACCCCCGTATGGGGGTGGTGAGACCTGTGTCACTGCCTACACGATGGCAGACACGGCCCGCGACGGTACGACTGTGAAGAGGCGACGACCATGCGTGTACCCATGACGATCACGGATTTCCTGGAGCGGGCGGAACTCGGCTTCAGGGACAGCGTCGGCGTGGTGGACGAGCCGAGCCAGCCCGCGGCCGTCGTCCCCACGGCGACGTACGGGACGTTCGCCGAGCGGGTCCGGGCCTGGCAGGCCGGGTTCGACGCGTTGGGTGTGGGAGAGGGTGAGCGGGTGGCCGTGGCGAGCCACAACTCGTCCCGTCTCCTTGAGCTGTTGTTCGCGCTCCCGATGAGCGGGCGGATCTGCGTGCCGCTCAACTTCCGTCTGAAGCCGGACGAGGTCGAGTACATGGTGCGGCAGAGCGGCGCGTCCGCCTTCCTGGTCGATCCGGAACTGGACGGTGCGCTGTCGGGCGTCAAGGCGCGGCACCGTTTCGTACTCGGCGAGCAGACGGAGACGGAGCTGATGCGCTTCGGCGTCGAGCCGCGCCCGTGGTCAGCGCCCGACGAGGACGCGACGGCGACGATCAACTACACGTCCGGCACGACCGCCCGCCCGAAAGGCGTGCAGCTGAACCACCGCAACATCTGGGTCAACGGCCTGACCTTCGGCCTGCACACCCGGGTGTGGGAGCGGGACGTCTACATGCACACGCTGCCGATGTTCCACTGCAACGGCTGGGGCATGCCGTACGTGATGGCCGGCCTGGGCGTGAAGCAGGTGGTGCTGCGGAAGGTGGACGGCGGGGAGATCCTGCGCCGGGTGGACGAGCACGGGGTCACGTTGATGTGCGGGGCGCCGGCGGTGTGGAAGGCGGCTCTGGATGCGGCGGCGGACTGGCAGGGGCCGGTTCCGGGCCGGGACCGGGTGCGGGTCGTGTGCGCGGGCGCGCCGCCGCCGAGCAGGCTGATCCAGCGCGTGGAGGAGGAGTTGGGCTGGGAGTTCACGCAGATCTACGGCCTGACGGAGACGTCCCCGCTGCTGACGTTCAACCGCACGCGCCCGCAGGACGCGCACCTGCCCGGTGAGGAGCGGGCGCGGAAGCTGGCGCGGGCGGGACTGCCCGCGCTCGGCGTGAAACTGGACGTCTCCGGCACGGGCGAGGTGCTGGCCCGGTCGAACACGGCCCTGGAGGGCTACTGGGACAAGCCGGAGGAGAGTGAAGTCGCCCTGGAGGGCGGCTGGTTCCACACGGGCGACGGCGGGACGGTCGACGAGACGGACGGCCACCTGACGATCTCGGACCGGAAGAAGGACGTGATCATCACCGGTGGTGAGAACGTCTCGTCGATCGAGGTGGAGGACGTGATCTTCCGGCATCCGGCGGTGGCCGAGGTGGCCGTGATCGGAGTGCCGAGCGAGAAGTGGGGCGAGACGATCAAGGCGCTGGTGGTCCTGGCGGAGGGCGAGCCGGTCTCGGAGGCGGAGATCGTCGCGCACTGCAAGGAGCGGATGGCCGGATACAAGGCGCCGACCAGCGTGGAGTTCCGGGACTCGATCCCGCGGACGGCCACCGGCAAGATCCAGAAGTTCAAGCTGCGGGAGCCGTACTGGGATGGGTGGGAGCGGGGCGTGAACTAGGTCGTGTTTCGCAACACGACCTGGGGTGCGGGCACGCGCGGCAGGCGCCTGGCTGCGGCGGTCCGGCCGGTTGGTCCTGGTCCTGATCCTGCTGAGGAGCGAGGAGCTGAGTACGCCCGGTCGGCCCGCGTCCGGCCCGATGGGGTGCGCGTTGTGCGGGCCGCACAGGCCGCGGGCATCGCGGGCGGCGCCGTCCTGCTGAGGCAGGACGGATACGTCGTCCGGGCGGCAGTGGGCGGGCCGCTGGAGAGCGTGCCGAGGTCCTGGCTGGGGCTGGGGCGCGAACCGTGGGCGCCGGGCAACCGGCCCGGCACGGCGTGCGCGTGCTCCCGCTGCCGAGCGGACGCGTCCGCTTCGCCTCGCACCGTGAACACGACATGATCTCGGTGATCCGGGCCGTCGCCGCCCTGACCACCGTCGCGGCGGCGCACCACGACGCCGGCCACCGGACCAACCCGAACACCCTGGAGGGGACATGACGAAGACGCCACCGCGCGAGCTCGCGCAGCGACTGCGCGACACCCGAGCCCGCCTGGAGAACGACGTCGACCTGTGGGCCGCCACTTCGAGCGCACAGGGCGACACCCACCTAATTCCGCTGTCCTTCCTGTGGGACGGCTCCGCGCTCCTCGTCTCGACCCCGCGGGCCTCCATCACCGGCCGCAACCTGCTGGCCGACAGCCGGGTACGTATCGGCGTGGGGCCCACCCGGGACGTCGTCCTCATCGACGGCGACGCCCAGCCGGTGGAGGTCGCCGAGCTCGGTGCGCAGACCGCCGACGCCTTCGCCGCCAAGACCGGCTTCGACCCGCGGGAGGAGACCGACGCTCCGTACCAGTACTTCCGCATCGTGCCGCGCCGCATCCAGGCCTGGCGCGAGTCGAACGAACTGGCGGGACGGACGCTCATGCGGGACGGCGATTGGCTCGGCTGACCGGGCCCCGCCCGGCCCGCCGCCCGCGGGAAGGGGCGACGGCCGAGCAGTGCCCGGTGCATGCTGGAGCCGATGCCGCGAGACGAGAGGCCACCACCGAGGAGGCGGCCGCCACCTACCACGAGGAGGACTTCCGGTGACCGCACTCTCCTACGCGCACGGAACCAGCGAGGCGCCGCTCCTCGGTGACACCGTCGGCCGCAACCTGCGGCGGGCCGTCGAGGCCTGGCCCGAGCGCGAGGCGCTGGTCGACATGGCCGACGGTCGCCGCTGGACGTACGCCCAATTCGACGCCGATGTAAGGGAGTTGGCGCGCGGACTGCTCGCCCGTGGGGTCGCCAAGGGGGACCGCGTCGGCATCTGGGCGGTCAACTGTGCCGAGTGGGTGCTCGTGCAGTACGCGACCGCGCGGATCGGCGCGATCATGGTGAACCTCAACCCCGCTTACCGGGCGCACGAGTTGGCGTTCGTACTCAAGCAGTCGGGTGCCTCGCTCCTCGTCTCGTCGACCGGGCACAAGGGCACGGACTATCGCGAGCTCGTACGGCAAGTGGCTCCCGAATGCCCGGAGTTGCGCGACCAGGTCTTCATCGGAACGGGCAGCTGGGACGCCCTGGTGGCGGCCGGGAGTAGCGTCCCGGACACACAACTGGCGGCTCGCGAAGCCGAGTTGTCCTGCGACGACCCGGTCAACCTCCAGTACACCTCCGGCACGACCGGCTTCCCGAAGGGCGCCACGCTCTCCCACCACAACATCCTCAACAACGGGTACTGGGTGGGGGAGACCGTCGGCTACACCGAGCAGGACCGGGTGTGTCTGCCCGTGCCCTTCTACCACTGCTTCGGCATGGTGATGGGGAACCTCGGTGCCACCTCGCACGGCGCCTGCATCGTCATCCCCGGCCCGTCCTTCGAACCGGCCGCCACCCTGCGCGCCGTGCAACAGGAGCGCTGCACCTCGCTGTACGGCGTACCGACCATGTTCATCGCGGAGTTGAACCTGCCGGACTTCGCGACGTACGACCTGAGCAGTCTGCGTACGGGCATCATGGCGGGCTCCCCGTGCCCGGTCGAGGTGATGAAGCGGGTCGTCGCCGAGATGCACATGGCCGAGGTGTCCATCTGCTACGGCATGACCGAGACGTCCCCCGTCTCCACGCAGACGCGCCGCGACGACGACCTGGAGCGCCGCACCGGGACCGTCGGCCGCGTCCTGCCGCACATCGAGGTCAAGGTGATCGACCCGGTCACCGGCGTCACGCTGCCGCGCGGCGAACCCGGCGAGCTGTGCACGCGCGGGTACAGCGTGATGCTCGGCTACTGGGCCGAACCGGAGAAGACCGCCGAGGTCATCGACGCCGGCCGGTGGATGCACACGGGCGACCTCGCTGTCATCCGCGAGGACGGCTACGCGCAGATCGTCGGCCGCATCAAGGACATGATCATTCGTGGCGGCGAAAACTTCTCCCCGCGCGAGATCGAGGAGTTCCTCTACGGGCACCCGAAGATCGCCGACGTGCAGGTCGTGGGCGTGCCGCACGAGAAGTACGGCGAGGAGGTGCTGGCCTGTGTGATCCTGCGCGACCCCGCGGACACGCTGACCCTCGACGAGGTGCGTGCCTACTGCCGCGACCGGCTCGCGCATTACAAGATCCCTAGCCGGCTGCGCCTTCTCGAACGGTTCCCGATGACCGTCAGCGGGAAGGTCCGGAAGGTGGAACTCCGAGAGGGGTACGGGGAGTTGTAGAACGGACAACCGTAGTAAGGGGGCTCACGCTCACAGTTCCCTTCGCATGCACACCCTGGGCCACCGGTCCAGGCCGTGCTCGGCCTCGGCCGCGCGGATCGCGCGCAGCCCGGGTGTGAGCGCGGCCCCGGAGAGCCGGCGGAAACCGAGGCGCTCGTAGTACGGGGCGTTCCAGGCGACGTCGGCGAACGTGGTCAAGGTGAGACCGGTCAGGCCCTGGTCGCGCGCGCAGTCGGCGGCGCACGCGATCAGGGTCTGACCCACGCCGCGGCGGGCGGCATCGGGGTGCACGGTGACCTGCTCGACGTGGAAGGCGTCGTCGACGACTTCGGCGACGAGGTAGGCGACCACGGTCCCGGTGTCCTCGGCCGCGACCCAGGCGTGCCCCGCCCGCCGGAACCGGTCGAGTTCGGCGATCGTGGGCGGCGCGTCGTCGGCGACCGCGTCCATGCCGACCGTACGGAAGATCTGGCCCGCGGCCGTCTCGATCGCCTGGAGGCGGGGGAGGTCGGCGGGTTCGGCGCTACGAATGATCACCTGGAGAGTATGCCGGGGTGCGGGGGCCCGCTCACCGCGATTACGTGCCGCCCGCGATCAGCTCGTCCGCCGGGCTGTTCACGGGCTGCGGCACCCCGGCCAGGTCGAGGACGAACAGCGGGACGCCGAGGGCGTTGGCGCGGGTGCCGGCCTCGTCCGCGTAACCCGCCAGTGAGAAATAGGCGCAGGCCGCGGATTCCGTCATCGACTGGAGCCACAGGCACTCCACGTCGCGCAGCGTCGCGGGCCGCACCGACGGCTCGACCTGGGCGATGACCCCGCTCGCGGCGAGGGCTATGCCGGAGGGCGGGCGCTGGTCGGCTCTGCGGACGTCGTCGTAGCCGAGCCAGCGCAGATACAGCGCCACGGCCGTCACGGCGTCGCGCGCGGTGCGGATGGCGACGGGCTGGAACGCGGGGCGCGGGGGCGCGGCCGTGCGCGGCAGCGGGATGTGGGCGGGCGCGGGGGCCTGGTCGTCGTGGACGGGGAGGCGCAGCAGCGAGCCGCAGGCGCAGCCCAGCTCGGGGCGGGGCCACCGGTCGTGCCGTCCGCACATCGGGCAGCGCAGCGTCACCCAGTCGTCGTCCCAGGTGCGCTCGGAGACGGGGACGGGTGCGGCGCCGCGCACCATCGGGGGCGCGACGGGCGCGCCGCAGGCGCAGGGGAGGGCCTGGGGCGCGTACAGATGCTCGCGCCGGCAGGTGGGGCAGCGCAGGTGGGCGGGCTCGGCCATGACAACTCCCCCTCGGTTCTGCCCGGAAACGGATCGACGTGAGTCTCATCATCCACCTTGACGGCCTCCAAAGCGCCCCTCTACATTGCTTCCATATAGCAGAACCTGGTTTCCGCATCGTGAAAGTCGATCGGATGACTGGGTGACGGAATTCAGAGCTCGCCGCGGGGCGCGACGGGAGCGCGAATCCGACAGCCGTAGCCGTAGCCGTACACAGTCACAGCAGAAGTCGGGAGCACTCATGGCTCGAATGACCGCCGCCCGCGCGGCCGTTGAGATCCTCAAGCGCGAGGGCGTCACGAACGCGTTCGGCGTGCCCGGTGCCGCCATCAACCCCTTCTACAAGGACCTCAAGGCGAGCGGTGGCATCGACCACACGCTCGCCCGCCACGTCGAGGGCGCCTCGCACATGGCCGAGGGCTACACCCGGGCCAACCCGGGCAACATCGGTGTCTGCATCGGCACGTCCGGTCCCGCCGGGACCGACATGATCACCGGTCTGTACTCCGCCACGGGCGACTCGATCCCGATCCTGTGCATCACGGGGCAGGCCCCGAGCCACCTCCTCCACAAGGAGGACTTCCAGGCCGTCGACATCGCCTCGATCGCCAAGCCGGTCGCGAAGATGGCGGTGACGGTCCTGGAGGCCGCGCAGGTCCCGGGCATCTTCCAGCAGGCCTTCCACCTGATGCGGTCGGGCCGCCCGGGCCCCGTCCTCATCGACCTGCCGATCGACGTCCAGCAGACGGAGATCGAGTTCGACCCGGAGACGTACGAGCCGCTGCCGATCTACAAGCCGGCCGCGAGCCGCGCCCAGATCGAGAAGGCGGTCAAGCTCCTCGTCGAGTCCGAGCGGCCGCTGATCATCGCGGGCGGCGGCATCATCAACGCGGACGCGAGCGAGCTGCTCGTCGAGTTCGCCGAGGTCACCAACACGCCTGTCGTTCCTACGCTGATGGGCTGGGGCACGATCCCCGACGACCACGAGCTGAACGCGGGCATGGTGGGCCAGCAGACCGGTCACCGGTACGGCAACGCCACGTTCCTGGAGTCGGACTTCGTCCTCGGCATCGGCAACCGCTGGGCCAACCGGCACACCGGGTACAAGCTCGACGTGTACCGCGAGGGCCGGAAGTTCGTGCACGTCGACATCGAGCCGACGCAGATCGGCAAGATCTTCGCGCCGGACTACGGGATCGCCTCCGACGCCAGGTCCGCGCTGGAGCTCTTCGTCGAGGTGGCGAAGGAGCTGAAGGCCGCGGGCGAGCTGCCGGACCGCTCCGCGTGGGTCGCCTCGCACCTGGAGCGCAAGGAGACCCTCCAGCGTCGTACGCACTTCGACGACATCCCCATGAAGCCGCAGCGCGTCTACGAGGAGATGAACCGGGCGTTCGGCAAGGACACCCGGTACGTCACGACGATCGGCCTCTCCCAGATCGCCGGCGCACAGATGCTGCACGTCTACAAGCCGCGCCACTGGATCAACTGCGGCCAGGCGGGCCCGCTCGGCTGGACCATCCCGGCCGCGCTCGGCGTCGCCAAGGCCGACCCGGACACGCAGGTCGTGGCGCTCTCCGGTGACTACGACTTCCAGTTCATGATCGAGGAACTGGCCGTCGGCGCGCAGCACCGCATCCCGTACGTCCATGTCCTGGTGAACAACGCCTACTTGGGCCTGATCCGCCAGGCCCAGATCGGCCTCGACATGAACTTCCAGGTCAACCTGGAGTTCGAGAACCAGAACAGCCCCGAGCTGGGCGTCTACGGCGTCGACCACGTCAAGGTCGCCGAGGGCCTCGGCTGCAAGGCGATCCGCGTGACGGACCCGAGCGAGCTGGCGTCCGCCTTCGAGCAGGCCAAGAAGATGGCTCAGGAGTTCCAGGTCCCGGTCGTCGTCGAGGCGATCCTGGAGCGCATCACGAACATCTCGATGAGCCCGACCGCGGACATCAGCGCGGTCAAGGAATTCGAGGAGCTCGCTACGGAGCCGGGGCATGCGCCTACGGCGATCCTGCCGCTGAAGGTCTGACCCGTACGTCTCCCAGGGCGGGCCGCCGGTTCCACGAGAACCGGCGGCCCGCCCTGGGTTGTACCGGGGGCACCGACCCGTCGCTTCCGGGGGGCTTCGGCACTGTGGGTAGCGTGATGGGTGTGCGACGCCGGTCTTCGTCCGGCCGCGCCGGCGCCCGCTGAATTCCCAGCGCCCCGCCGCTTCCGCGGGCTTCGGCCCGTGCGCAGCACTTTGCCGTCGCCCGCTCACCTCCCACCCACCCGCCCCCTCCGGGGGCTTCGGCCGTCCGCGGCTCGGGAGGGGCGGTGATGGGCGTGCGGCGTCGGTTCTTCGCCGGGGAGCGGGCTCGGCCCCCGCTCCCCGGGCTGCGCCGGGCCGTGGTTGGCGCTTTGCCGGGGGCGGGCTTCATGGATGGCATAGGCCGCTGCCCTCTGACTCACAACTGCGGGGCTTCGGCCCGGGGTTGTACCGTCCCGCAGCGGTCGACCAACCGCTCCCCGGCCCACCGGCACCCGGGCTGCCCACTCGGCACGGCCTACCGCGTCGGCCTCGCCTCCGGCAGGGCCGATCGAAGCGCCCCCGCCAGACCGTGACATCGGCCGGCCCAGCCCTCGGCACGGCGCCCAGCCCCGGCGAACCGACGCCCCCGGAGGGGGCGGGTGGGTTGGAGCTGAGCAAGGAGGACGGAAGCGGCGCGATGCGCGCGGAGACGAAGCTGAGCCGGTCGGAGTGAGCGGCACGTCCCAGCCGTGGAACGGGACGCCCCCGCCCGGGCAGCCCGCCCCACCGTGGAACGGGACGACCCCGTGACGTTCGGTCCGGGCGGCGTGACGCTTCCGTGCAGCCCGGAGGGCAGAGGCGTGGGAGAGCCCCGGGTACGGAGTCGTACCCGGGGCCCTGGTTCGCTCCGGAGGAGGGTTGTTGCCGTCCGACGGCGCGCGACTGGCGGAACATGCATGCGCGCCACCGGACGGAGATCGGGGAAACCGAAACCCCAACGGGTGGACCCCGTCGGGGGATTGGCTGGGACCGCGGCGGCTGACGTACGACGGTTCTCCGTTCCCCTCCCTCAGGTCGAGAGGGGAGCGGAGGAACCTTCACCACCGCACTGGCTCGTACGCTGCACAAGCCGCCGCGGTCCTCGTCCGCCCGCAACCCTTCGCACGACCACCCCTCATCCGGGTCGTGCGAACGGCGCGGGGCCTTGCGTACGGGGGAAGACCTCCCGTCAACCCTCGTACGCAGTCTGGGGGTTACCAGTAAGAGGCTCAGTCCTCGCGCAGGGCGCGGACCGCCTCCTCCACGCGCTTGCCGTAGTCGGCGTCGGCGGCGTGGAAGTGGGCCAGGTTCTTCTCGACGATGTCGTCGCGCGAGACCTGGGAGAGGCCGCCCGCGATGTTCGCGACCAGGCGTCCCTTCTCGTCCTCCGACATCAGGCGGTACAGCTCGCCCGCCTGGAAGAAGTCGTCGTCCTTCGTGTGGGCCGGGGCCTCGTGCGTACCCGTGTGACCGTTGACCGCGAGCGGCGCGGCCAGCGGGCGGCCGGTCTCGACCGGGCCGTCGAAGGAGTTCGGCTCGTAGTTCTTGCGGCTGCGGGCGTACGCGTTGGCGGCCATGGCACCGTCGCGGCCGTAGTTGTTCGCGCCGTCGGCGACACCCTTGGGGGCGTTCACCGCGAGCTGGGTGTGGTTGACGCCCAGGCGGTAGCGGTGCGCGTCCGCGTAGGCGAACAGGCGGCCCTGGAGCATCTTGTCGGGGGAGGGGCCGATGCCCGGAACGAAGTTGTTCGGGGAGAAGGCGGCCTGCTCGACCTCGGCGAAGACGTTCTCGGGGTTGCGGTCCAGGACCAGGCGGCCCACGCGCTGCAGCGGGTAGTCCTTGTGCGGCCACACCTTGGTGAGGTCGAACGGGTTGAAGCGGTAGTCCGCCGCGTCGGCCGCCGGCATCAGCTGGACGTGCACGGTCCAGGACGGGTTCACGCCGCGCTCGATGGCCTGGAGCAGGTCCGTCTGGTGCGAGTTGGCGTCCTTGCCCGCGAGCTCGGCGCCCTGCTCGGCCGACAGCGAGCGGATGCCCTGGTTCGTCTTGAAGTGGTACTTGACGAAGAAGGCCTCGCCCTGCTCGTTCGTCCACTGGTAGGTGTGCGAGCCGTAGCCGTTCATGTGGCGGTAGGACGCCGGGATGCCGCGGTCGCCCATCAGCCAGGTGATCTGGTGCGTGGCCTCGGGGGCGTGCGCCCAGAAGTCCCAGACGTTCTCCGGCTCCTGCTTGCCCGTGAACGGGTCGCGCTTCTGGGAGTGGATGAAGTCGGGGAACTTCAGCGGGTCCTTGATGAAGAAGACCGGGGTGTTGTTGCCGACGAGGTCGTAATTGCCCTCTTCGGTATAGAACTTCAGCGCGAAGCCGCGGGGGTCACGGACGGCGTCCGCGCCACCGAGGTTGTCGGCCACGGTCGAGAAGCGGAGGAACACCTCGGTGCGCTTGCCGACCGTGTTCAGGAAGTCGGCGTACGTGTAGTCGGTGACGTCGTCCGTCACCTCGAAGTAGCCGTACGCGCCGGAGCCACGGGCGTGCACCACGCGCTCCGGGATGCGCTCGCGGTTGAAGCGGGCGAGCTTCTCCAGGAGGTGCTGGTCCTGGAGCAGGAGCGGGCCACCGACGCCGGCGGTGGCGGAGTTCTGGTTGTCGGCGACGGGGGCGCCGGACTCGGTCGTAAGCACGCGCTTCGACATCGTGACCTTCCGTGCTGTGACTGCTGAGGTGTTCGGAGCGTAAGTACCTCTGAACTGCTACGTCAACAGTTTGTTGAAGTTATGGGTATGCGAATAAGGGTTCCGGGCCGCGGCGACGCCTGGGCGCGACAGGACAGGTGTCAGCGCCGCCACGGCCCGGAAGTCTGGGGGCGGGGCCTACTTGGGCTGGTCGCCGGAGAGGCGCTCGACCGCGCGCAGCAGCGCCGAGTGGTCGAGGCCGCCGTCGCCCTGGGCGCGCAGCGAGGCGACCAGCTGGGCGACCGTGGCGCCCACGGGCAGCGAGGCACCGACATTGCGGGCGGCGTCGGTGACGATGCCCATGTCCTTGTGGTGCAGGTCGATGCGGAAGCCCGGCTTGAAGTCCCGGTTCAGGAAGTTGTCCTTCTTGCGGGTCAGCACGGTGGAGCCGGCAAGGCCGCCGTTCAGGACGTCCAGGGCTGCCTTGAGGTCCACGCCGGACTTCTCCAGGAAGACCACGGCCTCGGCGCACGCCTGGATGTTCACGGCGACGATCAGCTGGTTGGCGGCCTTCACGGTCTGGCCCGAGCCGTGCGGACCGCACAGCACGATGGTCTTGCCCAGCGCGTCGAGCAGCGGCTTGGCCTCGTCGAAGTCGGCCTGCTCACCGCCGACCATGATGGACAGGACGGCCTCGATCGCGCCGGCCTCACCGCCGGAGACGGGGGCGTCCAGGACGCGAATTCCCTTGCCCTTGGCGGCCTTTGCGAGGTCGACCGAGGTCTGCGGGGTGATCGAGGACATGTCGACGAGCAGGGCGCCCGACTTCGCGTTCTCCAGGATGCCGTCCGGGCCGTAGGCGATGGCCTCGACCTGCGGGGACGCCGGAACCATCGTCACGACGACATCGGCGTCCTTGACGGCCTCGGCGATCGACTTGGCGGCGGTGCCGCCCGCGGTCGTGAGGCGGTCCAGCTTGTCCTGCTCCAGGGTGAAGCCCGTGACGTCGTAGCCGGCCTTGATCAGGTTCTCCGACATGGGCGAGCCCATGATGCCGAGACCGATCCACGCGACCTTGGGGAGGTTGTTGCTCATGAGGGATGCTCCTAAGGCTTAGCTGCAACGCTGTGGCCATAGCTGTGACGCTGTAGCCGTAACAGCGGGATTACGTCGATGAGTTGGCGTCGTCCGTGGGCTCAGGCGGCGCGGTGCTCGCGCGGCAGCCACTCGAAGGACTCGGCGCTCGGGGCGTCGCCCGGCTTGTACTCCAGGCCGACATAGCCCTCGTAGCCGGCCTTCTTCAGCCGGTCGAGCAGCTCGTCCAGCGGCAGCGAGCCGGTGCCGGGGGCGCCGCGGCCCGGGTTGTCGGCGATCTGCACGTGCGCCGTCTTGTCGGCGTAGGCGTCGATGATCGCCGGCAGGTCCTCGCCGTTCATGGACAGGTGGTACAGGTCCATCAGGAACTTGGCGTTGCCGAGGCCGGTCGCCGCGTTCACCTTGTCCACGATCTCGATCGCCTTGGGGGC
The DNA here is from genome assembly GCF_042888725.1 of Streptomyces sp. NPDC002795. Taxonomy (NCBI): domain Bacteria; kingdom Bacillati; phylum Actinomycetota; class Actinomycetes; order Kitasatosporales; family Streptomycetaceae; genus Streptomyces; species Streptomyces sp. NPDC002795. The sequence continues at coordinate 417,952 of NZ_JBIAQB010000004.1, forward strand.
GCTCACGATCGGGCACTTCGGCGACTCGGGCGCGTTCAGCGCCTCGATCAGCAGCACGGCGCCGACGCGGTCGGCCGCGCGGGCCGCGAGTACCAGGTTCTCCAGGGCGAGTTCGTCCTGCTCCTGCTCCGAGGCGCCTTCGACGCGGTTGCCGTACAGCGCGTTGAGCGCCGTGCAGCCGAGGGACTGCGCGAAGTCGGCCGCGACGTCGATGTTCGCGCGGAACTTCTCGCTCTCCTCGCCGGGGATCGACAGGGCGCCCCGGTCCGGTCCCGGCAGCTGGCCCGCGTAGAAGTTCAGCCCGGTGAGCTGGACCCCCGCGTCCTTGATCGCGGCGCGCAGGGCGTCCAGCTCGGACTGCTCGGGGGTGGGGGCGTCGACCCAGGGCCACCACAGCTCGACCGCGGTGAAGCCCGCCGCGGCGGCGGCCGCGGGGCGCTCCAGGAGCGGGAGCTCGGTGAAGAGGATCGACAGGTTGACGTTGAAGCGATGGTCGGCAGCTGTGCTCGATCCGAATACGGGCATCGGGGTCGGCGCTCCCTTCAGGTTTGAATTCGGCGAACTTTCGCATTACGGAAGTTCGTTTCTGCGTGATGGAAGATTGCCTCCAGGTCCAGGTGGCTGTCAAGGGGGCCGGTCGAAATTCGCCCCGCCCGCCGATCTCCACGGCGGCTCCCGGCGACCGGCCCGCGCACGTTAGGTTGAACGCGTGCGATTGAGAGTGGAGTTCACGACGGAGCCCTTCGACCTGGACGAGGCGCCCGAGCACGCGCTCGCGGCACGCCGGGTCATCGAGGCGGCCGATCTCGACGAGGTCGACGTGGGGCCGTTCGGCAACACGGCGGAGGGCGGCGCGGACGAGGTGCTGACCGCGGTCGACGCCCTGCTGCGCAGCAGCCTCGCGAACGGGGCGACGCGAATCTCGCTGCAGGTCAACGTGGCGGGGGACCCCACGGGGAAGGGTGACGACGCGTGAACGACACCGGGGACGCCTTCATCACGGCGGTGAAGCCGCTGGTCGACGCCATGGGCGGGGAGCTGATGCCGCCGGAGGGCGCGGGCCCCGACGATGTCGTGCTGGCGTGGCAGGGGGCCGATGTCGTGGCCGTGCGCCTGCCCCAGTTGGCGGACTCGCTCGACCACATCCTGGCCGCCATGGAGCGCACCAAGGGAATGCCGCTGTCCGCGCTGGAGCGCAGGCAGAAGCAGGAGGTCGTACGGCTCCTGGAGGCGCGCGGAGCGTTCTCCGTACGGCACGGTGTGGAGACGGTGGCCGGCGCCCTCGGCGTTTCCCGCTTCACCGTCTACAACTATCTGAACCGGGACAAGACCCCCTGACCTGGGACGATGTCGATCCTGCCGCAGGCCTCCACGCCGCCGTCCGATATCCGGACGGCGGTTTTTTGTCGCTCCGAGTTTTCAACAAAGTGTTGACGTGGTGTTTCCCGGGGCGTTAGCTATCTGCAGCCCGTCCAGCACAAGGCCACGGAGGCACCCCGTGACTTCAGGTTCGCCAGCTATTCATCGGGGGATCACCCGGTTCAACGCCTCGGACGAGAGCGCGGCGCAAGCCGAGCTCCACGAGGTGTGTGCTTCATCGGCGTGGGGGAGCAAGCTTCTCGCCCAGCGCCCCTTCGCTTCAGCAGAGACCCTCTTCACCGCCAGTGACGCCGCCATGGCGGAGCTGACCGCCGACGACCTCGCAGAGGCGATGGCGGGGCATCCGCCGATCGGCCGCCCGAAGCCCGGCGACCCGACGTCCTCGCGCGAGCAGCGCGGCATGGCGGGGGCCTCCGAGGAGCTCAAGAAGGAGATGCTCGAACTCAACCTGGCCTACCAGGAAAAGTTCGGTCATGTCTTCCTCATCTGCGCCACCGGCGCGAGCGCGGAGCAGCTGCTCGGTGCCCTCAAGGAGCGCATCGACCACACGCCCGACCAGGAGCGGGAGATCGTCCGCACCGAACTGGGCAAGATCAACCGCATTCGCCTGACGAGCCTGATCGAAGAGGAAGCACGATGAGCACCGAAACGACCGCATCGGTGTCCACGCACATCCTGGACACCAGCATCGGACGCCCCGCCGGGGGCGTCACCATCTCCCTTGCGGCGCGCGCCGGTTCGGACGCCGCATGGGGCGCGCTCGGCGGCTCGGCCACCGACGCGGACGGGCGTTGCAAGGACCTGCCGGCGCTGCCGGAGGGCACCACCCACGTACGCCTCGACTTCGAGACCGAGGCGTACTTCGAAAAGAAGCAAGCCGATGCGCAGCAGGACGCCCCCGCGAATCGGGACAGCGGCGCGTTTTTCCCCGAGGTTGCCATCACCTTCGCGGTGAACCCGGGTGAGCACTACCACGTGCCGCTGCTGCTCAACCCGTTCGGCTACTCCGTTTACCGAGGGAGCTAGCAGACATGCCCACGATCCTGGGTTCCAACCAGTACGGCAAGGCAGAGAACCGAGTCGTAAAGATCACGCGGGACGGCGACACCCACCACATCAAGGACCTGAACGTCTCGGTCGCTCTCAGTGGTGACCTCGACGACGTCCACCTCACCGGGTCGAACGCCAACTGCCTGCCGACGGACACCACCAAGAACACCTGCTTCGCCTTCGCCAAGGAACACGGCATCGAGTCGGCGGAGCAGTACGGGATCGAGCTGGCCCGGCACTTCGTCGACAGCCAGCCGCCGATCCACCGGGCGCGCATCCGCATCGAGGAGTACTCCTGGGAGCGCATCGCGGGATCCGACGCGGGCTCCAATTTCATCGGCTCCGACGAGGTCAAGCACTCCTTCGTCCGCAAGGGCCAGGAGACCCGCCTCGTACAGGTCACGTATGACGGCGAGAAGTTCGAAGTCCTCAGCGGGCTCAAGGACTTGACCGTGATGAACACCACGAACTCCGAGTTCTGGGGCTACATCAAGGACAAGTACACGACGCTCAAGGAGGACTACGACCGCATCCTCGCGACGTCGCTGTCGACCTGGTGGCGGCACAACTGGACAGGCGTCGACGACGAGCGCACGCCCAACTGGAACAAGTCGTACGAGCAGTCGAAGAAGCACATCCTCCAGGCCTTCGTCGAGACGTACTCGCTGTCGCTGCAGCAGACCCTCTTCCAGATGGGTTCGCGCGTCATCAACAACCGCAGCGAGATCGACGAGATCCGCTTCTCCGCGCCGAACAAGCACCACTTCCGGCAGGACCTCTCGGCCTTCGGCCTGGAGAACGAGGCGAAGGACGGCGCCGTGTACTGGGCCGCCGACCGCCCCTACGGCCTGATCGAGGCCACCATCCTGAGGGACGGCGCGGACCAGCGCATCCCGGTCGACATGACCAACCTCTGACGCCTCAGGCGTACTTGACGCGGCTGCGCGCCCCCGTCCACCCGCAGGAGACGGGGGCGCGCCTGCACCCGGAGGGAACATAAAGCAATGGCAGTGCCAGCAAAGGGGCCGGCTGAAGCCGAAGGCCCGTGTTCCACCCCACCGGAAAGCACCAGCACCGCTTCACAGGTGCACCCGGTGGACGAGAAGCTCCACCCGTCGCGGCTCGCGCCCGCCGCACTCCAGCACATCGCCGCCATGTACGCCGGCGTCGTCACCCCGCCGCTCATCATCGGCCAGGCCGTCGGCCTCGACACCGCGGGCCAGACCCGGCTGATCGCGGCGTCCCTGCTCATCGCGGGTCTCGCCACCCTGCTCCAGACGCTCGGCGTCAAGGGCTTCGTCGGCAACCGGCTGCCCTTCGTCAACGCCGCGTCCTCCGCGGGCATCGCACCGATGCTCGCCATCGCGGAGACGAACGCCCAAGGCGACCAACTCCCCGCGATCTACGGGGCAGTTATGGTCGCCGGCGTCTTCTGCCTCGCCGTCGGTCCGTTCTTCGGCCGGTTGTTGAGGTTCTTCCCGCCGCTCGTCACCGGCGTCGTCATCACCCTCATCGGTGTGACCCTGATGCCCGTGCCCGTCGGCTGGGCCCAGGGCGGCGACAAGACCGCCGCCGACCACGGCGACATGCGCTACCTCGCCCTCGCCGCGTTCACGCTCGTCGTCATCCTGCTGATCCAGCGCTTCGGCAAGGGCTTCGTCAAGCAAGTCGCCCTGCTCTTCGGCATGTTGATCGGCACGCTCGCCGCGATCCCCTTCGGCATGGCGGACTTCAGCTCCCTCAAGTCGGCTCCCGTGGCCGCGCTCCCGACGCCGTTCGCCTTCGGCGCCCCCGAGTTCCAGCCCGCCGCGATCATCTCGCTCTGCCTCGTCATGCTCGTCCTGATGACCGAGTCGAGCGCCGGCATGCTGGCCATCGGCGAGATCTGCGAGCGCGAGTGCGACGGGAAGACCATCACCCGGGGCCTGCGCACCGACGGCATCGCCACCTTCATCGGACCGATCTTCGGCGGCCTGCCGACCTCGGCGTTCGCCCAGAACGTCGGCGTCGTCTCGCTGACCAAGGTGCGCAGCCGCTACGTCGTCGCCGTCGCGGGCGGCACCCTCCTGATCCTCGGCATCTTCCCGATGCTCGGCGCGGTCGTCTCCATGGTCCCCATGCCGGTCCTGGGCGGCGCGGGCATCGTACTGTTCGGCTCGATCGCCGTCAGCGGCATCCGTACGCTCTCCGAAGCGGGCCTCGACGACAGCTCCAACATCATCCTGGTGGCCGTCTCGCTCGGCGCGGGCATCATCCCGCTCGCCGCACCGAGCTTCTACGCGGACTTCCCGGCCTGGGCGCAGACCGTGCTCGGCTCCGGAATCAGCGCGGGCGCACTCGTCGCCGTCTCGCTCAACCTGTTCTTCCACCATCTCGGCACCCGTGGCGCACCTGCCGCGGCACTCAAATCTTCCTAGGGTCCTGCCGTGCCCACACGTCACACCGACTGAAGGAAGCACCATGGCTCCTGCCACGGCAAACCGCATTGTCATCGAGAACGTCGCCATCGCGACCGTCGATGCGCACGACACCGAGCACGCCTCGGGCCACATCGTCGTGGCGGACAACAAAATCGAGTCCATCGGCGCGGGCAGCGCGCCCGAGGGCCTCGACAACGTCGTCCGCCGGATCGACGGCACCGGCCACCTGGCCACGCCCGGCCTCGTCAACACGCACCACCACTTCTACCAGTGGATCACCCGTGGCCTGGCGACGGACCACAACCTGTTCAACTGGCTGGTGGCGCTGTACCCGACGTGGGCGCGCATCGACGAGCAGATGACATACGCGGCGGCGCAGGGCTCCCTCGCGATGATGGCCCGCGGCGGTGTCACCACCGCCATGGACCACCACTACGTGTTCCCGCAGGGCTCCGGCGACCTCTCCGGATCGATCATCCGGGCCGCCTCGGAGACCGGCGTGCGCTTCACCCTGGCGCGCGGCTCCATGGACCGCAGCGAGAAGGACGGCGGACTGCCGCCCGACTTCGCCGTCGAGACCCTCGAAGGCGCCCTCGCGGCGACCGAGGAGACGGTGAAGAAGCACCACGACGACTCCTTCGACGCGATGACGCAGGTGGCCGTGGCCCCCTGCTCACCGTTCTCCGTGTCCACCGAACTCCTCAAGCGGGGCGCCGAGTTGGCGCGCCGCCTCGGGGTCCGCCTTCACACACACGGCAGCGAGACCGTCGAGGAGGAGAAGTTCTGCCACGAGCTGTTCGGCATGGGCCCCACCGACTACTTCGAGTCGACGGGCTGGCTCGGCGAGGACGTGTGGATGGCGCACAGCGTCCACATGAACGACTCCGACATCGCCGCGTTCGGGCGTACGAAGACGGGTGTGGCGCACTGCCCGTCCTCGAATGCCCGGCTGGCAGCGGGAATCGCCCGCGTACCCGACATGCTCGCCGCCGGCGTCCCGGTCGGCCTCGGGGTCGACGGCACCGCCTCCAACGAGTCGGGCGAACTGCACACGGAACTGCGCAACGCCCTCCTCATCAACCGCCTCGGCGCGCACCGCGAGGCGGCCCTGAACGCCCGTCAGGCGCTGCGCCTCGGGACGTACGGAGGCGCCCAAGTCCTCGGCAGGGCAACCCAGATCGGGTCGCTCGAAGCCGGCAAGCTGGCCGACCTGGTGCTGTGGAAGATGGACACCCTCGCCCACGCATCGATCGCCGACCCGGTGACCGCGCTCGTCTTCGGCGCGGCCGCACCGGTCACCCTCTCCCTCGTCAACGGCAAGCCGGTGGTCGAGGACAGCCGCCTGCTGCACGTCGACGAGGACGCCATCGCCCGCTCCACGCGGTCGGAGGCGCAGCGACTCGCGCGGATCGCCGCCGAGAGCTGAGTTTTTGAGACTCCGGTCAGGGGGGACGGCCTCTGACCGGGGGCTCGAGCTGCCGAGCGGGCTGCTCGAGTGCCGCCCCGGGAACGTGGCCCAAAGCTTCACGTTCCCGGGGCGGCCAGTAGTACCTGGGCGCACAACAACCGAATATCGCAGCACCACCAGTACGACCTTGCACCTTGCACCACCTCCTTGAAGCGAAAAGCGCCGGCGGCCTGCCGGGGCTGGAAAACAACCGGAGGAGCCGCAGTGGCGACGAAGCCCAGGTTCACCAAGCAAGGCACGACCCCCGCGGAGGAATCCGCGGGGCATACCAAACATCCGGTCGACGAGAAGCTGCCGCCGCTGAAGATGGCGACGACGGGACTTCAGCACGTGGCGGCGATGTACGCGGGCGTGGTCGCGCCCCCGCTCATCGTCGGCGCGGCGATCGGTCTCAGCGCGAAGGACCTGACCTTCCTGACGGGCGCCTGCCTGTTCACGGCGGGTCTGGCGACCTTCCTACAGACCCTCGGCATCTGGAAGATCGGCGCCCGGCTGCCGTTCGTGAACGGAGTGACCTTCGCGGGCGTCGCCCCGATGCTCGCCGTCGTCGGCTCGACGAAGGACAAGGACGACGCGCTGCCCGTCATCTTCGGCGCGGTGATCGTCGCGGGGGTGCTCGGCTTCATAGCCGCACCCTTCTTCTCGAAGCTGGTCCGGTTCTTCCCACCGGTCGTCACCGGCACGGTCATCACGCTCATCGGTATCTCGCTGATGCCGGTCGCGTTCGGCTGGGCACAGGGACCCGACGCGAAGGCGCAGGACTACGGCTCACTGAAGAACCTGGCGCTCGCCGGGATCACACTCGTGATCGTGCTGATCATCCGTCGCTTCACGACGGGCTTCGTCAAGCAGATCGCGGTGCTGCTCGGCCTGGTGGTCGGCACGCTGATCGCCATCCCGTTCGGTGTCACGGACTTCTCGCCGGTCGGCGAGGCGGCCGTCGTCGGTTTCCCGACCCCGTTCCACTTCGGCGCCCCGCAGTTCGCGGCCGCGGCCATCGTCTCGATGTGCGTCGTCATGGTCGTCTCGATGACCGAGTCGACCGCCGACATGCTCGCGCTCGGTGAGATCGTCGACCGCCCGGCCGACGAGAAGACCATCGCGGCAGGACTGCGCGCCGACACCCTCGGCTCCGCCGTCAGCCCGCTGTTCAACGGCTTCATGTGCAGCGCGTTCGCCCAGAACATCGGCCTCGTCGCGATGACGAAGATCCGCAGCCGGTACGTGGTCGCGGCAGGCGGCGGCTTCCTCGTCCTGATGGGCCTGTGCCCGATGGCGGCCTCGCTGATCGCCGTCGTGCCGCGCCCGGTGCTCGGCGGAGCGGGCGTCGTCCTGTTCGGCTCGGTCGCGGCCAGCGGAATCCAGACCCTGGTCAAGGCCAACCTGGACAAGGACAACAACGTCCTCATCGTCGCCGTCTCGCTCGCCGTGGGCCTGATCCCCATCGCGGTGCCGGAGTTCTACCACGCGTTCCCGGAGAACGCGAAGATCATCCTGGACTCGGGCATCTCGACGGGCTGTGTCGCGGCGGTCGTGCTCAACCTGCTGTTCAACCACATCGGCAAGGGGCGCGACGCCGACGACGTCACGCATCCGATGGAGTCGGGCAGCGACATCGCGGAACAGCGCACCGAGCCGACAGCGGCAGGGGCGCACTGAGCGACGCGGCGGGGGTGGCGCGGTCGGCGGCGCCCCCGGACGGGCCTGTATCGGGTGGTGGTGCGACGCCGCACCACCACCCGATACAGGCCCTCACGCGTCAACTGCCGCACACGTGCGCCGCCTTGAGGTACCCCCCGAGATTCTCGTCGTCCGTGCCGAGCAGCGCCCGGCCCTGGGCGCCCTCGCCCGGCAGGCACTCGACCGCCTCGATCTTGCGGCCGTCGAACCGGTCCGACGCGCTGCGCCAGGCGGCGATCCGCAGTGTCGCCCCGGTGCCCGACGCGTTCAGCGACACCCGGCCCGCCTCGCTCACCGAGGAGGCGAACGGTCCGTCGTCGCCGGCGTCCGAGGCCGAACTCACCATGATCCGGCCGGACTTGGTGAGCGAGATGTCGGAGACGTGCCGCACATCCCCCTTCGGGTAGGCCGCGCGGAACTTCGCCTTGCTCACGCTCCCGAACTCCGCTTCCCCGTACTCGCTGACTTCGAACGGCGCCGCGAACACCGTCGCGGGGCGGTCGGCGCCCGCGCCCCGGTCCGCCCACACCGCGACCGTCCTGCCGTGCGCCGACGTGCCCAGCGCGAAGGCCTCGAAGTCCGCGCCCTCGGGGATCGCGGGCAGTGGCGCCAGGTCGAGCACGCGCGCGGTGTCCCCTTCGAGCTGAAGCCGGTACACGAGCCCTCTGCTGGCCAGCGCCATGAACTCGCCGTCCGTGCCCGGCACCGCCTCGATCGCCTCCAGGTCCTTGGGCTCCATGCCGTCCCATGCGACCGGGGTGACCGTCGTGTCCTTCGGTGCGGACGGGTGGAAGGTGATGCGGCTGATCCGCGCCTCACCGGGCTTCTTGTTGTCGTGGACGACGAGGGCCTTCGTGGCGCCGTCGGCGGCGGCCTCGCCGGTGAGCGCGAGCCCGCTGACCCCGGCCTTGGAGTTGTCGCCGACCTGCTGCCAGCCGTCGGCCTCCGGCGCGGGTTCCGCGGGGGCTCCCGCGCGGGCGGGTGCGGCGAGCGCCAGTGTGACAAAGGCGGCCGAGAGCAGGGACTTGTGGCGCAACTGCATGGGCGGAACCTCTCGCGTAGGGGTGGTGCCGTGTACGGTGTTGACGCGCGTAGACAATGGGTCTGGCGGGACCGTAGCGATCTTTACGGGGCGGGGCAAGACACCCCGCGCTTACGGTTTTCGCCGAGCCCCGGGCTCCCGGGCGCCGACCCGTCAGGATCCGGAAGTGCCGGGCCCAGCAAGGGACTTGGCGTAGAAGCGGCTGTCGTCGTAGGCGCGGAACGGGCCGAACGGCGGCGTCGGGCGGTAGCCGTCCGCCTCGTACAGGCCGATCGCCTCCGGCAGGTGCACGCCCGTCTCCAGGACCATCCGCGTACGGCCCGCGACCCGTGCGCTCTCCTCGAGCGCGGCCAGGATCCGGCGCGCGAGGCCCCGGCCGCGCGCCCGCTCCACGACGAACATGCGCTTCAGCTCGGCGTCACCGTCCGCATAGCCCTCGCCGTCGCACTCCTGCGCCCGCCAGCCTCCGCAGGCGACCGGGTCCCCGGCGTCGTACGCGACGAGGAACAGGCCCTGCGGCGGGTCGAAGTGGCCGGGGTGCAGATCGGTGAAGTCGTCGTACCCGAAGCGTTCTCTGTACTCGGCCTGCACCTGGTCGCTGAGCGAGACCGCGTCGGGGTGGCCGTAGGAGCGGCTGTCGATGTTCATGGGCGGGGGAGCGGTGGCGCGCCGCTCAGAGGCCGAGGGCGGTCGGGTCCGAGGCCAGCTCCTTGAAGACGTCCCCCGGGTTCTTCACCAGCTTGCGCTCGGTGAGGTCCATGACGCCGCTCACCGCGGACACTTCGGCCGCCACCGAGCCGTCGGCCCTGCGGATCGTCTGGTGCACGCGGAACACCTTGCCGTCGCCGAACTCGAAGGCGCAGCTCACGTCGACGACATCGCCGGCGTGCAACTCCCGCAGGTACCGGATGTTCGTCTCCAGGACGACCGGGCCCACCCCGCGGTCGAGCAGGGCGCCTTCGTCGAGGCCGGCGCGGCGCAGGAGCGACCAGCGGGCGTGCTCCGCGTACTGCAGATAGACGGCCTGGTTGAGGTGTCCGTTGACATCGATCTCGTACCCACGGACCTCGACCGGTACGGAAAACTGCTCTGCCACGACGTTCCTCTCGATGGCTCGACGGTGGGGCGTTGTGCCGATCATGCCAACAGGCGGGTGGGGGAGGGGATTCCGGCCCCCGTGAGGTGCGTTACGTCCGTCTCGGTGACGCCAGCAGATAGCGGGCCCCGCCGCGCGCCTGCGCGTGCTCGCTCACCTGCCAGCCCGCCTCGTGCAGCGCCGCCGCGCACGCCGCGAGCCCGGCCCGCTCCGGATGCCGTACGGCGACGGCCTCAGGCTGCGGGGTGTCGAGCACGCGGTAGCCCGGAGTGCTGTCGCCCGCGGGGACGCAGCCCGCCGCCTCCAGGGCGAGCGCGGCGGACGGCGCGAGCCGCCCCCGCTCCCAGGCGCACGGCCGGTCCGTCGCGCCGTCGGGGTTGGTCATCCGGCGTATCTCCAACAGGCCCTGCCACGCCGTCCGCACCTCGCGCGCCCGCGCGGGGCCGCCTGTGTCGGCCTCCGGCTCCCCGCCGAGCCGGGCGGCGAACAGGCCGCCCGGCGCGGCCGGTTCACCGGGTGGCCCGGCCGCCGGTGGCCCGTCCCCGGCCTCGCGCACCCGGTGCCCCGCAGGTGTCAGGAAGTGGTCGTGCGGGGGACGCGGATGCCGGAACGCCAGCTTCAGTACGACGAGCCGGGCCAGCAGGGCCGGGCTGCCGGAGACACGGCCGGTCTCCGGATCGGCGGCTTCGATGATGCGGCGCTGCGCGGCAGTCGGCGGTCTGGTCATGGCGTGCCTCCCGTCCGGTCCGGTGCTCCCTCTCCCGTAGATGGTGCATGACGGGTCTGACAACGGGCCGGGGCCAGGGCGACGGATCTTGCTGGGGTCGCGGGCCCTGGCACGCACTCCCCCAAGCTCTTGAGGAGCAGGGGACCCCCCTCGGTGTTGTCGTCGGTTGCCAGCGCTCCGCGGTGACGCCCCCTCCGCCTTGCAGCTGCACGCACCAGAACCCACTCGCCTGCACCGCCCATAGAGGCCATCCGCGCCCAGCCTGATCCATCAGAAGGGCCCTAGGGCCTGTCTTCAAACTCCCGCCTGCCCGGCGACGCCTGGCACGCACGCTCGCTGCGTTGCCGAAAAGCCCGAGTAGCTCCGCTACTAGGACTTCCCGGCGCCTTGCGATCGCACGCACCAGACGCCGCCGCGCCGCCCTTGGGGCGACGACGGGAGTTTGAAGACAGGCCCTAGCGGGCGGACGGGCTCAGGGCCGCAGGTTCCAGCCGGAGATCACCGGTCTGCCGTGCTCATAGGTGAGGCGGCTGACCGTGCCCGTCGCCAGCAGGAAGTGCGAGCCGCCCGACGGGGGGAGGCCCAGGCGCCGCGCGGTCAGGACGCGCAGGAAGTGACCGTGCGAGACGAGGACGACGCTGCCCTCGTTGTTGGAGAGCGCCGCGTCGACCTTGGACAGCATCCGGTCGGCCCGGTCGCCCACCTCTTCCGGCGTCTCGCCGGGATGGTCGGGCGGCCCCGGCGGTACCCCGTCGTCGAACAGGTACCAGTCGGGCCGGGTGCGATGGATCTCCCGGGTGGTGACGCCCTCGTACGCGCCGTAGTCCCACTCGTGCAGGTCCGAATCGATGGTGTAGCGCCCCAGGCCGGCGAGCTCGGCGGTCTCGCGGGTGCGCTGGAGGGGGCTCACGAAGACCGCCCCCACGTGGTAGCTGCCGACGAGGGGCGCGACGCGGCGCGCCTCCTCCCGGCCGTTGTCGGTGAGCGGGATGTCGGTGAGGCCGGTGTGCTGCCCGGTCAGGGCCCATTCGGTCTCGCCGTGCCGGACGAGAAGCAGATCACCCAAGGTTCGCGCCTGTTCGCTTGGAGGTGGGCAGAGTCAATGGCCATTGTCTCCGGGCCGGGGCGCGCGGGCCCGGCGGGCGGGGCGGGGCGGGCGGTCCCGGGCGTGCGGCAAGCCGGGCAGTGGGCCTGGGATCAAGGATTGTCAGACCCGGCCCGTAAGGTCTTAGGGGTCGTCGGGGCCTGAGCGAAGAGCCTGAGCGGAGAGAGGGAAGGGAGGTGGCGTGAGCGTGCCGGAGCTGTCGGGTGTCCCGCTGAGCGCTGCCGCCGTCTTCCTGCCCGATCCGCTGCCGCGTGCGGGGCGGATCGCCTTCTGGTCCCCGGACGCGTCGGACAAGGACACGCCGGACGAGCCGGGCGGACAGGGGTGGCAGGGTTGGCCGGGCTCGCAGGGCGGGCCGGGCCTTACCGGGGCCGACGACGAGCTGACCGTCGTGCGGGCGTACGGCTCCACGGTGCGCAGCCGCAAGGTCCCCGCCCTCGTGCTGCCGGTCCTCGACGCGCTGCCGCTGCTCCTGCGGGCCCGCCGCACCCGGGGCGCGCACCCGGCGGCCGCCGCCTGGGGAGCCGCCGCGGCGCACGCCCTGCACCTGGTGGCGCGGGGCCGCCTGCTGCCGGGCCTCACCGCCTCCGACCACGACGCGTGGCGCGCGGGCCCGCTCGACGAGGACGACGTGGCGCAGGTGCGGGGCATCGCCGCCGCCCTGCCGCCCGAGGGATACGCGACGCCGGTGCCGGGGAGCAGGCCGCTGCGGGTCCCGCAGCCGGAGGCACTGGTGCGGGCGCTGCTCGACGCCGTGGCCGACGCCCTGCCGCGCACCCCGGCCGCGGCGCACGCGGCGGGCGCGCCGTTCGCGGCGGCGGCCGCCCAGCACATTCCGCGGGCCCGCCCCTGGGCGGTCGAGGCGGCGGCCGGGCTCGACGCGGGCGTGAAGGTGTCGCTGCGGCTCGACCTGTCGCAGGCCGCACTGTTCGACGGCGAGGAGGACGGCGACGCCGAGGAAGGCACCGGAGCCCGCCGCGCGGGCGCCGCCATCGTCCAGGTGCACAGCCTCGCCGACCCCTCGCGCGTGGTCGACGCCGCGGGACTGTGGGCGGGGGAGGCCGGTGAGCACTTCGGACCGCGCGCCCGGATCGACGCGGTCCTCGCGGTGCGGCGGGCCGCGCTCGCCTGGCCGCCGCTCGGCCGCCTCCTGGAGCAGGACGTGCCGGACGTGCTGGCGCTGTCCGACAGCGAGCTGGTGGACCTGCTCGGGCCCGGCGCGGCGCGCCTCGCCAAGGCCGGCGTCACCCTGCACTGGCCGCGCGACTTCGCCCGCTCCCTCACCGCGACCGCCGTGGTGCGCGCACAGTCCGCGCCCGGCTCCGCGACCGACGGGACGCCGTTCTTCGACAGTGAGGAACTGCTGAAGTTCAACTGGCAGGTGGCGCTCGACGGGGACCCGTTGACCGAGCGCGAGATGGACCTGCTCGCCGAGTCGCACCGCGCGGTGGTGCGGCTGCGCGACCAGTGGGTGGTCGTCGACCCCGACCTCGTCCGCAAGGCCCGCAAGCGGGAGTTGGGCCTGCTGGAGCCCGTCGACGCGCTGGCCGTCGCGCTGACCGGCGAGGCCGAGATCGACGGCGAGCGGGTCGCGGCCGTGCCCGCGGGCCGCCTCGCCGAGCTGCGCGACCGGCTGACCCGGGGCATCGACACGGTCGAGCCGCCCGAGGGCCTGCACGCGACACTGCGCGACTACCAACTGCGCGGCCTCGCCTGGCTCGACCTCATGACCTCGCTCGGCCTCGGCGGCTGCCTCGCCGACGACATGGGCCTCGGCAAGACCGTCACCCTCATCGCGCTGCACCTGCGCCGTGCCCGCCCCGCGCCCACGCTCGTGGTCTGCCCGGCGTCGCTGCTCGGCAACTGGCAGCGGGAGATCGAGCGGTTCGCCCCCGGCGTCCCGGTGCGCCGCTTCCACGGCGTGGACCGCACCCTGACCGGCGTCGAGGGCGGCTTCGTCCTCACCACGTACGGCACCCTGCGCACCCGCGCCGCCGAACTCGCGGGACACACCTGGGGCATGGTCGTGGCGGACGAGGCGCAGCACGTGAAGAACCCCAACTCGGCGACGGCGAAGGCGCTGCGCACGATCGGGGCCCCCGCGCGCGTGGCGCTCACCGGCACGCCGGTGGAGAACGACCTGTCGGAGCTGTGGGCCCTGCTCGACTGGACGACACCCGGGCTGCTCGGACCGCTCAAGGCGTTCCGCGCCCGGCACGCGCGCGTGGTCGAGGGCGAGGTGCCGCTCCAGGGCCAGGGCGGGACCAACCCGGAGGCGATCGAGCGGCTGGCCCGCCTGGTGCGTCCGTTCATCCTGCGCCGCAGGAAGTCCGACCCCGGCATCGTCCCCGAACTGCCCCCGAAGACCGAGTCCGACCACCCCGCACCGCTCACCCGCGAGCAGGTGTCGCTCTACGAGGCCGTGGTGCGCGAGTCGATGGCGCAGATCGAGGAGGCCGAGGGCATCGGCCGACGCGGCCTGATCATGAAGCTGCTCACGTCGCTGAAGCAGATCTGCAACCACCCGGCGCAGTACCTCAAGGAGGGCCAGAGCGACGGTTCCCGCCCGCGCCTGGCGGGCCGCTCCGGCAAACTCGCCCTCGTGGACGAGCTGTTGGACACGATCGTCGCCGAGGACGGCGCCGTCCTGGTCTTCACCCAGTACGTCTCCATGGCCAAGCTCCTCGCCACACACCTCACCACCCGCGGCATCCCCAGCCAGTTGCTGCACGGCGGCACCACGATCGTCGAGCGCGAGCGCATGGTCGACCGTTTCCAGTCCGGCGAGGTGCCCGTCTTCCTGCTCTCCCTGAAGGCGGCCGGCACCGGACTCAACCTCACGCGCGCGGGGCACGTGATCCACTTCGACCGCTGGTGGAACCCGGCCGTGGAGGAGCAGGCCACCGACCGCGCGTACCGCATCGGGCAGACCCAGCCCGTGCAGGTCCACCGGCTCATCACCGAGGGCACGGTGGAGGACCGGATCGCCGAACTCCTCGCCGGCAAGCGGGCGTTGGCCGACGCGGTCCTCGGCACCGGCGAGGCGGCGCTCACCGAGCTGACCGACAGGGAGCTCACGGACCTCGTGACGCTGCGCAGGGAGGCGACGCGATGAGCCCGACGAGCAGGCCCCACAGGACGCACCGGCCCCATGTGCCGGGCCGCGCGGGCGCCGACGAGCAGGCGCGGGCCCGGAACCTGGACGCGCGCCGCACCTTCCCGCCGCTGCCGCCGCGGGCCGAACCGGGCGGCAGCTTCGCCCTCACCTGGTGGGGCAACGCGTGGGTGGACGCCTTGGAGGACTCGGCCCTCGACCAGGGCCGCCTCGCGCGCGGTCGCGCCTACGCGGACCGGGGCCACGTCGACGCGATCACCGTCACCCCCGGCCGCGTCCTCGCCTACGTGCACGGCTCGCGCCCCCGCCCCTACCGGGCCGAACTGCGCCTGCGCACCCTGCCGGACGACGCGTGGGACCGTTTCCTGGGCACGGCCGCGGCCCGCCCCGAACATCTGGCGTCGCTCCTGGACAAGGACGTGCCGCACGCGCTGGCGGCGGCCGCCGACCTGCTGCCCACGGTCGACGACCTCACCCCCGAGTGCACCTGCCCGGACCGCGGCCACCCCTGCAAGCACGCGGCGGCGCTCTGCTACCAGACGGCCCGGATCCTCGACGAGGACCCGTTCGTCCTGTTCCTGTTGCGCGGCCGCGGCGAGCAGGAGCTGCTGCGGGAGCTGACCCGGCGCAGCTCGGTGCACGAGGCGGAGGAGCGTTCCAAGGCACGGGCCCCCGAGCTCGGCTCGCTCCCCGCGAAGGACGTGTACGCGAGCGCGCGCAGCGGTCAACTGCCGCAACTGCCACCGGAGTTCCCGCCCCCGCAGTACCCCGAGCGCCCGCCGTCCTACCCTCAGGCGCCGGACGCCCCCGACCCGATCGCGCTCGACCTCCTCGCCACGGAGGCGGGGGTCCGCGCCCACGCGCTGCTCACCACCGGCGCCGACCCGATCGCCCCCCTGAGCCCGTGGCAGGACGCGGTCCGCCTCGCCGCGGCCCACCCCGGCTCGGGCCTCACGGCGGCGACCCGTGCGCTGTACGCCTCGCTGTCCCGCGGTACCGGTCGTACGCCCACGGATCTGGCGCGGGCCGTCGCGGCCTGGCGGCAGGGTGGGCTCGAAGGGCTCTCGGTGCTTGAGGAGGAGTGGGATCCGCCGGCGGGGCCCTTCGACCGGGCGCGGCCCGCGCTGCTTGCCATGGGGCAGCCGGAATTCCGGCCCCACCGTAACCATCTGTCGACGTCGTCCGTTCAACTCCGGCTGGGGCGTGACGGCTGGTGGTACGGGTACGAGTCCGAGCCGGACCGCGACGACTGGTGGCCCCGAGGCGAGCCGGGCCGTGACCCGGTGGCGGCGTTGGACTCCGTCCTGGGCGGCGGCTGACATCTGGGCGGGCGCCCCTGGCCGCGGGTCCGTCCTCCGGCCGCGGGGCTCCGCCCCGGACCCCGCTGCTCAATCGCCGCAGGGGCTTGATTGGCCCCGCTGGCCCCGCTGGCCCCGCTGCTCAATCGCCGCAGCGGCTTGATTGGCCCGCTGGCCCCGCTGCTCAATTGCCGCAGGGGCTTGATTGGCCCGCGGTCACTTCGCGCCCACCGGAGGTGTCAGGGGCTTGATTGGCTCGTCCCCGCGGTCAGTGACATGCCGCGCCCCGCGAAGAACTGCTCGAAGCGCTCGACCGGCAGGTCCGCCGTGCGTGTCGTCGCGTCCGTGCCGGACGGGTTGTGGAAGTGGTAGCCGGAGCCGTCCGGTGTGCGGGCCGTGACGAGGACCAGGTGGCCGCCGCGGCCGGGGGACGGCTCGTGCGGGCGGCGGATCGCGTAGTGCACGGAGGCGATCACCAGGCGGCCCGCGTCGAGCAGTTCGCCGATCCCGGCCGCGCCCAGGGTGCGGTGCACCGCCGCGTCGACGCCGTGCACCTCCCGTACGTACTCCACCGCGGGCGCGTAGATCATGCCGCGGATCTCGCCCTCGGCGTCCACCCGGTACGCGCCGAACTTCAGCGCCCCGTCGCGCAGTTCGAAGAGCGAAGGTGCGTCGTCGCCGAGTGCCATGCGCAGGCACGTCGCCCCGCACAGATGCCCGCACCAGCGCGCGTAGTCCTCGACCGTCGCCGCGCCCGACTGCCGCCACGCGGGATCCCGCGCCCGGTCGAACCGCCCGGACACGATGGGTCCGACTAGGTCGGGGGACGCGAACTGCGTGTGGCTGGGGTGCCCACAGGCACCGCACGTCGTCGAAGTGATCACGTCACTGACGGTATCCGCTCAGGAAGCGCCCGATCCGGCTGATCGCGGCATCGAGGTCGTCGGCGTGCGGGAGCGTGAGGATGCGGAAGTGGTCCGGGTGCGGCCAGTTGAAGCCGGTGCCCTGGACGACCTGGATCTTCTCGCGCAGCAGCAGGTCGAGGACGAACTTCTCGTCGTCGACGATTTTGTGCACCTTGGGGTCGATGCGGGGGAAGGCGTACAGCGCGCCCTTGGGCTTCACGCAGCTGACGCCGGGGATCTCGTTCAGCTTCTCCCAGGCCTTGTCGCGTTGTTCGAGCAGTCGGCCGCCGGGCGCGGTGAGTTCGCGGATCGACTGGCGGCCGCCGAGCGCGGCCTGGATGGCGTACTGGGCGGGCGCGTTCGGGCACAGGCGCATGGAGGCCAGCATGGTCAGGCCCTCCAGGTAGTTCCTCGCGTGCTGCCGCGGGCCCGTGACCACCATCCAGCCGGAGCGGAACCCGGCCACGCGGTACGTCTTCGACAGGCCGGAGAAGGTGAGGACGACGAGGTCGGGGGCGAGCGTTGCGGCGGTGTGGTGCACAGCGTCGTCGTAGAGGATCTGGTCGTAGATCTCGTCGGCGAACACCATCAGGCCGTGCCGGCGGGCGAGATCGAGGATGCCCTCGATGATCTCCTTCGGATAGACCGCGCCGGTCGGGTTGTTCGGGTTGATGATGACGACCGCCTTCGTGCGGTCGGTGATCTTCGACTCCATGTCGGCGAGGTCCGGGTACCAGTCCGACTGCTCGTCGCAGAGATAGTGGACGGCCCTGCCGCCGGCGAGCGTGGTGACCGCGGTCCACAGCGGGAAGTCCGGGGCCGGGATGAGGACTTCGTCGCCGTCCTCCAGGAGCGCCTGGATCGCCATCGAGACCAGTTCGGACACGCCGTTGCCGAGGAAGACGTCGTCGACCCCGACGTCCAGGCCGAGCGCCTGGTAGCGCTGGGCGACGGCGCGGCGGGCGGAGAGGATGCCGCGCGAGTCCGTGTAACCGTGCGCCTGCGGGAGCATCCGGATCATGTCCTGGACGATCTCCTCCGGCGCCTCGAAGCCGAACAGCGCCGGGTTGCCGGTGTTCAGGCGCAGCACGCTGTGGCCCGCCTCTTCCAGCGCGTCGGCGTGCTCGATCACCGGGCCGCGGATCTCGTAACAGACTTCGCTCAGCTTGCTCGACTGCCGGAACTCCATGCGCTTGCCCTCCAGGCGGACCAGGTGCCACTGTGCTGAACCGTTGTTGCTTGGTTTTACCAAGTGGTCGCTTGGAAAGTCCAACAAGTTGCATAGACTGCGCGCCATGCCACGCCGAAGCTACGACCAGTACTGCGCCGTCGCCCGCGCGCTCGACGTCGTCGGGGACCGCTGGACGCTCCTGATCGCGCGCGAACTCCTCGCCGGGCCGCGCCGCTACACCGATCTGCACACCGACTTGCCGGGTGTCAGCACGGACATGCTGGCCACGCGGCTCAAGGACATGGAGCGGGACGGCCTCGCCGAGCGCCGCCGGCTCCCCGCGCCCGCTTCGGCGTACGTTTACGAACTCACCGAGCGGGGGCGCGGATTGCTGCCCGTGCTTCAGGCGCTCGGCGAGTGGGGTGCGCCGGGCCTCGCCGAGCGGCGGCCCACCGACGCGGTGCGGGCGCACTGGCTGGCGCTGCCGTTGTCGCGACAGTTGGAGGGACTGGTCGAGGAAGGTGTGCCGGGCACCGTGGAGGTCCGGGTCGACGAGGGGGTCTTCCACGTACGGGTGGGCGGGGCGCCCGTATATGGGGACGGCGTGTACCCGGACGGGGAGCCGGACGCGCGGCTGACGCTCGGGGAGGAAGTGTGCGGCGAGGTCGCCCGAGGGGCGGTCGGTCTGGCCGAGGCGGTGCGCGGCGGACGCGTGACCGTGACAGGGGAGGGCGCGCTGGCGAAGGCGCTGCGCGACGCCACCTCCTGAAACCTCTGCACATAGGCGCCCCGCGAGGAACGACGGCAATGTCCGGACCGTCCCGAGGCGCGGCGTGACAAGAGTCGCAACATCATCCACGGTCACACGCCGCACTCATGTGTGAAGGCCCCATGAACTCGGGCCCGACCGTCCGTCAGCCCCGTCAAATCGCGCCAATTCCGCCTCCGATCAAGCCCCCACCTGCGTGTTAGCGTCCCGGTCGACCGGGGGGCCGATGTGAAGAGTGAGAGGGACCCGTAGCGAATATGGGGCACATGCACCACATGACAGGCGGCTGGATCACTCCGCTCCTGTCGTACGTGATGGCTGTCGTGGGATCCGCTCTGGGCCTGCGCTGCACCGCACGCGCCCAGGCCGCGGGGCAGAGATCCAAGCGGAACTGGCTGTTGACCGCGTCCGTCGCGATCGGCGCCGGGATCTGGACGATGCACTTCATCGCCATGCTCGGCTACGCCGTCGACGGCACCGCGATCCGCTACGACATCCCCCGCACCCTCCTGAGCCTGCTCGTGGCCATCCTGGTGGTCGGCGCCGGCATCTTCGTCGCCGGATACGGCACCTCCCGCGCCCTCTCCGTCGTGCTCGGCGGACTCGGCACCGGGCTCGGCGTCGCCGCGATGCACTACATCGGCATGACGGCGGTGCGGCTCAACGGGTCCCTGTCCTACGACCCCGCGCTCGTGGCCGTCTCCGTGGTGATCGCCGTCGTCGCCGCGTCCGCCGCGCTGTGGGCCGCGCTGTCCGTGCGCGGCCCCGTGGCCGCCGCCGTAGCCGCCCTCGTGATGGGCCTCGCGGTGAGCAGCATGCACTACACCGGAATGGCCGCCGTGAAGGTCGGCGTGCACCCGGGGACCGCGCCGCTGTCCGGCGCCACCGCGACCGCCTTCATCCTGCCGCTGGCCGTCGTGCTCGGCTCGTTCCTCTTCCTCACCTGCGCGTTCGTCGCGCTGTCGCCGACGGCCGACGAGCGCGCGCGGAGCGTGGCCGCGGCCCGTCCGCTGCACGAGGTCGAACTGCCGGCCGCGTAGGCGCGTTTCCCACCTCGCGACACCTCACAACACCTCCCCACACCTCCCCACACCACTCAGGCCCGGCCGAGGAGCTGTCCCCATGCCCGCGCGCTTTCCGCTGCCCGAACGGCTGCGCTCCAAATCGATCAGAGCCAAGGTCGTCACCCTGCTCACGGTCCCCGTCGTCTCCGTGATGGCGCTGTGGGGCCACGCCGCGGTGACCACGGCGTCCCAGATATCCGACAAGGAGCAGCTGAAGGAGGTGAACTCGGCGCTCGTCACGCCGATCTCACGGTTCACCGTCGCCGTGCAGGACGAGCGCTCGGCCGCCATGAAGTACCGCGCCGCCCACGACGCCACGACCCGGCAGGACTTCACCGAGGCGACGTCCCGCACCGACAAGGCGGTCGGCACGCTCAACGCGGGCCTGCGCTCCATCAGCACCGACCTCGCCGACCTCGACGCGTCGCTGCCCGAGCGCATCCAGCAGTTCAAGTTCAGCGCCGACTCGCTGTCAGGGCCGCGCCAGAAGGCCGGGGCCCAGGGCGGCACGGAGGCCATCGGCGGATACGACACCGCGGTCCAGCGCGCCCTGTCCGTACGGGCCGGACTCGCCGCGGCCGACAGCGGCACAGCCCGCACGCTGCTCCAACTCGCCCGCGCCCGCGACGCGTTGAGCCGCCAGGATGCGCTGCTCGGCGCCGCGCACGCGGCCGAAGGAGGCATGGCGCCCGTCCAGTACCGCGACTTCGTGGGCGACGTGGCGGTGCAGCGCAGCCTCACCGAGGCCGCGCTGCCCGACCTGCCGGACCGCGACGCCGCCGCGTTCCGCGCCGCGCTCGGCACCGAGGGCGCCAAGGACCTGAACCACGTGCAGGACATGGTCCTCGCCGCAGGCGCCAAGCACGCCGTGGACGCGGTGCCCGCCAAGCGCTGGCAGTCGGACGCGCACACCACCCTGACCGCCCTGGACAAGGCCGAGTCGCGCGCGATCGACGAGGCCGCGGGCGCCGAACCGTACTCCCTCTCCTCTCTGGGCAGTTCCGGCATCGCCGTCGTCCTCGGCCTGCTCGGTGTCATCGTGTCGCTGCTCCTGTCCGTACGGATCGGGCGCGGCCTCGTCGCCGACCTCACGGGCCTTCGCAACGCCGCGCTCGACATGGCGGCGAACCGGCTGCCCGCCTCCATGCGGCGCATCCACAACGGCGAGGACGTCGACCTCGACAAGGAGGCACCGCTCGACGAGACGCCGCACAGCGACGAGGTCGGGCAGGTCGGCGCGGCCCTCACCACCGTGCAGCGCGCGGCGCTGCGCGCGGTCGCGGACCGGGCCGCGGTCCTCACGGGTGTCTCCGGTGTGTACGTGTCGCTGGCCCGCCGCAGCCAGGTGCTGCTGCACCGCCAGCTCGACCTCCTCGACGCGATGGAGCGCCGCACGGAGGACCCCACCGACCTCGAAGACCTGTTCCGCATCGACCACTTGACGACGCGCATGCGCCGGCACGCCGAGTCGCTGCTCATCCTCTCCGGTTCGGCCCCGGGCCGTGCCTGGCGCAATCCGGTGCCGCTGATCGACGCCGTGCGCGCGGGCCTCGCCGAGACGCCCGACTTCGACCGGGTCCAGCTCCACGACATCCCCGACCTTCTCCTCGCGGGTTCGGCCGTCGCCGATGTGGTCCACCTCGTCGCCGAACTCGCCGAGAACGCCTCGGCGTTCTCGCCGCCGCACACGCCTGTGGTGGTCCGCGGTGAACCGGTCGGGGCGGGGGCCTGTCTGGAGATCGAGGACCGGGGGCTCGGTATGAGCGACGAGGCGCTGGCCGATGCCAACGCGCGCATCACGGCCAGTGACATCGACCTGCTCGATTCCCGCAAGCTCGGGCTCTTCGTGGTCAATCGGCTTGCGGAGCGGCAGCGTCTTGATGTCACGTTGCGGCGCTCCATCTACGGGGGCATCACCGCGGTCGTCTTCATCCCGCAGAACCTCCTGGAGGCGCCCCACCCGGGGTTGCGCCCGTCCCCGACGCCGCCGGAGACGCCCCTCCCGCAGAGAACTGCCACCCCGACGGCCCGGGTCGACCGCACCACGCCCCGGGGCTCCGCCCCGGACCCCGCTCCTCAATCGCCGGAGGGGCTTGATTTGCCCACCCGCCGTGGGCAGTTGCCGGAGGGGGCTGACGTGCAGCCCGCCCGCCTTGGGCAATCTGCCGCCTTGGGCGGCAGGGTGGGCAAGGCGGCACCCCGGCGCGGCGTGCCCGATGCGGAAGGCGTCGACCCCGGTACCGCGGAGACCCCGGTGCAGCGCACCCGCAACCAGGACGCCGACCCCGGCGCGGAAGATCTGCCCCGGCGCGTACGGCAGGCCAGCATCAGCCCGGAGTTGCGGGACGCCGCACCCGCACAGGGCAACGCGGACGGCACCGGCACCCGTTCCCCGGAGGCCGCCCGCGCCACCATGACCTCGCTGAGCTCGGGCCGCAGACGCGCCCGCGCCGCCCGCGAACCGAACGACGGAGGACACCGATGACCCCGACGTACAACGTCACCGGCCTGGGCGGCGAGCACGACCACCGCATGGGCATCGACTGGCTCCTCGACGAACTGGCCGCCCGCGTCCTCGAAGTCCGCTACGTGGTCATGCTCTCCGGCGACGGCCTCTGCGTCGGCGCCTCCACCGGCCTCGGCCGCGACGAGTCGGAACGCTTCTGCGCGATCGCCTCCGGCTTCCACTCCCTCGCCAAGGGCGCGGGCCGCCACTTCGACGCGGGCGGCGTCGTCCAGACGATGGTCGAACTCGAAGGCGGCTTCCTGTTCGTGGTCGCCGCCGGCGAGGGCTCCTGCCTCGCCGTGTTCACCGACGGACACGCCGACATCGGCCTCGTCGCGTACGAGATGGCGCTGCTCGTGGACCGCGTGCGCGAACACCTCGGCGTAGCGACCCGCTCGGACGGCGATATCGCGTGACGTCACAGCCCCCCGACCGCATGGACGCCTGGTCCGACCGCTACGACGAGGACGCCGGGCCCCTGGTCCGGCTCTACGCCATGACCTCCGGCCGCGCCCGCACCGGCAACGGAGCGGAACGCATGGACCTCATGGCCATCGTCCGCCCCGCCCACACCAGGCCGGACGGGCCACTGCCGCCCGAACAGCGCGAGCTGCTCGCCCTGTGCCTGCGCGGCCCGCGCCCCCTCGCCGACCTGGCCTCCGACTCCGGCCTCCCGCTGGGCGTCGTACGCGTCCTGCTCGGCGATCTGGCCGCGAAGTCCCTCGTCGCGATCACGCCGCCGGACACCTCCGCGCCCGATCCCGCCACGGGTGAACCCGCCGCCTACGCCCGCCCCGACACCCACCTCCTCCGAGAAGTGATCAATGGCCTTCGCGCACTCTGACCCGACCGCCCGCGCCGACTTCACGGCCCTGAAGGTGCTGATCGCGGGCGGTTTCGGAGCCGGAAAGACCACGATGGTGGAGTCGGTCAGCGAGATCCGCCCGCTGCGCACCGAGGAGGACCTCACGGTCGCCTCGCGCGGTGTGGACCATCTCGACGGCGTCACCACCAAGTCGACGACGACCGTGGCCATGGACTTCGGCCGCATCACGCTGCGCGAGAACCTCGCGCTGTATCTGTTCGGCACGCCGGGCCAGGACCGGTTCTGGTTCCTGTGGGACGAGCTGGCGACGGGCTGCCTCGGCGCGGTCGTCCTCGCGGACACCCGCAGGCTCGCCGACTGCTTCCCCGCGGTCGACTACTTCGAGAGCCGCGACATCCCGTTCATCGTCGCCGTGAACTGCTTCGACGGCATACGGTCCCACTCCTCGGAAGCGGTCTCCCGCGCCCTCGACCTCGGCCCGGACACCACCGTGCTGCTGTGCGACGCCCGCGACCGGGAGTCAGGCAAGGAGACGCTGATCTCGCTCCTGGAGCAGGTGCTGCGCCGGGACGCGTGACCGGTCCCGACCGCTCCGTACTAGCCTGACCTGGTGCCCAGGCTCAGAGAAATCACCGCGACCCGCTATGTGAACCCGCTGCGCACCGGCGGCTCCGTCCCCGGTGTCGTCGAGGCGGACGACCTGGGCACGTACGTGCTCAAGTTCACCGGGTCCGCGCAGGGCGTGAAGGCGCTTGTCGCGGAGATCGTCGTGGGCGAGTTGGCGCGCGCGTTCGGGTTGCGCTTCCCGGAGTTGGTGCTCGCGCACTTCGACCCGGCGCTCGGCGCCGACGAGCCGCACCAGGAGGTCAAGGAACTCCTCGAGGTGAGCGCGGGTCTCAACCTCGGGATGGACTTCCTGCCGGGCGCGGTGGACTTCACACCGGAGATCGCGGAGTCCTTCCCCGTCGACCCGCTGGAGGCGGGCCGCATCGTCTGGCTCGACGCGCTCACCGTCAACGTGGACCGTACGGTGCACAGTTCGAACCTCATGGTCTGGCCCACCCTCGGCATCGTCGAGCCGAAGCTCTGGCTCATCGACCACGGCGCGGCGCTCGTCTTCCACCACCGCTGGGACGGCGCGGACCCGGCGAAGTCCTACGACTTCCGGCACCACGCGCTCGGCGGCTACGGCCCCGACACGCGCGCGGCCGACGCGGAACTCGCGCCCAAGGTTACCGAGGACCTGCTGCGCGAGATCCTCGCCCTGGTCCCGGACGCCTGGCTCACGGACTTCGCCACACCGGACGAGGCGCGCGACGCCTACGTCACGTACCTCCTGGCCCGCGCCCGCTCCTCCGCCTCCTGGCTGCCCACGGACTTCCCGTCCCGCGACGAGCTGGCGGCGGCGGACGCGCAGCGCGCGGCGGCGACGGAGCGGGGCCGCCCCGCCTGGCTGAAGCGCGTCCCCGACCTGCACGGGAAGCCCCCGGCGGAGCAGGACTGGTCCGGCCACGTGGGGTGACCGCCCGGCGGCCACGCACCTCACTTGCAACCTTTCCGTTGCGGGTTGCGTCGCCATGTGCAACCCTTGAGTTGCAGGATGAGTCGTAGGGAGGACCCCATGTCCGACGCACACGCCACCCACACCGAGGCCGAGCTCGCGGAGCTCGACCGCATCGCCCGCCGCATCGACATCGACGCCCCCGCCGAGCGGGTCTGGGAGCTGGTCGTACGCCCCGGCTGGTACATCAACGACGGGGCCGTCGAGGCCGAACCCGACATCCGGTACGAGGGGGAGGTCGCCGTCGTGCGGCACGCCTCGCTGGGCGAGTTCCGGTTCCGCACCGTCGAGCTCGACAAGCCCCGCTACGCCGCCTTCCGCTGGATCGGCACCCCGTCCCGGGGCGAGTCGACGGGCTCGACGCTCGTCGAGTTCTGGATCGACGAACGCGCGGAGGGCGGCGTGACCCTGCGCGTCGTCGAGAGCGGCTTCTCGGGCCTCGCCGACGACCCGGCCGTGTGGCTGAAGGAGCGCGAGGGCAACGACAAGGGCTGGCTCGCCGAACTCGCCGCGGCGAAGGCGTTCGTCGAGGCCCGAGCGTGAGCGCCGCGGCCCCCGTCGTGTGTGCCGCGCTCGGCGACGCGACCCGCTGGGAGATACTCACCCGGCTCGGGCAGGGCCCCATGTCGGCGTCCGCGCTGGCCCGCGAGCTGCCCGTGAGCCGGCAGGCCATCGGCAAACACCTTGAAGTGCTGCGCGAGGTCGGGCTCGTCGAGTCCGAGCAGCGCGGCCGCGAGGTGGTCCACATCGCCGTCGGCGCCCGGCTCGGCGCGCTCGCCCGCGAGCTCGACCGGATCGGCCGCTCCTGGGAGACCCGCCTGCTGCGCATCAAGGAACTGGCCGAAGGGCCGGACGCACGAAGGGAGAAGGAGTCATGACCGACCGCGCCCCGGCGCTGCCGCCGGTGACCGACCGGGCCGCCTTCGAGGCGGAGATCGACAAGCTGCGGGTACGCGAGAAGGCCCACACCCGCGAGGGCGACGCGATCGCCGCCGCCCGGCGGCGGCTGCCCATGGTGGAGGTGGACGGAGGCCTGGAGCTGACCGGACCCGAAGGGCCGCTCACGCTGCTCGACGCATTCGAGGGCCGCCGCCAGCTCCTCGCGTACTACTTCATGTGGCACGAGGGCCACTCGGCCGCCGAGCAGTGCGAGGGCTGCACCTGGTGCGCGAGCCAGGTCGCGGAGCTGTCGTACCTGCACTCGCGCGACATCACGTACGCGGTGCTGTGCCAGGGCCCGTACGACGAGAGCAGGCGCTACCGGGACTTCATGGGCTGGGACATGCCGTGGTACTCGGCGCTCCCGTCCCTGGACCGACTCCTGGTCGGCCGCCACGTCGGCATGATGCACCTGGTGAGCTATCTGCGGGACGGCGACCGGGTCTTCGAGACCTGGTGGACCACGCTGCGCGGCGTCGAGCAGATGGACAACAGCTACCGGCTGATGGACCTCACGGCCTACGGCCGCCAGGAGCTGTGGGAGGACTCCCCGGCGGGCTGGCCGCAGGGCCAGGGCGAACCGGCCGAGGACATCCGGCTGCGCTCCAACGGCCGGCCCATCCCGCACTGGCCGCGCCTCGCGGCGGGCCACAGCGACGACCTGGGCTGAATACGGAGCGGGGCCCGGCGCCACCCCTGGCGCCGGGCCCCGCTCACCGCGCGGGCGTCAGCCGAGCTGCTCGTACGCAGGCAGCGTCAGGAAGTCCGCGTAGTCCGCGTCCAGGGAGACCTGGAGGAGGAGGTCGTGGGCCTGCTGCCACTTGCCGGCCGTGAAGGCCTCCTCGCCGACCTCGGCCTTGATGTTGGCCAGTTCCTCGGAGGCGACCTTGCGGGCCAGTTCGGCGGTGACGGTCTCACCGTTGTCGAGGACGACGCCCGCGTTGATCCACTGCCAGATCTGGGAGCGGGAGATCTCCGCGGTGGCCGCGTCCTCCATGAGGTTGAAGATCGCGACGGCGCCGAGGCCGCGCAGCCACGCCTCGATGTAACGGATGCCGACCTGGACGGCGTTGACCAGGCCGTCGTAGGTGGGCTTCGCGTCGAGGGAGTCGATGGCGATCAGGTCACCGGCCGCGACCGAGACGTCCTCGCGCAGGCGGGACTTCTGGTTCGGGTTGGTGCCGAGCACCTTGTCGAAGGACTCCATGGCGATCGGCACCAGGTCCGGGTGCGCGACCCAGGAGCCGTCGAAGCCGTCGCCGGCCTCGCGGTCCTTGTCGTCGCGGACCTTCGCGAAGGCCACCTTGTTGACCTCGGCGTCGCGCCGCGACGGGATGAAGGCCGCCATGCCGCCGATGGCGTGCGCGCCGCGCTTGTGGCAGGTGCGGACGAGGAGTTCGGTGTACGCCCGCATGAAGGGGGCCGTCATCGTGACCAGGTTGCGGTCAGGGAGGACGAACTTCTGGCCGCCGTCACGGAAGTTCTTGACGATGGAGAAGAGGTAGTCCCAGCGCCCCGCGTTCAGGCCGGAGGCGTGGTCCCGGAGCTCGTAGAGGATCTCCTCCATCTCGTACGCGGCCGTGATCGTCTCGATCAGGACGGTGGCGCGCACGGTGCCCTGGGGAATTCCGACGTAGTCCTGCGCGAAGACGAAGATCTCGTTCCAGAGGCGGGCCTCCAGGTGCGACTCCGTCTTCGGGAGGTAGAAGTACGGGCCCTTGCCGAGCTCGATCAGCTTCTTCGCGTTGTGGAAGAAGTAGAGGCCGAAGTCGACGAGCGCGCCGGGGACGGCCTTGCCGTTCTCGTCCACGAGGTGACGCTCGTTCAGGTGCCAGCCGCGCGGGCGCATGACGACCGTGGCGAGCTCGTCGGCGGACTTCAGCGCGTACGACTTGCCGGAGCGCTCATCCGTGAAGTCGATGGCGCGGTTGTAGGCGTTGGTGAGGTTGAGCTGGCCGCCGATGACGTTCTCCCACGTCGGGGCGGAGGCGTCCTCGAAGTCGGCGAGCCAGATCTTCGCGCCGGAGTTGAGCGCGTTGATCGTCATCTTGCGGTCGGTCGGCCCGGTGATCTCGACGCGGCGGTCGTTCAGGGCGGCCGGGGCCTCGGCGACCTTCCAGGTGTCGTCCGCGCGGACGGCGGCGGTCTCCGGGAGGAAGTCGAGCGTGGAGGTGCGGGCGATCTCGGCGCGGCGCTCCGTGCGGCGGGCGAGCAGCTCGTCACGCCGGGGCGTGAAAAGGCGGTGCAGCTCGGCCACGAAGGCGAGGGCCGCTTCGGTGAGCACCTCGCCCTGTCCGGGCAGGGTCTCGGCGTCGACGATGGCCAGCGGGGACGGCGCTGGTGCGGACATGTGGCTGTCACTTCCTTCAGCGAGCGAACGGCCCCTGCGGCACTGGGTGCCGGGGCCGCCTGGGTATGGCTGCTGGCCCCGCTTTGGGGGACCGGCCCTTCTCAACAGTGGATATTAGTTTCCTCATTGTGGAAGTTCAATGGTTTGTTGACGTCGAGATTCTCAGAGTCGACAGAACGTGGCTCCGCGTGCCACGCACTGTTACTCAAGGTGCTTGAGATCCGCTGCCGTGTCGATGTCGTACGCCTCGGCGATGTCCCCGCACTCCACGAGCTCCAGCACCCCCGCACGCTCCTTGAGGTACGCGCGCGCCCCGCGGTCGCCGCTCGCGCTCGCCGCGATCCCCGCCCAGTGGTCCCGGCCGAACAGCACCGGATGCCCGCGCTCCCCGCCGTACGCGGCCGCCGCGAGCGAGGCGGGGGAGCCGTACGCCGCGAGCACCCGCGCCACCGCCGCCGCGCCGATCCCCGGCTGGTCCACCAGGAGTACGAGCGCGGCGTCCGCCTCCGTGTCCGCGAGCGCTTCGAGCCCCGCCCGCAGCGAGGACCCCATGCCCTCCTCCCAGTCCGGATTCTCGGTCACCTGGCACCCCTCCAGCACGGCCCGCTCCCGTACGTCGCCGGCCGCCGCCCCGAGTACCACGTGCACCCGGTCGCATCCCCCCGCGCGCAAGATCCGTACCGCGTGCTCCACGAGCGGACGCCCGCGGTGCTCAAGGAGTGCCTTGGGCCGGCCGCCGAGCCGCCGGCCGCCACCCGCGGCGAGCAGCAGCCCTGCCACCGCGCCTGTGCTCTTCGTCGTCATGCTCCCTGCATACCGCACGCAAGGCGCGATCGAAGTCGTTCGGAATTTCACAGTTGCCTTGCGCAACGGACTGGCGAAACGCTTGCGTGTGGCGTTAACTGGGCGGCCACAAACCCGAGTTGGACGCCCGACCGACGCTCCGGCCGGGTTACGCGGTAGTAGGAATCAAGAAGTACCTGAGCAGGACAACAGCAGGACAACACACGCACAAGGACGTGCGAGGGGGAGAAACTGTGTTGCGGAGCGTGGAGCAGAGGCTTGTGACCGGGAGCGACGTGGACCCGCGGGTGGACGAGTTGCGAACCGCCGTGTCCCGGCTGCGCCGGGAACTCGCCGCGCACCCGGTCGAGTTTCCCGACCGGGGCATCGCCGAGGACGAGCTCGCGGCGCTGGACGCGATGGCCGGCGGCGGCAGGCCCGAGGTACCGAGGCTGCGCCGCTCGCTGTTGCTCGTGGCGGGGGCGGTCGGCTCGGTGAGCGCGCTGTCCGGGGCGCTGACCCAGGTCAGGGGAGCGGTGGAACTGTTCGGAGGGCCGCCCTCGCAGGGCTGAGGTTCGCGCGAGGTCGGGGCCGCACCGCTCGGTGCGGCCCCCTTCGTTTTCCGAGGAGCCCCACAAAGAGCCCTACGCCACCCAGTGCGGCCGCCCCGGCTCCTCGCCCGCCCCGCCGAGCCCGCCGACCGCGTCGTCGATGGACGCCGCGATCCGCCGCACCGCCTCCTCCGCGACCTCGACCGGCTGGACGTACGGGACGCGCAGCCGGTGCTCGAACGTGCCGGGGTCCGCGCCGAACCGCGACCCGCCCTCGATCCGCACCCCGCGGCGCAGCGCCGCCCGCCCGAGCGCGGAGGCGATCGGCCGCCCCAGATCCACCCACAGGGAGAGCCCGCCGGGCGGCAACTGCCAGCGCCAGTCCGGGAACTCGCGGCCGAGCGCCTCGGCGAGCCGGTCGCGGCGCTCGCGCAGCACCGGGATCCGGCCGCGCAGAATGCTCTCCTCGCGCATCAGCAACCGGCCCGCCACCAACTGGTCGAGGACCGAGCCCGACATGTCCGCGGTGACCCGCAGCGTCGTCAGCTCGGTGATCAGGCGGGTGCCCGCACGCACCCAGCCGACCCGGAGCCCGCTCCAGTGCCCCTTGCTCAACGAGCCGACGGTGACGATCTGTTCGCCCCCGCCGGGCGGGGCCAGGGAGGCGAACGGCGGCTCCGTCGCCCCGTCGAGCGCGATGTCCGCGATCGTCTCGTCGATGACCAGCCAGGTGCCGGTCGCCCGCGCGGCGGCGATGATCTGCCGCCGCTGCTCGCTCGGCATGAGCCGCCCCGTCGGGTTCTGGAAATCGGGGATCAGATACGCGAGCCGGGGCGCCGACTGCCGCAGCGTCGCGCCGATCAGGTCCACGTCCCAGCCGTCCTCGGTGACCGGCACCGGCGCGGTGCGCATCCCCAACTGCCGGATCACCGACAGGGCGTTGGCGTACGAAGGGTTCTCCACCAGGATCCGGTCGCCGGGCCTGCCGAGCAGCGTGAGGGTGAGTGACACGGCCTGCTGGGCGCCCGTCGTGACCAGGATCTGCTCGGGCAGCGTGGGCAGCCCGCGCCGCGTGTACCGATCGGCGATCTGGGCGCGCAGCTCCGGCAGGCCGTAGGGGTGGTAGCCGTTGGTCACCGCGTGCCGGGCGACGTCCGGGGCCGCGGCGGCGTACGCGGCCGACAGCTCGTCCTCCAGGAACCCGGGCGCGGCGACCGCCAGATCGATCACGTCGTCCCCCGCGGCGGGCGTCGCCACGACCGTCGGGCGTGCGCCCTCGGGCAGCTCGGTCCACGTCCCGGAGCCGCGCCTGCTGCGCGCGTACCCGCTCTCGCGGAGCAGGTCGTACGCGGCCGTGACGGTGGCCCTGCTGACCCCGAGCGAGGCCGCGAGCTCGCGCTCCGCGGGCAGCCGCGTGTGCAGCGCGATCCGCCCGTCGAGCAGCAGCGTCCGCACGCCCTGCGCGAGCGCGCGGTAGCCGGGGCGCTCCCCGGCCACACCGGTCACGAGCGCGCCGAGGCGCCTGCCGCCGACCACGCTGCGGACCACCGCCCTGTCATCCATGCCACAACTCCGTGATTGGCCCTGCTGTCCAGGCCAATCAGCGTACAGAGTGGGCGCGGTCGATGAGGGGTGGCCTGGAGGCGGCCGCGTTGCGTGCACGAGGAGGAGTGTCATGGACGGCGAGCGGTTCGGTGGTCGCGTGGTGGTCGGGGTCGGCGGTTCACCGGCGAGCCTGGCCGCGTTGCGCTCGGCGGTCGACGAGGCCCGGCGGTCCGGCAGGGCCCTGGTGGCGGTGCTCGCGTGGGAGCCGCCGGAGGGGGAGGCCATGTACCGGCGGTGGCCGGACGCGGCGTGGGCCCGGCACTGGTACGAGGAGGCCCGCGCCCGGCTGGCGGCGGCGTTCGACGAGGCGCTCGGCGGACTGCCGCGCGACCTCGACGTGACGCTCCGCGCGGTGCGCTCCCGCCCAGGACCCGCCCTGGTCGAACTCGCGGCGCGCCCCGACGACCTGCTGATCGTCGGCGTACGTCCACGAAGCCTGCGCCGCGCCGCCCACCGCCACGTACGGCGGCACGCGCTGTGCCCGGTGCTCACGGTGCCGGTGCGGCCGCTGCAACGGGCGGAGCTGCGGGCGCTGCGGCGGGTACGGGCGGCGGACTTCGAGGTGACGCGCTGATGGACGTCCGCTAGCGGCGCCGCAGCAGCCCGTCCCGCGTCGCCCGCGCGACCGCCGACGTACGCGAGTCGACTCCCAGCTTCGCGTAGATGTGCACGAGGTGGGACTTGACCGTGGCCTGGCTCAGGAACAGCTCGCGGGCGATCTCCGCGTTGGAGAGGCCGTCGCGCACGTGCCGCAGCACCTCCAGCTCGCGCCGGCTCAGCGCCTCCGCGGGCGCCCGCATCCGGTCCATCAGCCGGTCGGCGACGGCGGGCGCGAGTGCGGACCGCCCGGACGCCGCGGTGCGGACGGCCGCCGCGAGCTCCTCCGGCGGCGCGTCCTTCAGCAGATAGCCGGAGGCCCCCGCCTCCACGGCCGCGAGGATGTCCGCCTCGGTGTCGTACGTGGTGAGGACGAGAACGCGCGGCCCGCCGTCCAGGGCGGCGATCCGCGCGGTGGCCTCGGCGCCGTGCATCGTCCCCGCCCCGAACTGCAGGTCCATGAGGACGACGTCCACGTCCCCCGCCAGCTCCACCGCCCGCTCGGCCGTCGAGGCCTCCGCGACGATCACGAAGTCCGCCTCCGCGTCGAGCACGGCCCGCAGCCCGGCGCGTACGACGGGATGGTCATCGGCAAGCAGCAACCGAATCATGCGGCGCCTCCGGCGGGCAGTGGTGTCCGTACGGCGATGCGGCTCGGTGTCGAGCGCGGGGCGGTGGTGCCGATGCGGAGCGCCCGTGGCCCGATCATGCGGCGCCTCCGGCGGGCAGTGGTGTGCGTACGGCGGTGGGTGTGTCGCGGCTCGGTTTCGAGCGCGCGGCGGTGGTGCCGTTGCGGAGCGCCCGTGGCCCGATCATGCGGCGCCTCCGGCGGGCAGCGGTGTGCGTACGGCGGTGGGTGTGTCGCCGCCTGGTGTCGAGTAGACGGCGGCGGTGGCGCCGTTGCGGAATGGGGCCCGTGGCCCGCCGCGCCGGATCATGCGGCGCCTCCGGGCGGCAGCGGCGTGCGTACGGCGATGGGTGTGTCGCGGCTCGTTGTCGAGCGCGGGGCGGTGGCGCTGATGCGGAACGCCCGTGGCCCGATCATGCGGCACCTCCGGCGGGCAGCGGCGTGCGTACGGCGGTGGGTGTGTCGCCGCCTGGTGTCGAGTAGACGGCGGTGGAGCCGATGCGGAACGCCCGTGGCCCGATCATGCGGCGCCTCCGGCGGGCAGCGGTGTCCGTACGGCGACGGGTGTGTCGCCGCCCGGTGTCGAGTGCACGGCGGTGGTGGCGCCGAGTCGGAACAGGGGCCGTGGCCCGCCGCGCCGGATCATGCCGCACCCCCGGCGGGCAGTGGCAGCGTCACCGCGACGGCCGTGCCGCCGTGGCCCGGTTCCGACTCCACGGTGAACGTGCCGCCGAGTTCGCTCACGCGCGAGCGCATCGCGACGAGCCCGAAGCCGCCGTCGCCGCCGTCCGGCGCCCGGTCCGGGTCGAAGCCTTCGCCGTCGTCCACCACGTCCAGGGCCACCGAGGTCTCCATGAAGCTGAGGGTGATCTCCACGCGGCGCGCCCGCGCGTGCCGCACCGTGTTGGCGAGCGCCGACTGGGCGATGCGCAACAGCGCCACCTCGTACGGCGTGGGGAGTTCGAGCGGGGTGCCGCTCACCGAGAAACGGGCGGTGAGGCCCGGCGCCGTGGCGCACAGCCGGTCGAGCGCCCCGGCGAGCGAGCCGACGTCCAGGTCCGGCGGGGCGAGGGCGCGCACAAAGCGGCGGGCCTCCGCGAGGTTGCCCTGCGCCGTGGCCCTGGCCTGCTCGACGTGCCCGGCGGCGGGGGAGCCGGCGGGCAGTTCGCGCCCGGCCGCGACCAGCAGCAGCTGGATCGAGGACAGGCCCTGCGCCAGCGTGTCGTGGATCTCCCGGGCCAGCCGCTCCCGCTCGGCGAGGGTGCCGCCCGCGCGCTCCGCCGCCGCGAGTTCCGCGCGGGTGGCGACCAGCTCCTCGATCAGCTGCTGCTTGCGCTCGCTCTCCCGGTACAGCGTCTGGTAGCCGAGCACGGTCGCCACGGCGACGGCCGCACCGAGCAGCGGCCCTATGAACGCCCCCGGATTCACCGCCCCGTCATGACTGACGTACGAGCAGATGGCCGCGCCCGCCGCGAGCGCCACCGCGGGGACGCCCCAGCGCGCGGGCAGCAGATGCAGCAGCAGGAAGTACAGCGGGAACGCCAGCCACAGCCCGTCCGGCGAGAGCACGAGCAGCAGCGCCCATACGGCACCCAGTGCGGCGAGCCACCACGCGGCGCCCGCACGCGTGGACCGTACGACCGGCAGCACGGCGCCCGCCCCGTAGACGGCGCCCATCGCCCCGGCCACCGTCACCACCGCCGCGACCGGCTCCGCGGAGTGGCCGGTGAGGGCCCGTACGACGACGAGCGCGAGCAGGCCCGCCGTCAGCAGATGCAGACAGAGGCGCAGCGCGCGCAGCGCGGGGGTGAGCGAACGTGGATCCATACCGCTCACCAGCGTACGAAGCCGGGGGACGGAACCGGTCAACCGAAAGTTTGAAAGGCGGGTCCCTCCTTCGATTCGGGTGAAGCGTGCTGTGGCGCGATGCCCGCGAGGGCCCCGCAGCCGCAGGCTTGGCCGCATGTTCGTTGCATGGAGAGATCTACGGTTCGCCAGAGGCAGGTTCGCCCTGATGGGGACCGTGATCGTACTGATCACGCTGCTCGTGGGACTGCTGTCGGGACTGACGGCGGGGCTCGCGCGGGACAATACGTCGGCGCTCACCGGGCTGCCCGCCGACCACCTCGCCTTCGCCCGGCCCGCCGACGGCCAGTCGGTGTCGTTCACGGCGTCCACGGTCCGCCCCGAGCAGTGGCGCGAGCTCGCGGCGCAGAAGGGCGTCGAGAGCGCGGAGCCGATCGGCATCGGCACGGTGAACGCCGAGGCGGGCCGCCAGACCGCGGCGGTCTCCGCGTTCGGCGTCCGCCAGGACTCAGGCCTCGCACCGGACGCGACGGCGCCCGGCACGGCGGTCCTCTCCACCAAGGCGGCGAAGGAACTGGGAGCCGCCACGGGCGACAAGCTCACCCTCGGCGGCACGCGCCTCACGGTCGCGGCGGTCTCCGGCGACGCCTCGTACAGCCACACCCCGGTCGTCTGGACACACCTCGACGACTGGCAGCACACCACGCCCACAGGCGGGACCGGCGAACGCGCGACGGTGATCGCACTGCGCACGGGAGCAGGCGCCGACCTCAAGGCGGCCGACAAAACCGCGGGCACGGACACGACCACCATCGACGGCGCCCTGTCCGCCATAGGGTCCTACCAGGCCGAGAACGGCTCGCTACAGCTGATGCGCGGCTTCCTCTTCGCCATCTCGGCGCTCGTCGTCGGCGCCTTCTTCACGGTCTGGACGATCCAGCGCAGCGCGGACATCGCCGTCCTGAAGGCCCTCGGCTCCTCGACCCGCTACCTCCTGCGGGACGCGCTCGGCCAGGCGGTCCTGATGCTGGTCGCCGGCACGGCGATCGGCACCGGCCTCGCCACCCTCGTCGGGGCCTTCGTCCCGGACACGGTGCCCTTCGTCCTCGACCCGCTGACCGCGCTCGGCCCGGCCGCCGTCATGACGGTCCTCGGCCTCGCGGGCGCCGCCCTCTCCATCCGGCGGATCACCTCCGTCGACCCCCTCACCGCACTCGGGAGCGCCCGATGACCCTGCTGCTCGACGACATCACCCTGACCTACGCCGACGGGGACGGCCGCCTCACGGCCCTCGACCGGGTCGGCCTCCGGGTCCCGGCCGGCGGCCTCACGGCCGTGGTGGGCCCGTCCGGCTCCGGCAAGTCCAGCCTCCTGGCGGTGGCGGCGACGCTCGTCACCCCCGACAGCGGCCGCGTGGTCGTCGACGGAACCGAGGCCACGACCCTGACCCGCACGGAATCGGCGGAACTGCGCCGCCGCGCGATCGGCATCGTCTTCCAGCAGCCGAACCTGCTGCCGTCGCTGACCGCGCTGGAACAACTCCAGGTGATGGCCCACCTGGAGGGCCGCAAACCACGGGAAGTACGCGACAGGGCACGCGAGTTGCTCGACGCGGTCGGCCTGTCCGCCCAGTCCCACCGCCGCCCCCACCAACTCTCGGGCGGCCAGCGTCAACGCGTGAACATCGCGAGGGCCCTGGTCAACGAGCCCCGCGTCCTCCTGGTCGACGAACCCACGAGCGCACTGGACCACGAACGCGGCGCGGCGGTACTGGACCTGCTCCGCAAGCTGACGAGAGAGCGCAGCACGGCAACCGTGCTCGTAACCCACGACAAGGCCCACCTGACGGTGGCGGACGAGATCCACGAGATGCGAGACGGCGCGATCGTCGCGCCGGTCAATTTCGGCGGCGGCTGAGCAGATCAAGCCCCGCCGGCGCTTGAGGCGCGGGGTCCGGGGCGGAGCCCCGAGTCCTTACGCACTGTGCCCAGAACTGGCCAGCGCCACCGACAACTCACGCGCCACCTGCTGCAGCACCGGCACAATCTTGTCCGTCGCCGCCTCGGTCACCCGCCCCGCAGGCCCGGAAATCGAGATCGCCGCAGCGGTGGGCGAATCCGGTACGGACACCGCGAGGCACCGCACCCCGATCTCCTGCTCGTTGTCATCGACGGCGTACCCGGCCTGCCGGACGTCCTCGAGCGCGTCGAGGAAACCCTCGGGCGTGGTGAGCGTCTTCTCGGTCGCGGCCGGCATCCCGGTCCGCCCGAGCAGCGCCCGCACCTCGTCGGCGGGCGTGTACGCGAGGAGTGCCTTGCCCACGCCGGTGGAGTGCGGCAGCACCCGCCGCCCGACCTCGGTGAACATCCGCATGGAGTGCTTGGACGGCACCTGGGCGACGTACACGACCTCGTCGCCGTCGAGGAGCGCCATGTTCGCGGTCTCGCCGGTCACCTCGACGAGGCGCGCGAGGTACGGGCGCGCCCACGTGCCGAGCAGCCGGGAGGCGGACTCGCCGAGCCGGATGAGCCGCGGGCCGAGCGCGTAGCGCCGGTTGGGCTGCTGGCGTACGTAGCCGCAGGCGACGAGCGTGCGCATCAGGCGGTGGATCGTCGGCAGCGGGAGCCCGCTGCTGGCGGAGAGCTCGCTCAGGCCGACCTCACCGCCCGCGTCGGCCATCCGCTCGAGCAGATCGAAGGCGCGCTCAAGGGACTGGACACCGCCGGTGGGTGCGGACTTGGCGGTCTCAGTGGTGCTGGCGTCGGGCGTCGGCACAGCGCGTTCCTTTCGGGGTGACAGGCAGAACTGAAGCCTACCGGCGGGGTCCCGCGCAGTGATCCCTTGACCTATAAGTTCGTCGGTAGCTACGTTCTGCGTGCCGGAATTCTAATTCCACTTTGTGGAAACGTCCAGGGTCTGCGGGTCTGCCGTGCGGGTCTTGACGGTTCCCGAAGTCTGAGTGAAAGTCCTTCAACAGAACGTTGAAGCTTGAGGAGGCCCAGGTGTCGGACGCCGAAGTCCAGATCGAACTCGTGCTGCGCTCGACGCGCGTCATCACCCCCGAAGGTACGCGCCCCGCCTCGGTCGCCGTCGCCGAGGGGAAGATCGTCGCGGTGCTCGCGCACGACGCGCGGGTCCCGGCCGGGGCCCGCCTTGAGGACTTCGGCGACGACGCCCTGCTGCCCGGCATCGTCGACACGCACGTCCACGTCAACGACCCGGGGCGCACCGAGTGGGAGGGCTTCTGGACCGCCACCCGCGCCGCGGCGGCCGGCGGCATCACGACCCTCGTCGACATGCCGCTCAACTCCCTGCCGCCGACCACGACCGTCGACAACCTTCGTACGAAGAAGGACGTGGCCGCCTCCAAGGCGCACATCGACGTCGGCTTCTGGGGCGGCGCGCTGCCCGACAACGTCAAGGACCTGCGCCCGCTGCACGACGCCGGGGTCTTCGGCTTCAAGTGCTTCCTTTCGCCCTCCGGTGTCGACGAGTTCCCGCACCTGAACGCCGACCAGCTCACCGCCTCCATGGCGGAGATCGCCGGCTTCGGCGGCCTGCTCATCGTGCATGCCGAGGACCCGCACGAGCTGGACGTGGCGCCCCACAACAGCGGCCCCAAGTACGACGACTACCTGGCGACCCGCCCGCGCGTCTCCGAGGACGTCGCCATCAAGGGCCTGATCGACACCGCGAAGCGGATCGGCGCCCGTATCCACATCCTGCACCTGTCGTCCTCCGACGCGCTGCCGCTGATCGCCGCCGCGAAGGCCGAGGGCGTCGAGCTGACCGTCGAGACCTGCCCGCACTACCTCACGCTCACCGCGGAGGAAGTCCCGGACGGGGCCAGTGAGTTCAAGTGCTGCCCGCCGATCCGCGAGGCCGCCAACCAGGACCTGCTGTGGCAGGCGCTCGCCGACGGCACCATCGACTGCGTCGTCACCGACCACTCGCCGTCCACGGCCGACCTGAAGACCGACGACTTCGCGACCGCCTGGGGCGGCATCTCCGGCCTCCAGCTGAGCCTCTCCGCCATCTGGACGGCGGCCCGCGACCGGGGCTACTCCCTTGAGGACGTGGTCCGTTGGATGTCCGAGCGTACGTCGAAGCTCGTGGGCCTCGACGGCCGCAAGGGCGCCATCGCGGCCGGCCACGACGCCGACTTCGCCGTCCTCGCCCCCGAGGACACCTTCAACGTCGACCCGGCCGCCCTCCAGCACCGCAACCGCGTCACCGCGTACGCGGGCAAGACGCTGCACGGTGTCGTGAAGTCGACCTGGCTGCGCGGCGAACGCATCGTCTCCGACGGCGAGTTCACCGCCCCGCAGGGCCGGCTGCTCGAACGCGACAAGTAGCCCGTACTCTGCTCGGCTTGCGGGGCACACCGGCCTGACAGCACCGGTGTGCCCCGCATTCCCCTTCACGGAGTTACGCGACCGCCGACACCGGCTCGTCCGCGGGCCCCCGGCATGTGACACGAGTGAACCAACGGAAAACATCCGCGAGTTGGTGTTGACATGCCCACCTCTACGCGCGTCACACTGTGGGGCATGAAGACTCCCCCACGCTTCTTCAGTGCCGTCGCCGTCGCAGCCGCTCTCCTCCTGGGCGGCGTGGGCGGCTCCACCGCGATCGCCGCCCCGGCCGCGCAGGCCCCGGCCGCCGTCGCCCCCCACACCGTCTCGGCCGCCGACGTCGGCGACATCTGCGCCTCCGCGCTGCCCGCCGAGGCGCACGACACCCTGGACCTCATCGAGCAGGGCGGACCGTACCCGTACGAGCAGGACGGCACGGTCTTCCAGAACCGGGAGGGCATCCTCCCCGGCCAGTCGTCCGGCTACTACCACGAGTACACGGTGATCACGCCGGGCTCTGACGACCGCGGCGCCCGCCGCATCGTCACCGGAGACTCCGACAAGGAGGACTACTACACGGCGGACCACTACGCGTCCTTCGACCTGGTCGACCACACCTGCTGACCCACCCACCCAGCCTCAGCTCTTGCGCTGAGCCTCGACGGCCGCGAACACGGCGAACGCGCACACGATCAGCGCGATGCTGCCGTACACCTCGTGGCCGTCGAGGAAGCCGATGTGCCCGATCAGCCCCCAACCGCCGGGCAGGCCGGTGAACTCGTTCAGGATGCCGATCGCCCCCTGGAGCAGCGCGATTCCGCCGACGACCTCGATGACCCGCAACCACTGATTCTTGTTCATGCACAGGACTCTCGCCTCGCGGACCCCCCACCCACATCGGCCGCGGGGCGAGCCCCGTACGACTCCGGTAGCGGAGCGCGGGGGCCGTCCGCGACCAAAGTCGACGGGGGTACGACTTTGGTCGCGGAAGCGGCGCTCGGGTCGGTGCGGGGCGCCCACGGTGCGTAGATTTGTCGACCATGGAAGCAGCGCGGCAGACCGGGATCCCGCAGGCGTCGGACACGCCCGCCGAGCGATGGCGCCGACGGCTGACGCCCTCGGCCGTCGCCGACGAGCTCGACCTGGACCCCGAGGGACGGCCGGGCCGCAGGCGGCGCACCGCCCGTGACTGGATCGTCGACTTCAGCTGCTTCGGGATCGCCGCCTTCCTCGGCCTGGTCTTCGCCGAGCAGGTCTGGGACGACCCGAACACGCCGTCCTTCCTCGCCCTGGTCGACCAGGTGCTCGGCGCCGCCGCCTGCGCCGGGATCTGGCTGCGCAGGCGCTGGCCGCTGGGCCTCGCCCTGGCGATGAGCCCGGTCGGCTTCCTGTCCAACACCGCGGGCGGCGCGTCGATGATCGCGGTGTTCACGCTCGCCGTGCACCGCCCGTTCCGCTACGTCGGCTGGGTGGCGGGCATCTCCATCGCGCTCATCCCGCTGTTCTTCTGGCTGCGGCCCGACCCCGAGTCCTCGTACCTGCTGTCGGTCTCGTTCACCGTCATCATCACCATCACGGTCGTCGGCTGGGGCATGTTCGTCCGCTCCCGGCGCCAGCTCCTGATGTCCCTGCGAGACCGGGCGCGCCGCGCCGAGACCGAGGCCGTGCTCCGCGCCGAGCGGGCGCAGCGGCTCGCCCGCGAGGACATCGCGCGCGAGATGCACGACGTGCTCGCCCACCGCCTCACGCTGCTCAGCGTGCACGCGGGCGCACTGGAGTTCCGCCCCGACGCACCCCAGGACGAGATCGCCCGCGCCGCGGGCGTCATCCGGGAGAGCGCCCACGAGGCGCTACAGGACCTGCGCGAGATCATCGGCGTGCTGCGCGCGGCGGACCACGGAGAGGAGTCCGGGCGGCCGCAGCCCACCCTCGCCGCGCTCGGCACCTTGGTCGCCGAGTCCCGCGATGCCGGCATGAAGGTCGACCTCGACAACCGGGTCCCCGACGCAGGGTCCGTGCCCGCCTCCACCGGCCGCACCGCCTACCGCATCGCCCAGGAAGGCCTGACCAACGCCCGTAAGCACGCCCCTGGCGCCGAGGTCGCGGTCACGGTCGAGGGCGGCGCGGGGGACGGCCTCACGGTCACCGTGCGCAACCCGCCGCCGCCCGGCGAGGTGCCGCACGTCCCCGGCTCCGGGCAGGGCCTGATCGGCCTCACCGAACGCGCCACGCTCGCGGGCGGCAGGCTCGCCCACGGGGCCGAACCGGACGGCGGTTTCGCGGTGCGGGCGTGGCTTCCGTGGCCGCAGTGAGGGCCGCAGTGAGGATCGCAGGGAAGCGGCCGGTGC
The DNA here is from genome assembly GCF_042888725.1 of Streptomyces sp. NPDC002795. Classification (NCBI taxonomy): domain Bacteria; kingdom Bacillati; phylum Actinomycetota; class Actinomycetes; order Kitasatosporales; family Streptomycetaceae; genus Streptomyces; species Streptomyces sp. NPDC002795. The sequence goes on from NZ_JBIAQB010000004.1 coordinate 459,097, forward strand.
GGACACAGCGGTGATCGCGCCTCGCTACGGTGGCCCCATGACCGCGATCCGCCTGCTCATCGTCGACGACGACCCCCTCGTGCGCGCCGGGCTCACCTTCATGTTCGGCGCCGCCGAGGACATCGAGATCGTCGGCGAGGCCGCCGACGGCAGCGAGGTGGACGCGCAGGTGGCCCGACTGCACCCGGACGTCGTCCTCATGGACCTGCGCATGCCGACCCTGGACGGCCTGTCCGCCACGGAGGCGCTGCGGGCCCGCGAGGGCGCTCCCGAGGTGATCGTCCTGACCACGTTCCACGCGGACGAGCAGGTACTGCGGGCGCTGCGCGCGGGAGCCGCGGGGTTCGTCCTCAAGGACACCCCGCCGGGCGAGATCGTCGACTCGGTACGCCGGGTGGCGGCCGGCGCCCCGGTCCTCTCGCCGACCGTGACCCGGCAGCTCATCACCAAGGTCTCGGGCGACGACCCCGCCCTGGACCGGCGGGCACGCGCGCGTACGCGCATGGCCGAACTCGCCGAGCGCGAGCGGGAGGTGGCCGTGCAGGTGGGTCGCGGCAGGTCGAACGCGGAGATCGCCGCGACGCTCTACATGAGCGTCCCCACGGTCAAGACCCACGTCTCCCGCATCATGGCCCGGCTCGGCCTCAACAACCGCGTACAGATCGCACTGCTCGCCCACGACGCCGGTCTGCTCGACGACGCCTGAGGAGTGTCAACGCCTCGGGGTAGGTTCAACCGTTCGACGATGCGAGCGGTCGAAGGAGCGGGGATGGCGGCACCACGCCGACGGACGGTGCGCGATCTGCGGCGCGGCAACCGCGCCGTCGTCCTGAGCAAGCTGTACTTCGACGGGCCGCTCAGCAGGCAGGAGTTGGGGCCGCTGACGGCGCTCAGCTCGGGCTCCATCAGCAACGTGATGGCGGAACTCGTCGCCGACGGTCTCCTGGAGGAAGCCGGCTCGGTCGACTCCGACGGCGGCCGCCCGCGCACTCCTCGAAGACCCCGCCACGGCGGACCTGTTGGACGAGACGGCCGAGTACCTGGGCGCGGGCATCGCGAACCTGGTCAACCTGTTCAACCCGGAACGGATCGTCGTCGGCGGCTGGGCGGGCCTCCTGCTCGGCCCGCGCCTGCTCGCCCCGGTACGCCGCGCGGTCGCTTCGTACGCCCTGCGCCACCCCTTCGCCCAAACCACGGTGGAACTGGGCCACTTGGGCCCGGACGCGGTCACGATGGGCGCGGCGACGCTGCCGCTCGCGAGATTCCTGGAGACGGGCGGGGCAAAGCCAAGCCCCTGCGGCGATTGAGCCCCGGGAACCCACGGGAAGTGGCGAGAGTTGAACACGATGGAAGCCAGTACCGGGTGACGGGAGGCACGGCATGACCGAGAACGGTGAGATCGTCGACCTGGGAGAACTCGCCGGGGGCGCACCCCAGTTCCACGCCGACCCCTACCCGGTCTACGAACACCTCCGCACCCAGGGCCCGGTCCACCACGTCCGCACACCGGGCCCCGGCCCCACCGAGGACCTCTACCTGATCGTCGGCCACGAGGCCGCCCGCGCCGCGTTCACCGACCCCCGCCTGGTCAAGACCCCACCGTGGGGCCACGAGGGCGACATGATGGGCCTGCACCTCCTCTTCGCGGACCCGCCGGAGCACGGCCGCCTGCGCTCCCTGGTCACAAGGGAGTTCACCCCGCGCCGCGTCGCGGCACTCGCCCCGCGCATCCAGAAGCTCACGGACGAGCTGCTCGACGACATGGTGCCGCGTGGCGACGCCGACCTGATCGGCTCCCTCGCCTTCCCGCTGCCCTTCGCGGTGATCTGCGAACTGCTCGGCGTCCCCGACATCGACCGCGAGCGGTTCCGCCGCATGTCGACGCAGGTGGTGGCGCCGACCAGTGAGGAGGAGTCGTACGCGTCGCACGTCGAACTGGTCGGGTTCCTGGACGAGTTGATAGCGGCCAAGCGCGGCGCGGCCCCCGCCGACGACCTGCTGAGCGCGCTGATCCGGACCACGGCGGAGGACGGCGACCGCCTCTCGCCCAGCGAACTGCGCGGCATGGCCTTCCTCCTGCTCGTCGCCGGCCACGAGACCACCGTCAACCTCATCGGCAACGGCGTCCGTGCCCTGCTCCAGCACCCGGACCAACTCGCCGCCCTGCGCGCCGACATGAGCCTCCTGGACGGCGCGGTGGAGGAGATGCTGCGCTACGACGGCCCGGTCGAGACGGCCACGCACCGCTTCGCGGCGGAACCGGTGGACATCGACGGCACGGTGATCCCGGCAGGCGCGCCGGTGCTCATCGGCATCGCCACGGCGAGCCACGACCCGCACCGCTTCCCGGAGCCCGACCGCTTCGACATCCGCCGCGACGCCCGCGGCCATGTCGCCTTCGGCCACGGCATCCACTTCTGCCTGGGCGCTCCGCTGGCTCGCCTGGAAGGTCGTATCGCGATCCGTAGCCTCCTGGAGCGCTGCCCGGATCTGACCCTCGCCGAGGATCCGGACGGGTGGATGCCCGGGATGCTCATCCGGGGGACGCGGAGGCTGGCGGTCCGCTGGTGAACGCCTCGGGGCTCCGCCCCGGACCCCGCGCCTCAAACGCCGGCGGGGCTTGAACGCGCTTGATCCCGCGATGCAGTCCGGCTGGTTCCCCTCCTTCGCCGTCACCCTGATCTTCCTGGTCTTCGGGCTGCTCATCGGCATCCCGTCCATCCCGCTCGCCCTCCTCGTCGGCTACGTGTCCGCCACCGGGCCCGCCTTCGCGGACATGGGCTACGACCTCAAGGCCGGCTGGCTGCTGCGCCGCGACCACGAGCCCTGGGACCCGTTCGAGCGCGAGGGCCGCCGTGAGCAGTTCCGTGCCGCGCTCATCGGCTTCGCCGCCGCTCTCGTCGTCGTGGCCGTGCTCTGGCAGTCGTACTTCAAGCAGGGCCTGATCCCGCCCGTCGCCAAGGTCTACGCGGACACCCTGAAGAACGGCCTCGGCGAGCCCGGCGTGCTGCGCACCCTGCTGATCTGGGCGATCCCCGGCGCCCTCATCCAGCTCATCGGCGGCACCAAGCGGCAGATGGGCGTGATGCTCGCGACCGGACTGCTGATCCTCACCCCGCACGCCTGCTGGCTGGTCCTCGCCGCCCTCGCGGTCCGCGTCGGCTACCGCAAGTGCCGCGGACCGCGCGCCGACGAGGAACTGAACCTGATCGGTGCAGGGCTCATCGCGGGCAGTTCCCTGGGCGACTCCGCCCAGATCATCAAGGCGAGCTGACCGCAGGCCTCCGCAGAAAAGCCACCTCTCTCACCCGCACCACCGCAAGGAGAAGGATCCACCATGGAGATGTTCAGCCGGCTCGAACCCCGCGCCGAGTACCTGAGCTTCGAACTCGCCCTCGCCGCCCGCAAGTTGGTAGAGCAGGTGATGCTCGTGAAGCCCGGCGAGCACGTCGTGCTGACCGGTGACACCAGCAGCGACCGCCGCGTCGTCGAAGCGACCGCGCAGGCCGTCGCCGCCGCGGGCGCGCACCCCGTCGTCGTCTGGTCCGAGACGATGCCCAGCGCCTCCATGGAGCCGCCGCGCCCCGTCGCCGGCGCCATCGCGGACGCCGACGTATGGATCGAGTTCGCCGTCTCCTACGTCATGCACTCCGACGCCTTCCGCCGCGCCATGGCCCATGGCTGCCGCTACACCAACCTCACCGCCATGGACGTGCACATGCTCGTCGCGACGGTCGGCCGCCCCGACTTCGACGGCGTCATCAAGCTCGGCAAGGCCCTGGTCCGCCTCCTGGAGCAGGCCGACGAGGTACGCATCACCTCCGCCAACGGCACCGACATCACGGGCCGCAACGGCGACCGTCCGATCAATCTGCGCGGCAAGCCCGCGGAGAAGCCCGGCGAGACCGTCATGCTCTCCGGCCAGATCTCCTGGAACCCGCTGGAGGAGACCCAGGACGGCGTCCTCGTCTTCGACGGCGCGCTGTGGCCGCCGGACCAGCTGGGCCTGCTGCGCAACCCGGTGCGCTGCGTCGTCGAGAAGGGCGTCGTCACGAAGATCGACGGCGAGGGCCAGGACGCGGAGATCTTCCGCCGCTGGATGGAGTCCTGGGACGACCCGAACATGTTCCGTGTCGCCCACTGGTCGCTCGGCTTCAACCCGGGCGTGCCCGCGCCGACGGGCCGCATCGTCGAGGACGAGCGGGTCTTCGGCTGCGTGGAGCTGGGGATCGGCACGAAGGGGGCGTGGATCGGCGGCGAGCCGTGGATCTCCGCGGCCCACACCGACGGCTCGATCCTCGGCCCGTCGATCTACCTCGACGGCGAGTGCATCGAGCGCGACGGCGTGTACGTGCACCCCGAACTGGTGGAGATCTGCCGCGAGTTGGGTGTGGCTGGGTACTGATCAGTTCCGCGGGGCGGTCGCCGACCGCCCCGCGGAACCGTCATCGCCCTCACCGGAGCCCCAGGAGTCGATTCCCACCATGACCACCTACCGCCACAGCGGCCTCGTCTGCACCGACCACACCCTCGACGTCCCTCTCGACCACACCGGGCCGGACGGCGTCCGCCTCTCCGTCTTCGCCCGCGAGGTCGTCGCGGAGGGCATGGAGGGGCGCGAACTGCCGCGTCTGCTCTGGCTCCAGGGTGGCCCCGGCGGCCGGGCCGAGCGCCCCAACGCGTCCGGCGCCTGGCTGCGCCGCGCTCTGGAGGAGTACCGCGTGGTCCTCCTCGACCAGCGCGGCACCGGCCGCTCCACCCCCGCCGACCGCACCACGCTCGCCGGGCACCCGGACCCGGCCGAGTACCTCACCCACTTCCGCGCCGACTCCATCGTGCGCGACGCGGAACTGCTCCGCCGCCAACTCCAGGGCGACCGCCCCTGGACGGTGCTCGGCCAGAGCTTCGGCGGCTTCAGCACCCTGACCTACCTGAGCCTCGCCCCCGAAGGCCTCGACCGGGCCCTGATCACGGGCGGCCTCCCCACACTGACCGGCCACGCCGACGACGTCTACCGGGCGGCCTACCGCCGCACGGTCGACACCAACTCCCGCTATTTCGCGCGCTATCCGCAGGACCGCGCCCTCGCCCGGCGGGTGGCGGACCACCTGGCGAAGCACGACGTACGCATGCCGTCGGGGGAGCGGTTTTCGGTGCCCCGCTTCCAGACCCTGGGCATCACCTTCGGCACGTCCTCCTCCTTCGACTCGCTGCACTACCTTCTGGAGTGCGCGTTCGTGGCGGGTCCGGACGGTCCCGCCCTGTCGGACCCGTTCCTGCGCGGAGTCGACGCGGTCGTCTCGCTCGCACCACGGCCCCTCTACGCGGTCCTGCACGAACCGGTCTACGCGCAGGGCGGCCGGGCCACCGACTGGTCGGCCCACCGCATCCGGGCGGAGTTCCCGGAGTTCGACGCGGAGGGCGCGGGTCCGCTGCACTTCACCGGCGAGATGATGTACCCGTGGATGTTCGACGAGGACCCGGCCCTCGTCCCGCTCAAGGCCACGGCCGAGGCCCTCGCCCGCCGCGCGGACTGGCCCGCGCTCTACGACCTCGACCGGCTCGCGGCCAACGAGGTGCCGGTGGCCGCCGCGATCTACCACGACGACATGTTCGTCGACCGTGAACAGTCCCTCCGGACCGCCTCGTTGGTGCGCGGCCTGCGCCCCTGGGTCTCCGAGCAGCATCTGCACGACGGCGTCAAGGCGGACCCGGCGGTCCTGGACCGCCTCCTCGCGATGACGTCATAGACCGACCGAGGGAGGGATCAGGCCCCCGCGATCTCCTCCATCCGCACCACCCGCCGCTCGGCCCGCGACAGCTCGCACGCCTCGGCGACCCGCAGCGCCCGCAGGGCCTCGCGGCCGTCGCAGGGGTTGGCGCGTTCGCCGCGGACGACGTCGACGAAGGCCTTCAGTTCGGCCTCGTACGCGGGGGCGAAGCGTTCCAGGAAGCCGGGCCACGGCTTCGGCGCCGCCCGTGGGCCCTCCGGTTCCGTGGAGGTGACAGGGGTGCGGTCGTCGAGGCCGACGACGACCGTGTCCCGGTCACCGGAGAGCTCCATGCGCACGTCGTAGCCGGCGCCGTTGCACCGTGTCGAGGTGGCGGTGGCCAGGGTCCCGTCGTCGAGGGTCAGGAGCGCCGCCGCCGTGTCCACGTCCCCCGCCTCCCGGAACATCGCGGGCCCGGCGTCGGACCCGGTCGCGTACACCTCGACGACCTCGCGCCCGGTCACCCAGCGCAGCATGTCGAAGTCGTGGATCAGGCAGTCCCGGTAGAGCCCGCCGGAGAGCGGGAGGTACGCGGCCGGTGGCGGCGCCGGGTCGGAGGTCATCGCGCGCACCGTGTGCACCCGGCCGAGTCTCCCCTCCTGTACGGCGGCCCGCGCCGTCGTGTACCCGGCGTCGAAGCGGCGCTGGAAGCCGAGTTGGAGCACCGTGCCCGCCGCCTCGACCTCCGCGAGCGCGGCCAGCGTGCCCGGCAGGTCGAGCGCGATCGGCTTCTCGCAGAAGACGGGGAGCCCGGCCCGCGCCGCCCGCCCGATCAGCTCGGCGTGCGCCGCGGTCGCCGCGGTGATCACGAGCGCGTCCACGCCCCACGTGAAGATCTCGTCGACGCTCGGCGCGGCCGTCGCCCCGATCCGGTCGGCGAGCGCGACCGCCCGCGCGGGCTCCGCGTCGGTGACGACCAGCGAGCCGACCTCCCGGTACCGCTCCAGTACGCCCGCGTGAAAAGTGCCGATGCGGCCCGTTCCGATGAGTCCGATGCGCATGGTGTCCCACGGTGCCGGGGTACGGGGTGGGTGTCAATTGTTTGTCCTGACAAAGCCCGTGCGTGTCACGTCGCGGGGCTCCGCCCAGGGCCCCGCTGCTCGATCGCCGCAGGGGCTTGTCGCTGCGGCTTCTTTGTCCGGACAACCTGACCTTCGGACTTCCCGTCAACATCTCACCCCCGCTACCCTCGCCCCGTGGCCAAACCCCTAGCTGACCCGACCGTCGACCTCGGCCTCAGTGTCGATCGCAGCAGCCCGGTACCGCTGTACTTCCAGCTGTCCCAGCAGCTGGAGGCGGCGATCGAGCGCGGCGCCCTGACCCCCGGCAGCCTGCTCGGCAACGAGATCGAGCTGGCGGGCCGCCTCGGCCTGTCCCGGCCCACCGTCCGTCAGGCCATCCAGTCCCTCGTCGACAAGGGGCTGCTCGTGCGCCGCCGCGGCGTCGGCACCCAGGTCGTGCACAGCCAGGTCAAGCGCCCCCTCGAACTGTCCAGCCTGTACGACGACCTGGAGGCGGCGGGCCAGCGCCCCGAGACCCGGGTCATCGCCAACACCCTCGTGCCCGCCCCCGCCGAGGTGGCCGCGGCGCTCGGCGTGGGCGAGGGCGAGGAGGTGCACCGCGTCGAGCGGCTGCGGCTCGCGCACGGCGAACCGGTCGCGTACCTCTGCAACCACCTGCCCACAGGACTGCTCGCGCTCGACGACGAGCGGCTCGTGGCGACCGGCCTGTACCGCCTGATGCGGGCCGCCGGCATCACCCTGCACAGCGCCCGCCAGTCCGTCGGCGCCCGCGCCGCCACCGCCGTGGAGGCCGAGCGGCTCGGCGAGAAGGAGGGCGCGCCGCTGCTGACCATGGAGCGCACGACGTACGACGACACGGGCCGCCCGGTCGAGTTCGGCTCGCACACGTACCGGGCCTCGCGCTACTCCTTCGAGTTCCAACTCCTCGTACGCTCCTGACCGTTGGGCGTCCGAATGTTCTGACAAAGTCATTGACGCTGCCGTGGGACCCCGCTACAAACACCTCCAGCCGCACCGGGCGGCCGGAGGAGAGGTGGCTCCACCATGCGCACGATCCGCACAGGCCGTACGGCCGCAGGCTGCCTAGCTGTCATCGCCACGATCGCGCTCGCCGCCGGTTGCAGTGGCTCGGGCGGCAAGGACTCCGAGGACAAGGACGGCGGCGGTGGAGGCGGCGGCAAGGCCGTCGACACACCCCGCATGAAGATCGCGCTGGTCTCGCACTCGGGCGAGGGTGACACCTTCTGGGACATCGTCCGCAAGGGCGCCCAGCAGGCCGCCGACAAGGACAACGTCCAGTTCCTCTACTCCAACGACAAGGAGGCCAAGGGGCAGGCCGAGCTGGTGCAGGCCGCGATCGACAAGAAGGTCGACGGGATCGTCGTCACGCTCGCCAAGCCGCAGGCCATGGAGCCGGTGCTCGCGAAGGCGAAGGCCGCGGGCATCCCGGTCGTCTCGATCAACTCCGGCTCCGACTTCTCGCAGAAGTTCGGCGCGCTCAGCCACATCGGCCAGGAGGAGGGCGTGGCCGGTGAGGCGGTCGGCAGCGAGCTGACGAAGCAGGGGAAGAAGAAGACCCTGTGCGTCATCCACGAGCAGGGCAACGTCTCCCTGGAGCAGCGCTGCGACGGCGTCCGCAAGGCCTTCAAGGGCAGCGTCGAGAACCTCAACGTAGAGGGCACGAACGCACCCTCCGCCCAGTCGTCCATCGAGGCGAAGCTCCAGGCGGACAAGGACATCGACGCGGTCGTCGCGCTCGGCGCCCCCATCGCGGCGCTCGCCGTGAAGGCCAAGGACGGCGCGGGCAGCGAGGCGGAGATCTCCACGTTCGACCTGAACGCCGAGGTCGTCCGCAGGCTGAAGGCGAAGGAGGTCACCTTCGCCGTCGACCAGCAGCCCTACTTGCAGGGCTATCTGGCGGTGGACGAACTGTGGCTCCACAAGACGAACGCGAACGTGCTCGGCGGCGGCAAGCCGGTCCTCACAGGCCCGGCGATCGTCACCGAGAAGGACGTGCCGCGCCTGGAGAAGTACACCGCGCGCGGTACCCGGTGAATGGATGCATGATCCCCGTGACCCATACTTGTGCGTTTGGGACCGGAATGGGGTCCTTATGGACCGGTGTACGGTCCGCCGGGGTCGGCCCGCCGATCCCGGTCGATGACGCAGCAGACCAAGAAGGGCACGGCCTCGTGGCACGGTTTCGGACCTGGGTGAGCATCGCGGTTGCGGGGGCTCTCGGCCTCTCGCTCGCAGGGTGCAGCAGCACCGGCGGCAAGCGGGCGGAGGACGCCAGGAAGTCCCAGGCCGCGCAGGGCAGGGCCGCGGTGGACACGCCCCGCTGGACCTTCGCGATGATCACCCATTCGGGCGATGGCGACACCTTCTGGGACATCGTCCAGAACGGTGCGAAGCAGGCGGCCACCAAGGACAACATCAACTTCCTCTACTCGCACAACGAGGAGGCGAACCAGCAGGCGCAGCTCGTCGACGCGGCCGTCGACAAGAAGGTCGACGGAATCATCGTCACGCTCGCCAAGCCGGACGCGATGAAGTCCGCCCTGGCCCGCGCCGAGAAGGCCGGCATCCCCGTCATCACCGTGAACTCGGGCTCCGAGATCTACAAGAAGTACGGCGCGATCACGCACATCGGCCAGGACGAGACCATCGCGGGCGAGGCCGTCGGCGAGGAGCTCAACAAGCGCGGCAAGAAGAAGGCGCTGTGTGTCCTGCACGAGCAGGGCAACGTCGGCCACGAGCAGCGCTGCGAGGGCGCGGAGAAGGCCTTCGACGGGAAGATGACGAACCTGTACGTCGAGGGCACCAACATGCCCGACGTGCAGTCGTCCATCGAGGCCAAGCTGCAGTCCGACACGTCCATCGACTCGGTCGTCACGCTGGGCGCCCCGTTCGCCGCCACCGCCGTGAAGGCGAAGGAGGACGCGGGCAGCAAGGCCGAGGTCGACACGTTCGACCTCAACGACAAGGTCGCGCAGGGCCTCAAGGACGGCGACCTCGGCTTCGCCGTCGACCAGCAGCCCTACCTCCAGGGCTACCAGGCCGTGGACCTGCTGTGGCTCTACCGGTACAACGCCAATGTGCTCGGCGGCGGCAAGCCGGTCCTGACCGGTCCCGAGGTCGTCACCAAGGACCAGGCCGACAAGCTTCAGGAGTACGCGAAGCGGGGGACGCGATGAGTACGACGGCTCCTCAGAGCACCGATAAGGTCGACGAACGGCTCGTCAGGGCCTCGCCCTGGAAGAAGCTCCTGGGCCGCCCCGAACTGGGCTCGGTCATCGGCGCCGTCGCCGTCTTCATCTTCTTCATGATCTTCGCGGACAGCTTCCTGCGGGCGACCAGCCTCGCGACGGTCCTGTACGCGTCCTCGACCCTCGGCATCATGGCCGTGCCGGTGGCGCTGCTGATGATCGGCGGCGAGTTCGACCTGTCGGCGGGCGTCATGGTGACGTCCTCGGCACTGATCTCGTCGATGTTCAGCTACCAGATGACGGCGAACACCTGGGTGGGCGTCGGCGTCTCGCTCCTGGTGACACTCGCCATCGGCGTCTTCAACGGCGTCATGCTGACCCGCACCAAACTCCCCAGTTTCATCATCACGCTCGGCACGTTCCTGATGCTGACGGGCATGAACCTGGGCTTCACCAAGCTGATCAGCGGGACCGTCTCCACGAAGTCGATCGCCGACATGGAGGGCTTCGACTCGGCCAAGTCCGTCTTCGCCTCCACGTTCAGCATCGGCGGCGTCGACTTCAAGATCACGATCGTCTGGTGGCTCGCCCTCGTCCTGGTCGCCACCTGGATCCTGCTCCGTACCCGCATCGGCAACTGGATCTTCGCGGTCGGCGGTGACCTCGACTCGGCCCGCGCGGTCGGCGTCCCGGTCAACAAGACGAAGATCGGCCTCTACATGGGCGTCGCGTTCGGCGCCTGGATCTCCGGCCAGCACCTGCTCTTCTCCTACGACGTCGTGCAGTCCGGCGAGGGCGTCGGCAACGAGCTGATCTACATCGTCGCGGCCGTCATCGGCGGCTGTCTGATCACCGGCGGCTACGGCTCGGCGGTCGGCGCGGCGATCGGCGCGCTGATCTTCGGCATGACCAGCAAGGGCATCGTGTTCGCCGAGTGGAACTCGGACTGGTTCAAGTTCTTCCTCGGGGCGATGCTGCTCCTCGCGACCCTGCTCAACGCGTGGGTCCGCAAGCGCGCGGAGGCGAGCAAATGACGACTGGCGAGCAGAAGACGACCAAGGACACGGCGCCCGCACCGCTCGTCGAGCTGGACGGCGTCAGCAAGTTCTACGGCAACATCCGCGCCCTCGACGACGTCTCGCTCGTCGTCCACGCGGGCGAGATCTCCTGCGTCCTCGGCGACAACGGTGCCGGCAAGTCGACCCTCATCAAGATCATCGCGGGGCTGCACCAGCACGACGGCGGCCGGTTCGCGATCGAGGGCGAGGAAACGCGCCTCAGCAACCCGCGCGACGCCCTCAACCGGGGCATCGCCACGGTCTACCAGGACCTCGCCGTGGTCCCGCTCATGCCGGTGTGGCGCAACTTCTTCCTCGGCTCGGAGCCCACGAAGGGGTCGGGCCCCTTCAAGCGCCTGGACGTCGAGCTGATGCGGCGCACGACGCACGAGGAACTGGCCCGCATGGGCATCGACCTGCGCGACGTCGACCAGCCGATCGGCACGCTGTCCGGCGGCGAGCGCCAGTGCGTGGCCATCGCCCGCGCCGTCTACTTCGGCGCGAAGGTCCTCGTCCTCGACGAGCCGACAGCGGCGCTCGGCGTGAAGCAGTCCGGAGTGGTGCTCAAGTACGTGGCGGCGGCGCGTGACGCGGGCCTCGGCGTGGTGCTCATCACGCACAACCCGCACCACGCGTACCTGGTGGGGGACCGGTTCGTGCTGCTCAAGCGCGGCGCGATGTTCGGCAGCCACGTGCGCGACGACATCACGCTCGACGAGCTGACCCGTCAGATGGCGGGCGGCAGCGAGCTGGACGACCTCCGCCATGAGTTGGAGCGGGCGCCGGTGCCTACGCATTTGGGCGGGCATACGGCTGACGGGGCCGAGAAGTAGGGGCCTCGGCGACGCGCCTGCGTGTGCGCGTTTCCGGGTTTCCCGGGCGGCTGCGCGTTGCGCCGTTGGTCACCTTTGCGCAGTTCCCCGCGCCCCTTCAGGGGCGCGGGGAACTGCGCGAGCCTGCGCCGTGCGGCCGCAAGACGCCGCTCCGCGACCCCCGGTTGCCGGCCGCGCCGGGGTGTCGGCCCACCCCGACGCGGCGTAAAACCCGGTATGCGGCGGAGCCGATGCGTGAGGCAGAATCGCCGCAATGAGCACCTACCGCGACCTCGCACACCGTGGCAGCGCACGGGCCACCGTCCTGCGGACGGTCGGCACCCGCGAGCGCCGCTCGCACACGATGGCCCCGCGCGTACCCACCGTCGGCATCGACATCGGCGGCACGAAGGTGATGGCCGGCGTGGTCGACGCGGACGGCATCATCCTGGAGACGCTCCGCACGGAGACCCCGGACAAGTCCAAGAGCCCCAAGGTCGTCGAGGACACGATCACGGAGCTGGTGCTCGACCTCTCCGACCGGCACGACGTGCACGCCGTCGGCATCGGCGCGGCCGGCTGGGTGGACGCGGACCGCAACCGCGTCCTGTTCGCCCCCCACCTGTCGTGGCGCAACGAACCCCTCCGCGACCGGCTCGCGGGCCGCCTCGCGGTCCCCGTACTCGTCGACAACGACGCCAACACCGCCGCCTGGGCGGAGTGGCGCTTCGGCGCGGGCCGCGGCGAGGACCATCTGGTGATGATCACGCTCGGGACGGGGATCGGCGGCGCGATCCTGGAGGACGGGCAGGTCAAGCGCGGGAAGTTCGGTGTCGCGGGCGAGTTCGGCCATATGCAGGTCGTCCCCGGAGGGCACCGCTGCCCGTGCGGAAACCGCGGCTGCTGGGAGCAGTACAGCTCGGGCAACGCCCTGGTCCGCGAGGCCCGCGAACTCGCCGCCGCCGACTCCCCGGTCGCGTACAACATCATCGAGCGGGTCCAGGGGCACATCCCCGACATCACCGGGCCGCTCATCACGCAGCTGGCCCGCGAGGGCGACGCCATGTGCGTCGAGCTGCTGCAGGACATCGGCCAGTGGCTGGGCATCGGCATCGCGAACCTCGCCGCGGCCCTCGACCCCTCGTGCTTCGTCATCGGCGGCGGTGTGTCGGCCGCCGACGACCTGCTGATCGCGCCCGCCCGCGACGCCTTCAAGCGCCAGCTCACCGGCCGCGGCTACCGCCCCGAGGCCCGCATCGCCCGCGCCCAGCTCGGCCCCGAGGCCGGCATGGTCGGCGCCGCGGACCTGGCCCGCCTCGTCGCCCGCCGCTTCCGCCGCGCCAAGCGCCGCCGCGTGGAGCGCCACGAGCGGTACGAGCGCTACGCCCGCACCCGCAGCACGACCGGCCCGTCCGCCGACGGCACGGACCAGGCGTAACCGGTGCCAGGGCCCAAGACAGTGACAGGGAATCAATCCATGACCGTGCCCCGCCAGCCCCCGACCGCGGACGAAGCGCCGCGACCGGCCGAGGACCGCGGCCATGTGATCCGACGCCGCGTCCTCACGCTCCTGACCATCGTGCTGCTCATCGGCATCCCCGCCGGCTACCTGGTGATCTCCGCGGGCCAGAGCCGGGACAGCGGCAAGGACAAGGAGGCGAAGTACTCGGTGACCGGCCTCACGGTCGGCTGGCCGTCCAAGGTGCAGCGCCGCCTGTACCAGATCCCGGTCCCGGCGCACTCGCGCAACGTCGCCTACTACGAGACGAACAACTACAAGGTGAGCCGCCTGTACGCGCAGTTCCTCACCAGCAACAAGGGCCTCGACGACTTCCTGGAGAACGTCGACGCCGGCTACACGGTCGGTGACCTGGCGACCGACGACATCGCGATCAGCGAACGCGACCGGAAGATCGCGGGCTGGGACTTCACGGGCCCTGGCCCCTGGTACGGCCTCACCCACAGCCAGGAGGACCCGTCGCCGACCCAGACCATCGTGGTGAACCGCTCCAACCCGGACCACCCCATGGTCTACGTGGTGTCGATGACGCACCCGTGACCGGCGCCCGGGGCACCCGCTCTTCACGCCGCCCCCACTCCTGGTCCACACCGGGAACCCGGAGTGAACACCTCACGTCCATTCTGGGGACCCGCCACCAGATCGCTCAGGCGCACTGGCTAGCGTGGCGGGTGTGAGTGACACGAAGACCCCGCGCCTGCAGTACCGATTCGACGGCCGTGACGACGACTCCGCCCCGGTGCTCATCCTCGGCCCGTCGCTCGGCACGACGTGGCACATGTGGGACCGCCAGGTGCCCGAGCTGGCCCAGCACTGGCGGGTGTTCCGCTTCGACCTGCCCGGACACGGCGGTTCCCCCGCGCACCCGGCGGGCTCCGTCGAGGCGCTCGCGGACCGGCTGCTCGCCACGCTCGACGAGCTGGGTATCCAGCGCTTCGGCTACGCGGGCTGCTCGCTGGGCGGCGCGGTCGGCGCGGAGCTCGCGCTGCGCCATCCGGAGCGCGTCGCGTCGCTCGCCCTGATCGCGGCCTCGCCGCGGTTCGGCACCGCGGACGAGTTCCGCCAGCGCGGCGTCATCGTGCGCAGCAACGGCCTGGACCCCATAGCCCGTACGGCCCCCGAGCGCTGGTTCACGCACGGCTTCGCCACGGCGCAGCCCGCGATCACGGACTGGGCGGTGCAGATGGTCCGCACGACGGACCCGGGCTGCTACATCGCGTCGTGCGAGGCGCTCGCGGCCTTCGACGTCCGCGAGGAGCTGGGCGACATCGGTGTGCCGACGCTCGTCCTCGTCGGCTCGGAGGACCAGGTGACAGGCCCCGCAGAGGCCCGCACCCTGGTCGCCGGCATACCGGACGCCCGGCTCGCCGTGGTGCCCGGCGCCTCCCACCTGGCCCCGGTCGAACAGCCGGCCGCCGTCACCGACCTCCTCGTACGGCACTTCACCTCGGCCTGGCCCGCCGCGCACGAGAAGACCGTGCAGACCGCCATCCAGGCCGCCCCGGTCAAGCCGGTCATCGCGCCGCCGCCCCCGTCCGCCCCGCCGCGCGCGGAGATCGCGGCCGCGCAGCAGCCGGAGGCCGCGACCCGGCCCGACCCGCACGACGCGGGCCTCAAGACGCGCCGCGAGGTCCTCGGCGACGCCCACGTGGACCGGGCCCTGTCCACGGCCGACGACTTCTCCGGCGACTTCCAGGAGTTCCTCACCCGCTACGCGTGGGGCGAGATCTGGTCCCGCCCGGGGCTCGACCGCCGTACGCGCTCCTCGGTGACCCTGGCGACCCTGGTCGCGGGCGGCCACCTCGACGAGCTGGTGTTCCACACGCGCGCGGCCCTGCGCAACGGCCTCACGGCCGCGGAGATCAAGGAAATCCTGCTCCAGACCGCCGTCTACTGCGGCGTACCGGCCGCGAACGCGGCGTTCAAGGTGGCCCAGCAGGTGATCCGCGAGGAGACCACGCCCCAGGAGTGAGCCGGGGCTGAAACGGAGCGTGGGCGGGCGCAGGATGGGACGTATGAAGCTGACGAAGAAGACCCACGCCTGCGTCCGGCTCCAGAAGGACGGGCAGACGCTCGTCATCGACCCGGGCGGATTCTCCGAGGAGGACGCGGCGGTCGGCGCCGACGCGATCCTCGTGACGCACGAGCACCCCGACCACTTCAACGAGGGCCGGCTGCGCGCCGCCATGGAAGCCAACCCCGGGGCGCGCGTCTGGACGCTGAAGTCGGTCGCGGAGCAGCTCTCGGCGGCGTTCCCCGGCCGCGTCCACACGGTGGGCCACGGCGACACGTTCACGGCCGCCGGGTTCGACATCCAGGCGCACGGCGAGCTGCACGCGGTGATCCACCCGGACATCCCGCGCATCACGAACGTCGGCTATCTCGTCGACGACGGCACGGTCTTCCACCCCGGCGACGCCCTCACCGTCCCCGACCACCCGGTCGAGACGCTGATGCTGCCCGTCATGGCGCCCTGGAACAAGATCGCCGAAGTGATCGACTACGTACGGGAGGTCAAGCCGCGCCGCGCGTACGACATCCACGACGCGCTGCTCACCGACCTCGCCCGGCCGATCTACGACAGCCAGATCGGCGCGCTCGGCGGCACCGAGCACCTGCGCCTCACCCCTGGTGGCTCGGCGCAGGTCTGAACTGCCGCTACTTTCCGAGCAGTTCGATGACCTCGGCCGTGGAGCCGATCTCCGCGATGCGCGGGAAGATCTTGCCGAAGCTGTGCTCGTGGGACGCGGCGTCCGTGTCGGTCGTCGCGTCGTCGACCAGTACGAGGTGGTAGCTCAGCTCCCACGCGGCGCGGGCGGAGGACTCGACGCCGATGGACGTCGAGATGCCGCACAGCACGATCTGCGTGACGCCGCGGCGGCGCAGCTGGAGGTCCAGCTCGGTGCCGGTGAAGGCGCCCCAGTGCCGCTTGGTGATGACGATGTCGTCGCCGAGCGGGCCGAGCTCGTCGGGGAACTCGGAGAACGCGGGCGGCGGGGCCTGCGTCATGGCGCCCGCGGCGGCGCGGCCCGTGGGGAGGTCGCCGCCGTCCTGCGACCAGGCGACCTTCACGCGTACGACCGGCAGGCCCTTGGCGCGGAAGGCCTCGGCGAGCTCGGCCCCGTTCCTGAGGACATCGGCGGAGGGGTGCACGGTCGGCAGGCCGAGGATGCCGTTCTGGAGGTCGATGAGGACGAGGGCGGGACGCTCGTCGAGAGGGGTGTTGATCGTCATGTTCGGCAGGCTAACTGTCTAACAGGAAAACTTGCAAGATTGCCTGTCGACCGCGGGTGTGGCGCCACTGTCAGACCCGCCCGGTAGGTTGTGGGACATGCGCATTGCTACCTGGAACGTGAACTCGATCACCGCACGCCTTCCGCGCCTCCTGGCCTGGCTGGAGAGCAGCGGCACGGACGTGCTGTGCATCCAGGAGACCAAGTGCTCGGCGGAGCAGTTCCCCGCCGACGAGCTGCGGGAGCTGGGCTACGAGTCGGCGGTGAACGCGAACGGCAGGTGGAACGGGGTGGCGCTGCTCTCCCGCGTGGGCCTGGAGGACGTGGTCCTCGGTCTGCCGGGCGACCCCGGCTACGACGGCGTGGAGGAGCCCCGCGCGGTCTCCGCGACCTGCGGCGGCGTCCGCGCCTGGTCGGTGTACGTGCCGAACGGGCGGGAGGTGGACCACGCGCACTACGCGTACAAGATCCAGTGGTTCGAGGCCCTGAAGGCGGCGGTCGCGGGTGACGCGGCGGCCTCGCGCCCCTTCGCGGTGATGGGCGACTACAACGTGGCGCCGACGGACGACGACGTGTGGGACATCTCCCTCTTCGACGGCGCGACGCATGTGACCCCCGCCGAGCGGGCGGCGCTCACGGCGCTGCGCGAGACGGGCCTGACCGACGTCATGCCGCGCCCCCTCAAGTACGACCGCCCCTTCACGTACTGGGACTACCGCGCCCTCGGCTTCCCGAAGAACAAGGGCATGCGCATCGACCTGGTCTACGGGAACGCCGCGTTCGCCGGCGCGGTGAAGGACGCCTACGTGGACCGCGAGGAGCGCAAGGGCAAGGGCGCGTCGGACCACGCACCCGTCGTGGTGGATCTCGACGTCTGAGGGAGCGGCCGAGACCGGCTCGATTGTCAGTGGCGGGCGCTAGCGTCGGCGCCCATGACGGATGTGAATACGTACCTGACATCGACCCAACTGGCCTACGACACCGCCGCCGGTGCCTACGCCGAGATCGTGCCCCCGCTCTTCCCGCAGGACCTGTACGCACACGCGGTGTTCGGCGTCTTCGCCGAGCGCGTCAGGCGGGCGGACGCCGGGCCCGTGGCCGACCTCGGCTGCGGGCCCGGACATGTGACGGCCCATCTGGACTCCCTGGGGCTTTCCGCGTTCGGCATCGACCTGTCGCCGAAGACGGTCGCCGAGGCCCGTCGTGCCCACCCCGGCCTGCGGTTCGAGGAGGGCACCATGACCGCCCTCGACCTGGCCGACGGCTCGCTGGGCGGCGTCGTCGCCTGGTACTCGACGGTGCACACGCCGCCCGAGCTGCTGCCGACGGTGTTCGCCGAGTTCCACCGCGTCCTCGCCCCCGGCGGCTACCTGCTGCTCGGCTTCAAGGCCGGCGACCTGCTGCGCCACCTGGACCACGCCTACGGCCACGACCTCTCGCTGGACGTCTACTGGCTGGACCCGGAGCACGTCGCCGGGCTCGTGGACCAGGCAGGCCTCCCGGTGGAGGCCCAGCTGATCCGCGAGCCCGAGGACTACGAGCGGGCGACCCAGGGCCGGCAGGCCGTCCTGATCGCCCGCAAGCCGGACGACGCTACGGCCTGAGCACGTCCAGGTCGATCGAGTCGGCCAGCGCCTTCAGACCCGGGTCGCCGGGGTGCAGATGGTCCCCGCTGTCGTACGCGGGGAGCATCCGCGCCGGGCGGGCCGGGTCGCGGAGCACGGCGTCGAAGTCGAGGTAGCCGTCGAAGCCCGAACCGGGGCTGCGCACAAAGGAGTTGACGGCCTCCCGCTGCTCGTTGGCGGCCGCCGTGCACAGGGCCTCGCCCTCGCACGGCGTGATGGTCGCCCCGATCACCTTGAGGCCCCGCGCGTGCGCCCGCGCCACGATCTCCCGCAGGCCCGCCTCGACCTGTTCGGCGCTCGCGCCCCAGCGCACGTCGTTCACGCCCTGGAACACGACGACCGTCTTCGCCGAGGTCTGCGCGAACACGTCGCGGTCGAGCCGGTGCAGCGCGCTCACGCCGCCCGTGTCGGTGGAGAGTCCGTCGCCCGGGTAGCGGTCGGCGACGACCCGGTTCGCGGAGATGCCCTCGTTGAGGACGCCGTAGTGCGGCACCTTCGACTGCGCGAGGAGCCGCGTCGCGAGCACGTTCGGCCAGCGGTGGTTCGCGTCCAGTGTCGACTTCACGCCATCCGTGATGGAGTCGCCGAGCAGCACGACGGAGCCGGGACCACCGCCCACGTCGACGCCGGTGAGCAGCGGCCAGTACGAGATCGTCGAGCTGTACGAGGAGCCGTCCGCCTCCGTGGCGTGATCGCCCGTCGTGCTCACGTAGCTGCGCTGGATGGCCTGGCTGTGGACGGGC
Source organism: Streptomyces sp. NPDC002795 (assembly GCF_042888725.1). Taxonomy (NCBI): domain Bacteria; kingdom Bacillati; phylum Actinomycetota; class Actinomycetes; order Kitasatosporales; family Streptomycetaceae; genus Streptomyces; species Streptomyces sp. NPDC002795. The sequence goes on from NZ_JBIAQB010000004.1 coordinate 478,089, forward strand.
GCCGCGGTGACGGGCTCGGGCAGATGGAAGCTGACGAGAAGATTGGTGTTCTCCGGTACGTCGAAGTCCACCGGGTCACTGAACGCCTGCCCACCGGCGGGGAGTTGAGTGCCGGAGGAGCCCCGGAACGTCAGCGGCACCGGCTTCCCGAGCGTCGATGCCCCCGCCCCCTGCACCGCCACCGACGCGCTCCCGACCCGTACCGGGGTCGCGGCGAAGGTGTTCTCCAGGCGGATGCGGACCTTCGGCCCGCCCGTGCTCGTGTGCACGACGAGCCGGATGGTGCGGTCGGCCCACGGCCCCACCGCGGTGTATCCGGCGGGCGAGGCCGACCAGCTGCCGGTCCACCCGGACGTCGCCGCGCGCACGGACATGCCGAAGACGTGCAGCGCCCCGCCGCTCGGCCTCGGCAGGTCGACGGAGGAGATCTGGCGGCCCTTGCGCACCGGCACGGTCACCGCGTACAGCCGTGTCTTCTCGGCGACTTGGCCGTACGGCGTGTTCCGGTGCGGCAGCGCCACCGACTTCGTGGCGAGCGGCCCGGTACGCCAGTCCGGCGCGCTGAGCCGGTACGTCGAGCGGGAGCCGTCCGCGTACCGCACGACGCCGGTCCCTGCCGCGTCGCCGCCGGTCCCGGCGACCAGGAAGGCGAGCGCGTCCCCGCGCCCGCTCACCCGCACGGACTGCCCGTTCGCCCGTACGTTGTCGGGCCCGGACCCCGCCGTCCGTGGCCAGGTGAGCCGGGACCTGTCGATCTCCATGGTGCGGCCGGGTGTCCAGCCGGCCGCGGTGAGGTCCTGCGCGGACAGGGAGCCGCCCGCGCCGTCGAAGTCCGCTTCGCCGGGCCGTGTGTCGTCGCTGACGGCCCGGTTGTCGAAGAGCCGCTCCAGAGGGAGCGGCTTGGGTCTGGCGGGCGCGGCGTGAGCCGTGGCGACAGGGGTGACCCCCGCGCAGACGGCCAGGATGAACGCGGCTCCCCAAATGCGTCGGCGCAAGACCGACTCCCTCCGCTTGTGTGTCCGCCGTGGTGGTTGCGCCATGAAGCTAAGGACGGGGTGATGGCCCGTCAATGTGTCGCGAGGTAAACGGGGGAGAAAGGCAGGTGTCCGGTTCCTGAACTCCGCGCGGAGCCACCCCCGCGCGCCTGTGGTGCGGGCAGGTGCTCGGATGCCAATCTGGGCGATATGAAGATCCCTTTCGCGGCTCACTGGCGCAAGAAGGACGGTCCGGCCCACGGTGTCGCCGTGTTCCCGACCGGCGACGACGGCGACGAGAGCGAGAGCGGTCTCGTCGAACTCCTCTCCGAGTGCGAGCTGTTGCGTTCCCAGGCCGATGACGCGGGGGTCGAACTCGACGAGTCGGTACGGTCGTTGGAGGCTCTCGACCAACTCGTGCCGCGCTGGCGGGAGGACGAGGACACGCTGCACTGGCTGGGCAACGACGCGGGACTCTACCTCGGCTCGGTCATGGTGCGGCACGTGTCGGGCGCCACCTGGGTGATCTGGGACAACGGGCAGCCGGTGGTACGGCTCGAATCGGGCCGCGACATCGACGTCGTGGAGGCCGGGCACGAGTGGGCGGCGAGCGGAGCGCCCGAGCTTTCCCAGTTCTACGCGGAGGCCGCCGAGTCGTAGGCCGGGGTCGTGGCGCCGCGTAGTTGAGCCTCAAATACGGTTAATGCCCATAAGTGCGTGTCGTCTGTTAAGTCCCATGTAAGCGTGGATAGTTTGCGCGGACCGACACCGCTGAAAGTGGGCAGGGACTGCCGATGGCCGTCGATCCGTTGATCGAACTGCGAGACGTGAACAAGTACTACGGGGAGCTGCATGTCCTCCAGGACATCGACCTCACCGTCGGCAAGGGGGAGGTGGTGGTGGTCATCGGCCCCTCGGGGTCGGGCAAATCGACACTCTGCCGGGCGATCAACCGTCTGGAGACCATCGAGTCCGGAGTGATCCGCCTCGACGGACAGCCGCTCCCCGAGGAGGGGAAGGCGCTCGCACAACTGCGCGCCGAAGTGGGCATGGTCTTCCAGTCGTTCAACCTCTTCGCACACAAGACGGTGCTCCAGAACGTCTCACTGGCCCAGCTGAAGGTCAGAAAGCGCAAGAAGGACGAGGCCGACAAGCGCTCGCGTGAACTCCTCGACCGGGTCGGCCTCGCCGCCCACGCCGACAAGTTCCCCGCGCAGATGTCCGGCGGACAGCAGCAGCGCGTGGCCATCGCCCGCGCACTCGCCATGGACCCCAAGGCCCTCCTCTTCGACGAGCCGACCTCGGCACTCGACCCGGAGATGATCAACGAGGTCCTCGAAGTCATGCAGCAGCTCGCGCACGACGGCATGACGATGGTCGTCGTCACCCACGAGATGGGCTTCGCGCGCACCGCGGCCGACCGCGTCGTCTTCATGGCGGACGGAAAGATCGTGGAGGACCGCAAACCCGAGGAGTTCTTCACCCATCCGGAGAGCGAGCGCGCCCGTGACTTCCTCTCCAAGATCCTGAAGCACTGACCGGGGGAGCGCACCAGCACATGATCGCCAAGTCGCTACGGCTGCTCGCCGCCCTGGCGGTGACGGCCCTGGCCGCCACCGCCTGCGGCAAGGAGGGCAGCCCACCCGTCAAGGGACCATCGGCCGCCGAGCTCCCCCAGTACAAGGTCGCCCAGGGCTTCTCGCTGCCCGACTCCCCGACGTGGAAGAAGGCGCAGAAGCGCGGCCACTTCATCGTCGGCGCCAAGGAGGACCAGCCCTACCTCGGAGAGAAGAACCCCGCGGACGGCACGTACTCGGGCTTCGACATCGAGATCGCCAAGATGGTCTCGGCCTCCCTCGGCCTCGACCCGAAGAAGATCCGCTTCAAGACCATCGCGTCGGCGAACCGCGAGACGGCCCTGCAGAACGCGCAGATCGACTTCTACGTCGGCACCTACACCATCAACGATCTCCGCAAGAAGATCGTCGGCTTCGCGGGCCCGTACTACATGGCAGGCCAGTCGCTGCTCGTGCGCACCGACGAGAAGGACATCAAGGGCCCCGACGACCTCGCCGGCAAGCGCGTCTGCTCCGCGGCCGGCTCCACCCCGTACCAGCGCATCAAGGCCGACTACCCGAAGGCCGAGCTCGTCGCGTACGACACGTACTCGATCTGCGTCGACAACCTGCTGACCTACCAGGTCGACGCGGTCACCACCGACGACGCGATCCTGCTCGGCTACGCGGCCAAGGTGCCGGAGGAGATGAAGCTCGTCGGCAAGCCGTTCTCCGAGGAGCCGTACGGCATCGGCGTCCCGAAGAAGGACAACGCGCTGCGGTTCGCCATCAACGACGCGCTCGAGGCCCGCCAGAAGGACGGCGACTGGAAGAAGGCGTACGAGGCGACGCTCGGCCTGTCCGGAGAGCCGGCCCCGAAACCGCCCGCCATCGACCGCTATCCGGCGAACTGAGGAGGCGTCCCATGAATGTCCTGACCGACAACATCGAGCTGTACTGGAAAGGCTTCCTCGGCACCGTCGAGCTCACCGTCTTCGCGTCGATCCTGGCGCTGGTGCTCGGCTTCCTCATGGCATCCTTCCGGGTCGCACCCGTCGGATCCTTCCGGGCCTTCGGCACCGCGTGGGTCGCCGTGCTGCGCAACACCCCGCTGACGCTGCTGTTCTTCGCGGTGCTGCTCGGCCTCCCGCGATTCGGGCTCGTACTGCCCTTCACCGTCTTCGCGATCCTCGCGCTCGGCTGCTACACCTCGGCGTTCATCTGCGAAGCGGTGCGCTCCGGCATCAACACGGTGCCCAAGGGGCAGGGCGAGGCGGCCCGCAGCCTCGGCATGACGTTCGGCCAGACCCTGACCCATGTGATCCTGCCGCAGGCCTTCCGGTCCGTGATCCCGCCGATCGGCTCCACGCTCATCGCGCTCGCCAAGAACTCCGCGATCGCGGGCGCCTTCAGCGTCGTCGAGCTGCTCGGCACCTACAAGACGCTCAGCGAGCTCGGCTACAACATCATCTGGACCTTCGTCTGGATCGCGATCGGATACCTGATCATCACGCTCGCCATCAGCGCCCTGTTCAACTTCCTCGAGAAGCGCTGGGGGTTCGCCCGATGAAGGCCCTGCGGCACGACGCCACCGCCCTCTACGACATCCCGGGCCCGAAGACCGAACGCCGGCACAAGATGTACGGCGCCCTGTCGACGCTCATCGTGCTCGTCCTGGTCGGCTGGATCCTGTACCTCCTCTTCGACACCGACCAGTTCACGTACACGAAGTGGATGCCCTTCGAATACACGGGCATCCAGGAGCTGCTCCTTCGCGGGCTTGGCAACACGCTCAAGGCCTTCGCCATGGCGGCCGTCCTGTCGCTCGTGCTCGGCACACTCCTGGCCGTGGGGCGGCTCTCCGACCACAAGCCGGTGCGCTGGATCGCGACGCTGCTCGTCGAGTTCTTCCGCGCCATGCCGGTCCTGGTGATGATCTTCTTCATCTACGTGGCCCTGAAAATGGAGCCGCTGGCCGCGCTCGTCGCGGGCCTGACGCTCTACAACGGCTCCGTGCTCGCCGAGGTGTTCCGTTCGGGCATCAACTCGGTGGAGCGCGGGCAGCGCGAGGCGGCGTACGCGCTGGGCATGCGCAAGACGCAGGTCATGACGCATGTGCTCGTCCCTCAGGCAGTGCGGGCCATGCTGCCCGCCATCATCAGCCAGTTGGTGGTGGCGCTGAAGGACACGTCGCTCGGGTATCTCATCACCTACGAGGAGTTCCTCCACGCCGGAAAACTGATCGCTTCCAACCTCGACTACGATTTGCCCTTCATCCCGGTGGTGATGGTGATCTCGCCGATCTACATCGGGATGTGCATGGTGCTGTCCTGGTTCGCCCAGTGGGTGGCCAAGCGTCAGCGGCGCAACCCCAAGACGGAGGCGGCTGACGTCGCCCCGGCCGAGCCAGGGACGCTGCTGCCAGGTACGCAGTAGCCGAAACGAAAGCATCGGCCCGTCCCCGCCCAGCGGTAGCCGGAGATCACTGCTCGCGTAGCTGAGGTTCGCCAAGTTCGTGAGAAGAAGGTCAGCTGCCGCGTGCCGGTCGGGACGTGCCTGCTTGCCGAGGATGAGCGGGCCCTTGTCGCATTCGTACGCGGCGGGGGTACCGCTCTCCTTGGTTTCGCGGCCTATTTGGCGCGGTGCGCGGCCCGGCTGCCAGTGGCGGGCGCGGCGGGCAGCGGGGTCTCCGCCGCCTTCGTGACATCGGCGACCACCTCGACGACGTCCGGCCCGTACGCCCCGGAGTTCACGACCTTCAAAAGCAGGACGAAGGAGTTGTTGCCGTGCTTGCGGGCGAGCCGCTCGTGGTGGCGGGCGAGATAGCGCGTGGCGGCCTGGTTCGTGATCGGCAACTGCCCGCAGAACAAGAAGACCGGTCTCGCCTCAGGAGTGGCGGGACCGGCGGTCAGGCGGGCCAGGAGTACGTACTCGGTTCTGCTCGGCTCCAGACGGTAGCGCTCGGAGCCGATCTGGAAGGCGCCGCGGTCCGGGCCCGGCTCGGGGTCCGTGTTGACCCGGATGCCGGGCAGCAGGCTGACCATGTGCGCGGCCATGCGGCGATTGGAGGCTGGTCCTCCGACACAGAACTCAGTGCGCTCCCCGAAGCCCTGCTGCGCGGTGTCGTGGGCGACGACCTGGGCGTGCGCGTTGCAGTCCTTGATGAGCGCGGAGAGTTCCAGGAGGGCGAAGACGTCGTGGCGCTTCACCGTCAGCTCGGGGCCGCCCGCGTCGCGGTTCACGACGAGCAGCGACTCGGAGTTGTCGGGCAGCCCGAAGAAGGCCTGCTTGCGGCGGAGCTTGCGCCGCCACAGGTAGGTGCGGGCCAGCCAGCCCAGCGAGGCGCTGATGCCCGCCGCGATCAGGCCGAGGACGATGTTGCGCACGTCTTCAGTCATGGGGGCGCACTCTAGCGGGATGTTCGACCGGGGTTCGAGGGGGTCCTGACGGCGCGGACCGATCAAGTTACGCTGCGCTGACGCCTGTTGACCGGAGGTACTGATGAGACGTTCAGTTGTGCGGAATCTGTCGGTCTTCGCCGCACTTGGCAGCATGGTGGCCGTAGGCGCCGCGGCTCCGCCTTCGTCCGGTTCGCCCACGCCCGCTTCGACTGTGAAGGAACCGGTCGCGGTCGGCTCCGGTGGCGCCGTGGCGAGCGTCGACAAGGACGCCTCAGCGGCCGGTATCGAGGTACTGAAGCGCGGGGGCAACGCGGTGGACGCCGCCGTCGCCACCGCGGCAGCCCTCGGAGTGACCGAGCCGTACTCGGCCGGGGTCGGTGGCGGCGGCTACTTCGTCTACTACGACGCCAAGTCCCGCAAGGTGCACACGATCGACGGCCGCGAGACGGCGCCGCTGACGGCCGGCTCCGACCTCTTCCTGGAGAACGGCAAACCGCTCGCCTTCAACGACGCGGTCACCAGCGGCCTGAGCGTGGGAACGCCCGGCACGCCGGCGACCTGGCAGTCCGCACTCGACGCGTGGGGGAGTCGCTCCCTCGGCTCGGCCCTGAAGCCCGCGACGAGGCTGGCGAACGACGGGTTCACCGTCGACGACACGTTCCGCTCGCAGACCGCGTCGAACGAGACCCGGTTCCGCAACTTCCCCGACACCGCGAAGCTCTTCCTTCCGGGCGGGAAGCTCCCGGCGGTCGGCTCGACGTTCAAGAACCCGGACCTGGCACGCACATACCAGCAACTGGGCCGGGACGGGGTCGGGGCGCTGTACCGCGGCGACATCGGCAAGGACGTCGTGAAGACAGTCAACAAGCCACCGGTGGACCCGGGTTCGGGCTACAACGCGCGCCCCGGAAAGCTGTCGGCGAAGGACCTCGCGGCCTACGGCACCAAGCTCCAGGCGCCGACCCGGACCTCGTACCGCGGCCTCGGCGTCTACTCCATGGCGCCGTCCTCGTCCGGTGGCACGAGTGTCGGCGAGGCGCTCAACATCCTTGAGAACACCGACCTGTCGAAGGCGTCCGACGTCCGGTACCTGCACCGCTTCATCGAGGCGAGCCGCGTGGCCTTCGCCGACCGGGGGCGCTGGGTGGGCGACCCGGCATTCGAGGACGTACCGACGAAGGGGCTGCTGTCGCAGCGGTTCGCCGACTCCCGCGAGTGCCTCATCAAGGACGACGCGGTGCTCAAGAGCCCGCTCGCGCCCGGAGATCCGCGGCACCCCGGCACGTGCGGCAAGGCCGGGGACAAGGCGGCGCCCACGACGTACGAGGGTGAGAACACCACGCACCTCACCGCGGCCGACAAGTGGGGCAACGTCGTCTCCTACACCCTCACCATCGAGACGACCGGCGGCAGCGGTATCACCGTGCCGGGGCGCGGCTTCCTGCTCAACAACGAGCTGACGGACTTCTCGTTCGCGCCCGCGAGCGCCGAGGTGCACGACCCGAACCTGCCGGGTCCCGGCAAGCGCCCGCGCTCGTCGATCTCGCCGACGATCGTGCTCGACAAGGCGGGCAAGCCGGTGGTGGCGCTCGGTTCACCCGGCGGCGCCACCATCATCACCACGGTGTTGCAGACGTTGACGGGTTTCCTCGACCGTGACCTGCCGCTGGTCGACGCGATCGCGGCGCCGAGGGCGAGTCAGCGCAACGCGGCGCAGACGGAGCTGGAACCGGGCCTGTACGGCAGCGGTTTGCGGGAGGACCTGGAGGCCATCGGCCACTCCTTCAAGGAGAACCCGGAGATCGGAGCGGCGACGGCCGTCCAGCGGTTGCCGGGCGGGAAGTGGCTTGCGGCGGCGGAGAGGGTTCGGCGGGGTGGGGGTTCGGCGATGGTGGTTTCCTCCGGCAAGTAGCCGACGGTCGTCCGGCCCTACGCCTCGGGGCTCCGCCCCGGCCCCCGCGCCTCAATCGCCGGCGGGGCTGGAAGGATCGGGCTTCTGCCCCGTGCGCCGTGTCTCGAACGTCGGCGGGGCTGGAAGGGTCGGGGTTCTGCCTCGTGCGCCGTGTCTCAATCGTCGGCGGGGCTGGAAGGGTCGGGGCTCCGCCCGGTGCGCCGTGTCTCGAACGTCGGCGGGGCTGGAAGGATCGGGGTTCTGCCTCGTGCGCCGTGTCTCAATCGTCGGCGGGGCTGGAAAGGTCGGCGCTCCGCCCCGTGCGCCGTGCCTCGAACGTCGGCGGGGCTGGAAGGATCGGGGGTCCGCCCCGCGCCCTGCGCCTCAATCGCCGGCGGGGCTTGATGTGGTGCTGCCCGATCAAGCCCCTGCGGCGATTGAGCAGCGGGGTCCGGGGCGGAGCCCCGAGGGTGCAACCCCGTTTCGGCGGGGCCTAGCGGGCCGTCAAGACACGCGGGCCGGCCTCCGTGATCGCCACGGAGTGCTCCGCGTGGGCGGCCCGGGAGCCGTCGTTCGTGCGGAGGGTCCAGCCGTCGGGCGCCTCGTGGTAGCCGTCCCCACCGCCGCCGATGACCATGGGCTCGATGGCCAGCGCCATGCCGTGGCGCAACCGCATCCCCCTGCCCGGCCGCCCCTCGTTCGGCACGGACGGGTCCTCGTGCATGCGGCGCCCGATGCCGTGCCCGCCGAAGCCCTCCGGGATCCCATACCCGGCCTCCCGGCACACCGTCCCGATCGCGTGCGCGATGTCCCCGATCCGGTTGCCGACGACCGCCGCCCCGATCCCCGCGGCGAGCGCCCGCTCGGCCGTCTCGACCAGCCGTACGTCCTCCGGCCGCGCCCTGCCGACCGTAAAGCTGATCGCGGAGTCCCCGGCCCAGCCGCCCAGCTCCGCCCCGGTGTCGATCGACACCAGGTCCCCGTCCCGCAGCCGGTACGTGGTCGGGATGCCGTGCACGATCGCGTCGTTCACGGACGCGCAGATGACCGCGGGGAAGGGCGCGGGGGCGAAGCTCGGCCGGTAGCCGAGGAAGGGGGACGTCGCCCCCGCCTCGCGCAGCACCTCACGCGCCACCTCGTCGAGCTCCAGCAGGCTCACGCCCACGGCCGCGTGCTCCCGTACCGCGCTGAGCGCGTCGCCCACGACCCGCCCCGCTTCCCGCATCGCTTCGATCGATGTGTCCGTCTTGAGTTCCACCATGCCAATTACTATACCGGTATTTAAATCCGGTACAGAAATTGGGGCCTCGGGTAGCATGGGGACATGGTCCGAACCCCCTTGACCCCCGAAGAGCGCGAGCGCGGCGAACACCTCGGCCGGCTGCTGCGCGAGGCGCGGTGCGGTCGCAGCATGACGGAGGTGGCCGCGGGCGCGGGCCTCTCCGTCGAGACGCTGCGCAAGATCGAGACGGGCCGGGCGCCCACCCCGGCCTTCTTCACGGTCGCCGCGCTCGCCCGGGAGCTGGGGCTTTCCTTGGACGAGCTGATGACGCACTGCGCACCGGTGCCCGCCTGACACGTCGGACCATCACCCGCACGGGTGCCGGGGCCGCCCCGATCCAGCGGGTTGCCGACGATGGTCTTGGCAAGCCCTCCTGTGAGGCTTACGTTCGTCCCTCTACGGCTGCTCTACGTGCGTAGAGGCCGCTAGGCAGGGACGTGCCTGCGTAGAGACGTAGAGACGTAAGGAAGAAGGAGTGCTGCCGATGACCACCCCTCCCCGAGCCTCTCTGCACGACCGGCACCGCGATGTCCTGCCGGACTGGCTGGCCCTGTACTACGACGACCCGATCGAGCTCACGCACGGCGAGGGCCGGTACGTCTGGGACGCCGAGGGCAACAAGTACCTCGACTTCTTCGGCGGCATCCTCACCACGATGACCGCGCACGCCCTGCCCGAGGTCACGAAGGCGATCAGCGAGCAGGCCTCCCGCATCGTCCACTCGTCGACGCTCTATCTGAACCGGCCGATGGTCGAACTCGCCGAGCGCGTCGCCCAGTTGTCGGGCATCCCGGACGCCCGCGTCTTCTTCACCACGTCGGGCACCGAGGCCAACGACACGGCGCTGCTGCTCGCCACCACGTACCGCCGCTCGAACCAGATCCTGGCGATGCGCAACAGCTACCACGGCCGCTCGTTCTCCACCGTCGGCATCACCGGCAACAAGGGCTGGTCGCCGACGAGCCTGTCCCCGCTGCAGACGCTGTACGTGCACGGAGGCGTGCGCGGCCGAGGCCCCTACGCCCATCTGTCCGACGCCGAGTTCATCGACGCCTGCGTCGCGGACCTGCGGGACATGCTCGGCCAGACCCGCGGCAACGTCGCGGCGCTCATCGCCGAACCCATCCAGGGCGTCGGCGGCTTCACCTCCCCGCCCGACGGCCTGTACGCCGCCTTCCGCGACGTCCTGCGCGAGCACGGCATCCTGTGGATCTCGGACGAGGTGCAGACCGGCTGGGGCCGCACCGGCGAGCACTTCTGGGGCTGGCAGGCACACGCGCGATCAGGCCCGCCGGACATCCTGACCTTCGCCAAGGGCATCGGCAACGGCATGTCGATCGGCGGCGTCGTCGCCGGCGCCGACGTCATGAACTGCCTTGACGCCAACTCCATTTCGACCTTCGGCGGCTCCCCGATCACCATGTCGGCGGGCCTCGCCAACCTCACGTACCTCCTGGAACACGACCTCCCGGGCAACGCACGGCGGGTCGGCGGACTCCTCATCGAGCGCCTGCGCGCGATCGCCGCGTGTGCGCCCGGTGTGCGCGAGGTGCGGGGGCGTGGCCTGATGATCGGCGTCGAACTGGAGGGGCCGGGTCCCGACGCGGCGCAGGTCATCGAGTCCTGCCGCGCGCAAGGGCTGTTGATCGGCAAGGGGGGTGGGCACGATTCGAGTGTGCTGCGGATCGCTCCGCCGATGACCTTGACGGTGGCGGAGGCGGAGGAGGGGGCCGGGATTCTGGAACGGGCGTTGCATGGTGCGGCCTAGGAGTGGTTTCGGTCGCGGGGCTCCGCCCCGGACCCCGCGCCTCAATCGCCGGCGGGGCTTGAACTGAACGGAGGCCTCCGCACATGACCGCGCACACCCTCTCCGTCCGCCAGATACTCGCCCTCGACCGCATCGCCGCCGGCCAACCGGAGGTGGTCGCCGCGGCCGGTCACCTCGACCGCCCCGTCCGCTGGGTGCACGTGGCCGAGGCCGCGGACGTAGGGGTGATGCTGAGCGGCGGCGAGATGATCCTCACCACGGGAGTCCTGCTCGCGGACGACGAGCGGCTGCAGGCCGAGTACATCAACTCCCTGCACCGCGCGGAGGCCGCCGCCCTCGTGCTGGGCCTCGGCCGCGCCTTCCCGTCCTCCCCGGAGGGGATGCGCCGCGCCGCCGAACGGCACGGGCTGCCCATGGTGGTGATGCACCGCCCGTTCCCCTTCGCCGAGTTGACGGAGGAGGTCCAATCCCGGCTCGTACGAAGGAAGTTCGCCGCCGTCAGCCTCTCCGAGGGAATCCGTACCGCGCTCACAGGACTCATCACGGCGGGCGCCCCGCTCCAGGGGCTGCTCGACGAGATCGCCGCGCACAGCGGCTGCCCGGTCGTCCTCACCAACCTCGCCCACCGCGTCCTCGCCACCGCGGGCGAACACCCCGCAGTCGAGGACGTGTTGCGCGACTGGGACCGCATCGCCCGGCAGCCCGGCGGTGTCGACGGGGAGGGCTGGATCCGCGCGGAGCTCGGTGGCCGGGGTGAACGCTGGGGCTCCGTCGTACTGTGCGGGCACCGCGGCGACGGCGCGTCCGGGCGGCTGCTCGCGGACCGTGCGGCGGAGGCCCTGGTGCTGCACCACCTGCTGGCGGGCTCCGGGCCGAGCTGGGAGGAGCAGTCGGCCCGCTGTCTGCTCTCCGACCTGCTCGCGGGTGGCGCACCGGCCCGCGGCCTGCTGCCCCGCGCACGCGCGGCGGGCCTCCCGGTGAACCGCCGCACCTTCGTCCCCCTCGTCGTACGTGACACGTCCCCGGCCCAACTCGACCGTCTCCTACGCCTGTTGGGGCTCACAGGACTGGTGGCGGAACTCGCCGAACGCTCCACCGCCGTCCTCCTCAGCCTCGCCCGCGACCAGTCGCCCGACGCCCTCGCCGCGCACTTCGCCGACCGGCTGCGCGCGGAGAGCGGCGACGCGCGGGCCGTCGTCGCGGCGGGCCCCGCACGCACCGACTGGGAGGACGTACCGGAGGCACTGCGCGAGGCGCTGCACGTCGCCGACGCCGCCACCGGCGCGCCGCCCGGCCTCCCGCCGGTGGTCCGCATCGGCGACGTACGACTGCGCGGCCTCGTACGGCAGTTGCGCGACGACCCCCGCGTACAGGCCTTCTCCGAAAGGGAGTTGGACGCCATCCTGGCCTCCGACGACGCCGCGGAACTCCTCCCCGTCCTGCGCGGCTACCTCACCACCGGTCGCAACAAGTCCCGCACCGCCCACCTCACCCACATGAGCCGACCCGCCCTCTACCGCCGCCTGCAGTCCATAGAGACGCTGCTCGGAGTCGACCTCGACGACTTCGAGCAGGCCGCGTCCGTCCATCTGGCCCTGCTCGCGCACGACGCGCAGTCGGGGCCGTGACACCGTGCAACGCCCGCGCCGTCACGCGTGACACGCTGCGACTCGGCGGCGGCGCCCCCGCTCCCTATCGTCGACACCACACAGTGCAACCCCCTCTCAGGGAGGTCCGATGAGCCCCGTGATCCGCGCCGCCATCTTCCAGACCGCATGGACCGGCGACAAAGAGTCCATGATCAAGGTGCACGAGCAGGCGGTCCGCGACGCCGCCGCCCAGGGCGCCCAAGTCCTCTGCTTCCAGGAGCTGTTCTACGGCCCGTACTTCTGCCAGGTGCAGGACGCGAAGTTCTACGAGTACGCGGAGTCGGTGCCGGACGGGCCGGTCGTCCAGCGCTTCCAGGCCCTCGCCCGCGAGCACGGCATCGTCCTCGTCCTCCCCGTCTACGAGGAGGAGCAGCCGGGCGTCCTCTACAACACGGCCGCCGTGATCGACGCCGACGGCAGCTACCTCGGCAAGTACCGCAAGACGCACATCCCGCAGGTCAAGGGCTTCTGGGAGAAGTTCTACTTCCGCCCCGGCAACAGCGGCTGGCCGGTCTTCGACACGGCCGTCGGCAAGATCGGCGTCTACATCTGCTACGACCGGCACTTCCCGGAGGGCTGGCGCGCACTCGGCCTGGAGGGCGCCCAGATCGTCTTCAACCCGTCGGCCACCTCGCGCGGCCTCTCCGGCTACCTCTGGCAACTGGAACAGCCGGCGGCAGCGGTCGCCAACGAGTACTTCGTCGGCGCCATCAACCGCGTCGGCGTCGAGGAGTACGGCGACAACGACTTCTACGGCACGTCGTACTTCGTCGACCCCGAGGGCCGGTTCGTCGGCGAGGTCGCCGACGACAAGGCGCCCGAACTCGTCGTCCGCGAGCTCGACATGGCGAAGCTGCGCGAGGTCCGCGACCGCTGGCAGTTCTACCGCGACCGCAACCCGCAGGCGTACGAGCCCCTGACCCGCCCGTAAGTCCCCGTACCTCTGGAGGAGCACATGAGCGCCGTCCGTACGGTCATCCGCGGCGGACTCGTCGTCACCGCCGCCGACGAGTTGCACGCCGACGTCCTCATCGAGGACGGCCGCGTCGTGGCCCTCGCGGCCACCGGGAGCGACACCGCCGCGTCCTGGACGGACGCGCGCACCATCGACGCGTCGCGGAAGTACGTCATCCCTGGCGGCGTCGACGGGCACACCCACATGGAGATGCCGTTCGGCGGCACCTACGCGGCCGACACCTTCGAGACCGGCACGCGGGCGGCGGCCTGGGGCGGCACCACGACCATCGTGGACTTCGCCATCCAGACGGTCGGCCGTTCGCTGCGCGAGGGCCTCGACGCCTGGTACGCCAAGGCGGACGGCCAGTGCGCCATCGACTACGGCTTCCACATGATCGTCTCCGATGTGCACGAGGACACGCTGAAGGAGATGGATCTGCTGGTGGGAGAGGGGGTGACGTCCTTCAAACAGTTCATGGCCTACCCGGGCGTCTTCTACTCCGACGACGGGCAGATCCTGCGGGCGATGCAGCGGGCCGGTGAGAACGGCGGCCTGATCATGATGCACGCGGAGAACGGCATCGCGATCGACGTCCTGGTCGAGCAGGCGCTGGCCCGCGGCGAGACCGACCCGCGCTACCACGGCGAGGTCCGCAAGTCCCTGCTCGAATCGGAGGCGACGCACCGCGCGATCAAGCTGGCGCAGGTGGCGGGCGCGCCGCTGTACGTGGTGCACGTGTCGGCGCAGGAGGCGGTGGAGGAGATCGCGAAGGCGCGGCACGAGGGCCTGCCGGTCTTCGGTGAGACGTGTCCGCAGTATCTGTTCCTGTCGACGGACAACCTGGCGGAGCCGGAGTTCGAGGGCGCCAAGTACGTGTGCAGCACCCCGCTGCGGCCGAAGGAGCATCAGGCGGCGCTCTGGCGCGGCCTGCGCACGAACGAGCTCCAGGTCGTCTCCACCGACCACTGCCCGTTCTGTTTCAGCGGGCAGAAGGAGCTGGGCCGCGGCGACTTCTCGAAGATCCCGAACGGGATGCCGGGCGTCGAGAACCGGATGGACCTGCTGCATCAGGCGGTGGTGGACGGTCACATCTCGCGTCGGCGGTGGATCGAGATCGCCTGCGCCAGCCCGGCGCGGATGTTCGGGCTGTACCCGAAGAAGGGGACCATCGCGCCGGGCGCGGACGCCGACATCGTGATCTACGACCCGCACGCCGAGCAGACGATCTCGGCGGAGACCCATCACATGAACGTCGACTACTCGGCGTACGAGGGGAAGCGGCTGACCGGGCGGGTCGAGACCGTGCTGTCCCGCGGTGAACTCGTCGTGACGGAGCGGGAGTTCACGGGGCGGGCCGGGCACGGGGTGTACATGCCGCGGGGGACGTGTCAGTACCTGGGGTAGGCCCTGTCCTTCGGCCCACTCACAGTGGCCACTCGCCCGCGGGCAAGTCCACGGTGACGCGGAGCCCGCCGGCAGGGCGTGGGGTGAGCGTGAGCGTTCCGTCGTGTGCCTCGGTGATGGTCTTGACGATGGCCAGGCCCAGGCCGACGCCCGCCTGGTCGGTGTGGATGCGCTCGGTACCGCGTTGGAAGGGTTCCGTGAGGGTCGCGACCAGCCGTGGGGTGAGCTGCTCGCCGGTGTTCTCGACGGTGAGTACCACGGTCTTCGGGCGGACGCGGGTGTGGACCCAGACGGTGCCCCGTTCCGGCACGTTGTGGACGATCGCGTTCTGTACGAGGTTCGTGGTGAGCTGCAGCAGGAGCGCGGGCGAACCGGCCGTGAGGGCGATGTCGCCGCTGGTGTCGAGGGAGACACCGTGCTTTTGCGCGAGCGGATGGAGCGTTTCGGCTGTTTCCTCCGCGACGAGGGACAGGTCGACGTACTCTCGGGCGAACGACCGCTGGTTGGCGCGGCTGAGAACCAGCAGCGCCTCGGTGAGGTCGATGGCCCGGGTGTTGACGGCGTGGAGGCGGTCGACGAGTTCACCGGTGTCGTGGTTCGGATCGGCGCGGGCGACGTCGATGAGTGTCTTCGAGATCGCCAGCGGGGTACGCAGCTCGTGCGAGGCGTTGGCGGCGAATCTCCGCTGTTCCGCGACGTGTGTCTCGAGCTGCGCGAGCATCATGTCGAAGGCGTCGGCGAGTTCACGGAACTCGTCCTTGCGGCCCGGCAGACGGATCCGGTGCGACAGCGCTCCGGCCGCGGCCGTGCGGGTGGCATGGGTGATGCGGTCCAGGGGGGCGAGCATGCGTCCGGCGAGGATCCATCCTCCCAGAAGACCGAATACCAGCAGGAATACCAGTACGGCGGCTACCGCCGGGCCGAAGCCCCGCAGGAGAACGGAGCGGATCAGCATCCCCGACGGGTAGGAGCGCAGCAGGAACACCCACACCGCCGCGAGCAGCAGGACGCCGGCCAGCATGAGGAATCCGGCGTAGCTGAGGGTGAGTTTGAGGCGCACGCTCCATCCGGGCCGCCTATCCACGGTCGCCACCCCCGTGCTCGGTGCCGCGCGTCGTGTCGATGCGGTAGCCGACGCCCGGGACGGTGGCGATGAGCCAGGGTTCCCCGAGGCGTTTGCGCAGGGCGGAGACTGTGATGCGTACGGCGTTGGTGAACGGGTCGGCGTTCTCGTCCCATGCGCGCTCCAGGAGCTCTTCGGCGCTGACGACACCGCCTTCGGCGGCGACGAGGACCTCAAGGACCGCGAACTGTTTGCGGGTGAGCGCGATGTAGCGGTCGTCGCGGTAGACCTCGCGACGGAAAGGATCGAGACGCAGGCCCGCGATCTCTCGCACCGGCGGACGGTTGTGGGCGCGCCTGCGATCGAGGGCTCTGAGCCTGAGCACGAGCTCCAACAGTTCGAACGGTTTCGTGAGGTAGTCGTCGGCGCCGAGTTCGAACCCCGATGCCTTGTCGTCGAGCCGGTCGGCCGCGGTGAGCATGAGGACGGGCATGCCGCTGCCGGAGGCGACGATGCGTTTGGCGATCTCGTCGCCGGTCGGGCCGGGGATGTCGCGGTCCAGGACGGCGATGTCGTAGGTGTTGATGTTCAGCAGGTCCAGAGCGGTATCGCCGTCACCGGCGATGTCGGCCGCGATCGCTTCCAGTCGCAGGCCATCGCGGATGGCCTGCGCCATGTAGGGCTCGTCCTCGACGATCAAGACACGCATGGTCTTGAGGCTACGAGGCGGCACATATCGTCGGCGTATCGAGAACCGCATACGCCAGGGCAACATCTCGCTGCCTTGGCTGGCGGCATGTCCTACAGCGCACCAGTACGAGCAGCAGCCAGGAATCTTGTCGTCAGGCCGATCAGCACCGCCGAGCATGTGGCGTTCGTGCGGGCCCAGCGGTCGGTCAGCTTTCTGCAGACTCCGGCGTGGGGCCACGTCAAGACCGAGTGGCGCAGCGAGTGCCTCGGCTGGTTCGACGGCCGGGGCCTGGTCGGTGCGGGGCTCGTCCTGCATCGCCCGGTGCCGCGGCTCGACCGCTTCACGCTGGCGTATCTGCCCGAGGGCCCGGTCATCGACTGGAGCGGCGAGATCGGTGCCTGGCTCGATCCCCTGGCGGCGTATCTCAAGGAGCACGGCGCGTTCGCGATCCGGCTCGGCCCGCCGGTGGTAACGGACACCTGGAGCGCTGCCCAGGTCAAGGAGGGAATCGCCGCCCCGGACATCCGGCGGCTGACCGACCTGCCACGACAGTGGGGCGACCCGGTCGGCGCCCAGGTGGCCGGTCGACTCGGTGACGCCGGCTGGCTTCCGCAGAATCCCGAGGACGGCTTCGGCGTCGGGCACCCGCAGTTCAAGTACGAGATTTCGCTGAGGGGCAGGACCGAGGACGACGTACTGAGGGGCATGAACCAGCAGTGGCGCCGCAACATCAAGAAGGCGGCGAAGGCGGGGGTCGAGGTCACGGTCGGCGAGGCGACGCTCGGCGAGGACTTGAAGGCGTTCCACGACCTCTACGTCCACACCGCCGAGCGCGACCGCTTCACGCCCCGGCCGCTGCGCTACTTCGAGACCATGTTCGCGCAGATGCGGGCCGAGGATCCCGAGCGGATCAAGCTCTACCTGGCCCGCCACCAGGGCGACTTGACCGCTGCTGCTGTCCTGATCCGCGTCGGCGGCCACGCGTGGTACTCCTACGGGGCCTCCGCCACCGAGAAGCGCGAGGTGCGCGGCTCCAACGCCTGCCAGTGGGCGATGATCCGCGACTCGCTCGCCGCCGGCTGCGACGTCTATGACCTGCGCGGCATCACCCCCACCCTCGATGCGGACGACCCGCACGTCGGGCTGGTCCAGTTCAAGGTCGGCACCGGCGGTCAGGCGGTGCGGTGCGTCGGCGAGTGGGACCTGCCGCTGCGGCCGATGATCTACCGGGCCTTCGACCTCTACATGAGGCGGCGCGCGCGATGAGCATGAGGATCCGACCGGCACACCCCGCCGACGCCTCAGCCGTCAACGAACTGCTGCATCAACTGGGCTATCCACAAGAAGGCCGGGCCGCGACGGCGAACCGGATCCGGACCTGGGCCGAGAACCCGTCCAGCGCGGCCCATGTGGCCGAGGACGGCGACGACCTCCTCGGGGCGATCGCCGTTCACGTCTGCCCGTTCTTCGAACGGGACGGCTCCTGGGGCCGGATCGTGGCCCTGGTGGTCTCCGGCCGAGCACGGGGCCGCGGCGTCGGCTCTCAACTCGTCGCCGCCGCGGAGTCCTTCGCCGCCACCCGCGGCTGCGTCCGCATGGAGGTCACCAGCGGGGATCGTCGGCAGGAGGCGCACGCGTTCTACCGGCGCCGCCGATACATCGACCAAGCGGGGGAGTCGTTGCGATTCCTGCGAGACCTGCCGACAGGCGGCTCCTGACCACGTCGTCGAGCGTCCGCTCCTGTTCCTGGTTCCTGGACGTCATGCCTGCTGTTCTGCCGGTCATGCGGCCAGTCAAGACGGTGAGACGTATCGCGGGCATATCGAAAACCGCATACGTTCCGGCAACAGCACGCCGCCTTGACTGGAGGCATGACCCACAGCGAAACGACCCGCATCACCATGTACGGGTGCGGCCGGGACGAAGCCGTTCTGTTCCACGAGTTGGCGGCCGGCCTCGGTGTACGGCCGGCCATCACCGACGCACCCGTCTCCGAAGCCAACGCCGAACTGGCCTCCGGCAGCCGGTGCGTCAGCGTCGGCCACAAGGTGCCCATCACCCACGCCACGCTGCGCGCGCTCGGCCGAGTCGGCGTGGGCTACATCTCCACGCGGAGCATCGGCTACAACCACATCGACGTGGAATACGCGGACAGCATCGGCATCTTCGTCGAGAACGTCTCCTACTCCCCGGACAGTGTGGCCGACTACACGCTGATGCTCATGTTGATGGCGGTACGGGATGCGAAATCCATTGTCCGTCGCACCGATATGCACGATTACCGACTGAGTGATGCGCGCGGGAAAGAACTGCGAGATCTGACGGTCGGAGTGATCGGGACGGGCCGCATCGGAGCGGCGGTCATGGACCGGCTGCGGGGGTTCGGCTGCCGCATCCTGGCCCACGACAATCGCCCGGTGGTAAGCCCCGGCGCCGCCGATGTCGAGCACGTTTCGCGCGATGAACTGCTGCGACAAAGCGACCTCGTCACGCTGCATGCACCGCTCACCGCTGCCACACACCATCTGCTGAATCGACAGCGCCTTGCACTGATGAAGAACGGTGCGCTGATCGTCAACACCGGACGTGGCGCACTCATCGACACCGAAGCTCTGGTGCAGGAATTGGAGAGCGGCAGGCTGGGTGGCGTGGCCCTGGACGTCGTCGAAGGTGAGGAGGGCATCTTCTACGCCGACTGCCGCCGCAAACACATCGAAAGCAAAGCGCTGTTGCGGCTCCAGGAGCTGCCCAACGCGCTGATCAGTCCGCACACCGCCTATTACACGGATCACGCCCTGCGCGACACCGTGGAGAACTCTCTCACCAACTGTCTGACATTCGAAAGCAGGAATCAGCATGTCTAGGCTGAAGCTCGGCATCGTATTCGGTGGCCGTTCCGAGGAGCACCTCGTCTCCGTCAAGTCCGCGCGAGAGGTGGCCCGAAACCTCGATCTCGAGAAGTACGAACCCTTCTACATCGGGATCACGAAGAGCGGTGCCTGGAAGCTCTGTGACGGGCCCGGCGCAGAGTGGGAGAGCGGCCACTGCCGTCCCGTCGCGCTGTCGCCGGACAGTGACGTGCACGGACTGCTGATTCTTGAGCAGGGACGCTACGGAACGATCCGTCTGGACGTCGTACTGCCCGTGCTGCACGGCACGCTCGGCGAGGACGGCGCCATACAGGGGCTGCTGGAACTCTCCGGAATTCCCTACATCGGCTGCGACATCCAGAGCTCCGCCCTGTGCATGGACAAATCCCTTGCCTATGTCGTCGCCCGAAGCGCGGGAATCGCCACGCCGAACTTCTGGACCGTGACGGCGGACGAAACCATGGACCCCGCCCTGCTCACCTATCCGGTGTTCGTGAAGCCGGCCCGTTCGGGATCGTCCTTCGGCGTCACCAAGGTGTCGCGAGAAGAGGAACTGCCCGGCGCGGTCGAAACGGCACGGCAGTACGACTCGAAGGTGCTGATCGAAGAGGCCGTCGTCGGCAGTGAGATCGGCTGCGCCATCCTCGGGAACGGGTCGGATCTGACCGCCGGCGAGGTCGACCGGATCGCCCTCTCGCAGGGATTCTTCAGGATCCACCAGGAGGACGCCCCCGAGACCGGTTCCGAGAACTCCGTCGCGATCGTTCCCGCCGACATTCCGGAGGCGTCACAGCTCGTCGTGCAGGAGACGGCCAAGGCCGTGTACCGCGCCCTTGGGTGCGGTGGACTTTCGCGGGTGGACATGTTCCTCAAGGAGGACGGAGAAGTCGTCCTCAACGAGGTCAACACGTTCCCCGGCATGACCTCGTACAGCCGCTATCCGCGGATGATGGCGGCCGCGGGGCTGCCGCTTTCCGAAGTGATCGAACGGACGGTGTCCCTCGCCTTGACGGGGAAAAGCCGATGAAGCCGACGGATTCGATGAAGGCTGACTTCGTCTTCGTGGACGAGCTGGCGCCCGGAATACGCTGGGACGCCAAGTACGCCACGTGGGACAACTTCACCGGCAAACCGGTGGACGGATATCTGGCCAATCGGGTCGTCGGGACGAGGGCTCTTGGCGCGGCCCTGGAGCGGGCCGGAGAGAAGGCCCGAACACGGGGGTTCGGCCTGCTGCTCTGGGACGGCTATCGCCCGCAGCACGCCGTCGACTGTTTTCTGCGCTGGTCGCAGCAGCCGGAGGACGGCCGGACCAAGGCGCGGCACTATCCCCGTATCGGCAGGGCCGACATGTTCGAGCAGGGATATGTGGCCGCCAGGTCCGGCCACAGCCGGGGCAGCACGGTCGACCTCACGCTGTATGACGTGGCCACCGGTGAGCTCGTGCCCATGGGCGGCGACCATGACCTGATGGATTCCATCTCGCATCACGGTGCGCAAGGGATCACGCCCACCGAGGCACGAAACCGTCAGCATCTGCGGTCCCTCATGGAGGCTTGCGGATTCAGTGCGTACGAGTGCGAGTGGTGGCATTACACACTCGACGACGAGCCGTATCCGGACACCTATTTCGATTTCCCGATCACGTAGGACGCCGGGCTCACGGCTTCGTCAGCGTGACCTGGTCGGCCTGCGGCGACGGCTCGGGGCCGGAGGACGACGCGACCACGTCGGAGTGGCGGCCGCCGCGGTCGATGAAGCCGCCCGCGAAGGCCAGGGCGAGGCCGGCGACGGCGAGGGCCGCGCCCACCAGGACGGGGGAGGTCCAGCCCCAGCCCGCGGAGATGGCGAGGCCGCCGAGCCAGGCGCCGCCCGCGTTGGCGAGGTTGAAGGCGGAGTGGTTGGAGGCCGCCGCCATGGTGGGGGCGTGCTCCGCCTTGGCCATCAGCAGCATCTGGACGGGCGTCGTGATGAGGGAGCCCAACGCTCCGATGGCGGCGATCGTGATCAGCGCGGGCACCGTGCTGTGGACCGCGAAATAGAACGCCACCAGGGCCACCGCGAGCAGCGCGAGCCCCGCGTACAGGGTGGGTCGCAGGGCGCGGTCCGTGAGCGGGCCCGCGATCAGGGTGCCCAGCGTCATGCCGACGCCGTAGAGCGCGAGGACCAGGGTGGTCGAGGAGTCCGAGATGCCGGTGACGTTCGTCAGCATAGGCACCAAGTAGCTGTAGACGGCGAAGAAGCCGCCGAAGCCGACCACGGCCGTGGCCAGACCGATCACGACCTGCCGGTTGCCCATCGCCCGCAGCTCGTGCCGGATCCCGGTCTGTCCGCCGCGCGGCTGGTGCGGGACGAAGAGGGCGAGCGCCGCGAGGGCGACGCCGCCGATGACGGCGACCGCCCAGTAGGCGGAGCGCCAGCCCAGGTGCTGGCCGAGGGCCGTGCTCGCCGGGACGCCGACGATGTTGGCGACGGTGAGGCCGAGGAACATCTTCGAGACGGCGCGGGCGGCCCGGTCGGGTGTGACGAGCCGGGACGCGACGACGGCGCCCACGCCGAACAGCGCGCCGTGCGGCAGACCCGCGAGGAAGCGCGCGGCGAAGAGCAGGCCGAAGTTCGGGGCGAGCGCGGACGCGACGTTGCCGATCACGAAGAGGCCGGACAGGAGCAGCAGCAGCCGCTTGTGGGGGATGCGCGCGCCGATGCCCGTCAGGACGGGGGCGCCGACGACGACACCGAGCGCGTACGCGGAGACGAGGTTGCCGGCGTGCGGCACCGACACGTCGATGCCGTCGGCGATCTGGGGCAGCAGCCCCATCGTGGCGAACTCGGTGGTGCCGATGCCGAACGCGACAACAGCCAGGGCCAGGAGGGCCAGCGGCATGGTGCAGGAAGCCTTTCGAAGAACGGGGAGGCCGGTCCCTGGGACAGAGATCGGCCGACAACCGTGCAGCAGCGGGACGGACCCGCGCATTCCGCGTTCGCCCCGCGCGCCCTCGTGACCTCCGTCACCCCGTACCCCGTGTCCGTACGCCGTCGGTCTTGATCCTTGAAGGTGGTCGTACGAAGGTGGCCGGTACGAAGGTGGGGCCGCGGGCACGTCGGGGACACGGCCCCGTCGTGCGCCAAGGCCCGGGGAGGATCAGCGTGCGGCGCGACCACTGGATCCGACGGATCCGCCGGCTCGACCCCGACATCGACTACCACGAGATCTACGGCATCAGCTCGTCGTACGAGTTCCCCTGGGACACCATGCAGGCCCTGGGGTTCGCCCTCTACCGGACGTACGCGGTGCCGAGCATCGGCCAACTCCTCGTCCGCACCGGCGAGTTCACCGAGCGCGCGCAGAAGCGGTACGACGACACGGTGCTCATCCTCGACGCGGTCGGCGAGCACGGCCCCGACGTGGGGGAGGGCCGCGAGGCCGTGCGCCGGATGAACCGGATGCACGGCGCGTACGACATCTCCAACGACGACTACCGCTACGTCCTGTCGACCTTCGTCGTCGTGCCCAAACGCTGGATGGACGCGTACGCGTGGCGGCCGTACTCGCCGCACGAGGTGCGCGCGGCGACCAACTACTACCGGGACCTCGGCCGGCGCATGAACATCAAGGACATCCCGGAGACGTACGAGGAGTTCGAGCGCCTCATGGACGACTACGAGCGCGAGCACTTCGCGTACGACCCGGGCGGGCACGCGGTGTCCGAGGCGACGCTCGACCTGATGGCGTCCTGGTATCCGGGACCGCTCGGGGCGGCCGTGCGCCGGGCCTCCGTCTGTCTGATGGATCCTCCGCTGCGCGCCGCGTTCGGGTACAAGGACCCGAAGCCGGCCGTCGAGCGGGTGGTGCGGGGCGGGCTCAGGATGCGCGGCCGGTTCGTCGGGCTGCTTCCGGCGCGCGGTACGCCGCAGCACGGCCGGGAAAGCAGCACCGTGCGCGGCTATCCGAACGGGTACCGGATCGCCGACCTCGGCACGTTCCCCGGCCGCGGGACGGCCGAGGACGCCCGTCCCGATGCTGGACGCGCGTAGAACTCATCCGGTGGACCTCTTGCCAAGCCTCTCGGGGAAGTCCACGATTGTGCCTTTCAATGGCGGCTCGGCACTCGGTATTCGGCATTCGATACTCGACACGAGGGGCTCCCCATGGACTTCGGACTCGTCCTGCAGACCGACCCGCCCGCGTCCGCGGTCGTGGACCTCATGAAACGCGCGGAGCGCTCCGGCTTCACATACGGGTGGACGTTCGACTCGGCTGTGCTGTGGCAGGAGCCGTTCGTCATCTACAGCCGGATCCTCGCGGAGACCGAGCGGCTGACCGTCGGCCCGATGGTCACCAACCCGGGCACGCGCACGTGGGAGGTCACCGCCTCGACCTTCGCGACGCTCAACGACATGTACGGCAACCGCACCGTGTGCGGCATCGGGCGCGGCGACTCCGCGATGCGGGTGGCCGGGCGCAAGCCGAACACGCTCGCCCGGATCAGCGACGCGATGAAGGTGATCCGCGCGCTGGCGCGGGGTGATGAGGCCGACCTCGGCGGCGGCTCCCTCGTCAGGTTCCCCTGGGTGCGCGAGGGCGCCGAACTCCCCGTCTGGATGGCGGCGTACGGGCCCAAGGCGCTCAAGATGGCCGGCGAGGAGGCCGACGGGTTCATCCTCCAGCTCGCCGACCCGTTCCTCACCGAGTGGATGATCAAGGCGGTGCGGGGCGCGGCGGAGGCGGCGGGCCGCGATCCCGCCGCGGTGAAGATCTGCGTCGCCGCGCCCGCGTACGTCACCGAGGTAGACACACCGGCCGCGCTCGACCACGCGCGCGAGCAGTGCCGCTGGTTCGGCGGCATGGTCGGCAACCACGTGGCCGACCTGGTGGCCAAGTACGGCGCGCACTCCGGCATGGTCCCGGACGCCCTGACGGAGTACATCAAGGCGCGTGAGGGCTACGACTACGCGCACCACGGCCGCTCCGGGAACCCGGACACGGCGTTCGTGCCCGACGAGATCGTGGACCGTTTCTGTCTGCTCGGCCCGCCCGCGGCGCACCTCGAAAGGCTGGAGGCGCTGCGGGAGTTGGGCGTCGACCAGTTCGCGGTGTACGCGATGCACGACGCGAAGGAGTCGGTGATCGAGGCGTACGGCAGGGATGTGATCCCCGCGCTGCGCGGCTGACAGGCGTCAAGCTCCGTACCAGGCAAGGCAGTTGACGGCACCGCACCCCGCACGGCCGCTGTTCCCGTCTCCCTGAGCAGAACGGACTGCCCATGACCGACACCGCCCCGAGAGCACCCCGGCCCGCGGTGGAGCTCGCCGCCGACGCCTATCCGGCCGGCAGCCGCTACGCCAATGAGGACCTGCGCCCCGTCCCGCTCGCCGACCGCCGCTGGACCACGTACAACTTCGTGGCCCTGTGGATCGGGATGGCGCACTGCATCCCGTCGTGGACGCTCGCGTCCGGGCTCGTCGCCCTGGGCATGGACTGGAAGCAGGCGGTCCTCACCATCGCCCTCGCGAACGTCATCGTCCTGGCCCCCATGCTGCTGACCGGGCACGCGGGGCCCAAGTACGGCATCCCCTTCCCGGTCCTGGCGCGGGCGGGTTTCGGTATCCGCGGCGCCAATCTGCCCGCGCTGGTGCGGGCGGCGGTGGCCTGCTGCTGGTTCGGCATCCAGACGTGGATCGGCGGCCAGGGCATCTTCCTGCTCCTCGGGAAGATCTTCGGAGGGTGGACGGGGGCGGCCGAGGTCGGCGGCTATCCGTGGACGCTCTGGCTCTGCTTCTTCCTCTTCTGGGTCCTCGAACTCGCCATCATCTACCGGGGTATGGAGACGCTGCGCCGCTTCGAGAACTGGGCGGCGCCGTTCGTGCTCGTCGGCGCGGTGGTGCTGCTGGTGTGGATCGCGAACAAGGCGGGCGGCTTCGGTCCGCTGCTGCACGAGCCGTCGAAGGTCGGCTGGGGCCCGGACTTCTGGAAGGTCTTCTTCCCCGGCCTGATGGGCATGATCGGCTTCTGGTCCACGCTGTCGTTGAACATCCCGGACTTCACACGCTTCGGGAAGGGGCAGCGGGCGCAGGTCTGGGGGCAGACGCTCGGCCTACCGACGACCATGACCCTGTTCGCGCTGATGTCGGTCCTGGTGACGGCGGGCTCGGAGAAGGTCTACGGGGCGCCGATATGGGACCCGGTGGCGCTGGCCGCCAAGACGGACAACGTGTTCGGGCTGCTGTTCGCGCTGATCACGGTGTTCGTGGCGACGATCAGCGTCAATATCGCGGCCAATGTGGTCTCGCCCGCGTACGACCTGGCGAACCTCGCCCCGAAGCTCATCAGCTTCCGCACGGGCGCGGTCATCACGGGCGTCGTGGGCGTCCTCGTCATGCCGTGGAAGCTCACGTCGACGCCCGAGCTGTACATCTTCACCTGGCTCGGTGTGGTCGGCGGGCTGCTCGGCACGGTCGCGGGCATCCTGATCGCCGACTACTGGATCGTGCGGCGGACGGTGCTGCACCTCGCCGATCTGTATGTACGGGACGGGCGTTACTGGTACCGCGGCGGCTGGAACTGGCGCGCCGTCCTCGCCTTCGCGATCGGCGGCGTGCTGGCCGTCGGCGGCTCGTACTCGACGGTGAACGCGAAGGGCGAGAAGGCGGGACCGTTCCCGCTGGACGGTCTGATCCCCTTCCTCAAGCCGCTGGCCGACTACGGCTGGGCCGTGGGTCTCGCGGCGTCGCTCGTGCTGTACACGGCGTTGATGGCGGGGCAGCGGCGGGACTGACCGACCCCGAATTCTGTGACCTGGCTCTCCTTGACGGACCCGCACTTCATCAGGTTTGGTATACCAAACCGGAGTGCGGGTCCGACGTGCGTGGCTCGCCAAATGTCCGAAACGGGCGGCCAGTTCACCCGTGAGGAATCGGTGTTTTCTTCGCGTACACCTCTTGATTACCGCAAAACCGGCCCGTAGCGTCTTCCCGCCAAGAGGAAAAGAGATTCCTCATCGCGGAAAATGTGGACTTCCAGGAGCGCGTCATGGCTGCCGTGCACGAACAGACCCCCACCGCCGGTGTCGACGGGCCCGCCCGCACCAGTCCGGGTCTCTACAGTCCCGATCTGGCCCCCACCAAGAAGGAGGGCCGCCGCTGGGGCGCGTACAACGTCTTCACGCTGTGGGGCAACGACGTGCACAGCCTGGGCAACTACGCCTTCGCCGTGGGCCTGTTCGCGCTCGGGCTCAGCGTCTGGCAGATCCTGATCGCCTTCGTCGTCGCCTCCGTCCTGCTCTTCGCGCTCCTCACGCTCTCCGGCTACATGGGCCAGAAGACCGGCGTGCCGTTCCCCGTGATGAGCCGGATCGCCTTCGGCATCCGCGGCGCGCAGATCCCCGCCGCCGTGCGCGGGGCCGTCGCCATCGCCTGGTTCGGCATCCAGACGTATCTCGCCGCCGTCGTGCTCGGAGCCGTCGTCAAGAAGCTGGCGCCCGGCGCCGCCTCGCTCGACCACAACTCGATCCTGGGCCTGTCCACCCTCGGCTGGATCACCTTCCTGGCCCTCTGGGTCGTCCAAGTCGTGATCGTCAGCTACGGCATGGAACTCATCCGCAAATACATGGCGTTCGCCGCGCCCACCATCCTCATCACGATGTGCGCGCTCGCCGCCTGGATCTTCGTCAAGGCGGACATGTCCATCGCGGTCTCCACCGGCTCCGCGCCCACCGGGCTCGACGCCTGGCGGCAGATCCTCGAATCCGCCGCGCTGTGGGTCGTCATCTACGGCACCTTCGTCCTGAACTTCTGCGACTTCACCCGCTCCGCGAAGAGCCGCCGCGCCATCGTCGCGGGCAACCTGGTCGGCATCCCGCTCAACATGCTCTTCTTCGCCGGCATCGTCGTCGTGCTCTCCGGCGGCCAGTTCAAGATCAACGGTGCGGTCATCGCAGGACCCGAGGACATCGTCGCGACCATCCCGAGCACCCCGCTGATGGTCCTCGCCTCCTTGGCCTTCATCGTCCTGACCATCGCGGTGAACCTGCTCGCGAACTTCGTCGCGCCCGTCTACACGCTGGTCAACCTGTTCCCACGCAGGCTGAACTTCCGCAAGGCCGGCATCGTCAGCGCCGTCATCGGGCTCGTCATCCTGCCCTGGAACCTCTACAACAGCCCGACCGTCGTGAACTACTTCCTCGGCGGACTCGGCGCCCTGCTCGGCCCCGCCTTCGGCGTCGTCATGGCCGACTACTGGCTCGTCCGCAAGACGCGGGTCAACGTCCCCGACCTCTACACCGACGCCCCGGACGGCGACTACCACTACCGGTCCGGGTTCCACCTGCGGGCCGTCGGCGCGTTCGCCCCGTCCGCCGCCGTCGCGGTCGTGATCGCCCTCGTCCCCGCGTTCACATCGCTCTCCGGGTTCTCCTGGTTCATCGGCGCCGGCCTCGCCGCGCTGCTCTACGTCGCCCTCGCGGACCGCAGTCGCACCGCGAACGACGTCGACGGCGAGGAGATCGCCGTACCCGCCGCCTGATCCGCCTCACCGCCTGACCCGCTTCACCGAAAACAAGAAGAAAGCTGTAGCTCGCCATGCGCATTCTCGTCTGCAACGTCAACACCACCGAGGGCATGACCGAGAGCATCGGTGCGCAGGCCAGGGCCGTGGCCGCGCCCGGCACCGAGATCGTGCCGCTCACCCCGGCGTTCGGCCCGGACTCCTGCGAGGGCAACTACGAGAGCTACCTGGCCGCGATCGCCGTCATGGAGACGGTCCGCGCCTACCCGGAGCCCTTCGACGCCGTTGTGCAGGCGGGCTACGGCGAGCACGGCCGCGAGGGGCTCCAGGAGCTCCTCGACGTCCCGGTCGTCGACATCACGGAGGCCGCCGCGAGCACGGCGATGTACCTCGGCCACAAGTACTCCGTGGTCACGACGCTCGACCGGGCCGTGCCGCTCATCGAGGACCGCCTCAAGCTGGCCGGGCTCACCGACCGCCTCGCCTCCGTACGCGCCAGTGGCCTCGCCGTGCTCGACCTCGAACGCGATCCGGACGCCGCCGTCAAGGCCATCGTCGAGCAGTCAGCGCGGGCCGTGGAGGACGACAGGGCCGAGGTCGTCTGCCTGGGCTGCGGCGGCATGGCGGGCCTCGCGGACGAGGTCAAGGCGCGTACGGGCGTGCCCGTCGTCGACGGTGTCGCCGCGGCCGTGACCGTGGCGGAGTCGCTGGTCCGGATGGGCCTGAGCACGTCGAAGGTGCGCACGTACGCGCCGCCGCGCCCGAAGCGGTTCAAGAACTGGCCGCCGAGCCAGGGCTGATTCAGGAGCCCTTGCCGGAGTCGAGCGAGGCCGCCGCGTCCCCGGCGGCCTTGCGGGCGCCTCTGATCACGGTGTCGTTCGACGGTGCGCCCTTCGACTCGAAGTCGCTGCCGTTGTAGGTGACGGTCAGCAGCATGTTCCCCGTGCGGACCGTCACGACGGACTCGCGGGTGTCCTGCTTGTCCTTCGTCGTGAGCGAGCTCGTCACACGCGCCTCGTCCCCGAGGCCCTTGAGCGGGCTGGTCCGCTTCTCGCCGTCCCCGGCCGCGAACGCCTTCTTCGCCAGGTCGTCGGAGTCCTTCACCTCGAAGGAGACGTCCAGCCAGCGGTAGTCGTACCCCTTCAGGGCGCTCCACGAGCAGCCGCGGCGGACCGACTCGTCGGTGGCCGACAGCTCCTTGCCGGCCGTCTTCCCGTCCGGCACGAGGGACTTGACCGTCGAGGTGGGCACCGCGTCACAGGGGGCCGGCGGCTTGGCGAAGGTCTTCGAGGCCACGGCCGCACCCGGCTTGTCGGGCGCGGAGGACGACTGCGGCGCCGACTCGGAGCGGTCCTTGGACTGCTCCGCCATGGGACCCGAATAGGCCCAGCCCGCGCAGGCGAGCACGGCGACGGGCAGCAGGCGTGCGGTCAGGGTGACCGGGAGCGGGAGAGAACCCACGGCGTACGTCCCTTACGTCAGGGCGGGCGGGGGACGCCAGTCTCACATGAGTTGCTGTGTGCGGAAACCGCCACTTCCGTCACTGTGACATCACGCTGGGGCGTCGCCACAGTGGGTCCACGGGATCGCGGGGGCGGACGGGTAGGATCCGCTCACGTTGTTGGAGGCCGCGGGCACTGGGTCCGCCGAGGTGGTTGGGGGTTGGCGTGGCAGCTGGTCGTGTGGTGCGCTTCGACGGAGCGCGTGGATATGGGTTCATCGCGCCGGACGACGGCGGCGAGGACGTCTTCCTGCATGTGAACGACCTCCTGATCCCCGAGTCGTACATCCGGACGGGCCTCAAGGTCTCCTTCGACATCGAGGAGGGCGACCGTGGGCCCAAGGCC
The DNA here is from genome assembly GCF_042888725.1 of Streptomyces sp. NPDC002795. Taxonomy (NCBI): domain Bacteria; kingdom Bacillati; phylum Actinomycetota; class Actinomycetes; order Kitasatosporales; family Streptomycetaceae; genus Streptomyces; species Streptomyces sp. NPDC002795. The sequence continues at coordinate 507,946 of NZ_JBIAQB010000004.1, forward strand.
TCGTCGGTGCAGCTCGCCGAGGGGGCCTCGGCTCCCACGCCAGGACGGCACGCGGCCGACGGCGACGACGTGCTCTGCGATGTGCTGCGCGTCGACGAGTTCACGAACGAGGTCACGGAGCTGCTGCTGCGCTCGGCGCCGTCCCTGACGGGTGAGCAGATCCTGGCGATCCGCCGGGAGTTGGTGCAGAGCGGCCGCAAGCACGGCTGGGTGGACAGCTGATCACCACGGGGTGTCCGACACCTCGGCGGTGAGCACCGCCACCCCCGCGTCGACGAGGTCGGCCGCGAGCAGGTGCGGCTCGCCGGGGTCGGCTCCGGCCTGAAGTACCCGCTCCCGCTGGGCGAGCGTGTGCAGCAGCAGGCCGATGAAGAACTCCCACCGGTTCTCCCGTACGCGGTCCGGGAGTTCGGGCATGCAGCGCGTGATCCTGGAGTGCAGCTGTAGCAGGCCGCGCGTCCACGGGTGGGCCCTGAGGTCGCTCGGCGCGATGCCCTCGACGTACATGGCGTTGACGACGAACCGCAGGAACCAGCTGGGCCGCTCGGGATCCGCCAGGCGCTCGGCCATCGGACGCACCAACACCCCGGCCAGCGCCCGCAGTTCCTTGCCCCGGCCCTGCGCGTCGATCGCCTCCAGCAACTCCAGCTGGCGCGCCGTGGTGGCGGTGAGCCGGTCCTCGTAGATCGCGTCGATCAGCCCCCGTTTCGTGCCGAAGTGATAGGCGACCGCGGACGTGTTGCGCTGGTCCGCGGCCGCGGCGATCTCCCGAAGTGACGTGGCATGTATGCCCTGTTCGGCGAAGAGGCGTTCCGCCACGTCGATGAGGCGGCGTCGTGTTGCGTTCGCGGGTGCGGGTGCCATGGCGAAGAGTGTCGGTTGTCTTGCTTGTTTAACGCAAGCGCGTTAAGACGTCAGCGTGACCCACACGTCCCGGCTCGAAGGCCTCAGCACCGCCGCGTACGTCCTGCGGCTCGTCCCGCTGATCCTGCTCACCGAGGTCGTCGCGCTCGAACTCGCCCTCGTCTACCCGGCGTTGCCGCACATGGCGACCGAGTTCCGCACCCCGTCGATCGGCTGGACGCTCACCGTCGTGAGCCTCGTCGGGGTGGTGGCGCAGCCGCTGCTCGGCAAGGTCGCCGACGGGCACGGCAAGAAGCGGGTGATCGTGTACGCGGCGGGCGCCTTCGCTGTCGGCTCGCTGATGTGCGCCCTCGCGCCGAACTTCCCCGTGTTCCTCGCGGGGCGGGCCGTCCAGGGCATCGCGATGGTGATCGCCCCGGCCGCGTACGGGCTGATCCGCGATGTGTTCCCGGTGCGCCTCGTGCCGGTGGCGATGGGCGCGATCACCACCGGCATCGGGCTCAGCGTCATCGTGGGCCCGGTCGTCGGCGGTGCGCTCACGCAGCTCTTCGGCTTCCGGGCGATCTTCTGGTTCTGCCTGCTGTACGCGGTGGTGCTCACGCCGCTCGTCGTCGCCACGTTCCCGGAGTCCGGGGTGCGGCTGCGGCGGCGGGTGGACGTGGCCGGGGGACTGCTGTTCGGCTGCGGCGCCGCGGGCGTGCTGCTCGCGGTGGGGCAGGGCGGCCGGTGGGGGTGGGGCTCGGGGCGGCTGATCGCGGTGGCCGCAGGCGCGTGTGTGCTGCTCGCCCTGTTCGTGGTGTGCGAGCTGCGCGCCGCGTATCCGCTGATCGACCTGCGGCTGCTCGCGGGGCCAGGGCTGCGCTGGACGCTGCTCGCCGCGTTCGGCGGTTCCGTGGCGATCGGCGGGCAGGCGCTCACGCTGCCACAGCTCGTGCAGACGCCGAAGGACACCGGTTTCGGGCTCGGCATGGCGCCGCTCGGTGTCGCCATCTTCCTTGTGCCGCAAGGGTTGTTGAGCGCGGCCGGCGGTCCGCTCGGCGGGCTGCTCGCGCGGCGGCACGCGCCGCGCACCGGCCTGCTGATCGCGCTCGGCTGCCTCGCCACGAGCGCGGCGCTCCTGTCGGCGCTGCACACCGAGGTGTGGCACATCCTGCTCGCGGCGCTGTTCGCGGGCGTCGGGTTCGGCTTCTTCTTCGTGTCCGTGTCGAACCTCGTCGTCGAGGCCGTGCCCGCGACGCACACCGGCGTCGGCGCCGGAATGATGGGCGTCGCCAACAACCTCGGCAACGCCACGGGCGTCACGGTGCTCGGCGCCGTACTCGCCCAGCACGTCCTCGACGGATCAGGGGCGGACGACACGATCCTCTACGCCGAGTCGGGCTACGTCTGCGCGTTCCTGGTGGCGGCGGGGGCCGCGGCGGTCGCGCTGCTCGTCGCCGCCTTCATGCGGCACGGGCGGACCCCGGCGACCGGCGGGGTGGGCGCCGTCCCGAGCGAGACCAACTCCCTTGCGAACAAGGAAGGTTGACATGCCCCAATCCGATCGGCCGAACATCCTCCTCGTCGTCTCCGACCAGGAGCGCCAGCGCGACTGGCTCCCGGCCACCGTCGAACTCCCCTGGCGCGAGCGGCTGCTCGCCGAAGGCATGGAGTTCACCAACTACTGGACGCACTCCTCGCCCTGCTCGCCCTCGCGGGCCACGATGATGACCGGCCAGTACGTCACCCAGCACCAGGTCGCCGAGAACGTCATCTTCCCCTGGCAGCCCGAGCTCGACCCGGCGCTCCCCACCATCGGCGGCGCGCTGCGGCGGGCCGGCTACCGGTCCTCGTACATCGGCAAATGGCACCTGTCCCGCTCGGCGCGGCCGGACATGGAGGCGTACGGCTACGGGGACTGGGACGGCAACGACCACCACTTCATGGGCCTCGCGGGCACCGGCGTGCACTTCGACCCGGTCATCGCGAACAACGCGGCGCACTGGCTGCGCCGCAACGCTCAGTCGGACGAGCCCTGGTTCCTCACCGTCGCGCTCGTCAACCCGCACGACGTGATGTGGTACCCGGTCGACCAGCCCGAATACCAGCGTGCGCACCCCCGGACGATGGAGTTCATCCGCCAGTTCCTCGACGGCGACTGGGGCGGCGGGCAGGCGATCCCGCCGTACGAGCAGCCCTACGACGAGGTGTTCAGCGAACTGCCCGGCAACTTCGACGACGATCTGCACACCAAGCCGGACACCCAGCGGCAGTGGCGCCACGACCAGCAGCACAGCCTCTACGGCCGCATCGACCCGGCCGACAAGGGCGCGTGGCTGCGCCAGCTCGACTACTACGCCCAGCTGCACCGCCTCGCCGACGAGTCCCTGGGCAAGGTCCTCGGCGCCCTGGAGGAGTCCGGTGGCTGGGACGACACGATCGTGATCTTCACGTCCGACCACGGCGACATGTGCGGCGGCCACGGCCTGCGCTCCAAGGGGCCCTTCGTCTACGACGAGATCATGCGCGTGCCCTGCTACGTGAAGGCGCCGGGGACGACCCGCCCCGGCACGGTCAGCGGCTCCCTCGCCTCGCACGTCGATCTCGCCTCGACGATCTGCGCGCTCGCGGGGGTGCCCGCGCCCGACTCGTTCCGCGGGGTGGACCTCACGCCCGTGTTCCGGGATCCGCGGGCGTCGGTGCGCGACTACGTGCTGTTCGCGCACGAGGCCACGCACACCCGCCGTATCCAGCGGACGCGGTACGCGGTGCGCGGCATGTTCGACGGCCGGTTCAAGTACGCCCGCTACTTCGGTGTCGGCGGCGGGCTCCCCGCCGACCTCGGGGAGAAGCCGGAGCCGTCGACGATGCTCTACGGTCCGGACGCCGACTTCGACGACAACGACCACGAGCTGTACGACCTCCAGGAGGATCCGCGCGAGTTGGTGAATCTCGCCATGGACCGGGCGCGGCGGGTCGAGCTCAGGGAGCGGTTCGGGAAGCTGCGCGAGGTGGAGGGGGAGGACTTCGCTCCGCTGAGCTGAGCTGAGCTGAGCCGAGTCGGGCAGGGGCGATCTGTGGGTGGGCGCCCCTTTTGCCGCTCGTGGTTATCCAATCTTCACCAAGGGTTGTCCGGATCCCGGACAACCCTCTTGTGTGCGGACTGTATGCGAAATACGTTCTGCCGTATTCCTTGATCGCACACCGATCGCCCACCCCTCATCCCTGGCGGAGGTATGCCCTCGTGCGCCGAACAGCGGTTGCCCTGACGGCAGTTGTCCTGGCGATGTCCACTTTGTCGGCTTGTGGCTCGTTGCAGTCCTCGGCCACGGAGGTGGGCGGGGAGCGGATGACCGACGACCGTCCGGTCCGTGACGGCGGAACGCTGACCGTGGCCCTCAACGCCGACCCCGACAAGCTCGACCCGACCCTCGCCCAGACCCTCGTGGGCCGCACCGTCTTCGCCGGCATGTGCGAGAAGCTCTACGACGTCAACGAGCAGGGCAAGGTCGTGCCGCAGCTCGCGACTCAACAGCCCGAGGTCTCCAAGGACGGCCGCACCGTCACCTTCGACGTACGCGAGGACGCCCGGTTCAGCGACGGCACCAGGCTGAACGCGGACGCCGTCGTCACCTCCCTGCTGCGCCACCGTGACCTGGCGGGCTCCGCCCGCGCCACCGAGCTGACCCCGCTGAAGTCGGCCGAGGCCACGGGTCCGTACAGCGTCAAGCTCACCCTGAAGCAGCCGTACGTGCCGCTGACCGCGGTGCTCGCCGACCGCTCCGGCATGGTGATGTCGCCGACCGCGCTCAAGAAGTACGGCAAGACCTTCACCAACCACCCGTCCTGCGTGGGCCCCTACCGGTTCGTCGAGCGCGTCGGAGGCGACCGCATCGTCGTCGCCAAGGACCCGAACTACTACGACGCCAAGGACGTCCACCTGGACAAGGTGATCTACAAGCCGATCCCCGACGGCAGTGTCCGCCTCGCCAACCTGCGCTCCGGCGACGTACAGATCGGCGACCAGATGGTCCCCGTCGACGTGAAGAGCGCGCTCACCGACAACAAGCTGCGGCTCTTCAACTCACCCTCGCTGGGCTACCAGGGCATCGGCATCAACGTCGGCAACGTCAAGGGCCTCGGTCAGGCGCCCGGCAAGGTCGACACCCCGATGGCGAAGGACGTCCGTGTCCGCGAGGCCTTCGAGCTGGCCATCGACCGCGACCTCATCAACAAGGTCGCGTTCCAGGGCATGTACGAGCCCGCCTGCGGCCCGATGTCCCCTGCGTCCGCGATCGCGCCCGGCGTCAAGTCCTCCGAGTGCCCGAAGCGTGATGTCCCCAAGGCCAAGCGGCTGCTGAAGGAGGCGGGGGTCAAGGGCCCCGTGCCCGTCGAACTGAAGATCAACACGACGCCCGAGTGGAGCCGCATCGGCCAGGTCATCCAGGCCATGGTCAAGGACGCCGGATTCGCCCTGAAGCTTCGGCCCACCGAGTACGCCACCATGCTTGAAGAGACCGACAACGGCCAGTACGAGGCCTTCCAGAGCGGCTGGTCCGGGCGCCTCGACCCGGACGGCAACATCGCGAGCTTCCTCCAGACCAAGGGCGCGATGAACGCCTACGGCCTGGGCGACCCCAAGATCGACGCTCTGATCAAGCGCGGCCGGACCGAGTCCGACCCCGCCGAACGCGACAAGATCTACGCCGAGCTGATCCGCAAGGTGAACGCCGAGCACACCCTGATCTACCTCTACCGCCAGAAGAACTACATCGTCACCGGGAAGGACGTCGCGGGCCTGCACGTCTACGGCGACGGCCTCGTCCGAGTCAAGAACGCGGGGTACGCCAAGTGACGACCGCTGAAGCAGTCCCCGAAAAGGCCACGCCGAAGAAGTCCGGGCTGTTCGCCGGGCATCCGATGGCCAAGTACGTCCTCACCCGCATCCGGCAGTCCGTCATCACGATGTTCCTCGTGTCGATCGTCGTGTTCGCCGGCATCCGCGCGCTGCCCGGTGACCCGGCGCTCGCGCTCGCCGGTGAGGAGCGCAGCCCGAAGGCGCTGGCCGCGATCCGTGCCAGTTACGGGCTCGACGACAACATCGTCGTCCAGTACGCCCGGTTCATCGGGCACGCGCTCCAGGGCGACCTGGGCAACTCCTCGCGCACCGGGCTCCCGGTCTCCGACGCCATCGCGCAGGCACTGCCCGTCACCCTCGAACTCGCCGCGCTGTCCCTGCTGTTGGCGATCGTGCTGGGCGTCGGCGCCGGTGTCGTCGCCGCCGTGCGGCGCGGCAAGACCGCCGAGTGGATCGCCAACGCCCTTGCCCTGCTCGGGCTTTCGGTGCCGACGTTCTGGCTCGGCATCGTCCTCGTCCTCGCCTTCGCGATCGCCGTGCCGGTCTTCGCGGCCTCCGGCTTCGTCCCCTTCGGCACCGACCCGATGGACAACCTGCGCCGCATGGTGCTGCCCGCGATCGTCCTCGGCTCCGGGCTCGCCGCCGTCGTCATGCGCCAGACCCGCGCCGCGATGCTCGACTCGCTCTCCGCGGACTACGTGCGCACGGCCCGCGCCAAGGGCCTCTCGCGCCGCGAGGTGATCGGCGGGCACGCGCTGCGCAACTCGCTCGTCACCGTCGTCACCGTGCTCGGCCTGCAACTCGGCCACCTGATCTCCGGCGCTGTCGTCACGGAGCAGATCTTCGTGCTCCCCGGCTTCGGCAAGCTCACCATCGACGCCGTCTTCACCCGTGACTACGCGACGCTGCAAGGCGTGGTGCTGTGCACGTCGTTCGCGTACATCTTCATCAACCTGCTGGTCGACGTGGCGTACTCGGTCATCGACCCGCGCATCCGGCTCGGAGGTGCCCGGTGACCACGCTGGCTCTCACAGGAATACGCGCCCGGGCCGCCGGGAACGCCAAGCTGCGCGCCCTGCGCAAGAACAAGCTCGCCATGACCGGCGCCGTCATCGCCGTGATCTTCGTACTCGCCGCGCTGTTCGCGCCGCTCGTCGCCCCGTACGACCCCGCGCGCGCCAACTTCGACGACGTGCTCGCCGCGCCGAGCTGGGCGCACTGGCTGGGCACCGACGACCTCGGGCGCGACCAGCTGTCCCGCGTCGTCTTCGGGGCCCGCGCCTCGATGCAGGTCGGCGTGCTCGCGGTCGTGCTCGCCTTCGTCGTCGGCGTCCCGCTCGGGCTGCTCGCCGGGTACTACGGCAAGGTCGCCGACAGCGTCGTGTCCCGCGTCACCGACACGATGCTCGCCTTCCCGTTCCTGGTGCTCGCCGTCGGCCTCGCCGCCGTCCTCGGCCCGTCGCTCACCAACGCGACCATCGCGATCGGCATCTCGCAGATCCCGGCCGTCATCCGCATCTCCCGCGCCGAGACGCTCCGCCTCAAGCACGTGGACTACGTGGCCGCGGCCATCGCCAACGGAGGCGGCGACGGCACCGTCCTGTTCCGGCACATCCTGCCCAACGCCACCTCGGCGCTGATCGTGCAGGCCACCGTGGGCATCCCCACCGCCATCATCGGCGAGGCCCTGCTCAGCTTCCTCGGCCTCGGTGTGCAGCCGCCCGAGCCGTCCCTCGGCGTGATGCTGTCGTCCGCCCAGGCCTTCCTCGCGCCCGCACCCTGGATGGCGGTGTTCCCCGGCCTCGCGGTCGTCGCCGCGACGCTGGCGTTCAACCTGCTAGGCGACGGCCTGCGCGACGTCCTCGACCCCCGTGGAGCGACCCGATGACCTCTGAACCCGTCCTCAGCGTCCGGGACCTGTCGGTGTCCTTCCGCTCCGACACCCGTACCGTGCACGCCGTCGACCAGGTCTCCTTCGACCTGCGCGCCGGTGAAGTGCTCGCCGTGGTGGGGGAGTCGGGCTGCGGCAAGTCCGTCACCTCCATGGCCGTCATGGGACTCCTCCCGCCCACCGCGCACATCACAGGATCCGTCCGGATCGGCGAGAAGGAACTCGCGGGCGCGGACGACAAGGCGTACGGGAAGATCCGCGGAAACGACATCGCGATGATCTTCCAGGAGCCCATGACGTCCCTGAACCCGGTGCTCACCATCGGGCGGCAGATCGGCGAAGTGCTCCGCCGCCACCAGGGCCTGAACAAGAAGCAGGCACGCGCGCGTGCCGTCGAACTCCTCGACCTCGTGGGCATCCCGGCCCCCGCCGAGCGCGTCGACGAGTACCCGCACCAGCTGTCCGGCGGCATGCGCCAGCGCGTCATGATCGCCATCGCGGTGGCCTGCGACCCCGCCGTCCTCATCGCCGACGAGCCGACGACCGCGCTCGACGTCACCGTGCAGGCGGGCATCCTGGAGGTGCTTCAGTCGCTGCGCGAGCGGCTCGGCACGGCCATCGTCCTCATCACGCACGACCTCGGCGTGGTGGCCGACACCGCCGACCGGGTGCTCGTCATGTACGCGGGCCGGCCCGTCGAACAGGCGCCGGTGCACGAGCTGTTCGCCGACCCCAAGCACCCGTACACCCGCGGGCTGCTCTCCGCCGTCCTCCGCCCCGGCGGCGAGGGCAAGCGGCGCCTCCCCGAGATCCCCGGGCTCGTGCCGAGCCTCGACTCGCAGCCCGACGCCTGTACGTTCGCGCCGCGCTGCGCCCGCGCCGACGACACCTGCACGTCGAGCCGTCCCGGCCTCAAGGCCGTCGTCGCCGACGCCGGGGCCGACGCCCCGCACCGCGCCGCCTGCTGGCACCCGCACACCCTCCAGGAGACCGCTTCATGAGCCCCGACAAGCCCGGTCAGAGCGCACCGGTCCTTGAACTCGTCGACCTGGAACGTCACTTCGCGGGCTCCTCCGGCACCGTGCGCGCCGCCGACGGCGTCACCCTGACCGTCGGACGCGGCGAGGTCGTCGGCCTCGTCGGCGAGTCCGGCAGCGGAAAGTCGACCGTCGGGCGCTGCGCCGTCCGCCTCGACGACCCCACCGGCGGCACCGTGCGCATCAACGGCACCGACGTGACCACCATGTCGCGGCGCGCCCTGCGGCCGCTGCGCAAGGACTTCCACCTGGTCTTCCAGGACCCGTCGTCCTCGCTCGACCCGCGGATGACCGTCGGCCAGATCGTCGCCGAGCCGCTCAAGCTGCACGGCATCGCGAAGGGCGAGGCGGCACGCGCGCGTGTGGCCGAACTCCTCGACCAAGTCGGGCTGCGCCCCGAGCACGCCGACCGGCACCCGCACGAACTCTCCGGCGGCCAGCGCCAGCGCATCTCCATCGCCCGCGCACTGTCCGTCGAGCCGGATCTGCTGATCGCCGACGAGCCGACCTCCGCGCTTGACGTGTCCGTGCAGGCCTCGGTCCTCAACCTCCTCGCCGACCTCCAGCGCGACCGCGGCTTCGGCTGCCTGTTCATCACGCACGACCTCGCGGCCGTCGAGTACCTCGCCGACCGGATCGCCGTCATGTACCTGGGCCAGATCGTCGAACAGGCGCCCACGCGCGAGCTGTTCGCGAACCCGAAGCACCCCTACACACAGGCGCTGCTCTCGGCCGCGCCCGTCCCGGACCCGACCACACAGCGCAGCCGCGAACGCATCGTCCTCAGCGGCGAGTTGCCCAGCCCGCTGGCACCTCCGGCCGGCTGTCGATTCCACACGCGCTGCCCGCTCGCCGTCGACCGCTGCCGCACCGAAGTCCCGGTGCTGCGCACGCTGGAAGGCGGCCGCGAGGTCTCCTGCCACCTCGTCGCCGAGGACGGCACCGCGCCGGACGCCGCTTCCGCGGCACCGGAGGCGCTGTCGGCAGCGTCTCGTACGATCCCCAACACCCGCACCGCCACCAGCTAGGAGCCTCCTTGTTCACCACCCGCCCGACCCTCCAGGGCACCTTCGGCATGGTGTCCTCCACGCACTACCTCGCCTCCCAGTCCGCGATGGCCGTCCTGGAGGACGGCGGCAACGCCTACGACGCCGCCGTCGCCGCGGGCTTCGTGCTGCACGTCGTCGAGCCGCACCTGAACGGGCCCGCAGGCGAGGTGCCGATCATCCTGGCGCCGACCGGGGGAGAGGTGCAGGTGCTGTGCGGGCAGGGCGGGGCCCCGGAGGGCGCCACCGTCGCGCACTACAAGTCCCTGGGCCTGGACCTCGTCCCCGGCACCGGACCGCTCGCGGCCGCCGTGCCCGGCGCGTTCGACGCCTGGATGCTCCTCCTGAAGGACCACGGCACCAAGACCCTCGCCGACGTCCTCAAGTACGCCATCGGGTACGCCGAGGACGGGCACGCGCCCGTGGAGCGCGTCGGCGAGACCGTCGAGACGGTGCGCGAGCTCTTCGAGACCGAGTGGCACTCGTCCGCCGAGGTCTACCTCGTCGACGGCAAGTCCCCCAAGCCCGGTGAGCTGCTGCGCAACCAGCAGCTCGCCGCCACCTGGAAGCGCCTCATAGCCGAGTCCGAGGAGGCAGGCGGCGCCGACCGCGTCGCCCAGATCGAGGCCGCCCGCAAGGTGTGGCGCACGGGCTTCATCGCCGAGGCGCTGGTCCGCCAGTCGCAGCGGCCCACGAAGGACACCAGCGGCGAGCGCCACGTCGGCACGCTGACCGCCGAGGACCTCGCCACCTGGTCGGCGACCTACGAGGCCCCGGCGACGTACGAGTGGAACGGCTGGACGCTGTGCAAGGCCGGTGGCTGGAGCCAGGGCCCCGCCTTCCTCCAGCAGCTCGCCCTGCTCCCGCCCGAGCTGCCCGCCTACGGGTCCGCCGACTACGTCCACCTGCTCGTCGAGGGCTGCAAGCTCGCCATGGCGGACCGTGAGGCCTGGTACGGCGACGCGGATCCTTCGGGTGTCCCCGTGGAGGCGCTGCTCTCCAGCGAGTACAACGCCGCGCGCCGCGCCCTGATCGACCCGGAGAAGGCCTCCCACGAGCTGCGTCCGGGCAGCCCGCTCGGCACCGAGCCGCGCTTGAGCACCCACGCCCACGCGGTCGCCGCAGGCGAGGAGGGCTTCGACGCCATGGGCGTCGCCGGGGCGGGCGAGCCCACCGTGCAGAAGTCGTCCTCGGACGAGGAGGTGTCCGCGAACGGCGCCACCCGCGGTGACACCTGCCACATCGACATCGTCGACCGCTGGGGCAACATGGTCGCCGCCACGCCCTCCGGCGGCTGGCTCCAGGCCAACCCGGTCGTCCCCGAGCTGGGCTTCCCGCTCGGCACCCGCCTCCAGATGGCCTGGCTGGAGGAGGGCCTGCCGAACTCGCTCACGCCCGGCAAGCGCCCCCGCACCACGCTCACCCCGTCCCTCGCCCTGAAGGACGGCGTCCCGGTACTGGCCTTCGGCACGCCCGGCGGCGACCAGCAGGACCAGTGGCAGGTGCACTTCTTCCTGGCGGTGGCGCTGCGCGGGGCGGTGCGCGGCGGGCTCGACCTGCAAGGCGCCATCGACGCCCCGAACTGGCACAACGACTCGTTCCCCGGCTCCTTCTTCCCGCGCGGCATGCGGCCGGGCTCTGTCACCGTCGAGTCCCGCGTCGGCGAGGAGGTCGTCGCCGAGCTGCGCCGCCGCGGTCACGACGTGACCGTCGGTGACGCCTGGTCCGAGGGCCGCCTGTGCGCCGTCGCCCGCGATCCGCGCACCGGCGTCCTGTCCGCGGCGGCGAACCCGCGCGGCATGCAGGGCTACGCGGTCGGTCGCTGACCCGTCACGGACGGTGGGCGGCACCCGGATGTCTTCGAGGTGTCGCCCGCCGTTCATCTGCCATGGGGGTGTTGTCAGTGGGCTGTGTTCTCATGGAGACATGATCGAAACGAAGACGGAAAGCATCGAAGACTTTCTGAACACGCACATCAACCACAAGCTCATGACCGGCGTCGAGGACATCGTCCGCGCCGCCGCTGCCGCCGAGATCACCCCGCGCTTCCGCCGGCTCGACGCCGCGGAGATCGAGGAGAAGAGCGCGCCGCACGACCTCGTGACGGTCGCCGACAAGCGCGCCGAGGAGTACCTCACCCGCGAGCTCGCCGCTCTCCTGCCCGGCTCCGTGGTCGTCGGCGAGGAAGCGGTCGCCGCGGACCCGGCCTCCTACGAGGCGATCCAGGGCAGCGCCCCGGTGTGGATCGTCGACCCGGTCGACGGCACCCGACAGTTCGTGCACGGCGACCCCGGCTTCTGCACCCTCGTCGCCCTCGCGCTCGACGGCGTGGTGCTCGCCTCCTGGACGTACGCGCCCGCGCTCGGCGAGATGGCCGTCGCGGTCCGCGGCCGGGGCGCGCGGCTCAACGGAGAGGTGCTGCACGCCGGACCCCCGGCGCCCGGCACCGACCTGCGGGTCGCGACCTCGCACCCCGACTTCACGACCGACGAGCAGAAGCGCTCCCTGCTCGGCCTGCGCACGGACGGCGTCGCGCCGCGCCCGTGCGGCTCCGCGGGCCTGGAGTACCTGGGCATCGCCCGCGGCACCGTCGACGCGATCGCGTTCGGCTGGGAGCTGGCCTGGGACCACGCGGCCGGGATCCTGCTGGTCGAGGAGGCCGGCGGCGCACACCTCACGCGTGACGGGATCCCGTTCTCGATCCGCGGCGGGAACGCGCTGCCGTTCACGGCCGCGCGGGACGCGGATGCCGCGCGGCGGGTGGCGGGATTGCTGGCGGCCTGACCCGCGCTCCTGCGCTGTCGGTGGCCCGGCATATCCTGTCCGGGCAGTGGCCATCGGCTGACAAAGGAGTCCGAAGGTGCCGTCGATGCTCGATGCCGTCGTGGTGGGTGCGGGGCCCAACGGGCTGACCGCAGCCGTTGAACTGGCCAGGCGCGGCTTCTCCGTTGCCGTGTTCGAGGCCGAGGACACGGTCGGCGGCGGCGCACGCACCGAGGAGCTGACGCTCCCCGGCTTCCGCCACGACCCGTGCTCGGCCTCGCACCCGCTGGGCATCAACTCCCCGGCGTTCAGGGACCTGCCCCTGGAGCGGTACGGCCTGGACTGGGTCCAGCACGAGCTGCCGATGGCGCACCCCTTCCCCGACGGCACGGCGGCGACGCTGTCCCGGTCCGTCGCCGAGACCGCCGCGTCCTTCGGCCCGCGCGACGCGGGCGCGTACCGCCGCCTGATCGAACCGCTGCTGCCGCACTGGGACACGCTGGTCAAGGACTTCATGTCACTGCCGCTCAGCGCGCTCCCCCGCGACCCGGTGACCCTCGCCCGGTTCGGCCTCGTCGGCCTGCCGCCGTCGACGTGGCTGATGCGCCGCTTCCGCGACGAGAAGGCCCCCGCCCTGCTCTCGGGCCTCGTCGCCCACGTCATCGCGCCGCTCGGCGGCTTCGCGACCTCCGCGATCGGCCTGGTCTTCGCACTCGCCGCACACGCGCGCGGGTGGCCCGTCGCACGCGGCGGCTCCCAGTCGATCTCCGACGCGCTCGCCGGGTACCTGAAGGACCTCGGCGGCGCCATCCACACCGACTACGAGGTGAAGCGGCTCGACGACCTGCCGCCGGCCCGCGCGTACATCTTCGACACGTCGCCGACGGCCGTCGCCAGGATCGCCGGACTCGGCCGCTATTACGACCGCTTCCGGTACGGGGCGAGCGTCTTCAAGGTCGACTACGCGCTCGACGGACCGGTGCCGTGGACCGCGAAGGAGGCACGCGTCGCGGGCACGGTGCAGGTCGGCCCGTACCGCTCGGACATCGCCAGGGCGCTGAACGCCGCGTCCCGCGAGGGCCGAGGACCCGAGGCGCCCTTCCTGATCACGGTCCAGCCGACCGTCGCCGACCCCACGCGCGCCCCCGAGGGCAAGCACACCTTCTGGGCGTACGGACACGTGCCGAACGGCTGGGACGGCGACCTCACCGACGCCATCGAGCGCCAACTGGAGCGCTTCGCACCGGGGTTCAGGGACCTGGTCCTCGCGCGCGCGACGGCGGGCCCACCCGAACTCGCGGTCCGCAACGCGAACTACGTGGGCGGCGACATCGCCTCCGGCGCGGCCAGCGGCCTCCAGCTGCTCCTGCGGCCCAAGCTCTCCCTCTCCCCGTACACGACCCCGCACCCCGCCGTATACATCTGCTCCTCCGCGTCCCCACCGGGCCCGGGAGTCCACGGCATGTCGGGCCACAACGCGGCGAAGGCGGTGTGGAGGAGACTGCGGGCCCACTAAAGCCCCTCCAATTCAAGCCCCGCCGGCGATTGAGGCGCGGGGTCCGGGGCAGAGCCCCGCGACCGCAACGACGGCCGACGTCCATGTCGAATTTCCGCCAGCCATCCGCCTCACCTTGCCCGATGCTAAAGACATGCACACCGACACAGACCGCTGCGTACGCGCCGTGCAGGCCAAGGACACCCGTTTCGACGGAGTCTTCTTCACCGCCGTGGTCACCACCCGCATCTACTGCCGTCCCGGCTGCCCGGTCGTGCCGCCCAAGCCCCGCAACATGCGGTTCTACCCCAGCGCCGCCGCCTGCCAGCAGGCCGGATTCCGGGCCTGCAAGCGGTGCCGCCCCGACACCACCCCCGGCTCCCCGGAGTGGAACGTACGGGCCGACCTCACGGCCCGCACGATGCGCCTCATCGGCGACGGCGTGGTGGACCGCGAGGGCGTCGCCGGGCTCGCCCGCCGCCTCGGCTACAGCGCCCGCCAGATCGAGCGGCAGCTCCTCGCGGAGCTGGGCGCGGGCCCTCTCGCCCTCGCCCGCGCGCAGCGCGCCCAGACGGCACGCCTGCTGATCGAGACCACTCAACTCCCGCTCTCCGACGTGGCGTTCGCGGCCGGCTTCGCCTCGATCCGCACCTTCAACGAGACCGTCCGAGAGGTCTACGCGCTGTCGCCGACGGAGCTGCGCACGCGCGTGCCCCAAGGGCGCACGGGCGCTGCGGGAGTGCTCACGCTGCGGCTGCCGTTCCGCAAACCCCTCAACCCCGACAACCTCTTCGGCCACCTCGCCGCCACCGCCGTACCCGGCGTGGAGGAGTGGCGCGACGGTGCGTACCGGCGCACCCTCCGGCTCCCGTACGGGCACGGCATCGTCGGCCTGACCCCCGGCGCCGAGCACATCGCCTGCCGCCTGATCCTCACTGACCAGCGCGACCTCGCCGTGGCCATCAGCCGATGCCGCCGCCTGCTCGACCTCGACGCGGACCCGGTGGCGGTCGACGACCAGCTCCGCACCGACCCGCTCCTCGCCCCGCTCGTCGACAAGGCGCCGGGCCGCCGCGTGCCGCGCACCGTCGACGAGGCCGAGTTCGCCGTACGCGCCGTCCTCGGCCAGCAGGTCTCCACGGCCGCGGCCCGCACCCACGCCGCCCGCCTGGTCCTCGCCCACGGCGAGCCGGTCGACGATCCCGAGGGCGGCCTCACCCACCTCTTCCCGTCCCCGGCGGCCCTGGCCCGCCTCGACCCGGAAGCGCTCGCGCTGCCCCGAAGCCGCCGCACGACCCTCACCACCCTCGTACGCCAACTGGCCGACGGAGGGCTGGCCTTGGGCCCGGAGTCCGACTGGGACGAGGTCCGCGCGCACCTCGCCGGGCTGCCCGGCTTCGGCCCCTGGACCGTCGAGGCGATCGCCATGCGCGCCCTCGGCGACCCCGACGCCTTCCTCCCCACCGACCTCGGAATGCGGCGCGCCGCACAGGAGTTGGGCCTGCCCCACACCCCCGCGGCGCTCACCGCGCGGGCCGCGGCCTGGCGCCCCTGGCGTGCGTACGCGACCCAGTATCTGTGGGCGACCGACTCCCACCCCATCAACTTCCTTCCCGCGTAAGGAATCCGGACCATGCAGCAGAAGCGGCACACCCTCATCGACAGCCCCTACGGCCCCCTCACCCTCGTGTCCACGGACGGCACACTCTCCGGCCTCTACATGACCGACCAGCGACACCGCCCGCCGCAGGAATCCTTCGGCGCCCGCGACGAGCGTCCCTTCGGTGCGGCCATCGACCAGCTGACCGCCTACTTCCAGGGCGAGTTGACGGAGTTCGACCTGCCGCTGCACCTCCACGGCACCCCGTTCCAGCGCTCCGTCTGGGCGGAGCTCCAGCGGATCCCGTACGGCGAGACCCGCACGTACGGGGAACTGGCCGAAGCCCTCGGAAACCCGAACGCCTCCCGGGCGGTGGGCCTCGCCAACGGCAAGAATCCCGTCGGCGTCATCGTCCCCTGCCACCGCGTCATCGGCGCGAACGGCGACCTCACCGGTTACGGCGGCGGCCTCGACCGCAAGCGGCAATTGCTGCACTTCGAGCGCACGCGCGCCGGATTCCGCGCGTCCTCTGGCGCCCCGACCCTGTTCGGCTAGCGTGCGCCCGCATGGGGCGATGCCTGAAGCAGCGGACCACCGGCACGCAGGAGATCCGCTGGGCCGACGAACCGGAGACCGCGCCCGCCGTCGCCTGGATCCACCTGGAGGTGGAGGGCCCGGTGGAGCGGATCCTGACCCTGTGGGCGGACGAGGCGCACAGCACGCCGTACGCGCGCGTCGAGGCGCTGTGCCCGACGCCGGGGCAGCCGATCACCTACCGCGTCCGCGCCCCCGACGGCGACGTGCTCGGCACGATCACCCGGGACCCGGCGCTGCGCGGGCGACGGCTGCGGACCCGCTGGAACGTACGGCCCGAAGGGCTGCCGGCCGCGGTGGGGCGCCAGGGACCGCTGTGGCTGTGGACGCTGTGGTGGGTGATCCTTCCCTTCCAGTCGGTGGTGGTGCTCCTCGGGCTGATCGGAGGCGCCTTCTCCGGCGCCGTCCCACCACCCCAGCGCATCACGTGGCGGGCACAGGGCACGACCGTACTGACCTACACGGACCGCAACGCGGGCTGCCACGTGGAGCTGCACGACCCGGCCCATGACCCGCGCCTGGTGGCCGGGCTGCTGGCGGTGCGGACGTACCACCGCTCGCCCGAGGCGTACCGCGCGCGGGCCCGCAGCCTGGAAACCCGAGATGCGTCAGAAACGCCCTAGGGCCTGTCTTCAAACTCCCGCCTGCCCGGCGACGCCGGGCAGGCGGGAGTTTGAAGACAGGCCCTAGCCCGGATACACCCCGTACGCCGGCAGCCCCGCCGTGTCGAACACGTGCACCGACAGGCCGCCCGCCGTGGAGCGCTGGCTCACCGGGCGCAGGCCCGCCGGGGTGCCGTGCTCCGGGAAGAGGCGGCGGCCCCGGCCCACCACGACGGGGGCGATGGCCAGGCGCAGCTGGTCGACGAGGCCCGCCGCGAGCAGCGACTGCGCGAGCCGTGAGCTGCCGTGGATCTGCAGTTCACGGCCCGGCTGCCGCTTCAGGGCGTCGACCTCGGCGGCGATGTTGCCGGTGAGGACCGTGGTCGGGTTCCAGTCGGCCTCGGTCAGGCTCTGGCTGGCGACGTACTTCGGCAGGCCGTTCATGACCGCCGCCATGGGGTGGTCGGTCATCGTCGGCCAGTCCCGGGCGAAGTTCTCGTAGGTCCGGCGCCCGAACAGCAGCCCGTCCGCCTGCCCGAGCCAGCCGTCGGCGATCTCCATGAACTCCTCGTCCACGTACGGCACGAACCAGCCGCCGCGCGTGAATCCGTCGCTGGTGTCCTCGTCAGGGGCGCCCGGCCCCTGCGACACACCGTCCAGCGTCAGGAACTCCTGCACCACGAGCTTCACTGAGCACCACTCCCTCGTCAGTCCTTGGCCTCCGCGTGCACCGGCTTCGGGATCAGCAGCGACGCGAACAGGGCCGCCACGATGAGCACGAGCCCCGCCACGACACCGGCACTGTAGCCGCCGACCGAGGTGCCGCCGGTGGGGGCGACCGAGTCCATCGCCGCGTACAGGACCACGAAGCTGAGGCCCGCGCCGAGGTTGAAGCAGCCCGCGTTGAGGCCCGGCAGGAAGCCGGGGTTCTCGGGCGGGGAGAGCACGATGCCGAGGCCGTTCAGCATGATGTTGGCCATGCCCGCGTAGGTGACGCCGAGCAGGATCGACACCGTCAGGAGCAGGCCCGCCGAGTCCGTCTGGAGCGTCAGCAGCGCGACGACCGTGGAGACCGCCGTGGCGATCAGGCCGGTGCGCAGGACGCGGCCGTAGCCGAACGTCGCCGAGAGCCGTCCCGAGATCGGGCCCATGGCCAGGCCCGCGAGCGCGTACGGGGTCAGCGTCCACCAGGTCGCGCCCTCGGCGCCGAGGCCGAGACCCACGGAGGTGTCCTGCGCGAAGCCCGGCAGCAGACCGTTCATGATCGCGAAGACGCCGGTCATGGTGAGCATCGTCGACAGCAGCAGCGACCAGGTGGCGCGGCGCTTCAGCAGGTGCGTGGTGACCAGTGGGTGCGCGGAACGGTTCTCGAACCGCCAGAACGCCCAGAACGCGAGCCCGGCCACGACGAGCAGCCCGATCGCGAGCGGCCAGTTCGCGGCGGCCAGCTTGCCCGCCTCGTTGAAGGCGATCAGGAGCGCGCCCACGGAGATCACCAGGAGCAGTACGCCCGGCCAGTCCATGGGCGGCCGCTCGGCCGCGCGGGACTCCGGGGCGCAGAGGCGTACGAGCACGGCCGAGAGGACCGCGAAGGCGGTCATGACCCAGAAGATCGACGCGTAGCCGTAGTGCTCGGCGAGCGAGCCGCCCGCGAACGAGTCGACGCCCGCGATGCCGCCGTTGACGGCGGTGACGACGCCCATGAGCGTGCCGTACCGCTTCGGGTCCGGGACCTCGACGCGGAGCATGATCAGGGCGAGCGGGATCGTCGGGCCCGACGCGCCCTGGATGACACGTCCCACGGCGAGCATCCCGACGGAGGTCGCGAGCGCGGAGATCACACACCCGACGGCCATCAGGACCATCATCGCGGTGAGCACCTTGCGGCGGCCGATCAGGTCGCCGAGGCGCGGCAGGAAGAGCGAGAACAGCGCGGCGGCCGTGAAGAACGCGGTCTGCGTGACACCGATCGCGGACGCGGTGGTGTCGAGCTCTTCCGCCATCGTGGCGAGCGCCGGGCTGAGCATCGAGGCGTTGAGCTGGAAGGCGAAGCTGGCCGCGAGCAGCGCGACCATGAGGGCGCCGATCCGGACCGGGCGCCTCGCGTCCGGGCCACCGGCCGAGGAGTCGGGGGAGGCGGCGACGTTCATGCTGCGGGCGCCCCGTTCCCTCCGGGCTCGCCGATGCGCTGGAGCGCGTCCACGACGAGGTTCCAGAACCGCTCGTGGTCCAGGTCGACGGCGACCTGGGTGTGGCAGTCCTCGGGCGCGGGCGCGCGCAGGTCGGTGACGGTCATGCCGAGCGTGAGGGAGCCGCGCAGCTCGATGTCGACGGGCGCCTTGCGGACGGTCATGACGCTCGGGTCGATGACGTACGCGACGGCGCAGGGGTCGTGCACGGGCGGGTGCTCGAAGCCCTGGTTCTCGCGGTAGGCCGCGCGGAAGAACTCGAGCAGTTCGAGCACGAATTGCGCGGGCTTCGTCCCGACGGCGGCGATCTTCTTCTCCACCTCGGGGGTCGCGAGGGCCTGGTGGGTGAGGTCGAGCCCGACCATGGTGACCGGCCACGGCTCGTTGAAGACGATGTGGGCGGCCTCGGGGTCGATCACGATGTTGAACTCGGCGACCGGGCTCCAGTTGCCCTCGTGGTAGCCGCCGCCCATGAGCACGACCTCGCGCACCCGTTCGACGATGCGCGGCTCCTTGCGGGCGGCGAGCGCGATGTTCGTGAGGCCCGCGGTCGGCACGATGGTGATCTCGCCGGGCTCGTGCGCCATGACCGTGTCGATGATCAGGTCCACCGCGTGCCGCTCGTCGAGTTCGAAGAGGGCGTCCTGGAGCGCGGGTCCGTCGAGGCCCGTGTCGCCGTGGATCTCGGGCGCGGTCTCGATCGTGCGGATCAGCGGCCGCGGGCAGCCCGCCGCGAACGGCACCCCGGTGATTCCGGCGATCGCCGCCACGGAGAGGGCGTTGCGCGTCACCTTCTCCAGGGTCTGGTTGCCGACGACGGTGGTCACGGCGACCAGCTCGACGTCGGGGTTGCCGTGCGCGAGCAGCATGGCGACTGCGTCGTCATGACCCGGGTCGCAATCGAGGATGATCTTCCTGGCCAACGGTACGAGCCCCTTTGCTCTGGTTACGAAAACTGTCCACGGAAACATCCCTCGCCGCCACACGAGATGTCAACGCGCGTAGATGCGTGGATGCTCACGTCGCGGCCGGCTTCTCGACCGGCCAGGTGTCCGATCAGGTGTCCGGCCAGGTGTCCGGCCACGCCACGTCGTCGATGGCGAGCCAGGGCGCGCGGGCCACGGCCGCCGGGGTGAGCCCGGTGAACTCCCTGACGTCGCGGTGCAGATGGGACTGGTCGACGTAGCCGCTCGCGGCGGCGACGTCGGCGGCCGGGCGCCCCGCGGCCAGCAGATGGGCGGCGTGGTCGAACCGCACGAGGCGGGCGGCGCGCTTGGGGGCGATGCCCAGCTGGGACCGGAATCGGGCGCACAGCCGCCCCCGGCTCCAGCCGACCTCGTCAGCGAGGCCTTCGACCCGCACCCGCCCCCGGCCGGCCAGCGTGCGCCGCCAGACGTGGGCGACCTCCGGATCGACGCGTCGGGAGGTGTCGAGGCGACGGCCGATGAGCTCCGTCGCGATCGCGAACCGCTCGTGCCACGAACCGGCGGCGCGCAGCCTGTCCTCGGCCCGCCCCGCGTGGCGCCCCCACACGTCGTCGAGGGACGCCAGGGTCCCGCTGAGCTCCGCCGCGGCGCCGAACACCGCGGTCGCCAGGGCCGGTTCGAGACGGATCTGGAGGCACGTGCCCACCCGGCCGGAGGCCCGGAGCTCGCCGGGGAGCAGCCCGATGACGGCGCTGCCGCGCCCGGCCTTGCCGTGGGCGTCGTAGACGATGCCGTCGCCCTCGCTCAGGTCGATGAGCAGCGTGACGGAGGGGTGCGCCACCATGCTGATGTCCATGGGCGCGGGGACCCGCTGGCTGAACCCGGCCATGCTGATCCCTGGCAGCCGAAGCGCCGGGGGCGGGACCGAGATGTCCATCGAGTCCCAGTCGGGCGGTGTCCCGATGGCTGTCCCGATCGGCGGCATATGGCGAGTCTAGAACTCTGCCTGCCGAGCCGTCCCTGCGAAGTCCAGCAGGAGTTCTCCCGTCGCCTCGGGCGCCTCCAGGAGGGGGAGATGTCCGACGCCGGGCAGCAGCTCCACGCGCGCGTGCGGCACCGTGCCGTAGTCCTGGGCGGACGCCGGGTCCCAGCGCGGGTCGGCGGCGCCGAAGACGGCCAGGACCGGGATGCCGAGCGGGGTGAGGCGCTCGGGCACGCTCCGCTCGGTGAGGTACGCGCTGTTCGCGCCCAGGACCGCCCGGAATGCTCCGTACGTGATGCCCTGCACCCCGGCGATCAGCTCGTCCGGGACGTCCAGGGGGCGGGCGGCCGTCGACCCGATGCCCCGGCGGACCATGGCGTCCGAGCGCATCGACCAGATGAGTCGGCCGAACGGCGGGCCCGTCAGGAAGCGCAGGATGAACGGCTGCGGAAGCAGCGCGTCCATGCGCGGGCCCGTACTGATCAGGGTCAGCGAACGCACCAGTTCTGGACGCCGCTCGGCGAGCGCGGTGGCGACGTAGCCCCCGCTGGAGTGCCCGGCCACGGCGACGTCACGCAGGCCGAGGTCGTCGAGCAGCCCGGCCAGCGCGGCCGCCTGCGCGGGCACTTCGTAGGACGGGGCGGGCGGGGAGTGGCCGCAGCCGGGCAGGTCGACCCGGATGACGTGGTGCTGGCCGGCGAGGGCCGGCAGCATCGGGATCCAGCAGCCGCCCGCGGCCCCCGATCCGTGGATGAGCAGGAGGGGCGGCGCCTGTGGCGGACCGTCGTGGACCACGTGCATCCCGTGCGAGAGTTCAACGTCGTACGCAGTCATACGGCGAGGGTGCACGGGCCGCGGGCTCCCGGTCTTGTAAAAATGTCGCCGCACCGGAGCCGGGCACGGCTACGGCAGGCCGCCCTGCGTCTCGGCCAACTCCACAGTCCGCGCGGCCAGTTCACTGATGCGGGCGCCGTCGAAGCCGAAGACGGCGCTGCGCAGCCGGTCCTCCAGGGGGTCGGTCCACTGCGGGGGGATCGCGGCGGCGCCGCACAGCACCCCCGCGAAGGAGCCGGCCGTCGCGCCGTTGGAGTCCGTGTCGAGGCCGCCGCGGACGGTCAGGGCGACGGTGCGGGTGAAGTCCCCGTCCCCGTACAGCAGCCCGGCGGTGAGCACCGCGGCGTTCGGGACCGTGTGGATCCAGCCGAGGCCCGCCGTCTCCCCGGCGACCGTGGACAGCGTCTCCTCCCAGGTCAGCCGCGAGTCGTGCAGGGAGGCCGTGCGGCGTACGACGCGGGCCAGGCGGCTGCTCGCGGGGATCACGCAGAGCGCGGCGTCGAGGGCGGCGCGCGGGGTCGGCGCGGTGAACGCGGCGGAGATCAGGGCGGCGGCCCACATCGCGCCGTACACGCCGTTGCCCGTGTGCGAGAGGACCGCGTCGCGGCGGGCCAGGGAGGCGGCGCGGCGCGGGGCGCCGGGGTTGGTCCAGCCGAAGACGTCCGCGCGGATCAGGGCGCCGATCCACTCCTGGTGGGGATTCTCGTACGTCGCCGTGAGCGGGGGCTTGAGGCCGTTCGCGAGGTTCCGGTAGGCCGCGCGCTCCGCCGTGAACGTCTGGAGGTAGGGCAGGCGCAGCAGCCACAACTCGCCCACCTGCTCCGTCGTGAACGCGAGGCCGTGGGTCTCCAGGAGGTGCAGGCCGAGTACCGCGTAGTCCACGTCGTCGTCGCGGCAGCTGCCGTGGATGCGGCCGCGCACGCACTGGCGCCATTCGGGGCGCAGCGCCGACGCCACCTCGTCCGAAGGCGGTTCGGGCAGATAGTCGGTCAGGGGCAGGGCCTCGGCCTGCCGCAGATAGCGGTCGATGCGCTCGCGCGTCCACACCTCGCCCTGCTCGACCGGCTTGCCGAGCATGTTGCCAGCGATCCGGCCGAGCCAGCCGCCGAGCACACGGTCGGCGAGGGCGCGGTCGGGGAGGTCGCTGAGCCCGGGGCTCGTAGGCGTCATGAGACCGGTGTACCCGCATTTGAAGATCAACGGTCGTGCTGGTTTGCGGCTCTTTGTACGCGTATTCCAGCGACGATCGCCGGTCCGCGGGCCGGACGGCCATGGGCAGCGGCCCCCTCCTGCGGTTAAGGTCGCAGCGGCGCGACTGCCTTGCCCGGAGCAAGGCGCAACAGCAAGGGGAGAGCAAGGTGGCGGACGCTGCACAGGCCGCGCGGCACGTGTTGATCGCGGCGGACAAGTTCAAGGGCTCGCTCACCGCCGTGCAGGTCGCACAGCGTGTGACGGCGGGTCTGCACCGGGTCGCGCCCGAGGTCACGGTGGAGTCCGTGCCGGTCGCGGACGGCGGCGACGGGACGGTGGCCGCGGCGGTCGCGGCCGGGTTCGAGCGCCGCGAGGTCCGGGTGACCGGGCCGCTGGGCGAGCCGGTCGTCGCCGCGTACGCGCTGCGCGAGGGCACGGCCGTCGTGGAGATGGCGGAGGCGTCCGGCCTTCAGCTGCTGCCCGAGGGCGAGTTCGCGCCGCTGACGGCGACGACGTACGGGTCCGGCGAGGTGATCACCGCCGCGCTCGACGCGGGGGCGCGCACGATCGTGTTCGGCGTGGGCGGCAGCGCCACGACGGACGGCGGCGCGGGCATGCTGTCCGCGCTCGGCGCGCGGCTGCTGGACGCGCAGGGTGCGCCGGTCGGTCCCGGCGGTGGCGCGCTCGCTGACCTGGCCTCGGCGGATCTCTCCGGGCTCGACGCGCGGCTCGCCGACGTCGAACTCGTCCTGGCGAGCGACGTCGACAATCCGCTCACCGGGCCGAAGGGCGCGCCCGCGATCTACGGGCCGCAGAAGGGCGCCACCCCCGAGGACGTCGCCGAGCTGGACGCGGCGCTCGCCCACTTCGCGAAGGTGCTCTCCGAGTCGGTGGGTCCGAAGGCGCTGGAGTACGCGGAGTCGCCGGGGGCCGGCGCCGCGGGCGGCATCGGGTACGGGGCGCTGGTCGGGCTCGGTGCGAGCTTCCGGCCCGGCATCGAGATCATGCTCGACGTCCTCGGCTTCGCGCCCGCGCTGGAGCGGGCCGAGCTCGTGATCACCGGCGAGGGCTCGCTGGACGAGCAGACGCTGCACGGCAAGGCGCCCGCGGGTGTCGCCGCGGCGGCACGGGCGGAGGGTGTCGAGGTCGTCGCCGTGTGCGGACGCCTCCAGCTGGCACCGGAGGTCCTCGGCCGGGCCGGTATCCGCCGGGCGTACGCGCTCACCGACCTGGAGCCGGACGTGGCGCGCTGCATCGCCGAGGCGGGACCGATCCTGGAGGACGTGGCCGCTCGCATCGCGGAGGACTTCTTGCGCTGAGCACACTCAAGCCCCGCCGGCGATTGAGGCTTTCCAGCCCCGCCGGCGTTTGAGGCGCGGGGTCCGGGGCGGAGCCCCGTGACGTGCAGGACAGGGCGGGGCTCGGCGACGTACGGCGTGCCCTGCCCCTCGCCGCGCCGCCCCGCGACACACGGCTCACCCCGGTGACAACCGGTACGCGTCCAGCGCCAACGTCATCTCCATCAGGTCCCGTGGCCGCGACAGGGAACGCGACGTCAACTGTTCCAGCCTGCGCAGGCGGTTGAAGACCGTGTTGCGGTGGCAGTACAGGCGGCCCGCCGCCCGCCCCGCCGACCCCTCGCACGCCAGCCACGCGTCCAGCGTCTCCAACAGGACCGCCCGGTCCGCCGGTTCCAGGGTCAGCAGCTCGCCGAAGACCCCCGACACCAGACGCTGCGCCAGGTCCGGCTGACTCACCACCAGGGCCGTCGGCATCCGCTCGTCCAGGCGGACCACGCCTGTCGTTTCCGGCGGGCAGGTGCGCAGCGCCAGTTCGGCCAGGCGGCGGGCGTGGCCCAGCTCGGCGAGGCCCTTGACGACGGGGCTGACCCCGCCGGGGCCCGGGCAGCGGCCGTCGAGCAGTGCCGCCAGATCGTCCAGCGTGCGGCCCGCACCCAGCGCCGCCACCCCCACCTCGCAGTCCGCCCGCATCCGCCACACGAACCGGAACCTCGGGTCCTGGATCCGCCGGTGGAACGCCTCGCGCCCGCCCTGCCGCTCCACCCGGAGCACGACGACGGCGTACGGGCCGTGCTCCGGCAGGTCGAGGCCCGCCGCCGCGCGCGCCGCGAGGCCAGGCGCCGGACGGCCGTCCAGGAGCGCGTCGAGCAGCGCCTGCGTCTGCTCGTCGGTACGGCGGCGCAGCTCCAACTCCGTTGCCCGGTACGCCTCGGAGGCCGCCTCGGCCTGCGCGTCCACCGCCGCCCACACCATCGTCGCCGAACGCATCAGCGCCTTCAGCCGGGCCGGTTCGCCGCCGGCGCTCTCCATCAGGGCGTCCCAGACGAGATAGCCCGCGTTGCGGTACGCGTGGATCAGAAGGTCCAGCGGCAGGCCTTGGCCCGCCCGGCGCCGGCCCGCGTCCTCGGCGTACTCCAGGTCCCTGCGCGGCGAGTCACGGGGCGCCGAGATCGTCTCGACGCCGATACGCATCGCCTGCTCCGCCTCCCGCCACTGGACGTCGTACGGCAGCACGCGCGCGTAGACGTCCGAGTGCGCGAAGAGCTGCCGCAGATGCTCGTCGACGAGCTCCGGAACCCGGTCGAGGAGCGTGCCGCAGGCCTCCTTCAGCAGCTTCCAGTCCAGGTCCGTGCGGTGCTTGCGTGCGCCCATCGCCCCTCCCCAACCACCTGTAAAGCGACGGCAAAGAACCCACCCGCTTGTGCGGAGGATGCCACCCGCCGCCCGTCCCCGGCAGGCCCCTGACACGGGGTCTTGTGCGCGAGCACAACCGGGGCGGGCGGGCGCTGGGCCCACGCAGCGATTCGCGGGCCGCCCGTGGACGGGCCGTCCGCGCGGTGCTGTCGTGAGCGCCACCGGTCCAGGGAGGGACGCACACAGTGACCGATGTGAGCAAGGCAAACGATCAACGGCTCGTCGTCGACGACGTATCCGTCGGCTACGGGCCCGTACGCGCCCTGCGCGGCGTGACCCTGGAGGTACCGCCGGGGTCCGTCGTCGCCGTGCTCGGCGGCAACGGAGCGGGCAAGACGACCCTGCTGCGCGCCGTGTCGCGCACCCTCGGCTTCCACGGCGGGACGGTGACGTCCGGCACGGTGGACTTCGGCGGGCGCCGGATCGGCGGTCTGTCCGCCGACCGCGTGGTGGCCGCCGGGGTCTGCCAAGTCCCGGAGGGGCGGCGGGTGTTCGCGCGGATGACCGTCGCGGACAATCTGCGGGCGGGCGCGCTCGGCTCGCACGGTTCGCGGGCCGAGAAGGCGGCCGCGCTGCGCCGCGTGCACGAACTCTTCCCCGTGCTCGCCGACCGGGCGCAGCAGCGGGCCGGGCTGCTGTCCGGCGGCGAGCAGCAGATGCTCGCCGTGGGCCGCGCCCTGATGGCCGCGCCGAAACTGCTGCTCCTGGACGAACCGTCACTGGGCCTCGCCCCGTTGATGGCCGCCCGGATCGCCGACACGATCCGCGAGATCAACGCCCGGGGCGACCGCCAGGTCTCCGTACTCCTCGTCGAACAGAACGCGGCGCTCGCGCTGCGGCTCGCCTCGTACGCGTACGTCCTGGAGGTCGGCGAGATCACCCTGCACGGCCCCGCCGACGAACTCGCGGGCTCCGACGAGGTGCGCCGCCGCTACCTGGGCGTCGTCGACGAGACGGCCGCTTCGGACGCCGAGGCCGCCACCGGCGGCGCCGCGCACACGCCGACGCTGAGCCGTTGGGGAGGCGCGCGATGACCACACCCGTCATGACGGACGTACCGCCCCTGCACGTACGGGACTTGACCGTACGGTTCGCGGGCCTCACCGCCCTCGACACCATCGGCCTCACCGTGGAACCGGGCACGGTGCACGCCGTCATCGGCCCGAACGGCGCGGGCAAGTCCACCACCTTCAACGTCCTCTCCGGCGTCTACCGGGCCACCTCGGGCACCGTCCACCTCGGCGACCGCGAACTCACAGGCCTGCCCCCGCACCGCATCGCCGAACTCGGCGTCGCCCGCACCTTCCAGAACCTCGCCCTGCCGCCGCACACCACCGTCGCCGACAGCCTGCTGCTCGGCCGGCACCGGCTGACCCGTGCGGGCTTCGTCGCCGCGGGGCTGCGGCTGCCCTCGGCGGTCCGCGAGGAGCGTGCCCACCGCGAACGGGTCCGCGAGATCGCCGAGTTCGTCGGGATTGCCGACCAACTCGCCACACCCACCGGCTCGTTGCCGTACGGCGCGCAGAAGCTCGCCGAACTCGCCCGCGCCCTGTGCATGGAGCCCAAGATCCTCCTTCTCGACGAACCCGTCGCCGGCATGACCGCCGATGAACGCCGCCGCACCGCAGCCGTCATCGCGGGCGTCCGCGACAGCCTCGGCATCTCGATCGTCCTGGTCGAACACGACATGGGAGTCGTCATGCGGCTCGCCGACGAGGTGACGGTCCTCGACTTCGGCCGCCGCATCGCGGGCGGCCCCCCGGAGCGGGTGCAGAACGATCCGGCGGTGGTCCAGGCGTACCTGGGCGCCCCCGAAGAGCCGGAGGCATCCGCATGACCACCTTCCTCGAACTCCTCATCAACGGCGTCTCGATGGGCTCCGTCTACGCCCTCATCGCGCTCGGCTTCGTCGTCATCTTCCGGGCCACCGAGGTCGTCAACTTCGCCCACGCGTCGCTGCTGCTCGCCGGTGGGTACGTCATCGCGTCGCTCCACGACGACATCGGTTTCTGGCCCGCGGTCGGCGTCGGCATCGCGGCCGCGGCGGTCGTCGGCTCCGCCGTCGAGTTCCTCGTGATGCGGCGCTACCGGGGCCGCGACCACAGCGTCCTCGCCATCGTCACCATCGGCGTCGACATCCTCCTGACCACCGAACTCACCCGGCGCCTCGGCACGGACGTGCTCGCCATGGGGGATCCGTGGGGCGATGCCGTGCTCACCGTCGGCGGGGTCTCCGTCGCGCACACCCGGATCGCCGCGTTCGCCGCGGCGGCCCTGCTCATCACCGCCTTCCTGCTCACGTTCCGCTACACCTCGTGGGGCGTCGCGATGCGCGCCGCCGCCGAGAGCAGCGAGACCGCCGCGCTGATGGGCGTACGGCTCGGGCGGGTGTCGCTCGGCGCGTGGGCGGTGGCGGGCGGGCTCGCCGCGGTCGCCGCGCTGTTCCTGACCGTCTTCCCGACGCCGGGCCTCGAACGGGCCACGTCACTGGCCGCGTTGAAGGCCTTCCCCGCCGCGATCCTCGGCGGCCTCGACTCCACCACCGGCGCGCTCGTCGGCGGCCTCATCGTCGGCGTCACCGAGTCCCTCGCCGCCGGCTACCAGAGCGAACTCGCCTTCATGGGCCGCGGCCTCGGCGACCTCGCGCCCTATCTCGTGATGACCGTGATCCTGCTGCTGCGGCCCTCGGGGCTCTTCGGTACGAAGGAGCTCGCCCGTGTCTGACGTACTCGCACCGGACGCCCCACCGGCCAAGTCCCGTACCACGTACGGCAGGTCACTGCGAACGCTGTTCTCACGCCGCCGTACGTACGTCATCGTGGCCTGCGCCCTCCTGCTGCTCGCCCTGCCGTTCTACCTGGAGCGCTTCTGGCTACAGGCAGGACTGTTCGCCATGGCCGCCGCCATCGGCGCCATCGGGCTCAACCTGCTGACCGGCGCGACCGGGCAACTCTCCATGGGGCACGCCTTCTTCCTCGCCGTCGGCGCCTACGGGTACTGCGTGTTCGCGGGCGAGCGCGGCGAGACGATCAACGGGCTCGGCCTCCCGCCATGGCTCGCCGCCGTGCTCGCGGTGCTCGTCGCGGGCGTCGCGGGCGGCCTGTTCAGCCCCATCGCGGGCCGCCTCAAGGGCGCGTACCTCGGCATCGCGACCCTCGCGCTGATCTTCATCGGGCAGCACGTCCTGTTCAACGCCCAGGACCTGACGGGCGGCGCGAACGGGCGCGACGTACCCGCCATGAGCCTGTTCGGCCTCACCTTCGACGAGAGTGAACTCGCCGTCGCGGGCGTGCCGTTCGGAGCCTCCGAGAAGCTCTGGTACCTGGGCCTGCTGCTCACGCTCGGCTGCGGACTCTTCGCCCGCGGAGTGCTGCGCGGACGGCCGGGCCGTGCCCTCAACGCGATCCGCGACCACCGGATCGCGGCCGGGGTGCTCGGCGTGCCGGTCGCCCGCTACCGCGGCTTCGTCTTCGTGCTCTCGTCGATGTACGCGGGGCTCGCGGGCGTGCTGCTCGCCCTGGTCTTCCAGCGCACCGTGCCCGACTACTTCGGCATCACGCTCTCCCTCGAATACCTCGCCATGATCGTCATCGGCGGCCTCGGATCCGTCTCCGGTGCCGTCGTCGGCGCGGCCTTCGTCTCGCTCCTGCCGCAACTGCTCACCCGCTACAGCGACGCCCTGCCCCTGGTCTCCGCCCCCGGCACCGGCGGCGTGGCCCCCGGCGAGGCGTCCCGCTATCTGTACGGCGCCGCCGTCGTGGCGGTCGTCCTTTTCCTACCCGGCGGCATTGTGCGGCTGACCGCCCAGCGCGCCAGGAAACACCCTCAGGAGGACGCATGAACCCAAGGAACGGCCGCACCCGCATGCTCACGGTGACCGCCGTGGCGACCCTGCTCGCGCTGACCGCCGCGTGCAGCTCCAAGGCCAAGGACGACGGGGACGGCGACAAGCAGAGCGCCGGCGGCGTCAAGACCGGCAAGGGCGTCACCGGCAAGACGATCAATCTCGGCGTCCTCACCGACATGACCGGCGTCTACGCGACGCTCGGCAAG
This sequence comes from Streptomyces sp. NPDC002795, assembly GCF_042888725.1. NCBI lineage: Bacteria > Bacillati > Actinomycetota > Actinomycetes > Kitasatosporales > Streptomycetaceae > Streptomyces > Streptomyces sp. NPDC002795. The sequence goes on from NZ_JBIAQB010000004.1 coordinate 537,564, forward strand.
AGCGTCACCCAGGCGCAGCAGCTGTACGTGAAGCAGTTCAACGCCGCGGGCGGCGCCTGCGGCTACAAGGCCAAGCTCACCGTGCGCGACCACGGCTACGACCCGCAGAAGGCCGTCGCCGGATACACGGAGCTGGCGCCCGACGTGCTCGGCTTCCCGCAGTTCCTCGGCTCGCCGTTCGTGGCCGCCGTCAAGCAGCGCATCGACGGCCAGGACAAGGCGGTCGTGCTGCCGCAGGCCTGGTCGGCGCATCTGCTCGGCAGCAAGTACGTGCGCGTCATCGGGTCGACGTACGACATCGAGACGATCAACGCGATCGACTTCCTGATGAAGGAGAAGGGCCTGAAGAAGGGCGACAAGCTCGGCCACGTCTACTTCGAGGGGGACTACGGCGAGAACGCGCTCCAGGGCTCGAAGCACATGGCGAAGGAGGCCGGGCTCACCGTCGTCGAGCAGAAGATCAAGCCGACCGACAACGATATGACCGCCCAGGTCACCGCCCTGAAGAAGGCCGGCGTCAAGGGCGTCGTGATCAGCGCGGGCCCGCGCCAGGCGGCCTCCCTCGTCGGCGTCGCCGCGGCGGCGAAGCTGAACGCGCCGATCATCGGCAACAACTCGGCGTACTCGCCCCAACTGCTCGGCACACAGGCGGCCCCGGCCCTGCTGAAGAACTACTGGGTCGCCTCACCGTCGCTGCCCATCGGCGCGGACACCCCGGAGGCGAAGAAGCTCGTCGCCGACTACAAGAAGGCGTATCCGAAGGACTCGCTCGACAACGGCGTCGTCGCGGGCTGGACCGCCGCGGCCGTGTTCGGCGAGGCACTGAAGAAGGCGTGCGAGGACAAGGACCTGACACGCGAGGGCGTCGACAAGGCTCTGCTGTCCCTCAGCGACTTCGAGAACGGCTTCGGCGTCACCCAGGACTTCAGTGATCCGAAGGCCCCGTCCTCACACGGATCGGTGATCCTTCAGCCCGACAAGTCGGCGGTCGGCGGCATGAAGGTCGTGCGTCAGCCGTCCGAGTCCGAGGAGGCCAAGGGCTTCACACCCAACGCGAGTTGACGCCAGTACGTGTCGGCGGGCGCCCGCAGCTCCCGCCACACGTCGACGAACAGCCGGGTCGCGGCGCGGCCCGGCCAGTCGCGCGGAAGCAGCACGTCCGGCAGCCGCGGATCCCGCTCGAACGTGACCCGCCAGGCGTGCACGAGCCGGGTGCGTGCCACGAAGGCGGCCTCAGGGGTCCGCTCTTCGGCGCTGCGGTCGAACCGCGCCAGAAACCCTTCATGAGCCCGCCGTACGTCCGCCAACTCCCAAGTGCGACGGACGAGTTCGGCGTTGTCCTCGGCCCGGCAGGTCAGCCACAGGGCGTGCGCCGCGAGCCCCTGCTCCCGCAGCAGCCCCTTGAGGGCGGGTACGCCGCCCGGGTCGGCCGCACACCACAGCCCGGGGCCCAGTGACCCGAAGCCCTCGAACGCCAACTGCTGCTCCACCAGGCCGCGTTCACGCCACACCTCGCTCGGCGGACGCAGCACCAGCTGCTGCCACTCGCCGCTCCACGGCGTCGCGTCCACGGCCCGCTCAAGCCGGTGCGTCCACGCGGTGAGTAGCCTGACGAGCCGGGGTTCGAGCACGAGCCGCGTATGCCGCCCGGCCCGCTCCGAGCGCAGCCAGCCCTCCTGTCCGAGCCGCCCGAGCGCGCGCCGCGCCGCCGCGTCACCGATCCCGCACGCGCCGAGCGCCCCCACGACGGTCCCCGCCGCCACCCGCTCGTCGCCCGCGTACCGCACGTACTCGCCGAGCACGGTCAGCGCGAGGGTGCGCGCGCTGGGCGAACCGTCACCGTGCCGCCGCGTCCGGGGCTGCTCCACCATCCCCTGCTCTCCCTGCTGTTGACCTCTGCCCCGCCTCGATATAGGACGTAAGCAGCGCAAGCCTCGACCTTATGTCCTACGTCCAGCACGGCGAAAGGCGTACGAGTGCAGCCACCACCCCAACTCCCCGCCCGGTTCGGCGCGTTCCTCGCCCCGTACCACGGGCTCGACGGCAGCCCGTCCCTCCGGATCCGCCAGGACCTCGACCTGGTCCGCGCCCTCGACGGGTTCGGCTACGACGAGGCGTGGATCGGCGAACACCACTCCGCCGGCTACGAGACGATCGCCTCGCCGGAGGTGTTCATCGCCGCGGCGGCCGAACTCACGCACCGCATCCGCCTCGGCACGGGCGTCAACTCCCTTCCGTACCACCACCCGCTGATGCTCGCGGACCGCCTGCTCCAGCTCGACCACCAGACCCGTGGGCGGGTCATGCTCGGCGCGGGACCCGGCCAGCTCGCCTCCGACGCCTTCATGATGGGCATCGACCCGATGAAGCAGCGCGCCATGATGGCCGACGCGCTCGACGCGATCGTCCGCCTGGTGCGCGGCGAGACGGTCACGGAGAAGACGGACTGGTACGAACTGGCGGAGGCTCGCTGCCAGTTGACTCCGTTCCGGCCTGGCGACGGCCTGGAGATGGCGGTGGCGTCGACGGTCTCCCCCTCGGGATCCGTCCAAGCGGGCAGGCACGGAATCGGCCTGCTCTCCCTCGCCGCCGGCGACCCGGCGGGCCTCGCGGCGCTGCGCGGGAACTGGGAGGCGTACGAGAAGTCCTGCGCGCGGCACGGCCACGTCGCGGACCGGGAGGCCTGGCGTGTCGTCGTCCCGATGCACCTCGCCGAGACCCGGGAACAGGCCCGCGAGGAGGCGGCCCACGGGGTCCGCCACCTCGTCCGCTACATCGAGGGCCTGTCGGGTGCGACGCTGCCGTGGGGCCGCGAACCCGCCGACGCCGTCGAGCAGTTCACCACGGAGGGCTTCCCGGTCTTCGGAGTCGCCACGATCGGCACACCGGACGACGCGATCGCCCGCGTCGAAGCGCTCGCGGAGGCCTCCGGCGGCTTCGGCACGCTGCTGATCCTCGACCTGCCGCTCGCGACGCCGCAGGCCAAGCGACGCTCGTACGAACTCTTCGCGGACCGCGTGACGGCGCACTGCACCGGGGCGAACGCGCGGCGCACGGCGTCGATGGAGTGGGCGCACGCCAACAGCGAGCGGTTCGTGGGGGCGATGCGGGCGGCGGTGCAGGCGGCGGTGGAGAGGGGCGCGTCGTGATGCGGGCCGCCGTGCTGCGTGACGGGCGCTTTCACGTCGCCGAAGACGTGCCCGAACCCGTACCGGGCCCCGGGCAGGTGCTCGCGGCGCCCCTCGCCGCCGGGATCTGCGGCTCCGACCTGTCCGCCGCCCGGCACACCGAGGACTTCCTCAAGGCCTCCCGGGACTCGGGGACGGAGTCCTTCCTCTTCGACCCCGGGAAGGACCTCGTCCTCGGCCACGAGCTGTGCGCGCGGGTGCTGAGCCCGGGGGAGTGGGAGGGGCGGGTCGTGGTCGGGCTGCCGTGGGCGCTCGACGCGGGCGGCACGGTGCGCACCATCGGGTACGCCACCGACTTCCCCGGCGGATTCGGCGAGCGCGTCGTCCTCCAGGAGGCCGCCCTGATCCCCGTACCGGAGCATGTGCCGCCGCACGTCGCGGCTCTCACCGAACCCCTCGCGGTCGGCTACGGCAACGTCGCGCGCGCCGATCCCGGGCCCGGGACGGGTGCCGTCGTGATCGGGTCGGGACCCATCGGCCTCGGTGCCCTCGCGGCACTCCTGGAGCGGGGTGTCGCGCCCGTCGTGGTGTCGGAACCGTCCCCGCGCAGACGGGAGTTGGCCCGCCGCTTCGGAGCGCACGTCGTGGTGGACCCCGCCGAAACGGACCCCTTCGAGGCATGGCGGGAGGCATCGGAGAAGGGGCAGCCGCTCAAGGTCCTGGAGTGCTCGGGCCGCGTCGGCATGTTCAACGACATCTTGCACAGGGCGCCCCGCGGGACACACGTCCTGCTGATCGGCGCGTGCATGACGGAGGACGTGTTCCGCCCGGTGGTGGGCCTCTACAAGGACATCACGGTCACGATGTGCATGGCGTACCCGCCGAAGGAGTTCGCGCGCACCCTGGACCGCATCGCGGACGGAACGGTGGACGCGGGCGCGCTCATCACCGGCGCGGTGGGCCTGGCCGGCGTCCCCACGGCCCTGACCACCTTGTACGCCCCCGACGACCACGTAAAGGTCCTGGTCCGCCCTGACCTCCCCGGCACGGGTCTGCACGCCGGCTGACCCGTCCGAATGCGGCCGATACGCATGCCATGACTCCGAAAACGTGTGGACCGACCACCCTCCGTCACGGGACACTCCGATGCCCGGCCCCACACCACGGCCGGGACACCCACACCCCTCCAACACCCAAGGGACGGGATCGGATTGACCTCATTACGCGAAGTGCCACCGAGTCGCGGCTCGGTACTGCTCGCACTCCGCTACTACGGACGGGAACTGGCCCGGGCACGCCGGTTCGCGGCCCCCGCGATGCTGTTGCCCGCGCTCGGCAACATCGGCCTCTTCTACCTCGCGCCGCTCGTCGTCGCCAAGCTCGTCGGCCACCTCGCCGACGGCGGCGAGCGCACCCTCGACGCGCTGCTGCCGTACGTCCTCACCTTCGCCGGTGTGCTGCTCGCCGCCGAGGTGCTGTGGCGCATCGGGTTCCACTGCATCAACCGGCTTGAGGCGGGCGCCATCTCGCGCCTGTACGTGATCGGCATGGACGAGCTGTACGCGAAGGACGCCACGTTCTTCCACGACAACTTCGCGGGCTCGCTCACCAAGCGCGTCCTGAGCTTCGCCTCCCGCTTCGAGGAGTTCGCCGACGTACTGATCTTCAACGTGATGGCCAGCTTCGTACCCATCGTGTTCGGATCGGTGGTGCTGTGGCGGTACGAGCCGTGGCTCGTCGTCGTGCTCCTGGCGATGATCGTGATCACCGGCCTGTGCGTGCGGCCCCTGATCCGGCGCCGCCAGAAGCTGGTCAACGCGCGCGAGGCTGCGTTCACCCACATGTCGGGGCACGTCGCCGACAGCCTGATGAACATGGAGACGGTCCGCGCCTTCGCCGCCGAGGAGCGCGAGGCCGCCGAGCACCGGGAGCGGGTCGCGGACGCGCGCGGCCACATCCTGCGCGCCTGGGACTACGGCAACCTGCGCGTGGACACCCTCGTCGCCCCGCTCTCCGTGCTGACCAACGCCCTCGGACTGCTGCTCGCCGTCGCCCTCGCGGGCAGCGGCCAGGGCGTCGAGGCGATCGTCGTCGCGTTCACGTACTTCACCAACGCGACGCGGATCATGTTCGAGTTCAACCAGATCTACCGCCGTCTGGAACGCGCCATGACGGAGGCGGCCCAGTTCACTGAGCTGCTGCGGGACAAGCCGAAGGTGCTCGACCCGGCCGAGCCCGAGGAACCGCGGGAGACCACGGCCGCCGCCGTCCGCTTCGAGCGGGTCGCGTACGCGCACACCGGCGCGGAGCCGCTGTTCACCGGGCTCGACCTGACCGTGCCCGGCGGCACGCGGCTCGGCCTGGTCGGCCGCTCGGGCGGCGGCAAGACGACGCTGACCAGGCTGCTGCTGCGGATGATGGACATCGACGGCGGCCGGATCCTGATCGACGGCCAGGACATCTCCAAGCTGCGCCAGGCCGACCTGCGGTCCCTGATCGCGTACGTCCCCCAGGAACCGGCCATGTTCCACCGCACCCTGCGCGAGAACATCGCCTTCGCCCGGCCGGGGGCGAGCGCGGCGGAGGTCCGGCGGGCGGCGGAGGCGGCGCACGTCACCGAGTTCGCCGACGCGCTGCCGGAGGGGTTCGACACGATGGTCGGAGAGCGCGGCATCAAGCTCTCCGGCGGCCAGCGCCAGCGGGTCGCGCTCGCCCGCGCGATCCTGCGGGACGCCCCCATCCTGCTCCTGGACGAGGCGACCAGCGCGCTCGACTCCGAGAGCGAGCTGCTGGTGCAGGAGGCGCTCTGGCGGCTCATGGAGGGCCGCACGGCGCTCGTCGTCGCCCACCGCCTGAGCACGGTGGCCGGCATGGACCGCCTGGTCGTCCTGGACCACGGTCGGATCGTCGAGCAGGGCAGCCACACCGACCTGCTGGCAGCCCACGGCACGTACGCGAAGCTGTGGCAGCACCAGTCGGGCGGCTTCCTGGAGGAGGTGGCCTGAGGCGAGCCGGATCATTCAAGCCCCGCCGGCGATTGAGGCGCGGGGTCCGGGGCAGAGCCCCGAGGGTGCAACCACGGCACCGCTGACACGCACAAAAAGCGGTGGGCCCGAGCCAAAAGGCTCGGGCCCACCGCCCACACGTTCCGCCGGGCTACGGCAACTGCGCGGCTCGCGCCTCACGCCGATTGCCCCGGAAGTTGTTCACCCGCCGCGCGGTGGCGAAGAGCGGGATCACGGCGCCGAGCACGACCTGCAGCGTGCAGCCCGTCGCCAGCAGCAGCTGACCGCCGGGCGCGTCGAACGCCCACGCCGCAAGGAGACCCATGCTCGCCACGATCCACCCCAGCATCGCCACGGCGAGCCGGCCCCGCGGCTTCGGGTACTCGACACGGCTGACCATGAGCCACGCCGTACCGATGATCGCGAGGAGCGTCGCCACGAAGGGCAGCTCCAGGAGCACGATCGAGACGACGGTCAGCGCGCCGAACGGCGACGGCATGCCCTGGAAGGTGCCGTCCTTCACGGTCACGCACGAGAACCGCGCAAGCCGCAGCACCACCGCCAGCAGCACCACGATGGCGCCCACCGCGGCGACTCTCTGGTGCGCGTCGTCGGCGACCATCCCGTAGACCAGCACGAAGTAAGCAGGCGCGAGGCCGAAGCTGATCAGGTCGGACAGGTTGTCCAGCTCCGCGCCCATCGGCGAGGAACGCAGCTTGCGCGCCACCAGACCGTCGAACAGGTCGAAGATCGCGGCGGCGAGCATCAGGATCACGGCGGTCGCGGCGGAGTGCCGCGCCATGCCGGAGTCCGAGCTGCCCTGGATGTGCGGGATCAGGATCCCGGTCGTCGTGAAGTAGACGGCCATGAAGCCGCACGTGGCGTTGCCCAGCGTGAGGGTGTCCGCTATCGACAGGCGGAGCGACAGCGGCATCTCTTCCGCGTCGTCCGCCACGTCGTCGTCCGCCCAGGCCGGAGTCTCGTGGTCAGTCACGGTCAATTCGGGTCACCCCAGCCACCGTCTTCTGGCCGACCTCGACGTCGGCCTCGACGCCCTCGGGAAGGTAGATGTCGACACGCGAACCGAAGCGGATCAAGCCGATCCGCTCGCCCTGCTCGACCTTCGTGCCCTGGGGGATGTAGGGCACGATGCGGCGGGCGACGGCGCCGGCGATCTGGACCATCTCGATGTCACCGAGCTCGGTGTCGAAGTGCCACACCACCCGCTCGTTGTTCTCGCTCTCCTTGTTGAAGGCGGGAACGAAACCACCGGGGATGTGCTCGACCGACGTGACCGTGCCCGCGAGCGGAGCGCGGTTCACGTGCACGTTCAGCGGGCTCATGAAGATCGCGACGCGGGTGCGACCGTCCTTCCACGGCATGATGCTCTGCACCACACCGTCGGCCGGGGAGATGACCCGGCCCTCGGCGATCTCGCGCTCCGGGTCGCGGAAGAACCACAGCATGCCGGCCGCCAGAGCGGTGGTCGGAACGGCGAGTGCTGCTGCCTTCTTGGAGCGACGCGAGCGGGCCAGGCTGAGGGCAGCCGTGGCGACGGTCGGGAGAAGCCACGGCGAGGCTCCGCGCGCAAGACGTCCCTTGAGGACGCCGTCGCGTGGTGCAGAGATTTGGCTGTGGGGCATGGATGACCTTCGTAGCGGATGAGGCCGCGCAGTTTACGGGGGGACGGCGGCTTTTCCGGGGATGCTATCGGTTGCGAGCCACAACTGGGCAAGCCAGGAAGCCACATCGGACGGCAGGCATCCCCCGGAGCGCGCCTACGGGGTGTGATCTTCTTCGCGAAGAAACACCCCGTAAACGGACATCTGGCCCAGGATCAGCCTTGGGATCGATACTCCTCGAGGAGTCGACGACCAATGATCATTTTCTGGATCTCGGCGGTACCTTCGCCGATCAGCAGCATCGGTGCCTCGCGGTAGAGACGCTCGATCTCGTACTCCTTCGAGAAGCCGTAGCCGCCGTGGATCCGGAACGCGTCCTCCACGACTTCCTTGCAGTATTCGGAGGCCAGGTACTTGGCCATCCCTGCCTCAAGGTCGTTTCGCTCCCCGGAGTCCTTTTTGCGTGCTGCATTGACCATCATCGCATGGGCGGCCTCGACCTTGGTGGCCATCTCGGCCAACTTGAACTGGATCGCCTGGTGCTGCGCGATGGGCTTTCCGAATGTGTGCCGTTGCTGCGCGTAATCGACACCCAGTTCAAATGCACGCTGTGCGACGCCACAGCCACGCGCCGCGACATTCACGCGCCCGACTTCCACGCCGTCCATCATTTGGTAAAAGCCCCGGCCGGTCTCCCCGCCCAGTACGCGATTGGCCGGAATGCGCAGGTCATCCATGATGAGTTCGGTCGTGTCGACGCCCTTGTACCCCATCTTGTCGATCTTCCCGGGAATGGTGAGGCCCGGACGGACCTCTCCGAAACCGGGCTCCTTCTCCACGAGGAAGGTCGTCATCGACTTGTGCGGCGCGGAGCCCTCCGGGTGACCTTCATCACTTCGCGTGAGAACCGCCACGAGCGTTGACGAACCGCCGTTCGTCAGCCACATCTTCTGGCCGTTCAGAAGGTAACTGTCGCCGTCCTTAACCGCCTTTGACGTGATGGCCGACACGTCGGAGCCAAGTCCCGGTTCGGACATGGAGAATGCGCCGCGCACCTCGCCGAGCGCCATACGGGGCAGGAAGTGATCCTTCTGCTCCTGCGTCCCGTGCTGCTTGAGCATGTAGGCGACGATGAAGTGGGTGTTGATGATGCCGGAGACCGACATCCAGCCGCGCGCGATCTCCTCCACGCACAGCGCGTACGTGAGCAGCGACTCGCCGAGGCCCCCGTACTCCTCGGGAATCATCAGCCCGAACAGGCCCAACTCCTTGAGCCCGTCGACGATCGCTTGCGGGTACTCGTCACGGTGCTCGAGTTCGGTCGCGACCGGGAGGATCTCTTTGTCGACGAAGTCCCTGACCGTGGCGAGGATTTCCCGCTGCACATCGGTCAGGCCGTGGGTCTGGGCGAGTCGGCTCATGGTTGCTTCTTCTCTCTCCCGCTTGTCTTTAGAAGGAAGGCGTGGGGCGGCCGGGCTGTTCGCCGCCGCGCTCCTTGATGTACGTCTCCGTGGGCACCATCACCTTGCGGCGGAAGACACAGACGACCGTGCCGTCCTGCTTGTAGCCCTTGGTCTCTACGTAGACGATGCCCCGGTCCGATTTCGACTTGGACGGAGTCTTGTCCAGGACCTTGGTCTCGCCGTAGATGGTGTCGCCGTGGAAGGTCGGTGCCACGTGCTTGAGCGACTCGACCTCCAGGTTGGCGATCGCCTTGCCCGACACGTCGGGGACGGACATCCCGAGGAGGAGCGAGTAGATGTAGTTCCCGACGACGACGTTCTTGCCGAAGTCCGTCGTCTTCTCCGCATAGTTCGTGTCCATGTGGAGCGGATGGTGGTTCATCGTCAGAAGACAGAAGAGGTGGTCGTCGTACTCGGTGACCGTCTTTCCGGGCCAGTGCTTGTAGACGTCCCCGACGGTGAACTCTTCGTAGGTGCGGCCGAACTGCATGGTGGTGTCACGCCTCCGGGATCTCGAACTTGGACGTGCGCTTCATGCCGGCCGCACGTCCCTTCCCGGAGATGACGAGTGCCATCTTCCGGCTGGCCTCGTCGATCATCTCGTCGCCGAGCATCGCGGAGCCCTTCTTGCCGCCGGCCTCGGACGTGCAGTAGTCGTACGCGTCCAGGATCAGCTCGGCGTGGTCGTAGTCCTCCTGGGAGGGCGAGAAGACCTCGTTGGCGGCCTCGACCTGGCCGGGGTGCAGGACCCACTTGCCGTCGAAGCCGAGCGCGGCGGCGCGGCCCGCGACCTCGCGGAAGCCGTCGACGTTCTTGATCTGCAGGTACGGGCCGTCGATCGCCTGGAGGTCGTTGGCACGGGCCGCCATCAGGATCTTCATCAGGATGTAGTGGTACGCGTCGGCGCCGTAGCCGGGCGGCTGCTCGCCGACGACCAAGGACTTCATGTTGATGGAGGCCATGAAGTCGGCCGGGCCGAAGATGATCGTCTCGGTGCGCGGCGAGGCCTCGGCGATCGCGTTGACGTTGTTGAGGCCCTGCGCGTTCTCGATCTGCGCCTCGATGCCGATCTTGCCGACCTCGAAGCCCATCGTCTTCTCGATCTGGGTGAGCAGAAGGTCGAGCGCGACGACCTGCTCGGCGCTCTGCACCTTCGGCAGCATGATGCAGTCGAGGTTCTGCCCCGCACCCTCGACGACGGTCACGACATCCCGGTACGTCCACTCGGTCGTCCAGTCGTTGACCCGCACGACGCGCGTCTTGCCCGTCCAGTCGCCCTCGTTGAGGAACTTCACGATGGTGTGCCGCGCCTCGGGCTTGGCGAGCGGCGCGCAGGCGTCCTCCAGGTCGAGGAAGACCTGGTCGGCGTCGAGGCCCTGGGCCTTCTCCAGGAAGCGGGGGTTGCTGCCGGGGACGGCGAGGCAGGAGCGGCGCGGCCGAAGGCGGTTGACAGGGCTGGTCATGCGGGGACCTCCAGTGGGTCGAGGTGGTTCGCTGTGCGGATCTCGTCGACGATACGGCCGATGATCTCCGTGATGCCGAAGTCCTTGGGGGTGAAGACGGCGGCCACACCCGCCCGCTTCAGGTCCTCGGCATCGGCGTTGGGGATGATGCCGCCGACGATCACGGGGATGTCGGTGGCGCCCGCCTCACTCAGGCGGGCGAGCACGTCGGGCACCAGCTCGGCGTGCGAGCCGGACAGGATCGACAGGCCTACGCAGTGCACGTCCTCGGCGAGCGCGGCGGACACGATCTGCTCCGGTGTGAGCCGGATGCCCTGGTAGACCACCTCGAACCCGGCGTCGCGGGCCCGCACGGCGATCTGCTCGGCGCCGTTGGAGTGCCCGTCCAGGCCCGGCTTGCCGACCAACAGGCGGAGCTTGCCGCCCAGTTCGTCGCCGGTGCGGCGGACCTTCTCGCGGACCTCCGCGAGCGGCGTGCCCTCCTCGGCGGTCACCGCGACCGGCGCCGACGAGACGCCCGTGGGGGCGCGGAACTCGCCGAACACCTCGCGCAGCGCCGCCGCCCACTCGCCGGTCGTGACCCCGGAGCGGGCGCATTCGAGGGTGGCCTCCATGAGGTTCTCCGTGCCCGCCGCGGCCTCCTTGAGGCGCTCAAGCGCCTGCCGGGTGGTCGGGTAGTGGAACGGATCGCCCATGCCCTGCCGGTCGGAGGACTCCTCACGCGTCGTACGCCAGTCACCGATGGCGCGGACGACCCTGGCCTCGACGTCGTGGTCCACCGTCATGATCGCGGTGTCCAGGTCGGCGGTGAGCGGGTTCGGCTCGGTCGACTCGTAGATGTTGACGCCGACGATCTTCTCCTCGCCGGCCTCGATCCGGGCCCGACGCTCGGCATGCGACGACACGAGGTGCGACTTCAGGTAGCCCGACTCGACGGCGGCCATGGCGCCGCCCATCTCCTGGATCCGGTCGATCTCGGCGAAGGACTCGGCGACCAGCTCGTCGACCTTCTTCTCGATGACGTGCGAGCCCGCGAAGATGTCCTCGTACTCAAGGAGGTCGCTCTCGTGGGCGAGGACCTGCTGGATGCGCAGGGACCACTGCTGGTCCCAGGGGCGGGGCAGGCCCAACGCCTCGTTCCAGGCCGGGAGTTGGACGGCGCGGGCGCGCGCGTCCTTGCTCAGCGTCACGGCCAGCATCTCCAGGACGATCCGCTGGACGTTGTTCTCGGGCTGCGCCTCGGTCAGGCCGAGCGAGTTGACCTGCACCCCGTACCGGAAGCGGCGCTGCTTCGCGTTCTCGATGCCGTACCGCTCGCGCGTGATCTGGTCCCAGATCCGCCCGAACGCCCGCATCTTGCACATCTCCTCGATGAACCGGACTCCCGCGTTCACGAAGAAGGAGATGCGGGCCACGACGTCCCCGAACTTCTCCTCGGGGACCTGCCCTGAGTCGCGTACGGCATCGAGAACCGCGATGGCGGTGGACATCGCGTAGGCGATCTCCTGGACCGGAGTGGCCCCCGCCTCCTGGAGGTGATAGCTGCAGATGTTGATCGGGTTCCACTTCGGCATGTTCGCCACCGTGTACGCGATCATGTCGGTGGTCAGACGGAGCGAGGGCCCCGGCGGGAACACGTGGGTGCCCCGCGACAGGTACTCCTTGACGATGTCGTTCTGCGTCGTGCCCTGGAGCGCGGCGAGATCCGCGCCCTGCTCCTCCGCGACGACCTGATAGAGCGCCAGGGTCCACATGGCGGTGGCGTTGATCGTCATCGAGGTGTTCATCTGCTCCAGGGGGATGTCCTGGAACAGCCGCCGCATGTCACCGAGATGGGACACCGGGACGCCGACGCGGCCGACCTCACCCCGCGCGAGGGTGTGGTCGGGGTCGTACCCGGTCTGGGTCGGCAGGTCGAAGGCGACCGACAGACCCGTCTGCCCCTTGGCGAGGTTGCGCCGGTACAGCTCGTTGGACGCCTCGGCCGTGGAGTGACCGGCGTACGTGCGCATCAGCCACGGCCGGTCCTTCTGGCGCTCAGTCATCTGCACTGTCTCCTACGGGAGTTCAGACGGAAGGTCAGACGTTCCGGAACCGGTTGATGGCGTCGATGTGCTGCGCCCGCTTCTCGTGGTCGCGCACGCCGAGGCCCTCCTCGGGGGCGAGCGCGAGGACGCCGACCTTGCCCTGGTGGAGGTTGCGGTGCACGTCGTAGGCGGCCTGCCCGGTGTCCTCCAGCGAGTAGACCTTCGACAGCGTCGGGTGGATCTTGCCCTTGGAGATCAGCCGGTTCGCCTCCCACGCCTCGCGGTAGTTGGCGAAGTGCGAGCCGATGATGCGCTTCAGCGACATCCACAGGTAGCGGTTGTCGTACTCGTGGTTGTAACCGGAGGTCGAGGCGCAGGTGACGATGGTGCCGCCCTTGCGCGTGACGTAGACGGAGGCGCCGAAGGTCTCGCGGCCCGGGTGCTCGAAGACGATGTCGACGTCCTCGCCGCCCGTCAGTTCACGGATCCGCTTGCCGAACCGCTTCCACTCGCGCGGGTCCTGGTTGTGCTCGTCCTTCCAGAACTTGTAGCCCTCGGCGCTGCGGTCGATGATCGCCTCGGCGCCCATGGCCCGGCAGATGTCGGCCTTCTGCTCGCTGCTGACGACGCAGATGGGGTTGGCGCCGCCGGCGAGCGCGAACTGCGTGGCGTAACTGCCGAGTCCGCCCGAGGCGCCCCAGATGAGGACGTTGTCGCCCTGCTTCATCCCGGCGCCGTTGCGCGACACGAGCTGGCGGTACGCGGTGGAGTTCACGAGGCCGGGAGCGGCGGCCTCCTCCCAGCTGAGGTGGTCCGGCTTCGGCATCAGCTGGTTGGACTTCACCAGTGCGACCTCGGCCAGGCCGCCGAAGTTGGTCTCGAAGCCCCAGATGCGCTGCTCGGGGTCGAGCATCGTGTCGTTGTGGCCGTCGCTCGACTCCAGCTCGACGCTGAGGCAGTGCGCGACGACCTCGTCGCCCGGGTGCCAGGCGTTGACGCCGGGTCCGGTGCGCAGCACGACGCCCGCGAGGTCGGAGCCGATGACGTGGTACGGCAGGTCGTGGCGCTTGGTGAGTTCGCTGAGGCGGCCGTAGCGCTCCAGGAAGCTGAAGGTGGACACCGGCTCGAAGATCGAGGTCCACACGGAGTTGTAGTTGACCGAGGAGGCCATCACGGCCACCAGGGCCTCGCCCGGGCCGAGTTCGGGCACCGGCACGTCGTCCAGGTGGATCGACTTGCGTGGGTCCTTCTCGCGGGTGTCGAGCCCGGCGAACATCTCCGCCTCGTCCTTGTGCACGGTGATCGCGCGGTAGGAGTCGGGGAGCGGCATGGCGGCGAAGTCGGCAGACGTGGCGGTCTGCGACTGAATCGCGTCCAGGATGTCCTTCACGGTGGTGCCTCCGGCGTTTCGCGTTTGAGGGGAACGCTGAGTCGGGATGTGGCTGATGGCTGCGGTGGTGCTGGTGGTGTGCCGTCGGTTCGGCGGGGGTGGTGCTCTGGCAGCGCTTGGTGTGGCGCGGAAGGTTGCCTGTGACGCAGGCGTCCGGGCGCGCGAATCACGGTCGTGCGTGCCTCGCGGGGACAGCCTCCGCACGGAAGTTCTCTGTGCGCCGGCCGCCCGGACACCTTCAAGGTATGACACGCCGTGACAGCGCACAAGGCACTGCGTGCCATTAGTTTCGCTCAGGTGAACTTTTTGCCGTGCAGGTGAGCGATGATCGATCAGGCGAGGTCAGGGGCGGGTTTCCGGCCCTGGAAGGGATCGATGATCGATCACCACGGTCGGCGGCGGTGTGGAACGGGTATGAAAAAGGCGCCCCACCTGGCACTGCGTGCCAGGTGGGGCGCCTTCGAGGTGGGCCGGACCCGCTACCGGTTCCTGAGCGCCTCTTCGATCGTGCGCATGACCTCCGGAAGCGGCGCGTCCGTGCGGGCCACCGTCACCAGGACCTCGCCGTTCCGCGAGACCTGCGCGGGGGCCGAGGGCGCGGCCGGGGTGCGGCCGGCGCCGATGCCGGTGCCGAACGTGCGGCGCACGATGGCGAAGGCGTGGTCGAGCTGGGTCTCGACGTCGCCCTGGCCGCCGGCCCGCAGCCAGCGGCGCAGCACGTGGTTGTGGGCCGTGACGACGGCGGAGGCGGCCACCTCGGCGAGCAACGGGTCGTCGTTGCCGTCGTGGTGGTCCTGCTCGTCGAAGTGGCCGAGGAGATAGCGGGTGAAGAGGCGCTCGTAGCGGGAGACCGAGGCGATCTCGGCCTGCCGCAGCGTCGGCACCTCGCGGGTGAGCCGGTAGCGCGCCACCGCCACCGAGGGGGAGCCCGCGTACATCTTCATGACTTCCTTGATGCCCCGGCACACCGTGTCCAGCGGGTGCTCCAGGGGCGGCGCCGCGTTCAGGACGGCCTCCGCGCGCACCAGGGTGTCGTCGTGGTCCGGGAAGATCGCCTCTTCCTTGGAACGGAAGTGCCGGAAGAACGTGCGCCGGGCGACCCCGGCGGTCGCGGCGATCTCGTCGACCGTCGTCGCCTCGTACCCCTTCGTGGCGAAGAGTTCCATCGCCGCCGCCGCGAGCTCACGGCGCATCTTGAGCCGCTGGGCGGCGGCCCGATTGCCCGCGGCGCTCTCCGGGGCGTCGGGCGTGGCGGAGGTACGAGAGGACTGGTCGGCCTTGGGCATGCCCCGAACGTACTGCATGTACGTGCCCGGTGGTGCCCCGGTCAGCGGGCCGCCCGGCTCCCCGAACAGCCCACCCCAACCGGATGCCGCCTCCCCGGACGAATCAGCGCTTGGCATATTCGCGGAAACCACGGCCCGTCTTGCGGCCGAGGCAGCCCGCGGCCACCAGGTGCTCCAGGAGCGGTGCGGGTGCGAGGCCCGGGTCGCGGAACTCGCGGTGCAGCACGCGCTCGATGGCGAGGGAGACGTCCAGGCCCACCACGTCGAGCAGTTCGAACGGGCCCATCGGGTAGCCGCCGCCGAGCTTCATCGCGGCGTCGATGTCGTCGAGCGTCGCGTAGTGCTCCTGGACCATCTTGATCGCGTTGTTCAGGTACGGGAAGAGCAGCGCGTTCACGATGAACCCGGCCCGGTCCCCGCAGTCCACGGGGTGCTTACGGATCTTCTGCGTCAGCTCGCGGACGGTGGCGTGCACCTCGTCGGACGTGAGCACCGTGCGCACGACCTCGACCAGCTTCATCGCCGGGGCCGGGTTGAAGAAGTGCATCCCGATGACGTCCTGCGGGCGCGAGGTCGCGCGGGCGCAGGCGACGACGGGCAGCGAGGAGGTCGTGGTCGCGAGGATCGCGCCCGGCTTGCAGACCTTGTCGAACGTCGCGAACAGCTGCCGCTTGACGTCGAGGTCCTCGGCGACGGCCTCCAGCGCCAGATCGACATCGGCGAACGCGTCGTAGGAACCGGCGGGGGAGACGCGCGCGAGCGCCTGCTCGGCGTTCTCGGCGGTCATCCGGCCCTTGTCGACGGAGCGCCGAAGCGACTTGCCGATACGGGACTTGGCCGCCTCCGCCTTCTCCTCGCTGCGGGCCGCGAGGACCACCTCGTACCCGGCCTTCGCGAACACCTCGGCGATCCCGGAGGCCATCGTCCCCGAGCCCGCGACACCGACGGAGCGGACGGTGCGGGAGGGGCCGGTGATCGCGTCGCTCAGCGGCGTGAGTGCGTCACGCACCACGACGGAGCTGCCCGGCGCCTCGTACGTGTAGAAGCCGCGGCCCGCCTTGCGCCCGGTCAGACCCGCCTCGCTGAGCTGCTTGAGGACCGGGGCCGGGGCGTGCAGCCGGTCGTGCGACTCGGCGTACATGGCGTCGAGCACGGTGCGCGCCGTGTCGACGCCGATCAGGTCGAGCAGCGCCAGCGGGCCCATCGGAAGGCCGCAGCCCAGCTTCATCGCGGCGTCGATGTCCTCGCGCGAGGCGTACTTGGCCTCGTACATGGCGGCGGCCTGGTTGAGGTAGCCGAAGAGCAGCCCGTCGGCGACGAAGCCGGGCCGGTCGCCGACCGCCACCGGGTCCTTGCCCAGCTCGATGGCGAGATCGGTGACCGTGGCGACGGCGGCCGGCGCGGTCAGCACGCTGGAGACCACCTCGACGAGCTTCATCGCCGGCGCCGGATTGAAGAAGTGCAGGCCGAGAACGCGCTCGGGCCGCGCCGAATCGGCGGCGAGCCGGGTCACCGAGAGCGCGTTGGTGCCGGTCGCGAGGACGGTGTCGGGGCGCACGATGCCGTCGAGCTCGCGGAACACCTGCTGCTTGATCTCGTACGACTCCGGGACGACCTCGATCACCAGGTCGGCCTCGGCCGCTGCCTGAAGGTCGGTGAACGTACGGAAGCGGGCGAGCAGGTCCGCCCGCTGCTGCTCGGTGAGGTGCTCGCGGCGCACCGCACGCGCCGTCGAGGCCTCCAGGGACGCCACGGCCTGGGCGGTGGCGGACTCGCTGATGTCGATGCCGACGACCTCGCGCCCGGCACGGGCCAGGACCTCGGCGATGCCGGTGCCCATGGTGCCGAGGCCGACGACGGCCACGGTAGAGATACGGGACAGGGGAGCGTCCATCTGGGAACTCCAGAGAATGAGGGTGAGGACTGCTGCGACTGATCCGCCGCACGCACGCGAGCCGACAGGCGCGGAATGCGCGCGGGTCGCCAACAGGCGTGAGCAGTGCGGGAGTTGAATCGAACCGGCGGCCCTGTCCCGGGGCCGAGCCGTACTGCGGTACACACGGGTACCGAACCGACTGACACTCACGACGGCTGCGTCACCAGGCCGCGCGAGCAGTGCTGCGGGAAGTATGCCCCGCTCACCTGAGCTTAACCAGCGAGTAACGAGCGCGCCAGTCCCCACTGTTGAAAGGTCGCTGTGATCTACGTCGCCGCAGGCCGTGCGCGTCTACCCTCGACGTCATGGACGAAGAGTCGCGAACGGTAACGGAACGCATTCGGAAGGAATCCGGCGGAACGCCCGCGTTCGAGCAGCTGGCCGCCACCCACGACAGGGATGAGCTGGCGGCGGTGCTGACCGCGCCGCAGCAGCCGCTGTGGGCGCGGGAGCTGGCGGCGTACCGGCTCGGCACAGCGGGTGACGGCCGCGCCTTCGAAGCCCTCGTCCTGCTGCTCAACCACCGTGACCCGCAGCGCTGCGCCGCGGCGGCGCGGGCGCTGGCCGCGCTGGGCGACCCGCGTACGGCGCGGGCGGCCGCGGCCCTGGCGACGAACGAGCTCCGCGTCGCCTACGCCCTGCACCCCGTCCGCCTCCTCACCCAGCTCCGCGCCCCGGAGTCCGCCCCGGCCCTGATCGCCACGCTCCGTCGCCGCCTCGTCCCGCACGACCCGTACCGCAAGGTGGCACTGGCCTGTGTGGAGGGCCTGGGCAGCCTCGCCGACCCGCGGGCCCGCGACGTACTGAAGGAGGCGGCCACGCACCAGCGCCTCGCGATGGCGGCGGAGGCGGCGCTGGCGAGACTGCCGCGGGGGTGAGGCGGGAGGCGTGTCGGGCGGCCGTCCTCACAGCAGGGTGAGCTGGGTCGGGGCCTCGGCGGTCGGCTCCTCCTCGCGTACGGGGATGCGGCGGGGCGCGGCCGCCCGGGACGGGCCGATGCCGAACTCCTCGGCCAGTTCGTGGACCTGGCGGGTCACGCGCCGCTGGTACCACTTCGGGGCGTAGGCGCCCTCCGCGTACAGCCGCTCGTAGCGCCGCACCAGGTGCGGGTGGTGCTGCGCCAGCCAGCCCATGAACCACTCGCGGGCGCCGGGGCGCAGGTGCAGGACCAGCGGGGTCACGGACGTCGCGCCCGCCTGGGCGATGGCGCGGACCGTCGCCCGCAGCTGGTCGGGGTGGTCGCCCAGGAAGGGGATCACCGGGGCCATCAGGACCCCGCAGTCGATGCCCGCGTCGGTGAGCGCGCGTACGACATCGAGGCGGCGCTCGGGCGCGGGCGTGCCCGGCTCGACGGTGCGCCACAGCTCCCGGTCCACGAAGCCGACCGACACCGAGATCCCGACGTCCGTCACCTCGGCCGCCTGGCGAAGCAGCGGCAGGTCGCGCAGGATCAGCGTGCCCTTCGTCAGGATCGAGAACGGGTTCGCGTAGTCGCGCAGCGCCTCGATGATGCCGGGCATCAACTGGTAGCGGCCTTCGGCTCGTTGATAGCAGTCGACGTTCGTGCCCATCGCGATGTGCTCGCCGTGCCAGCGGCGCGAGGCGAGATGGTGGCGCAGCAGCTGCGGCGCGTTCACCTTCACCACGATCTGGCTGTCGAAGCCGAGCCCGGTGTCGAGGTCGAGATAGCGGTGGGTGTTGCGGGCGAAGCAGTAGACGCACGCGTGAGTACAGCCACGGTACGGATTGACGGTCCACTCGAACGGCATCCGGGACGCCCCCGGCACCCGGTTCACGATCGACCGGGCCCTGATCTCGTGGAATGTGACGCCCGCGAACTCGGGGGTGTCGAAGGTGCGGCTCACGACCGCGTCCGCGCCGAACAGCGCGGCGTCCCGGGCTCGCCCGTGATCGGTGGGCTCGTCCGTGAGGTTCTCCCAGCGCATGACGCCTCCTCGATAGCACTGACCACAGAATAGAACACATGTTCCCTTGATCGTGCGAGCGGTCTGGGCCCGACGTGGGGCCGGGCCCCGATTTGGGCGGCCGGTACAGAGGGTGGTTGTCTTGACACCGCTCATGGGCCGGTCCAGGCGGCCCCTGAAGAACCAATTGCTGGAGGAAGAGTCATGGCGCAGGTCGAGGCCACCACGGAACGTGTCGTCGCCGCCAAGCCGGACGACGTCTTCGACGCCCTCGCCGACTACAGCGGCACGCGCGCGAAGATGCTCCCCGAGCAGTACAGCGAGTACGAGGTGCGCGAGGGTGGCGACGGCGAGGGCACGCTCGTGCACTGGAAGCTCCAGGCCACCAGCAAGCGCGTGCGCGACTGCCTGCTCGACGTGACCGAGCCGACCGACGGCGAGCTCGTCGAGAAGGACCGCAACTCCTCGATGGTCACGACGTGGCGCGTCACGCCCGCCGGCGACGGACAGTCCCGCGTCGTCGTCACGACCGTGTGGAACGGCGCGGGCGGCATCGGCGGCTTCTTCGAGAAGACCTTCGCCCCCAAGGGCCTCGGCCGCATCTACGACGCCGTGCTCGCGGGGCTCGCGACCGAAGTCGAGAAGTGACCCGCGTGCGCGCGTAGTTGTGACCCTCGCGCACTGATTCGCCGCTCACCGTTTCGAGTGGTTCTCGTTTTGCCGCCGTTGTACGCCGTAGGGCTCCTACCGGCGGATACGTCGATCCGGCCCACCTGGACAGCGACTCGTCGCGCTTGCCCCCAGTTGTCGCGTAATGCGAGAAATGGCCGCAAGGGCGACGAGGGGAGCTGCAGGTGGGCACGGTGACACTGGTGACCGATCCGGCCGGGGAGCCGGTGGCCCCGCCCGATCCCCGGTCCGATCTCCCGCAGGAGCCGCAACGGCCCGCGGAACCCGCCGAGTTGCCCGGCCACGGGCTCAGCCCGCGCCGCGTGCGCATGGTCTTCGTCAGCCTGATGCTGGCGCTGCTGCTCGCCGCCCTGGAGCAGATGATCGTCGCCACGGCGCTGCCCCGGATCGTCGGCGAACTGCACGGCCTGGACAAGATGTCCTGGGCGATCACCGCCTACCTGCTGACCTCGACCATCGGCCTGCCGATCTACGGAAAGCTCGGCGACCTCTTCGGCCGCAAGGGCGTCTTCCAGTTCGCGATCGTCGTCTTCGTCATCGGCTCCGCGCTCGCGGGCCGCGCGCAGACGATGGACCAACTCATCGCGTTCCGCGCCCTCCAGGGCGTCGGCGCGGGCGGTCTCATGATCGGTGTGCAGGCGATCATCGGTGACATCGTGCCGCCGCGCGAACGCGGCCGCTACATGGGCCTGATCGGAGCCGCGTTCGGCCTCGCCTCGGTCGCGGGCCCGCTGCTCGGCGGCTACTTCACCGACCACCTCTCCTGGCGCTGGTGCTTCTACATCAACGTCCCGTTCGGCCTGCTCACCCTCGCGGTCACGGCCGTCGTCCTCAAGCTCCCCAAGCCCACGAAGAAGCCCCGACTCGACGTCCTGGGCGCGCTGTTGCTGGCCACCGCCTCCACCTGCCTTGTCCTGCTGACCAGTTGGGGCGGGACCGAGTACGAGTGGGGCGACCGCGTCATCATCGGGCTCGGCGCGGGCGCCCTCGCCTCGACGCTCCTCTTCCTCCTCGCCGAGAGGTTCGCCGCCGAACCCCTCATCCCGCTGCGGCTGTTCCGCGACTCGGTGTTCAACATCAGTGGCCTCGTCGGCATGGTCGTCGGCGTCGCGCTGTTCGGCGCGGCGAGCTATCTGCCGACGTTCCTCCAGATGGTCGACGGAGCGTCCGCGACCGAGTCCGGTCTGCTGATGCTGCCCATGATGGGCGGGGTGGTCGTCGCCTCCATCGTCTCCGGCCAACTCATCAGCCACACGAGCCGATACAAGCTCTACCCGATCCTGGGCGGCGCGCTCTCGACGGCGGGCATGTACCTCCTCTCCCGCCTCGAAGCCGACACCCCCCGCCTCGAATACAGCATCCACATGGCGGTGTTGGGCGCGGGCATCGGCCTGATCATGCCCGTCCTCGTGCTCGCCGTGCAGAACTCCGTACGTCCCTCGGACCTCGGCACCGCCACCAGCGCCAACAACTACTTCCGGCAGATCGGCGGCAGCGTCGGCGCCGCGATCTTCGGCACGCTCTTCGCGAACCGGCTCGCCGACTCCCTCGCCGACCGGGTCCCCAGCGGCGGGCGCCTGCCCGACGCCGAGTCCATCACCCCGCAGCTCGTGCACGCGATGCCCGCGGCACTGCGCACCCCGTACATCGAGGCGTACGCCGACGCGATGCCCCGGATCTTCCTCTACTTGGTGCCGGTCCTCGTCCTGGGCCTGCTCCTCGCCTTCTTCCTCAAGGAGACCCCTCTCTTGTCCAGTTCAGCCGGCTCCGAGACCCGCGTCATTCCCTCGCAGGAGCGCACCACCGCGTACGCCGCCGGGGTCCCGGTCTGCGGGACCGTACGGCACTCCGACGGCACCCCCGTGCCGCGCGCCGCGCTCACCCTCATCGACATCGGCGGCTCCCAGATCGGCCGCGGCGCGAGCGGTGACGACGGCCGGTACGCGCTCGCGACCCCGGGCACCGGTTCGTACGTCCTGATCGCGGCGGCCGGTGGCCACCAGCCGCAGGCCGTGACGGTCACGGTCGGCGAGCGCCCGGTGGACCTGGACGTGGTCCTCGGCGGCGCGGGTCGCCTGGCCGGTTCGGTGCTCACGGCGGACGGAACCCCCGTCCGCGAAGCGATCGTGACGCTGACGAACGTGCACGGCGAGGTCGTGTCGACGACCCGCTCCGGCCGCGAAGGCACCTACGTCATCGCGGAGTTGGTGGCCGGCGAGTACACCCTGGCCGCCAGCGCCCCGGCGTTCCGGCCCGCCGCGCTCCCGGTGACGGTGATGGCCTCCCGCGAGACCCGCCAGGACGTGGAGCTCGCGGGAGGGGCGATGCTGCGGGGGACGGTGCGGGCGGGTGACGGCCGCCCGGTGGAGGACGCGCGGGTGACGCTGCTCGATGTCGCGGGCAACGTGGTGGACACCCTGACGACGGGCCCGGACGGCACGTTCCGCTTCGTCGACCTGGCCTCCGGCGAGTACACGGTGATCGCGGCGGGCTACCCCCCGGTCGCCACGGTCCTCCAGGTCCCCGGCGGCACCCGCACCGACCGCGACCTCCAACTGGGCCACGAGGACTGAGACGGGGACAAATCAAGCCCCGCCGGCGTTTGAGGCGCGGGGTCCGGGGCGGAGCCCCGGGGGCGGAGGACGGACAGCCGCAACGGGGAAGTCAAGGGGCGCACTCCAATTACCGCCAAGAAGCCCCCCGTTCCCCGGCGGAGCCGTACCGTGGAAAGAGGCGGCACCCACCCCCGGCGTGCCGGAGGGAAGGAACGCGGCGATGGACGGCACCGGTCAAGCCCCGCAGGGCCGCGTTCCGCTCGCCGTCGTCCTGGTCGACCACGCGGGCCGCGTCTCGCACTGGAGCAGCGGCGCCCGCCGCCTCTTCGGCCCGCCCAAGGAGGACGCGGTGGGCCGCCCCGCCGCCGATCTGCTGCCGGTCTCCGGCGCGCTCCCGCAACAGGGCCCCGCGCCGCACGACTTGGAGGAGTCGCTCGGCGGACAGCTGTCCTACCCGGCCGCGGGGCGGGCCCGCCTCGACACCAGCGCGGAGCCCCGCGACCGCATCGACGTCCTGTGGTGGGCGTACCCCCTGGTGGGCCCGGGCCCCGAGCGGCTGCTCGTGCTGGCCGCCGACGCCCGCAGGCTGGGCGGCGACGAGGGGCCGGAGGCCGAGCGCATAGCCCCAGCCTTCGCGCTGCACACGGACTTCCCGGCGGCGGACGAACTGGCGCGCAAGCTGCCCGAGATCCTGCCGAGCATGAGCGTCTCCGAGAGCGCGCGGATCGTGTCACAGGTGCTCGAACTCGGTTATCCGGTCCTGGAGTTCAGTCAGCACGACCGGATCCCCGTCACCCCGGACTGGGGCGTGTCCAGGCGCACCGAGCGCAAGGCGCGCCGCGCGGCTGCCGCCCGCGCCACCGCGCTGGGCGTGCCGTCCCCGCGCACACCGCTCGACGACGCAGAGGACGCCGAGGACGCGGAGGACATCGAATACGCGGCCGTGCGCGACCGTCTCGAATTCCTCAACGAGGTGAGCGGGCGCATCGGTTCGTCCCTCGACCTGTCCCGCACCATCGTCGAGGTCAGCCGCGCGGTGGTGCCGCGCTTCACCGACGTGGCGGGCACGTACCTGCGCGAACAGGTCGTCGCGGGCGAGGGCTTCCCGGAGGGCGCGCCCGACGCCACCACGATGTGGCACCGCGTCGCCCTGGAGCACACCGACGAACCGGGCCGGTGGGACGATGTCGTACCGGTGGGCGAGTCCATGCCCTTCCCGGTGCACACCCCGTTCTTCCAGTGCATGACCAGCGGCGACCCGGTCCTCGTGCCGTACATCTCGGAGGAGATGGGCAACGCGATCGCGTCGCAGTTCGAGAAGCGCGACATCCGGCCGCTGATCAACCACCGGTCGATGCTGGTGGTGCCGCTGAAGGCGCGCAATGTCGTCCTGGGGTTCATGATCCTGCTGCGCCACCAGGAGCGGCCCGTCTTCAACGACATGGACCGCGCGACCGGCGCCGAACTCGCCGCGCGAGCCGGCCTCGTACTCGACAACGCGCGCATGTACACCTACCAGGAGGCCGTCGCCGAGACGCTCCAGGACAGCATGCTGCCGCACATCGAGCCGCACATGCCGGGCTGTGACATCGCCACCCGCTATCTGCCGGGCACGCTCCTGGGGCGGGTCGGCGGCGACTGGTTCGACTCCATCAAGCTGCCGGGCGCGCGCACCGCGCTCGTCGTGGGCGACGTCATGGGGCACGGGCTCAACTCGGCTGCCATGATGGGCCAGTTACGGACCGCCGTGCAGACCATGGCGGCGCTCGACCTGCCGCCCGCCCAACTCCTGCGCAATCTCGACGACTTGGCGCAGCGCCTTGGCGACAACTACCTCGCGACGTGTCTGTACGCCGTCTACGACCCCATCGCGGGCGAGCTGCACATCGCCAACGCCGGGCACATCCCGCCGGTGCTCGTACGCGCCGCCGATGGCGGCAGCGAACTGCTCGAACTGCCCACGGGCGCGCCGATCGGCGTCGGTGGCGTGCCCTTCGAGTCCGTACGGGTCCCGGTCGCGCCCGGCGACCGCCTGGTGATGTGCACGGACGGCCTGGTGGAGGTGCGCGGCGAGGACATCGGTGTGGGGCTCGCGGCGCTCTGCGAGTCCGCCGCCCACCCGGCCGCGTCGATGGACGACGCCTGCGACACCATCATCCGCACGCTGGCGACGAGGGGCGGCCGCAAGGACGACGTGGCCCTGCTGCTCGCGCGGCTCAACGGGTTCGCGGGGGACGACGTCGCCCACTGGACCTTCGACCCGGAGCCCGCGGAGGTGCCACGCGCGCGTGGTCTCGTGCGCGATCAGCTCGCGCTGTGGGGCCTGCCGGGGATCTCGGACTCCGCGGAGCAGATCGTGGGCGAACTCGTCGCCAATGCCGTCTGCCATGCGCGCGGCGGCCCGGTGCAGCTGCGTCTGGTGCGCTCCGGGACGCTGCTGTGCGAGGTCGAGGACACCGAGCACGCCCTGCCGACGCTGCTGAACGCGGGTCCTGGCGACGAGTTCGGGCGGGGTCTGCGCGTGGTGGCGCGGCTCTCGCGCGCGTGGGGCACGAGCCGCACCGCGACGGGCAAGACCGTGTGGTTCGAACTTTCCGCGTCGTCCCGGTGAAGGTGCGTACGGCGTGCTTGTGGGGCGTGTCCCGGAGCGGTAGACCGATCTGACACTTCGGCTGCCGCACCCTGGGGAGGGTTCCATGAGCGTGAGCGAGCGCTACAAGGAAGCGTGGGAGAGTTTCTGGGAGGACGCCTCGCCCGAGCCGGGCGGTGTTTTCTGGGACTCCGAGCCCGCTCTGACGGCGGGGCTCCATCTCGCCCTGTTCGAGCCCGAGTTGGCGGCTCCCGGCCTGCCCATGGTGGACCTCGGCTGTGGCAACGGCACGCAGACCCGCTTCCTCGCCGACCGTTACCCGAGAGTCGTCGGCGCCGACCTGTCGGCGGCCGCCCTCGGCCGGGCCCGCGAGGCCGATCCCGCGGGACAGGCCGACTACCGGGAGCTCGACGCCACCGACAACGACCAAATGGGCTCGCTGCACGCCGAGTTGGGCGACGTCAATGTCTATATGCGGGGCGTGCTGCACCAGAGCGATCCCACCGACCGGCAGTTGCTCGTCGACGCGATCGCGGCGCTCGTCGGCGAGCGCGGACGCGGCTTCGTGGTCGAGCTGTCGGAGCGGGCGCGGCCGATCCTGGAGGCACTCGCGTCGGGACCGGCCGGGCCACCGCCCAAACTGGGCGAGGTGTTCTCGCACGGCATCGCGCCCGGCGAGGTATCGGACGAGGTGGTGCCCGAGTACATGACCTCGGCGGGCCTCACGGTCCTCGCCGCGGGTGAGCTGCCGCTCGTGACGACGGACTTCTCGGCCGACGGAGGGCGCATCGAGCTGCCGTCGACGTGGCTGGTGGTGGGCCGGGAGGACTGACCGCGTCGCGCCGGCAGCCGGTCGAGCCTGCCGCCACCGGCCCGTGCCGCAGGATCGTCGCTGGTGAGGGGGCCTGCTTATCCGGCCGGGGGTCCGGGGGTCGTCCCCCGGGGAGACACAGCCCACAGGGCTGGTGCGGTTCGTACGGATCCGCGTACGGTTCTGGCCATGAAGATCCTCATCAGCGCCGACATGGAGGGCGCCACGGGCGTTACGTGGCCCGCGGACGTCCTCCCCGGCACACCGCAGTGGGAGCGCTGCCGTTCCATGTTCACGTCGGACGTGAACGCGGCGGCGCTCGGCTTCTTCGACGGCGGCGCCGACGAGGTGCTGATCAACGAGGCGCACTGGACGATGCGCAATCTGCTGCTCGAACAGCTCGACGAGCGGGTGGAAATGCTCACCGGGCGGCACAAGTCGCTGTCCATGGTGGAGGGCGTCCAGCACGGCGACGTCGACGCCATCGCGTTCATCGGCTACCACGCGGGCGCCGGCATGGAGGGTGTGCTCGCGCACACCTACCTGGCGAACCAGATCACGGGCGTCTGGGTCAACGACGTACGGGCGAGCGAGGGCCTGCTGAACGCGCACGTGGTGGCCGAGTACGGGGTGCCCGTCGTCCTCGTCACCGGCGACGACCACGCGTGCGACGACGCGCTCGGGTACGCCCCCGAGGCCCGCAAGGTCGCCGTCAAGGACCATGTCTCCCGGTACGCGGCCGTGTGCCGCACCCCCGCGCGCACCGCCGCCGACATCCGGTCCGCCGCCAAGGACGCCGCGTCCATCGCGGTGCGCCACGAGCCGGTGCAGGCGGGCCCGTTCACGATCCAGGTGGAGTTCGACGCCGAGCACCTCGCGATGGCCTCGACCGTCGTGCCGGGCGTGCGCCAGGTCGGCGAGCGGAAGATCGCGTACACCCACGAGACCATGTACGAGGGCATCCGCACCTTCAAGGCGGTCACCACGATCGCCTCGGCCGCGGTGGAGGAACAGTATGGCTGAGCAGACCGTGAGCTCTCTCGGGACCGTGGACCAACAGGCGCTCGACGAGGTCGTCGCGTTCACCTCCGAGCTGATCCGCATCGACACCACGAACCGCGGCGGAGGCGACTGCCAGGAGCGGCCCGCCGCCGAGTACGCGGCCGAGAAGCTGTCCGAGGCCGGACTGAAGCCGACGATCCTGGAGCGCACCGCGGGCCGCGGCAACGTCGTCGCCCGCATCGAGGGCACCGACCCGACGGCCGACGCCCTGCTCGTCCACGGGCACCTGGACGTCGTGCCCGCCGAGGCGGCCGACTGGAGCGTGGACCCGTTCTCCGGGGAAGTGCGCGACGGCGTCGTGTGGGGCCGCGGCGCGGTCGACATGAAGAACATGGACGCGATGATCCTGGCGACCGTACGCCAGTGGGCGCGCGTCGGATTCCGGCCCCGGCGCGACATCGTCATCGCCTTCACCGCCGACGAGGAGGCCAGCGCCGAGGACGGCTCGGGCTTCCTCGCCGACCAGCACCCCGGCCTCTTCGAAGGCTGTACCGAAGGCATCAGCGAGTCCGGAGCCTTCACCTTCCACGACGGCAGCGGCAGGCAGCTGTACCCGATCGCGGCGGGCGAGCGCGGCACCGGCTGGCTGAAGCTCACCGCGCGCGGCAAGGCAGGACACGGCTCCAAGGTCAACAAGGCCAACGCGGTGGGCCGGCTCGCCGCCGCGGTCGCCCGCATCGACGCGCACGAGTGGCCGGTGCGCCTCACCCCGACGGTGCGCGCCGCGCTGACGGAGATGGCCGCGCTGTACGGCATCCGGGCCGACGTGGACGCGCCGGACTTCGACGTGGACGCGCTGCTCGCGGCGCTCGGCCCGGCCGCCGCCCTGGTCGAGCCGACGGTCCGCAACAGCGCCAACCCGACGATGCTGTCCGCCGGTTACAAGATCAACGTCATTCCGGGGGACGCCACGGCGCACGTCGACGGGCGCTATCTGCCGGGCGGCGAGGACGAGTTCAAGGCCACCCTCGACCAGCTCACCGGGCCCGACGTCGACTGGGAGTACCACCACCGCGAGGTCGCGCTCCAGGCGCCGGTCGACTCGCCCACGTACGCGCGGATGCGGGCGGCCGTCGAGGAGTTCGCGCCCGAGGGCCACGTCGTGCCGTACTGCATGTCGGGCGGCACCGACGCCAAGCAGTTCTCCCGGCTCGGCATCACCGGCTACGGCTTCGCCCCGCTCAAGCTGCCCGAGGGCTTCGACTACCAGGCACTGTTCCACGGCGTGGACGAGCGGGTTCCGGTGGAGGCGCTGCACTTCGGAGTGCGCGTGCTCGACAGATTCCTCCGCACGGCCTGAGCCACCCCGCACACATATCAGTGGAAACACCCGCAGGAACACGGACTAGGAAAAGATGGCGGACGCGAAGAACATGGGGGACACCGGACAAATGCGGGGCGGGGACGACATGCTGCACACGCGAGAGTACGGATCCTGGCCGTCGCCGATCGACGCCCGGCTGGCGGCGGCCCACGACGGGCAGCCCGAGTACGTCGGCTTCGTCGGCCCCGAGGCCTGGTGGACCGAACCCCGGCCCACCGAGTCGGGCCGCCGCGCCCTGGTGCGCCGCCTCGCCGACGGCACCGAGCGGTCGGTGCTGCCCGCGCCGTGGAACGTGCGCAGCCGCGTCATCGAGTACGGCGGCCGCCCCTGGGCCGGGGCCGAGCGCCCCGAGGACCCCCGCGGCGCCCTCGTCGTCTTCGTGAACTTCGCCGACCAGCGCCTGTACGCCTACGAGCCCGACGCCCCCGGCGCCGAGCCGCGCCCGCTCACCCCCGTCTCGGACATCGGTGGCGGACTGCGCTGGGTCGACCCGCAGCTGCACGTCGAGCGCGGCGAAGTGTGGTGCGTCCTGGAGGAGTTCACCGGCGAGGGCCCCGGCGACCTGCGACGTCTGGTCGCGGCCGTACCGCTCGACGGTTCGGCGGCCGGAGACCGGGCCGCGGTGCGCGAACTGACCGACGACGCCCACCGGTTCGTCACGACCGCCCGGCTCTCGCCCGACGGGCGGCGCGCCGCGTGGATCGCCTGGGACCACCCGCGGATGCCGTGGGACGGCACGGAACTGCTGCTCGCGGAGATCGCCGACGACGGCACCTTCGGCCCGCCGCAGACCGTCGCGGGCGGCGTCGAGGAATCCGTCTGCCAGGCCGAGTGGGCGCTCGACGGCGGCCTGCTGTTCTCCAGCGACCGCAGCGGCTGGTGGAACCTGTACCGGCTCGACCTGCCCAGCGGGCGGGAAGCCCCGCGCGGGGGAGCCCGGCCGCTGTGCGCCCGCGACGAGGAGTTCGGCGGGCCGATGTGGAAGCTCGGCCTGAGCTGGTTCAAGCCGCTGGAGGCCGGGCTGATCGCCGTCGTGCACGGCGTCGGCGCCACCGCGCTCGGCATCCTCGACCCGGAGACCGGCGAGGTCGTCGACACGGCCGGCCCCTGGACCGCGTGGTCGGCCACGCTCGCGGTGCACGGCAGCCGCGTCGTCGGCGTCGCCGCGAGCCCGCGCACCGCGCCCGAGGTCGTCGAGCTCGACACCGGCACCGGGCACACGCGCGTGATCGGCGCCGCGCACGACGACCCGGTCGACCCCGTGTACTACCCGGAACCGCAGATCCGCGTCTTCGCCGGCCCCGACGGGCGGGACGTCCACGCCCACATCTACCCGCCGCACAGCCCCACCCACGTGGCCGCCGACGACGAGCTCCCGCCGTACGTCGTGTGGGCGCACGGCGGCCCCACCAGCCACGCGCCCCTCGTACTCGACCTGGAAATCGCCTACTTCACCTCCCGCGGCATCGGCGTCGCCGAGGTCAACTACGGCGGCTCGACCGGGTACGGGCGGGAGTACCGCAACCGGCTGCGCGAGCAGTGGGGCGTCGTCGACGTCGAGGACTGCGCGGCCGTCGCGCTGGCCCTCGCCGAAGAGGGCACCGCCGACCGCGAGCGGCTCGCCATCCGCGGCGGCAGCGCCGGAGGCTGGACCAGCGCGGCCTCCCTGACCAGCACGGACGTCTACGCCTGCGGAACGATCAGCTATCCCATCCTCGACCTCGCCGGCTGGGCCGAGGGGGAGACCCACGACTTCGAGTCCCGGTACCTGGAGTCGCTCGTCGGCCCGCTCGCCGAGGTGCCCGCGCGCTACGCGGAGCGCTCGCCCGCCGAGCACGCCGACCGCCTCTCGGCGCCGTTCCTGATCCTCCAGGGCCTCGACGACGTGATCTGCCCGCCCGTCCAGTGCGAGCGGTTCCTGGAGCGGGTGGCGAGAGAGGGGCGCCGGGTGCCGCACGCGTACATCGCCTTCGAGGGCGAAGGCCACGGATTCCGCCGTGCGGACACGCTGGTGCGTGCCCTGGAGGCTGAACTCTCCCTGTACGCCCAGGTGTTCACGATCCAGGTGGGCGGCATCCCCACTCTTGAGCTGGCCAAGTGAGGCCACTGCGCCGCGCGGAGCGGCTGGCTCCGGGCGCGCGGGTCGCCGTGGTCGCCCCCAGCGGCCCGGTCCCTGAGGACGCGCTCCAGACCGGCCTGGACATCTTGCGAGGCTGGGACCTGGAACCGGTCGTGGCACCCCATGTCCTGGACACGCACGGGGAGTTCGACTACCTGGCGGGCGCGGACGCCGACCGTGCCGCGGACCTCCAGCGGGCCTGGTGCGACCCGGACGTGGACGCCGTCCTCTGCGCTCGCGGTGGCTACGGTGCGCAGCGGATGGTCGACCTCCTCGACTGGGAAGCGATGCGTGCGGCCCGGCCCAAGGTCTTCGTCGGCTACAGCGACATCACCGCGCTGCACGAGGCGTTCGCGGTACGGCTCGGGGTGGGCACGCTGCACGGGCCGATGGTCGCCACGGCCGACTTCCTCAAGAACCCGCGGGCCCAGGAACATCTGCGGGCGACGCTGTTCGAGCCCGAGACGGTGCGGGTGATCTCCGCGGGTGAGGGCCACGGTGTCCTGGTGCCCGGCACGGCGCGCGGTGTCACCCTCGGCGGCTGCCTGTCGCTGCTCGCGGCGGACCTCGGCACGGCGGGGGCGCGGGGCTCGGTGCGGGGTGGGCTGCTGTGCCTGGAGGACGTGGGCGAGGAGGCGTACCGGATCGACCGCTACCTGACCCAACTCCTGCGTGGGGGGCTGCTGGACGGTGTGGCCGGGATCCTGCTCGGCTCGTGGTCGGACTGCGAGCCGCTGCGCGGGCTTCTGGTGGATCGGTTGGGCGGGCTCGGGGTACCGGTGGCGGAGGAGTTCGGTTTCGGCCACTGCGAGGGGGCGTTGACGGTGCCGATGGGCGCGGCGGGTGAACTGGGCGCGGCCGCGGGAACGTTGACGCTCGACGTACCGGCTCTGACCTGACCCGTGGCCGTGGCCACCGGCCTGTTGCGCGGCACCGGGGTGCCGCCTTGCCCACCATGCCGCCCAAGGCGGCAGATTGCCCAAGGCTCGGTCGGCACTCTCAAGCCCCGCCGTCGGACGAGAGCCAGCGGGGTCCGGGGCGGAGCCCCGTGGCGTTGGACGGAGATTCACCCGGCAGGGTTCTTGCCCCTTGCTGACACGTGCCACACGATGGCTCCGGACTTACCGTTACCCGCCGGTAAGGCACACCGTGGAGGTAGCCGTGCTCAGATCCCGCCTCACGCTCGCCGCCGCCCTGGCCGCCGTATCCGCCGCGGCAACCCTGGCCGCACCCGCCAGTGCAGACACCACCCCCGCACCCGTCACCCCGACCCCCCTGAAGATCACCGTCCGCACCGCGGAGCGGACCTGCACCGTCGACGCCGACCTCTACCGCCCCGCCGGCGTCGACGCCGCGCACCCCGCCCCCGCCGTACTGACCACGAACGGCTTCGGCGGCAGCAAAGCGGACGGCTCCACCGACGCGAGCGCCAAGGCCTTCGCACAGCGTGGCTACGTCGCGCTCGCCTACTCGGGCCTCGGCTTCGGCAAGTCCGGCTGCCTGATCTCGCTCGACGACCCCCGTATCGACGGCAAGGCCGCCTCCGCCCTCGTCGACCTCCTCGCCGGCACCCGCGCCGCCGACGACGGCACGAAGATCGACTACGTCACCGCCGACAAGAAGGGCGACCCCCGCGTCGGCATGATCGGCGGTTCCTACGGCGGCGCCATCCAGCTGGCCACGGCCGCCGTCGACCACCGCGTCGACGCCCTCGTCCCACTGATCACCTGGAACGACCTCGCGTACTCCCTCGACCCGCAGAACGCGCAGGGCCCGGAGGCCGCCGACGTCCCCGGCGCCTTCAAGTGGCAGTGGACCAACGGGTTCTACCTCATGGGCGAAGGGCAGCCGCTGCTCTCGCCGTCCCTCGACCCGTCCCGGATCAACAAGCTCGGCTGTCTGCACTTCGTCGACGACGCCTGCGCCACCATCCGCACGCTCAACTCCGGCCGCTACCCGGCAGCAGAGACCCAGCGGCTCCTCTCCTACGCCC
Source organism: Streptomyces sp. NPDC002795 (assembly GCF_042888725.1). NCBI lineage: Bacteria > Bacillati > Actinomycetota > Actinomycetes > Kitasatosporales > Streptomycetaceae > Streptomyces > Streptomyces sp. NPDC002795. The sequence goes on from NZ_JBIAQB010000004.1 coordinate 569,953, forward strand.
GCAGCGTGTCCCCGGTGTCGTACCTGAAGCAGGTGAAGGCGCCGACGCTGCTCGTGCAGGGGCAGGCCGACTCGCTGTTCAACCTGAACGAGGCCAAGGCGACCTACGACACGCTCGCCGCCCAGGGCACCACCGCCAAGATGATCTGGCAGTCCTGGGGCCACAGCGGCGGCCTCACCGACCCGGCCGCCGGTGAACTCAACCTCTCCGAGGGGAACCTGGAGACCAGCTACGTCGGGCGCCGGGTGCTCTCCTGGTTCGACCGGTATCTGCACAAGAAGGACGGCACCGACACCGGACCCGCGTTCGCCTACTACCGCGACTGGATCACCGACCCGAACGGGACGTACGCGACCGCGCCGAGCGTCCCCGCCCTCAACCGGACGCTGTACCTCTCCGGCGACGGGAAGCTCGTCGACAACCGGAAGAAGGTGGCCCGCGGCAGCCGCGAGTACCGCAACTGGCTCGTCCCGACCAGCCATTCCGAGTCCTCGCTCGCCGGCCTCATCGGCCTGTCCGACCCCGCCCCGTACGACACCAAGGGCACCCACCTCGACTGGACCACCGAACCGCTGACCGCCGCCACGGACGTCGTCGGCGCCCCGAAAGCGACGCTCAAGGTGATCTCGCCGAAGACGGAGCGCGTACAGAACTCCGACGACGCGGCCGACAAGCTGGTGCTCTTCGCGAAGCTGTACGACGTCGCGCCCGACGGCTCGAAGACGCTGGTGCACCGGCTCGTCGCCCCGGTCCGCGTGCCCGACGTCACCCGCCCCTTCACGGTCTCCCTGCCCGGCATCGTGCACCGCTACGAGAAGGGGCACCGGATGCGGTTCGTGATCGCCGCGAGCGACGACGCGTACGGCGGCAACAAGGGGATCAAGCCGGTCACCGTCACCAGCACCCCGGACGACACGGGAACGCTGCAACTGCCCGTCGTGCCGTAGGAGCCCTGGGACCGTCACCCGTACGGGCCCCTGACCTGTGCGTTCGCGCCGCTTCCCCGGCCATTCTTGGCAGGGGAGGCGGCACCGCCCTCCGGGGGAACGACGGAAGGGTCCACCGATGAGCCCCAAGGGCGGCGGTTCGAGCTCCTCGAAAGGCGGCGGCTCCGGCGCGTTCACCCCGGCCAGGATCGGCGTACTCGCCCTGGCCGTCCTCGGCCTGGTCTTCATCTTCGAGAACACCCGGCACGTGAAGATCCGCCTGCTGATCCCCGAGGTGACCGTGCCGCTGTACCTGGCGCTGCTGATCACGGCGGTCATCGGGGCGATCTGTGGCGGCTACTTCGTGTCGCGCAGGCGTAAGTGAGCGGCGTCGGGCGCTCACGGCCGAGACGGTGACGGTGGCTAGGGCGTTTCTGATGGATCTCCGCGGCGTCGCGACGCCCGGCACGCACTCCCCCAAGCTCTTCGAGCAGGGGGGACCCCCTACGGCACGGCCGAAATGCCCAAGTAGCTCCGCTACGAGGACATCCCGACCGCACCGCGATCGCACGCACCGAACGCCGCTCCTTCTCCCGCGGAGATCCATCAGAAGCGCCCTAGGGCCTGTCTTCAAACTCCCGCCTGCCCGGCGACGCCTGGCACGCACGCTCGCTGCGTTGCCGAAAAGCCCGAGTAGCTCCGCTACTAGGACTTCCCGGCGCCTTGCGATCGCACGCACCAGACGCCGCCGCGCCGCCCTCCGGGCGACGACGGGAGTTTGAAGACAGGCCCTAGCGGCGCGACTTCCGGTTGATCTTCATGGTGTCCATGTCGGTCACCGTCGAGCGCAGCTCCCCGTGCCCGTAGCCGCGCTCCTTCAGATACGTCTCCGCCTTCTCCTCGGCGAGCGCCCCCGCCATCTCCTCGCCGTCGTCCGGGTCGGACTCGACGACGTACCGCATGGAGAAGTGCTTGAGCGTGCGGTCGTACGCGAGCGAGCCCTCCGGGCCGAACTTCATGCCGGCGATGCCCTCGTGGTCGGCGACCTCGGCGAGCAGCCGCTCCCGCGCCGCGTCGGTGAGGCCGTCGAAGGTGGCGCGGACGATGACTCGGTACGTGTGGCTCTCGGCCATGGTGGTGCGGTCTCCTCGGGCGTACGTACTGCCTGCCGAAGAGGCCAGCGTACGTCGGGGCGGGCGGGACGCCCACGCAATTTCGCGGCGCCCGCCGCCGGCTCCCGCCCGGCTTTGCGCAATCCTGACCGGAGGACCCCCTGGTCAGCTCCCGCGGGAGCATGTTCGATGGTCATCCGGGGGCGGGCCGCGCCCCTGGCGACGGGAGGCCGACGTGACCGAGATCCGCCGTGCGGTACTGACCCTGCCGGGCGTGCACCTGGGCCCGGACAATCCGCTGCCGCCGCTGCGGCCACTCGACGAGATGCACGAGGTCGACGAGCGCGCCAAGGCCGACATGCCGCTCGACATGGCCCGGCAGGTCGGCTACCGGCCGCTGCGCAGTGTGCTGCCCGAGCGGATACGCGACGGGTACGGGCGCGACCGGGAGCCCCTCGACCTCGACACGATCGTGATCGAGAACGACCGGCTGCGGGTGACCGTACTGCCGGGCCTCGGGGGCCGGATCGCCTCCCTGTTCCACAAGCCGACCGAACGCGAACTCCTTTACCGCAACCCGGTGTTCCAGCCCGCCGACTTCGCGCTCAACGGCGCCTGGTTCTCCGGCGGCATCGAGTGGAACATCGGCGCGACCGGCCACACCGCCCTGTCCTGCGCCCCGCTGCACGCCGCGCGCGTGCCCGCCCCCGACGGCGGGGACATGCTGCGCCTGTGGGAGTGGGAGCGGTTGCGCGACCTGCCGTTCCAGGTGGACCTGTGGCTGCCCGAGGGCTCCGACTTCCTGTACGTCGGGGTACGCGTCCGCAATCCGCACGAGAAGCCCGCGCCCACCTACTGGTGGTCCAACATCGCGGTGCCCGAGGAGCACCGCGTGCTCGCACCGGCCGACGAGGCCTGGTACTTCGCGTACGAGCAGACGCTGAGCCGCGTACCCGTGCCGGAGTACGGGGGAGTCGACCGCACCTACCCGCTCAACAGTGAGTTCCCCGCCGACTATTTCTACGAGGTCGAGGACGGGCGGCGCCGCTGGATAGCCGCGCTCGACGACGCGGGGCACGGGCTCGTGCAGACGTCGACCGACCTGCTGCGCGGCCGGAAGCTGTTCGTGTGGGGCGCGGGGACGGGCGGGCGGCGCTGGCAGCAGTGGCTGACCGAGCCCGGCACGGGTGGCTACTCCGAGATCCAGGCGGGGCTCGCGCGCACGCAGTTGGAGCACGTACGCCTGGAGCCGGAGGGCGAGTTCAGCTGGCTGGAGGCGTACGGGCCGCTGTCGGCGGACGCCGACGCCGTGCATTCGGGCGGGAGTTGGGGCCGCGCCACCGGCGAGGTGGAGCGGCGACTTGAGGATGCGCTGCCGCGCGCCGACGTCGACGCCGCGTACGAGGCGTGGCGGGCCTGCGCCGACACCGAACCGGGGGAGCGGCTCGCGGTCGGCTCCGGGTGGGGCGCGCTCGAAGTGCTGCGCGCGGGCTGGAAGTTGGCGGGTACGCCGTTCGACGAGTCGACGCTCGGCGAGGCGCAGGCGCCGTGGCGCGAGCTGCTCGAATCGGGCGTCTTCCCGGAGCAGCGCCGGGTCGGCCCGCCCGGACCCACCCTCGTCGCCCCGCCCTGGCGGGACATGCTGGAGACGGCGCCCGCCCGGCCGCAGGCCGAGTACCACCTGGGCGTCGCGCAGTGGCACGCGGGTGACCGGGCGCAGGCCGTACGCAGCTGGGAGCGCGGGCTCGAACTGGCGCCCTCGCTGTGGCCGTTCCTGCGCTGCCTCGCCGTGGCCGACGCGGCGGACGGCAACACGGAGCGTGCGGCCGACCGCTACGCCGAGGCCTTCGACGACCTGTGCGCGGAGCGCCGCGACGACGGGGAGCCGTGGCGCGCGACGTGCGCGGCCCTCGGCCGGGAGGCGATCGGGGCGCTGCTCGCGGCGGGGCGGGTGGCGGCCGCCCGCACGGTGTGGGACGGCCTGCACCCGGCCACGCGGGAGCGGGGGCGCTTCCGCTTGATGGAGGCGCAACTCCTGTGTGCGGAAGGCGAGTTGTCCGCGGCCTGCGCCATCTTCGACGAGGGCTTCGAGGTGGCGGATCTGCGGGAGGGCGCGGAGACGCTCGGCGAGGTGTGGGCGAAGGTGGCCGCACCGGGTGATCCGCTGCCACCCCGGTACGAGTTCCGAATGCGACCGGGCCTCTCAAGCCCCGCCGGCGATTGAGGCGCGGGGTCCGGGGCGGAGCCCCGTGGCGTGGGAGTGGGTGAGCACCACGCCACGGGGTGGCTACACCAACTCCCCGTTCCGCGCCACCACGTGACCCCCATGAACGACAACGTCCCGCTGCGGCATGTCCACCACCACCTGCGGCACGCACTCCCCACGCACCAGCACGAAGTCCGCCGGGTCACCCGCCTTGAACTCGACCCGCGGCAACGCCATCACGTCGGCCCCACCATGCGCCCCGGCCGTGTAACACGCGGTCAGCTCATCGTCGAGGCGGACATCGGTGACCCAGCCGAGGATGTGCGCCCGGTGCAGCATGTCCGCGTTGCCGAACGGGCTCCAGGAGTCCCGCACCCCGTCCGAGCCGAGCCCGACCCGCACCCCGTGCTCCTTCAGCTCGGCGATCGGCAGGACCAGCTCCGCGCTCGGCGCGACCGTGGTCAGGGCGATGTCCAGATCGGACAAGTCCTTTGCCATAGCCGTCAGTTCGGCATCGTCCAGAAGCGGCAGGCAGAAGACGTGACTCACCGTCACCTTGCCGCGCAGCGACAGCGCCTTCGTGCGCTCGACGATGCCGCGCAGCACCTTCGTGCCCTTCTCGTCGCGGTCGTGGAGGTGGATGTCGACGCCGACGCCGTAGCGGTCCGCGAGGTCGAAGACCAGGTCGAGCTGCTCGTCCATGGCGTTGTCGAAGCTGACCGGGTCGATGCCGCCGACCATGTCGACGAGCCCGTCCCGCGCCGCGGCCCTCAGCAGCTCCGCGGTGCCCGGCGTGCGCACCACGCCGTGCTGCGGGAACGCCACGATCTGCACGTCGAGCGCGTCCGCGAGCCGGTCCCGCGCCTGCGCGATGCCCTCGACCCCTGCCAGGCCGTAGGCCGGAGCCACGTCGGCGTGCGCCCGCATCGCGCGGGTGCCGCGGGTCACGGCGTGCGACATCAGTCCGTACGCCCGCTCGCCGACCGGGCGCTTCTGCGTACGGAACACCTCGACGTCCTGCTCGCAGTAGTCGGCGATGCCGTCCGCCGGCTTCCGCGAGATCCAGTCGCTGCCCCAGGTCGTCTTGTCGGGGTGGATGTGCGCGTCCACCAGGGACGGCAGGGCGATCCGGCCGCCACCGTCGACGATCCTCGCGTGGGCGGGGGCAGGGCCGCCCGTGAACTTCCCGTCGACCACCGTCAGATCCACGGACTCGCGGGCGCCGAAGGGGCGGACGTCGCGGAAGACCACGGCCTTGGCGGGGCGTCGGGCCTCGGCGGGGCGCGCCTGCGCCTGCGTAGCCGTCGTCGCCCCGAGGGCCGCACCGCCGATCGAGGCCGCACCCGCGAGGACACCGCGCCGGGACAGGGGAGGAGTCATGCCGTTCTCCTTCGTTGAACGTGTACGACCGTTGAACGTGTACGACGGTCAGATCGCGATGCCCGAACGCACCACACCCACCGGCTTCTTGAGCACCGAGACGTCGGCCAGCGGGTCGCCGTCGACCAGCAGCACGTCGCCCGCGCTGCCGCGCGCGAGGCGGCCCACGGTGCCTTCGAGGCCGAGCAGCTTCGCCGCTCCGGTGGTGGCCGTACGGATCGCGTCGAGCGCGCTGAGGCCCGCCGAGCGCATCAGCTCGACCTCGCCGCCGATCGGGTCGACGGTGCCGCCGGAGGAGTCCGTGCCGGCGGCCAGCGGCACACCCATCTCGTGCGCGGCAAGGGCCGCCTTCTTGAGCAGCGGCAGGTAGGTGCGGCCGCGCTCGTCGAGGACCGGGTCGTCGGAGCCGATCATGCCCGCGATCGCGCCGAGGGTCGGGGTGAAGAACGTGCCGCGGCGGCGCATCTCGGCCAGCGTGCGCTCACTGACGAACGCGCCGTGCTCCAGGGAGTGGATGCCCGCGAGCACCGCGTCGTGGCAGCCCTTCTCGCTGTAGCTGTGGCAGAGGACGCCCTTGCCGCCGCGCCCCGCCGCCGTGACGATCTCGGACAGCTGCTCGCGCGAGTAGACCTGCTCCAGCGGGTCCTGCTCGGCAAGCCCCGCGCGCTCGTTGACCCGCGTCTTGATGACGTCGGCGCCGCGCTTGAGGTTCACCTCGACGACGCGGCGCAGCGCCTCGGCGGACCGCACGCCGTCCTTGAGGCGGGCCAGCGGGGTGAGGTCCGGGTCGCCGAGGACGGTGTCGCCGAGGTCGGGCGTGACGAAGATGCCGGCGGCCTTCAGGCGGGGCGCGAGTTCGGGTGCCTGGCGGGCCAACTCCCTTACGGCGATGTCCTGGTAGAAGTTCGTGGAGCCGCTGCGCGCGCTGGTGGCGCCCTTGCGGACCGCGTCGAGGGCCTCGGTCGCGGTGTTGAGGTGGATGTGCGCGTCGACGAGTCCGGGCAGCACCCAGCGGCCGTGCGCGGCGAGGCGCGGCACGTCCTTGGGCACGTCGACGCGGTCACGTGCGCCGGCCGCGCGCACCACGCCGTCGCGGATCACGACGACCGCGTCCTCGGTCACCTCGCCGGTGGCCGGGTCGAGCAGGGTGCCGCCGTCGACGACCAGATCACCGGCGCGGGGCGCGGCGGCCGGGCGGCGGGGTGCGGCGGATGCCGTGGAGGCGCCGGAGCCGAGGGCGGTCGCGGTGCCCGCGAGCACGGCGGACGCGGCGAGGACGCCGCGGCGGGTCAGTCGGCTGGACGGCGGCTCGGCGGGCTCGACGCACATGGGGGCTCCTGGCGGGGGGATACGAGGATGGACTGGCCCGCCTTTTTGTATACCAACCTGGGGCGCCCGACAAGGTCACCCTGCCTATTGCGGATCAATGCCCTTTTTGTATGGGGAGGTTTCGGGGGAGTTCCGAGGGAGGCGGAGAGGTCAATCGCTCTCGGTATACAAAGCCGCGTCACCGAACAACGACCTCAGCGCCACCGCCCGGCTGTCCCTGACGTGCAGCAGCGTGCTCGCCACCGCCAGCTCCTCGTCGCCCGCCGCGATGTGCCGGAAGATGTCCGCGTGCTGCGCCCGCATGTGCGCGGGCTCCTCGCGCAGCCCGAACAGCAGCTGGAGCTGCCAGCTCAGCTGCTCCATCGTGCGGGCGAGCAGCGGATTCCCGGCGAGCGCCACGATCTCCTCGTGGAACTCGGTGTGCGCGGCCACCTCGCGCGTGCCCTCGTCGGCCGCGGCCGCCTTCTCGGCCCGGTCGAGGCAGGCGCGCAGCGCGGCCAGTGAGGGCGGGTCCTGCGCGTTGAGCGTCCGCGCCGCGAGCCGCGAGGCCTGCACGGCGAGTGGCTCCCACACCTCGTACAGATGCCGTACGTCGGCCCGCTCCAGGCGGCGCACCCGCACACCACTGCGCGGCAGCAGTTCCAGCAGGCCCTCCGCGACGAGCGCGCGCAGCGCCTCCCGCACCGGGACCCGCGACATCCGCAGCTCCTCGGCGACCTCCCGCTCCACGAGCCGCGCGCCCATCGGGTAGCGGCGGTCCACGATGCGCTGCCGCACCGCCTCCCGCGCCTGCGCGCTCAGGGGCGCCTTCCCCTGGTGCCCCTCGTCCGACCCCGCTGTGCTGCCCGCCACGTGCACCGTCCTTCGCCCGTCGTGCCCCGGGCGAGGATACGTGCCGCGCCGCCGATCAGGCCTGGGCGGCGGGATCCTCGGGCTGCGCCTGGCGGTCCACGTACTCGAAGACCGAGCCGTCGGGGTGCATCGCGATCAGATTGCGGCCCGCCGGGCTCGGCACCGGGCCCGCGATGACCTTGGCGCCAGAGGCGGTGAGCAGCATGCCGGCCTCCTCGACATCGGCGACCGCGATCGTCGCGGCGACCTTGCGCAGCACGTCGATCTCCGCGGGTGGCCCGCTCATCAGCAGGAAACAGCCGACCGCGGCCACCGAGACCCCGCCGCGCTCGAACCGCAGCGCTGGGCTGCCCGTGAGGTTCTCGTAGAACGCGACCGAGGACTCCAGGTCCTCGACGCAGATGCGCAGCGTGGTTCCCAGGATTTCCATACGGAGGAGCCTAGTAGGAGCGGCCGGGAGCGCGTGATCGTTTCGCGGAAGCGGGCGCGACGGCCGTCGTTACGCGGAGCGGGGCACGGGTACCCGGCGCGCATGGAACGCATGGGCGAACACATCAACGAGCAGCTGACCGACGAGCTGGCCGGACGGGTCACGCACGCCGTCCGCGAGACGCTGCGCGAGGAGTTCACCGCGACCGTGCGGGCGCAGCGACGCCGGGCCGCCCTGTACGCGGGAGCCGGCGCCGCCGCGCTGTACGCCGGGGCGGCACTGGCGCTCGCGCTCGGACTCGTCCTCGCCCTCGGCGTGCCGGACTGGGGCGCGGCCCTGGTGGTCGCCGTGGTGCTCGCCGTCGCGGCGTACGTACTGCGGAGCGCGGCGCGACCCGGCCGGCCCCCGGCACCCACCGCGCCGCCGATGCCCACCGCACCGCCGACGCCTGGAGCGTGAACGTGAGCCGATCCCGAGTCGTCATCGTCGGAGCCGGATTCGCCGGCTACCGGGCCGCCCGCATGCTCACGCGGATGGCCCGCGACGCCGTCGATGTCACCCTGCTCAACCCCACCGACTACTTTCTGTACCTCCCCCTGCTGCCGCAGGTCGCCGCGGGCACGCTCGAACCGCGACGGGTGACCGTGTCGCTGTCGGGGACGCTGCCGCACGCGCGGCTCGTGCTCGGTGAGGCCGACGGCGTGGACTTCGACGACCGGGTCGTCACCTACACCGACCCGGAGGGCGGGCGCGGCACCCTGGAGTACGACCGCCTCGTCCTGGCCGTCGGCAGCGTGAACAAGCTGCTGCCGGTGCCCGGCGTCGCCGAGCACGCGCACGGCTTCCGCGGCATGCCGGAGGCGCTGTACCTGCGCGACCACGTCACCCGGCAGATCGAACTCGCCGCGTCCTCCGACACTCCTCAGGAGTGCCGGGCCCGCTGCACCTTCGTCGTGGTCGGCGCCGGTTACACCGGCACCGAAGTCGCCGCGCAGGGACAGCTGTTGACCGACGCGCTCGTGAAGAAGAAGCCGCTGCGCCACGGTATCCGCCCGCGCTGGATGCTGCTCGACCTCGCGCCGCGCGTCCTTCCGGAACTCGATCAGCACCTCTCCCGGACCGCCGACAGCGTGCTGCGCCGACGCGGCGTCGAGATACGGCCCAAGACCTCCGTGAAGGAGGCCACGAAGGACGGCGTCCTGCTGGACGACGGCGAGTTCGTCCACACCCGTACGCTCGTGTGGTGCGTCGGCGTCCGCCCGGACCCGCTCGTCGCCGAACTCGGGCGGCCCCTGGAGCGCGGGCGGCTGCTCGTCGACCCGTATCTGAACGTGCCGGGACACCCCGACGTGTTCGCGTGCGGTGACGCGGCCGCGGTGCCCGACCTGGAGAAACCGGGTGAGTACACGCCGATGACCGCGCAGCACGCCTGGCGGCAGGGACGCGTCGCGGGCCTGAACGTCGCCGCGTCCCTCGGCAAGGGCGAACGCCGCGACTACCGGCACAAGGACCTCGGCTTCACCGTCGACCTCGGCGGTGTGCAGGCCGCCGCGAACCCGCTGGGCGTCCCGCTGTCCGGACCGCTCGCGGGCGCCGTCACCCGCGGCTATCACCTGGCCGCGATGCCCGGGAACCGGGTGCGGGTCGCCGCCGACTGGCTGCTCGACTCCGTACTGCCGCGCCAGGCCGTCCAGTTGGGCCTCGTACGCTCCGCGTCCGTGCCGCTCGACACGGCCTCGCCGGAGCTGGCCCGCGTACCCGACGACGGTGACGCGGGCCGCGAAAAGAACCAGGGAGGTACCTCGTGACCACGACATACAGTGAAGCCGAACTCCGTGCCCTCGGGCAGCAGTTGAGGGTGGACTCGGTCCGCGCGGCCGACGCCGCGGGCTCCGGGCACCCCACCTCCTCGATGTCCGCCGCCGACCTGTTGGCCGTCCTCTTCGGCCGCCACTTCCGCTACGACTTCGACCGCCCCGCCCATCCCGGCAACGACCGCTTCGTCCTCTCCAAGGGTCACGCGTCGCCGCTCCTCTACGCGGCGTACAAGGCGGCCGGCGCACTCAACGACGCCGAACTTCTCACCTTCCGCAAGCGCGACAGCCGCCTTGAGGGCCATCCGACGCCACGCAGCCTGCCCTGGGTCGAGACGGCCACCGGATCGCTGGGCCAGGGGCTCCCGGTCGCGGCCGGCATCGCCTGGTCCGGCAAGCGGCTCGACCGGGTCGGCTACCAGGTGTACGTCCTGTGCGGCGACAGCGAGATGGCCGAGGGCTCGGTGTGGGAGGCCGCCGAGTACGCCGGGTACGAGCAGCTCGACAACCTCACCGCGATCGTCGACGTCAACCGGCTCGGCCAGCGCGGACCCACCCGGCACGGCCACGACCTCGACGCCTACGCCCGCCGCTTCAAGGCCTTCGACTGGCACACCGTCGTCGTCGACGGGCACGACGTGGCGGACATCGACCGCGCGTACGCGGAAGCCGCGTCGACCGTCGGCCGGCCCACGGCGATCATCGCCCGCACCCTCAAGGGCAAGGGCGTCGCGGCGGCGGAGGACCGCGAGGGCGCGCACGGCAAGCCGCTGCCGGACGCCGCGGAGGCCATCGAGGAACTCGGCGGAGACCGCGGCGTACGCGTGTCGGTGCAGGCGCCGCCCGCCGCGCGCATCCTGCACGCGGTGCGCAGCGGACACCTCGACCTGCCCCGCTTCGACGTCGGCGACGAGGTCGCCACCCGTGACGCCTACGGTCAGGCGCTCGTCGCCCTCGGTTCCGCGCGCGGCGACGTCGTCGCGCTCGACGGCGAGGTCGGCGACTCCACGCGCACCGAGATGTTCGCGAAGGAGCACCCCGAGCGGTACGGCGAGTGCTACATCGCCGAACAGCAACTCGTCGCCACGGCCGTGGGGTTGAGCGCGCGTGGATGGCTGCCGTACGCGGGTACCTTCGCGGCGTTCCTGACCCGGGCCCACGACTTCATCCGGATGGCGTCCATCAGTGGCGCGGACATCAACCTCGTCGGCTCGCACGCGGGCGTCGCGATCGGTCAGGACGGCCCGTCCCAGATGGGCCTGGAGGACCTGGCGATGTTCCGCGCCATCCACGACACCACCGTCCTCTACCCCTGCGACGCCAACCAGACGGCGCAACTCATCGCCCACATGGCCGACTTGACCGGCATCCGCTACCTGCGCACCTCGCGCGGCGCGGCGCCGGTGATCTACCCGCCGCACGAGGACTTCCCGGTCGGCGGCAGCAAGGTGCTGCGCTCCGGCGACAGTGACCGGGTGACGGTCGTCGCGGCGGGCGTCACGGTCCATGAGGCGCTGAAGGCGGCGGACGAGCTCGCGGCGGCCGGTATCCCGGTCCGCGTGATCGACCTGTACTCGGTGAAGCCGGTCGACCGGTCCACCCTGCGGGAGGCTGCGCGGGCGACCGGGTGTCTGCTCACGGTGGAGGACCACCGGGAGCAGGGTGGTATCGGGGACGCGGTGGCCGAGGCCTTCTCCGACGCGGAGCCGGCTCCGCGGTTCGCCCGGTTGGGTGTCCGTACGGTTCCGGGTTCCGCGACGCCTGGTGAGCAACTGGCCGCGGCCGGGATCGATGCGGATGGGATCGTTGCGGCGGTCACCCTCTTGACCGAGCACGCGGTCACGTCATGACCCCCGCGGTTACGCCCCTGGGGCTCCGCCCCAGACCCCGCGCCTCAATCGCCGGCGGGGCTTAATTATCCCCGCGTTGCGCTTCAATCCTGCGGCGGGCTTGATTGTCCCCACCTTGCGCTTCAGTCTTGCGGCGGGCTTGATTGTCCTCACCCTGCGCCTCAATCGTCGGCGGGGCTTAATTGTCCCCGCGTTGCGCTTCAGTCCTGCGGCGGGCTTGATTGTCCTCACCCTGCGCCTCAATCGCCGGCGGGGCTTGATTGTCCTCACCCTGCGGCTCAAATCTGCGGTGAGGCCTGATCTATCAAGCCCCTGCGGCGATTGAGCAGCGGGGTCTGGGGCGGAGCCCCAGGAGCGCAGCCACGGTGCAGCGCGACAAGAAGAGGAGGCCCCGATGGCGGACAGCCGAAACGTAGAAATCCGGCGACCCGACAAGGTGCTCCTGCCGGACCATGTCACCAAGCACGACCTCGCCACCTACTACCGCGCCATCGCCCCATTCGCGCTCCCGCACCTCCGCCACCGCCCCCTGATGCTCGAACGCCACCCCGACGGCCCCGATGGCCCCCGGTTCATGCAGAAGGACACCCCGGACCACTACCCGGACTGGATCCACCGCACAGAGGTGCCGAAAGAGGGCGGCACGGTCACCCACACCATGTGCGACGACACGGCCACCCTGATCTTCCTCGTCGACCAGGCCGCCCTCACCCTGCACCGCTGGCTGTCGCGCGCCGACGACATCGACCACCCCGACCGGCTGGTCTTCGACCTCGACCCGTCAGGGGACGACTTCGAGACCGTGCGCGAGGCGGCCCGCCTGCTGCACGCGCTGCTGGACGACCTGGGCCTGCCCAGCGCCCCGATGACCACCGGCTCCCGCGGCGTCCACATCGTCGTACCCCTCGACAGGAGCCAGGACTTCGACGAGGTACGGGACTTCGCACGGCAGGTCGCCGACGCACTCGCCGGCGAACACCCCGACGCGCTCACCACGGCCCCGCGCAAGAAGGACCGCGGAGACCGCCTCTACCTGGACGTGCTGCGCAACGCCTACGCCCAGACCGCCGTCGCCCCGTACTCGGTACGCGCCAGGCCGGGCGCCCCCGTCGCGGCGCCTCTGACCTGGCGGCAGCTCGGCGCCCCCGCGGTCGGCGCCCAGCACTGGACCATCGCGAACGCGGTCGAGCAGGCACGCACCGACCCGTGGAACGGACTGCTCGGCAAGGGCCGCTCGCTCGGCCCCGCCTGGAGCAAACTCCGCTCCCGGCAAGGAAGTTGAGGTTTGCCCCCGGCGTCTGTGGAGACCCGGTGACCGAGGCTGCCATGACACATACAAAAAAGACGCAAGCGTCGTCGGAGCGTGAGCCCGGCGACGACAAGACCACCGAGGCGGGCGGCACACCGGGCCCGATGGAGGTGCTGCGCGAAGCGCGCGCCCAACTGGCGGAGCTCACCGGTATGGCGGCCGAGACCGTGTCGTCCTTCGAACGCACGCAGGACGGCTGGGAGTTGGAGATCGAGGTCCTTGAAGTGGCCCGGGTCCCCGACACCATGAGCCTGCTGGCGAGCTACCAGGTGAGCCTGGACCCGCAAGGCGTCCTCACGGGCTACCGACGCATCCGCCGCTACGAGCGCGGACGCTCCGAGCCGGCGAACGGACAGGGCGGCCGCTAGCGAGCCGCACCCCGCCTCGAACCGCAAATCGCGCACTACACAGACAGGGAGGACCTGTCCCCATGACCGTTGTCCCCGCACAACAGAGTGGTGGCGGTGGCGGCACCAGCGGCCTGTACGACGTGCTCGAACTCGTACTGGACCGTGGGCTCGTCATCGACGCGTTCGTCCGCGTCTCGCTGGTCGGCATCGAGATCCTGAAGATCGACGTCAGGGTCGTCGTCGCCAGTGTCGACACCTATCTCCGCTTCGCCGAGGCCTGCAACAGGCTCGACCTGGAGACCGGATCCAAGAAGCCGTCCGGGCTGACCGACATGGTCGGCGACAGTATGGAGTCCGGCGCCCGCGGCAAGACCAAGGGCGCGCTCTCGGGCGCCGCGCAGACCGTCTCCGACGCCTTCACCCAGGCCCGCGAGGAGGGCCAGGCGGAGCCGAGGCGATCCGGTTCCGGCAGCCGCAGGTCCGCCCCGAGCCGCCGTAAGGAGGAGCAGGAGTGAGCAGCACGTACATCTACGCCATCGCGAGCTCCGAACACCCCTCCCTGCCCACGGGCATGGGCGGCATCGGAGATCCGGCGCGCGAGCTGCGCGTCGTCAAGGAGGGCTCGCTCGCGGCACTCGTCAGTGAGGCCCCCGAAGGCCTGCGGCCCAAGCGCCGCGATCTGCTCGCCCACCAGAGCGTGCTCGCAGAGGCGGGCGCCGGGGGACCCGTGCTGCCGATGCGGTTCGGTTCCCTCGCCCCCGACGACGAGTCGGTCTCGGCGGTGCTCGCCGAGCGCGCGGACCACTACCAGGAACGGCTGCGGGAGCTCGACGGCAAGGTCGAGTACAACGTCAAGGCGCGGCACGACGAGGAAGCGGTGCTGCACCAGGTGATGGTCGACAACCCCGATGTCCGCGCGCGCACCGAGGCCAACAGGCAGGCGGGCGGCGGCTCTTACGAGGATCGGCTGCGCCTCGGCGAGCTGGTCGTGGCCGCCGTGCAGGCCCGCGAGACCGAGGACGCGATCGAGCTCCAGCACCTGCTCGAACCCGCGGCCTCCGCGGTGTCGACGGGACCCGAGAGCACGGGCTGGCTGGCCAACGTCTCGTTCCTCGTCGACAAGGAGTCGGCCGAGCACTTCCTCGCCGCCGTCGAGGACCTGCGCCGCAGCCACCCGTACATCGACCTCACGGTCAACGGGCCGCTGCCCCCGTACAGCTTCGTCGAGCCGGGCCCTTCGGAGCCCGCGGCCACGGCGGACTGATCCCATGGGCCTGATCTCGGAGCTGCTGTTGCTGCCGCTCGCTCCGGTGCGCGGATCCCTGTGGGCCGTGCAGCAGGTGCTCACCGAAGCAGAGCGGCAGTACTACGACCCGGCGGCCGTACGCGCCGAACTCGCTCGCCTGGAGGAGCAGTTGGTCTCGGGCGAGATCGACGAGGCCACGTTCGACCGCGTCGAGGACGAGCTCCTCGACCGTTTGGAGGGACCTTGAACCGAACAGCGCTCGGCCTCGCGATAGGGGCCGGTTACGTCCTCGGACGTACGAAGAAGATGAAGCTGGCGATCGCCGTCGGCACGATGGTCGCGGGCAAGCGGCTGAACCTGAGCCCGAGTGCGATCGCCGACATGGCGCGCACGCAGTTGGCGAACAACCCGCAGTTCAAGGAGGTCGGCGACCAGCTGCGCGACGATCTGCGCGGTGTGGGCAAGGCGGCGTCGGGCGCGCTCGTCGAGCGCCAGATCGAGGGCCTCGCGGGGCGCCTGCACAGCCGTACGCAGGGTGTCCGCGACCAGATCGAGGGCGTCGTCCCGGACACGGACGACGTACGGGACGCGGGCGAGCGGGTCACCGGAGCCGCGTCGGGCCGAGTCCGTGGCCGTGACCGCGGGACCGACGAAGCGGAGCACGAGGAAGCTGAGCACGAGGAAGAGGGGTACGAGGGAGAGGAGCGCAAGGAAGGGGAGCGCCAGGAAGGGGAGCGCAAGGAAGAGGCCCAGGAGGGCCGCCGCCCCGCCGCGGCCAGGAGCGCGAAGCAGCCGGCCGCCAAGAAGGCGCCCGCGAAGAAGCGCGCGGTGAGGCCGCAGGGGTCCAAGACGACCGCCGCCAAGAAGACCGCCGCGAAGGGAGGCCGGAGCCGTGGCTGACCGTACGAGTGACGGGCTCGGTGGTCTCGCCAAGAGCGAGGCCGCCGACCATCTCAAGGCGGAACTGCAGGAGTACCTCGCCGCCCAGGCCCAGCGACTGCTCATCGGCGCGGGCCGCAGGCTCGGCGAGACCACCGTGAAGCTGAACGACATCGCCGACGGCAACAGCCCCGGCTTCGCCAAGCTGGCGCTCGACGGCGGCCGCAAGCTCGCCGAGGGCAAGGGCCCGGTGCGCAGCGCGGTGGAGCTCGGCGCGAGTCACCTCAAGGACAATGTCGTCGGCGCGTTCAAGAACCTCGCCGGCGGCAAGGGGAAGGGCAAGCGCAAGGGCGGCGCGGGCAAGAAGCCCACCGTCATCATCGAGTTCATCGACGTCGGCGTCGACCTGCGCACCGCGTACGACCAGTGGACGCAGTACCAGGACTTCAGCACCTTCGCGAAGGGCGTCAAGAACGCGAACCGCGCCGACGACGTCACCTCCGACTGGCAGCTCAAGGTCTTCTGGTCCAACCGGAGTTGGAAGGCGCACACCACCGACCAGCATCCGGACGACCGGATCGCCTGGACCTCGGAGGGCGCCAAGGGCACCACGAAGGGCGTCGTCTCCTTCCACCCGATGGCCGACCGGCTCACCCGGGTGCTGCTCCTCATCGAGTACTACCCGAAGGGTCTGTTCGAGAAGA
Organism: Streptomyces sp. NPDC002795; assembly: GCF_042888725.1. Taxonomy (NCBI): domain Bacteria; kingdom Bacillati; phylum Actinomycetota; class Actinomycetes; order Kitasatosporales; family Streptomycetaceae; genus Streptomyces; species Streptomyces sp. NPDC002795. The sequence goes on from NZ_JBIAQB010000004.1 coordinate 586,340, forward strand.
CCGGCAACATCTGGCGCGCCCAGGGCCGCAGGGCCCGCCTCGACCTCAAGCACTTCGCGCGGTACGTGACACTGCGCGGCGAGGCGCCCGAGGGATGGCGCGGCGAGATCGAGGAGGGCGAGGTCGTGCTCTCGCACGAGGACGCGCTCGCCGAGGAGGAGCAGGAGCAGGAGCTGGACAAGCCCTCCGACGCGTACGACTCCGACGAGCCCGAGGAGTACGACGAGGCCGACGAGAGCGACGAGGAACCGGACGAAGGCGAGCCCGAGGCCGAGGCCGAGGCCGACGACGCCGACGACGAGGAGTACGAGGAGTACGAGGAAGAGGGCGAAGAGCCCCCGCGGGAGCGGGAGCACGCCGAGAGTGGGGCCCGCCGATGACGACGGCGAGCCGTCTGCCCGAGCCCCGGGGTGACGGCGGGGCCAACCTCGCCGACATCCTGGAGCGCGTCCTCGACAAGGGCATCGTCATCGCGGGCGACATCCGGATCAACCTGCTCGACATCGAACTGCTCACCATCAAACTGCGCCTGATCGTCGCCTCGGTCGACAAGGCCAAGGAGATGGGCATCGACTGGTGGGAGGACGACCCGGCCCTCTCCTCCGGCGCCCGCCGCAAGGAACTCGCGAGGGAGAACGCCGAGTTGAAGGAGCGCCTCGCCACCCTCGGCGAACTCACCGAGGGCCGGACGGAAGAACGGGCCGAAGAATGGAACGAAGACCGGAGGGGGTCCGCTTGACCACCGACGAACCGCGCGAGCTGCGCTATGTGTACGCCGTGTGCCACCCGCTCGGCGCCCCGCTCCAGGCCGAACTCACCGGCGTGGCGGGCGGCCCGCCCCGGCAGCTGGAGCACCAGGGCCTCGTCGCGGTCGTCGGCTCCGTGCCCGAGCGGGACTTCTCCGAGGCGGCGCTCCGTGCCCACCTGGAGGACCTGGACTGGCTCACCGAGACGGCCCGCGCCCACCAGAACGTGATCGCGGCGCTCACCACGGTCACCAGCCCGCTCCCGCTGCGCCTCGCCACGGTCTTCCGCGACGACAGCGCCGTACGGCTCATGATGGAGCAGGAGGAGCGGCGCTTCCGTACCGGCCTCGACCGCCTCGCGGGGCGCGTGGAGTGGGGCGTGAAGGTGTACGTCGAGGAGCCCGAGGCCCCGGCGCGGGCCTCCGCGCCGGCCGTCGCGGCCTCGTCAGGCCGTGACTACCTGCGCCGCCGCCGCGCCGAGCGCACCGCGCGCGACGACAGCTGGCGGCGCGCCGAGGGCTTCGCGCAGGAGCTGCACGACGAGCTGTCCCGGCACGCCGCGCACACCCGCGTCCACCCGCCGCAGAACCCGGAACTCTCGCGCGCCAGCGGCATGAACGTGCTCAACGCGGCGTATCTCGTGGAGCGTTCGGGCGCGGAGGAGTTCGTGGAGCGCGTCGACGCGACGAAGGACCGCGAGCCGGATCTGCGGGTCGAGCTGACCGGGCCGTGGGCGGGCTACTCGTTCACGTCGGAAGAGGATTCGGGAGAGGGTTCGGGAGAGGAGGGAGACACGTGACGGTCGTCGAACGGCGTGAGATCGCCCTGGTCGACCTCCTCGACCGGCTGCTCGCGGGCGGCGTCGTCCTCGCGGGGGACATCACCCTGCGGATCGCCGATGTCGACCTGGTACGCATCGACCTCAACGCCCTGATCAGCTCGGTGAACGAGCAAGTCCCCTCGCCCTGGCCAGAGGTGATGGACCGTGAGTGAACGCCGCCGCATCGAACTCGAACCCGACACGGTCGAACGCGACCTGATGAAGCTCGTCCTCACCCTCGTCGAGCTGCTGCGCCAGCTCATGGAGCGGCAGGCGGTCCGCCGCTTCGACATCGGTGATCTGTCGGAGGACGAGGAGGAGCGGGTCGGTCTCACCCTGATGCTCCTGGAGGATCGCATGGAGCAGCTGCGCGAGCGTTACGGGCTGCGGCCCGAGGACCTGAACATCGACCTCGGACCGCTGGGCCCGCTGCTGCCCCGTGGCTGAACCGCCGTGCGGTCAGCGGGGCTTGCGGCCGAGGAGCTCCCCGTGCATGACGCCGAACCACGCGTCCTCGTGCGTGCCCCACTCCCGCCACGCCCGTGACACGGCGGTCAGTTGCTCGGGCGTGGCGTGCCCGCCGCCCGTCGCCCGCTCGGCGTACGCGGAGGCCAGCGTGCGGTCCGCCCACAGCCCGCTCCACCAGGCGATCTCCTCGGGCGTCGAGTAGCACCACGTACCGGCGGAGCACGTGATGTCCTCCTGTGCGAAACCGGCCTTCAGGGCCCATGACTTCAGGAAGCGCCCGGCGTCCGGCTCACCGCCGTTGTCGCGGGTGACCCGCTCGTACAGGTCCAGCCAGTCGTCCATGGCGGGCAGCCGCGGGAACCAGGAGAACGCCGCGTAGTCGGACTCCCGTACGGCGATGATCCCGCCGGGCTTCGTCACGCGGCGCATCTCGCGCAGTGCCTGCACCGGGTCGCCCACGTGCTGGAGCACCTGGTGCGCGTGCACGACGCAGAACGTGTCGTCCGGCCAGTCGAGCGCGTGCACGTCCGCCGTCGTGAAGTCGACGTTGGTCAGGCCGCGTTCGGCGGCCGTGGCGCGCGCCTGGTCCAGGATGCCCTCGGCGTGGTCGGCGCCGGTGACATGCCCGTCGGGGACCAGTGCGGCCAGGTCGGCGGTGATGGTGCCGGGGCCGCAGCCGATGTCCAGGACCTTCATGTGCGGCTTGAGTGAATCGAGCAGGTAGGCCGCCGAGTTGGCGGCGGTGCGCCAGGTGTGCGAGCGGAGCACGGACTCGTGGTGGCCGTGGGTGTATACGGCGGTCTCCTGCGGCATGACTCGATCCCTTCGCGTACGGCGGACCGCCGGGGGCACCCGCCCCCGACGGTCCGATCACCGTACGCCCGCCAGCCGCATTCTGAGATACCCATCTTGGATGGTGGACAGTAGGGGTCGGGTCAGAGCAGCGAGTGCGGCCGGTACACGCGCAGCCCCTCGTGCTCCTTGTCCACCCACAACTCCCCGCCGCACTCGGTGACTTCGCCGTCGAAGGCGAGCGGGGTGCCCGGCGCCACACCGTCCACCCGCAGCCGCGTCAGACGGGTCGCCGCGTGGAACGGCGAGCGGGACAGCGGCCCCGAGAGAGCCGCCGCGAGCAGCCGCACGCCGGGCAGCCGGCCGCCGTCCACCGTGCGCACGTCGAGCAGCCCGTCGGCCAGGTTCGCGCGCCGGCCCGCGGTCAGACCCATCCGCCGGTACGTGCAGTTCCCGGCGAACAGCAGCCACAACGGCCGCCGCCTGCCCTGCAGTTCGACGCTCAGCGGATGGTCGCGGCGCAGCACGTACAGCGCCGCCACGACATCCGCGAGCCGCCCGCCGACCCGCCCCGACCAGCGCTGCCGCTCCCGCACAAGCTCCGGATAGGCACCCAGGCTGAGGGTGTTGAGGAAGATCCCGGAGCCGCACTCGGACGAGAAGCGGCCCACGTCCACGGCGACGGCGTGACCGCCCTCGACGGCGCTCACCAGATCGCCGGTGTCCTCGATGCCCAGGTCGTACGCGAAGTGGTTGAGGGTGCCGCCGGGCAGCACCGCGAGCGGCAGGTTGTGGCGGAGCGCCACGCGCGCGGCCGTGTTCACGGAGCCGTCGCCGCCCGAGATGCCGAGCGCGCGGGCGCGCGGCGCCGCCTTGTCCAGCTGTTGCTCGAGTTCGTCGCCTGCGCACTCGATGTACTCGGCGTGGGGCAGCGCGTCCCGCAGGGCCCGCGCCCGCTCCGGGGTGCCCGCGCCGTTGTTCACGACCATCACCAGGCCCTCGCCGCCCGGCAGCGCCGGCACGTCGTCCACCAGGGGCCGGCCAGGCGCCGGCATCTGGTCGCGGGTCGGCACCAGGCCGCGCACCGCGAAGGCCGCGCCCGCGCCGAGGGCCGCGCCCGCGATGACATCGGCGGGGAAGTGGGCGCCGGTGTAGACGCGGGAGGCCGCCACCGAGAACGCCACGGGGGCGACGAGCGCGCCGAGGCCACGGGACTCCAGGGCCACGCCCGTAGCGAAGGCCGCGGCCGAGGCCGCGTGCCCGGACGGGAAGGACGTCGTGAACGGCTGCCGCTTCAGCCGGCGCACCAGCGGCACCGGGTCGAGCGCGGGCCGCGCCCGGCGCACCGAGCGCTTCCCGAGGGTGTTGATGGTGGCCGAGGCGAGCGCGAGGGACGCCACTCCGCGCACGGCGGCCCGGCGGGCGCGCGGCGATCCGGACACGGCGAGCGCCCCGCCCACCGCGAACCACAGCACACCGTGGTTCGCGGACCGGCTCAGGCGCGGCAGGACCCGCTCGGCGCCCGGCCAGCGCGCTCCCGCGGCGTACTCGAAGACACGCACGTCGAGCGCGGCGAGCCGGTCGCGCAGCGTAGGGGGCACGGGCGGCGTCGTATCAAGGAACGAACGCGTGGAGAACTGCTTCATCGAATTCAGCGACTTCAGGGGCGACATGGATGACTGGTACCCCGGTCAGGGGTCCGCATCCGAAGCCCGCGGACCAATTCGTTTGCCCGTCACCCGCACGGGCGTCCAGAATGCGGGATCATGGGACATCTGGAAGCGGCACATCTTGAGTACTACCTCCCCGACGGGAGGGCGCTGCTCGGCGATGTCTCGTTCCGGGTCGGCGAGGGCGCGGTCGTCGCGCTCGTCGGGCCGAACGGAGCGGGAAAGACGACTCTCCTGCGGCTGATCTCCGGCGAGCTGCGGCCGCACGGCGGCTCGGTCACCGTCGGCGGCGGCCTCGGTGTGATGCGCCAGTTCGTCGGGTCGGTCCGCGACGGGACGACCGTCCGTGACCTCCTCGTATCGGTGTCCTCTCCGCGCATCAGGGAGGCGGCGAAGGCGGTCGACGAGGCCGAGCACCTGATCATGACCGTCGACGACGAGGCCGCGCAGATGACGTACGCGCAGGCCCTCTCCGACTGGGCCGAGGCGCAGGGCTACGAGGCGGAGACCCTCTGGGACATGTGCACGACGGCGGCGCTGGGCGTGCCGTACGACAAGGTCCAGTTCCGCGAGGCGAGCACCCTCTCCGGCGGCGAGCAGAAGCGCCTCGTCCTGGAAGCGCTGCTGCGCGGCAATGACGAGGTCCTCCTCCTCGACGAGCCGGACAACTACCTGGACGTCCCCGGCAAGCGCTGGCTGGAGGAGAAGCTCCGCGAGACCCGCAAGACCATCCTGTTCGTCTCCCACGACCGGGAGCTGCTCGCCCGCTCCGCGGAGAAGATCGTCAGCGTCGAGCCGAGCCCCGGCGGGGCCGACGCGTGGGTGCACGGCGCGGGCTTCTCCACGTACCACGAGGCGCGCCGCGAGCGTTTCGCGCGCTTCGAGGAGCTGCGCCGCCGCTGGGACGAGAAGCACGCGCAGCTGAAGAAGCTGGTGCTCAACCTGCGGCAGGCGGCCTCCGTCAGCCACGAAATGGCCTCCCGGTACGCGGCGGCGCAGACGCGTCTGCGCAAGTTCGAGGAGGCGGGCCCGCCGCCGGAGCCGCCGCGCGAGCAGGACATCACGATGCGCCTGAAGGGCGGCCGCACCGGCATCCGTGCGGTGACCGTCGAGGGCCTGGAACTGACCGGCCTCATGCAGCCCTTCTCGCTGGAGGTCTTCTACGGCGAGCGGGTCGCGGTCCTCGGCTCGAACGGCTCGGGGAAGTCGCACTTCCTGCGCCTCCTCGCGGGCGACGACTCCGTGGGGCACACGGGCGCGTGGAAGCTCGGCGCGCGCGTCGTGCCGGGGCACTTCGCCCAGACCCACGCCCACCCCGAGCTCCAGGGCAGGCCGCTCCTCGACATCCTGTGGCGCGATCACGCGAAGGACAAGGGAGCGGCGATGTCGCTGCTGCGCCGCTACGAGCTGACCGGTCAGGCGGAGCAGAAGTTCGAGCGTCTGTCGGGTGGCCAGCAGGCCCGCTTCCAGATCCTGCTGCTCGAACTGGAGGGCGCGACCGCGCTGCTCCTTGACGAGCCCACGGACAACCTCGACCTGGAGTCGGCGGAAGCGCTTCAGGAGGGCCTGGAGTCCTTCGACGGCACGGTCCTCGCGGTCACGCACGACCGGTGGTTCGCCCGGGCCTTCGACCGCTACCTGGTGTTCGGCTCGGACGGTCGCGTCCGCGAGACGTCCGAGCCGGTCTGGGACGAGCGGCGAGTGGAGCGCGCGAGGTAGCGCTCCCGGGGCGGAGCCCCGAGGCCGCAACCTACGTGCCGCTGACCTGCTTCAGCAGCGCCGCGTCGAAGGCCTTGAGGTCGTCCGGGCGGCGGCTGGTCACCAGTACGTTCGGGCCGGCCGTGCAGACCTTCACCTGCTCGTCGACCCAGGTGCCGCCCGCGTTGCGGATGTCGGTGGCCAGGCTCGGGTACGAGGTCAGCGTGCGGTCGCGCACCACGTCGGCCTCGACCAGCGTCCACGCCGCGTGGCAGATCGCCGCGACGGGCAGACCCCGGTCGAAGAAGTCCCGTACGAACGCGACCGCTTCGGGGTCCGTGCGCAGCTGGTCCGGGTTGGCCACGCCGCCCGGCAGCACCAGCGCGTCGAAGCCGTCCGCCGACGACCCGAGGGACGCCACCGTCTTGTCGACCGGAAACTTGTCCGCCTTGTCGAGGTGGTCGAAGGCCTGGATCTCACCCTGCTTGGTCGATACGAGCACGGGTTCGCCACCCGCGTCCCGTACCGCCTGCCAGGGGTCCGTCAGCTCAACCTGCTCGGTCCCCTCCGGCGCCACCAGGAACGCGATCCGCATGGTCGGTCAACTCCCTTGCTGAATAGTGCTGTTCAGGTGTTCTCGGGCCGGCTGCTGATGTCGGCGAGCGCCGACGCCGGGTCCTGGGTCAGCGCCAGATCACCCAGGCTGACCATCCCGACCGCGTGCCCGTCCTGCACCACCGGCAGGCGGCGCACGGCGTACTCGCGCATCAGCGCCACCGCGGTGGACACCTCGTCGTCCGGGCCGATCACGACCGGATGGGGAGTGCACACCGCCTCGGCGCTCACCGTGAGCGGATCGGCCCCGTCGGCCACGGCCCGCAGCGCGATGTCACGGTCCGTGAGTACGCCCACGACCTGCGCCTCGTCCGCCACCAGTACATCCCCGATGTCCTGCGCCCGCATCAGCTGGGCGGCCTCGACCAGCGAGGCGTCGGGGCGTACCGAGACCACGCCGGGGGTCATGACTTCTCTCACCACATCGGCCATCGCTATTCGGCCTTTCTGCATTGCCGGGTGCACCGTGATCCCGGCCCAGGTACCCGACCGACCTGCTGCTAATCCCGTCATCCGTAAGGGCATTGACCCCGATGTGTACCCGACCGCTTCGCGGTGACACCTGGTGGTTTGCCCGGGCCGGTCGGGGAGACCCGGGGACGGTCGCCTCTCTCGGGCGACCGGCAGGAAGGGCAGGTCATGGAGCTGCTGACGGTCCTGATTCCCGCGGGCATGCTGGGTCTCGTCCTCGTCCTCGGACGGTACGAGGAGTGGCTGCTGCCCCGGCCCAAGGAGGCGGAACCGCGTGAACGTGCGCGTCCGGCCCGTTGAGTGCACGCTGGAGATGCCGCAGTGTTTGCGGCGATGCCCCAGGGGCAGGCGAAAGACAGTGCTTCGGACAGGAGGCACATTCCGTGGGAGAGATACGACCCTGTCGTATCCACTGGATCCGCAGGATCGCCCCGGGTGTGTCCGACTGATCTTGCGGGCTCCACTCCCACGGTGACCATCGAACTCAAGGCACCCTTCAGGGAGTTGCGATCCAGATGCGCACGCGTACCAGCTCACCCCAGAACCCGGTGAAGCCCGGTGGACGCCACCCGCACGACGACGCCCCCGACACCGGCGAGGCATTCGCCCAGCTGTCCGACATGCCGGACGGGCCCGAGCGCGAGGAACTGCGTCACGACGTCGTCGAGGCCTGGCTGCCGATGGCAGACCGGCTCGCGGGACGATTCCGCAACCGCGGCGAGTCCTACGAGGATCTGCGGCAGGTAGCCGCTCTCGGCCTGGTCAAGGCCGTGGACCGATACGACCCGGAGCGCGGCAACGCCTTCGAGAGCTACGCCGTTCCCACCGTGACCGGCGAGATCAAGCGGCACTTCCGCGACCACATGTGGACACTGCACGTACCGCGCCGCGTCCAGGACCTGCGCAACAGGGTCCGGTTCGCGCGACAGGAACTGTCCACGACCATCTCGGGGCGCGCCCCGACGCTCGCGGAGATCGCCGAGCACGCCAACATGACCGAGGACGAGGCCCGTAGCGGCCTGGAGGCGCTGGAGAGCTTCACCGCACTGTCCCTCGACGCGGAGCTGCCCGGCAGTGAGGACGGCTACTCGCTGTCCGACGCGCTCGGCAGCGTCGACCCCGCGCTCGACATCGTCGTCGACCGCGAGGCCGTCAAACCGCGGATAGCGGCGCTGCCGGAGCGCGAGCGGGAGATCCTGTACATGCGGTTCTTCGGCGACATGACGCAGAGCCGGATCGCCGAGCAGCTCGGCATCTCGCAGATGCACGTGTCACGGCTGATCAGCCGCTGCTGCGACCGCCTGCGCGACCAGGTGCTCTCGGACGCCGCGTAGGAGTGCGGCGCAAGAAGGCCCTCAGGCCCTATATCCGCATCGCCAACGCGATGTGACGGGCCATCATGTCGAGCGTCTTCGCCTCCGCCATCGAGAAGGCGAGGCGGCCCGCGGACCGGAACAGGGTGAGCACACCCTGGACCGGTTCGCCGGGCGCGGGGATCAACGGCACGCACAGCAGCGAGGTGACATCGGCACGGACGAGCACCGGCGCCCCCGACGCGTCGTCGCCCAGGGCCCGCAGGTCCTCAGGGCGCACGAGCAGCGTCGGTGCGCCACCGCGCGCCGCCTCGGCGACGAGCGGGCTCGTCGCCGGATCCTGCGCGGCGATGTCCCGGACGGCCTCGTCGTCCGCGCCGAGCACCGTCGTACGCTCCAGGTGAGCGGCACCCCTGTCGGCCACCACCCAGTCGGCGAACCGGCCGTGCAGGACACGGGCGGCGCGCCGCAGGATTTCGGCCGGGTCGCCCATGGGGCCGCCGAGCAGCTCCCGCGTCATCGCGTCGAGCAGGTCGGTGAGCGACGCGTGCCGCGTCGTCTCCGCGAGGTCGGGGACCGGCGCGGAGGGCCGGGCCGACGCGGGCCTGACGGTGGCGTCGTCCGCGGGCTGCAGGATCGTGAGGACCGTGGTGCGCCGCTCGGTGCCCGGACGCAGGCCCGTGAGGACCGTGCGGACCGGGACGTGCGGGTTCTGCTGGAGATGCACGGTCAGGCCGCGGTCCCCCTCGCCGCGGGCCACCGCCGCGACCTGCGAGCGGAACGCGGCCCGGTCGGCGTGCGCCAGGAATCCGGTCAGCGGGCGGCCCGTCGCGTATCCGGCTCGTACGCCGGTGAAGGTCGTCGCCGCGAAGTTGAGGCGGCGTACCACCGCCTCGCGGTCCACGAGCGCCACCGGCAGCGGAAGGCGCTGGAAGACGGCGCGCAGCAGCTGCTGCTCGTGCCGCTCGGCGACCGCGTTGCGCCCCGGGCTCTTGCCCGTGGCCTCGCCGTACTGGGGCTGCGGCCACAGCTTTCCCGCTACATGGTCGAGTTCGAAGAGAGCCGCGTCGAGGACGGCGGGCAGTTCCGCCGTCGCCACGGAGCGCGCCGTCTTCAGCTCCGTCACACGGCGCACGAAGTCCGCCAGTTCTTCATCGAATTCCTCCGTCTGCGCCATGCCCAGAACGTATCCCGTCCCGGGTTTCCTGGGGCCCGGTACGGGAAGCCAACCGACAAGGAGGCTTGAATCCCATGCGACAGTACGTGCCGGCCGATCAGGACGACGACACGGCCCACGTCGGAAGGCATCTCGTGACGCCTGGTCAGCGCGCCACGGAGACGGAATCGGAGCTTCCCGACCGGCGGCTCTCCGAACTCGCCGAGGGGGCGCTCCGGTGCACCACCGAGTGCTGCGGCGCCGTCGCCACGGCGACCGACGGCACCGACGGGCGGCCGACCGCGGTGACCCACCCCGATCTCGCCGCGCTCGTCTCCGTGCAGGACCGCTTCGGCATCGGCCCCATACCGGCGGCCGAGGAGGGCGGTGACCCGGTCGACGCCAGCGACCTGCTGAACGACCGGCGCTGGCCCGACTACCGCGCGATCGCCCTGGACTCAGGAGTGCGCTCCAGCATCACCATTCCCTTCCGCTGCGGCGACCTCACCGTCACGCTCAGCCTGTACAGCTTCCGGGCCGGTTCCCTTGAGGCCGCGCCGCACGGCCCGATCCGCGCCCTCGGCGATCTGGCCGCGAGCTGTCTGGTGCGCGACCGCTCCTACCAGGCGGCGCTCACCGAGGTCGACCAGCTGGGCTCGGCTCTGCGCTCACGGCCCGTGGTGGACCAGGCCTGCGGCATCGTCATGCATGTGCTCGGGTGCTCACCGGACGACGCGTTCACCGTGCTGCGCCGAATCTCGCAGAGGACGAACCGGAAACTGGCGGATGTCGCCTCCGCCGTCGTCGAGCGGCGCGGCCGCGGCCTGGAGCGCGAGTTCAGCGCCGTGTCGGACTGACCGTCCCCCCCGCCCGGTCACCCGGCCGGCCCAGCCGCCTCGCTCCACGTGCGCCACGCCGCGCGCCGACACCCCGTGAGGTGTGACGCTGGGAGCAGGACCCGGCGGCCCGCCTCCCGCGGCGGCCGCACCCGTACAGCGAGCGGACGGCTACGGAGGCAGCATGCGGCACCCGGAACCCATGGCCAGGACGTCCGGCCCCGGCGCCGCGGGGGCACGGCCCCCCGAAGGCCGTGGGCCCGTGCGGTACGGCCCGCCGCTGCCCGAGGCGGGACTTCCGGTGCTGCCCGAACTGGCCGCCGTCGTCGCGAGCGCCGCCGGACGCCCGGCCTCGGAGCCGCCCGGCGGGCCGCCCGCCCTGCTCGAAGCGGCCTGCGGCTACTGGCAGCGCCGCGGCCTCGGCACCGGACGCGAGCAGCTCGGCGCGGCGCCCGGCGCGGCCCCGCTGCTGCTCGCCCTCACCGCCGCGCTCGGCGGCGACGTGCTGGTGCCGCGCCCCTGTTCGGCCTGGTGGGTGCCGCAGGCCAGGCTGCTGGGCCGCGCCGTGTACCACGTGCCGACGCCCGCCGAGTGCGGCGGCGTACCCGACTCTTCGGCCTTCCTGGAGACCGTCCGCCGGGTCAGAGCCGAGGGCGGCGACCCGCGCCTGCTCGTCCTGTCCGTGGCCGACGACCCGACGGCGACCGTGCCGCCGCCCGAAGTGCTGCACGAGGCCGTGGAGGCGGCCGCCTCCGAGGGCCTGCACGTGGTGAGCGACGAGACGTGGCGGGACACCCTGCACCCGGGCGCGGACACCGTCCTGTTCAGCCCCGCCGAGATGTACCCGCGCGACGTCACCGTCCTGAACGACCTCACCGGCGCCTTCCTGCCGCCCTCGCTGCCCGCGGCCTGCGCCCGGTTCCCCACCACGGAGCGCGGCGCCAGGCTGCGCGCCCGCGTCCTCGACTTCCTCACCGCTACGGGGGCGCTGCTCGCGGCGCCGGTCGCCGCCGCGGCCACGTACGTCCTGAACGAGACCGAGGAGATCACCGAGCGCCGCCGCATCGGTGCCGCGCTGCACGCGCAGGTCGCCGGGGCCGCGCACCGCGCCGTGCTCGACGCGGGCGGCCTCGCCAGACCGCCGCGGGCCGGCCGGCACCTCTACATGGACCTGGAGGAGCTGCGGCCCCGGCTCGCCGCGCTCGGCGTCAGCGACTCCCAGGACCTGGAGGACTTCCTCGGCGACCGGCTCGGCATGCCCGTCCCCGGCGGCCACCGCTTCGGCGACGAACAGGGCGCGCTGCGGGCGCGCCTGTCGACGGGACCGCTGCTCGGGTCAACCCCCGAGGAACGCAGGGCGTCTCTCACCTCACCGGAGCCCTTGGAATTGCCGCATGTCGCACGGCTGTTGACCATGGTGGAGTCGACGCTCCGCGCCATCGGCGGGGAACCGGCACGCGAAGGATGGGAGACCGAGCGATGACGCAGGCGTCCGAGGCACCGTCGGCCGTACAGCGAGTTGATGCCACCGCGGCCCCTTTGCCCCTCGTCGAGCCGCGGCCGCTCGGCGGGGGAGACACCGGAGCGCCGGACATACCGCGCCGCTGGCCCAAATCCTTCGCCCACCGGCTCACCGCTCCGCTGCCCGGCCTGCGGGCCTTCGCCAGATTCGCCCGCGAGGGCGCGCTCCGGCCGCCCGCCGAGAGCCTGGCCGACATCCCGCGACTGCCCTTCGCACCGGGCCCGCTGCCGCGGGTCGACGCCCGCACGGTGGCCGTCACCTGGGTCGGGCACGCCAGTTGGATCGTCCGTATCGGCGGCCTCACGGTGCTCACCGACCCCGTCTGGTCCCGCAAGATCCTCGGCACCCCGGCCAGGGTCACCCCCGCGGGCGTCGCCTGGAGCGCGCTGCCGCATGTCGACGCCGTCGTCATCAGCCACAACCACTACGACCACCTGGACTGGCCGACCGTCAGAAGACTCCCGCGCGACACCCCGGTCCTCGCCCCCGCGGGCCTCGCCCGCTGGTTCACGCGGCGCGGATTCACACAGGTCACGGAGTTGGACTGGTGGGAGGCGGCCGAGCTGAAAGGGGTCCGCTTCGACTTCGTGCCGGCCCACCACTGGTCCAAGCGCAGCCTCGTCGACACCTGCCGCACCCTGTGGGGCGGCTGGGTGCTCACCGACTCCGAGGGACAGCGGATCTACTTCGCGGGCGACACCGGCTACGGCCACTGGTTCTCGCAGATCGGCCGCCGCTACCCGGGCATCGACCTGGCGCTGCTCCCGATCGGCGCGTACGACCCGCGCTGGTGGCTGAAGGACGTGCACTGCGACCCGGAGGACGCGGTCCGGGCGGCGCAGGACGTGGGCGCGCGCCGGATGGCGCCGATGCACTGGGCGACGTTCCTGCTGTCGGCGGAACCTGTCCTCGAACCGCTCCACCGGCTCCGCGCCGCCTGGGAGAAGGCGGGCCTCCCGCGCACGGCCCTGTGGGACGTGCCGGTGGGCGGCTCACGCGTGCTGACCGCCTGACTCCCGCCCCCGCACCTTGCGCCAGACGCTCGGCACCGCGCTGATCAGCACCGTCAGCGCGATCGCCGCGACGACGCCCTGCCACGGCTCCGGGAAGAGGGAGCCGCCGAGGATGCCGATCACCTGGTACGTCGCCGCCCACGCGAGGCAGGCGGGGACGTCACCGCGGGCGAACTGCCGCAGCGGCATCTTCGCCAGCAGGCAGGCCAGCATCACGGGGATCCGCCCGGCGGGCACGAGCCGCGACAGGACGAGCACCATCACCCCGTGGTCGTCGAGCTTGCCCTGTGCCTGCGCGAGCCGCTCCTCGGGGGCCCGCGAGCGGATCGCCTCCAGCCACTTCGACCCGTTCTTGGAGTGCATGCCGCGCCGCCCCAGCCAGTACAGGACGATGTCGCCGAGGAACGCGGCGAGCGCCGCCACCACGAAGACGAACAGCAGCGTGAGCGGCGCGCCGTGGTGGAACGCGACGACCGCCGCGGAACTCACGAGCGCGCCCGTCGGAATGACCGGGACGAGCGCCCCGAAGAAGACGAGCAGGAACAACGAGGGGTAACCGACGGCCTGTTGGGTCGTCTCGGGCGACACCTGGGTCGCTGCGGAGAGAATCACCGGCGCACTCCCGGCCGGGGGACGGCGGCCCGTCTCATCCGGCCACCTCGGGACGTACGCTCTCGCCCTGGTCGAGCCGGTGCACCGCCACGCCGGGCGCGCGCAGCGCCGCCTGCCGGACGAACTCCTCCCCAGGCGCGTGGAACTCGTGCGGCCGCACCGCGTCCATGCCGATCGGCCAGTACGTCCCGTAGTGCACGGGCACCGCGCTGCGCGGCGCGATCCGGGCGAGTGCCTCGGCGGCCCGGCCGGCGTCGAGATGCCCCGACCCGAGGTAGGGACCCCAGCCGCCGACCGGCAGCAGCGCCACATCGACGTCGCCCACGGCCTCCGCCATGCCGTCGAAGAGCCCGGTGTCGCCCGCGAAGTACGTACGGGCCTCGCCGTTCACCACGTAGCCGAGCGCGGGGGCCGTGTGCGGCCCGACCGGGAGCCTGCGCCCGTCGTGCTCGGCGCGGACCACGTCGATCGCCACGTTCCCGACCTCGAAGCGGGCGCCCGCCTCCACCTCGATGATCTTCAGCGTGTTCAGCTTGCGCAGCGCGGGCACGGCGCGCGGGGCGCCCTTCGGCACGAGCACCCGAGTACCGGGTGCGAGCCGGGCGAGCGAGGGCACGTGCAGGTGGTCGGCGTGCAGGTGGGAGACGAGGACGACATCCGCGGCGGCGGCGCGCGGCGGCGGGGGCGCGCCGCGCCGGCGGCGCAGATGCGCGAGGCGCCGGGCGAAGAGCGGATCCGTGAGGACGCGCGTGCCCGAGTCCTCGACGGTGCAGGTGGCATGACCCCACCAGGTGATCTCCACCGGCACGCGCTCCTCCTTGTGCTCCTCCGGGCGACTCCCTTGAGCCTACGTGCAGGAGTAGGGTCAACGCCGAAAGCTGTGGTGAGGGGGGACGCATGGGGGCATCCGACGGGAGCGGCGACGCGGTGCGGGTCGCGGCGATCGCCAGCCTGATCCCGCTGGAGGAGCTGGACGCCGACCCCTTCCTGGTGGACTCGCGCAGCCAGCACGCCATGTGCGCGCGCTGGGCCGCCGAGCGCGGCTACGTGATCACCCGTGAATTGCTCGTCCACTCGGTCCGCCCCGACCACGAGGTGCTGTGGGCGGACGTCGACGCGGGCCTCGTCGACGTGTTCGTCGCCCCCTGCGAGCGGGTCCTGCGTGCGGCCCTGCGCTCGGTCGACGCGTTCTCCGCGGAGTGCGAGCGGCGGGGCATCCGCCTGGAGACGGCGGGCCTCGTGGAACCCGCCTACGACGCGGACATGAAGGCCCGCGTGCACCGCCGCCTCTCGATGCCGACAGCGGGTTACGACGGCTGCTAGAGGCCCCCCGTGCTTGACGCCTCGGGGCTCCGCCCCGGACCCCGCTGCTCAATCGCCGCAGGGGCTTGATAGATCAAGCCTCGCCGGCGATTGAGGCGCGGGGTCCGGGGCGGAGCCCCGTGACCGCAACACCGGGCAGCCGCAAAAGGTATGAAACCCTGACCACACGTGACCAAAGAAGGGAGCCGAAACGTGGCCGGAGGCCGATGGTGGCGGCGAGCCGGAAGCACCGCCTGGCGATCGGTCGCCGTCTGGGCGGCCTGCACGGTCACCATGATGATCCTCGCCGGGCTCCTGCCCGACTTCAAGCTGACGTCCGACGACGGCGACAGCATGACCCGCGTAGCCGTCACCGCCGCCCTCGGCGCCGCCGCCTTCGCCCTGCTCTCGGCCCTGGTCTGGCCGATCCTCGTCCGCGCCCTGCTGCTCGTACCCGCGCTCGTCCTCGGCCTCGTCGTGTTCTTCCTCAACGGCGCCCTGCTGCTCATCGCGCTGCACCTCATCCCGGACGGCAGGGGAGAGGCCGGACCCGAGACCGCCGTCGTCGTCGCCGCGGTCATGTCGGCCGTGGCGTCCGCGGCCGGCGGTGCGCTGGCCGTCCGGGACGACGACGCGTACCGCAGGCGCCTGTACCGGCTCGCCGACCGCAGGCGCCGCAGGGGCTCCGACGCCGACGCCGACTGCCCGCCCACCCCCGGCACCGTCTTCATCCAGCTCGACGGCGTCGGTCACGAGGTGCTGCGCCGCGCCGCACGCGACGACGTCATGCCGACGGTCGGCTCGTGGCTGCGCGACGGCGGCCACCGCCTCACCCCGTGGCGTACCGACTGGTCCAGCCAGACCGGCGCCAGCCAGCTCGGCATCCTGCACGGTTCCAACTACGACGTCCCGGCCTTCCGCTGGTACGAGAAGGACACCGGCGAGACCCAGGTCTCCAACCGGCCCACCAGCGCCGCCGAACTCCAGCGCCGCGCCGTCGCGCACACCGGTGACGGCGGACTGCTCACCGTCGACGGAGCCAGCCGCGGCAACCTGTTCAGCGGCGGCGCGGAACAGGTCGCGCTCGTCCTGTCCGTGGCCGCCCGGCGCGGCAAGGAGAACCGCTCGCGGGCCGGCTACTTCGCCTACTTCTCCGACCCGGCGAACGCCGTGCGCACCGCGTTGTCCTTCTTCGCCGAGGTCGGCCGGGAGATCGGGCAGTCCACCCGGGCCCGCGTGTGCAAGGTGCGGCCGCGCATCGGGCGCGGTGGCCTGTATCCGTTCATCCGCGCCTTCGCGACCGTCGTGGAACGGGACGTCGTCGTCGCGGCCGTCATCGGAGACATGCTCGCGGGCCGCAGCGCCGTCTACGCCGACCTCGTCGCGTACGACGAGGTGGCGCACCACTCGGGCCCTTTCGGCCGCGACGCGCAGAAGGTGCTCGAACGCCTCGACCGCTCGCTCGCGCTGCTCGTCAAGGTCGCCGAGCACGCGCCGCGCCCGTACCGCATCGTCGTCCTCTCCGACCACGGGCAGAGCCCCGGCGAGACCTTCCAGGGCCGCTACGGGCTCACGCTGCAGGACCTCGTGCGCGCGGGCTGTGGGCTGCCCGTGCCGCGCAAGGCGGGGCGCACCCGCAGCGGCGCCGAGGCCCGCGCCGCCGTGCGGGCCGCGCTGCACCGGCCCGTCGAGGAGGGCGCTGGCAAGGGCCGCCGCAGCGAACCCGTCGTGCTGGCCTCCGGCAACCTCGGCCTCGTCTCGTTCCCCGACGTCCCGCACCGCATGACCCACGAGGAGATCGACGCCCGCAACCCCGCCCTGCTGCCGACCCTCGCCAACCACCCCGGCATCGGCTTCCTCCTCGTACGCAGCGAGGAGCACGGCGCGGTCGTGCTCGGGGCGCAGGGCGCGCAGGTGCCGCTCGCCGAACTGGCCGACGGGGAGGGGCCGCTCGCCGGCTTCGGGACGGGCGCCGCGGACGCCGTGCGCCGCACCGACTCCTTCCCGCACACCGCCGACATCATGGTCAACTCCATGTACGACCCGGTGGACGGCGAAGTCCTCGCCTTCGAGGAACAGATCGGCTCGCACGGCGGACTCGGCGGCGCGCAGAGCCGCCCGTTCCTGCTCTCGCCCGCGGAGCTGTCCGAGCCGGTTCCGCAAGGCGAGGCCCTGGTCGGCGCCGAGCAGGTGCACCACGTGCTGCGCCGCTGGCTGACCGAGGGCCACGGACCGCAGGTCCCGATGCGGGTCGTGCCGCTGTCCCTGGCCCCACCTGCGACGAAGCCCCTTGAGCGGCCCGTGGAGAATTCCCTCCGGCGCGAGCCCGGCGGTGCATCATTTGCGGCCACGCCCCCCGAGCCGCAGGACAATTCCGCCTGATTTGGAGCGCGGCGGGAGCCCACCGGACCATGGGCCCCGCCATCCGGCGATCCCGCGGTGGCCCAGCACAACCGAGAGGCACTTCCCCCCATGCTCGACACCGGGACTGCCCCCGCTCCCGACACGGCTCCGGCAGCGGACGAGGACCAGAACCAGAGCAGCAAGCACGCCCGCAGGTTCGGTCTTCCCGTCGCGACGGCCCTCGTCATGGGCAACATCATCGGCGGCGGCATCTTCCTGCTGCCCGCCTCCGTGGCCCCGTACGGCACGATCTCGCTGGTCGCCTTCGGTGTCCTCACCGTCGGCGCCATCGCCCTCGCGCTCGTCTTCGGACGGCTCGCGAAGCGGCATCCGCAGACCGGCGGCCCCTATGTGTACGCCCGTGAGGCCTTCGGTGACTTCGCCGGGTTCCTCGCCGCGTGGAGCTACTGGATCACCTCGTGGGTGTCGAACGCGGCGCTCGCCGTCGCCGCCGTCGGTTACCTCAATGTGCTCCTGCCGATCCACGGCTCGACGTTCTGGACGATCGTCGCGGCGCTCGCCTGCCAGTGGCTGCCCGCGCTCGCCAACCTCGCCGGCACCCGCTACGTGGGCGCCGTCCAGCTGGTCTCCACCGTCCTGAAGTTCGCGCCGCTGGTGCTCGTCGCGGTCGGCGGCCTGTTCTTCTTCGACGCCGACAACCTCGGCCCGTTCCAGGCGGGCGGGGACTCCCCGGTCGGCGCGATCTCGGCGTCCGCCGCGATCCTGCTCTTCAGCTACCTGGGCGTCGAGTCCGCCTCCATGAGCGCGGGCGAGGTCCGCGACCCGGAGCGCAACGTCGGCAGGGCCACGGTCCTCGGCACCGGGCTCGCCGCGCTCGTCTACCTGCTGTGCACGGTCTCCGTCTTCGGCACCGTCGCCCACGACAAGCTGGTGGACTCCACCGCGCCGATGACCGACTCCGTCAACGTGATGTTCGGCGGCACGTGGGGCGGCACGGCGGTCGCGATCGCGGCGGTCGTCTCGATCCTCGGTGCGCTCAACGGCTGGACGCTGCTCTCCGCGCAGGCGCCGTACGCCCCCGCCAAGGACGGCCTGTTCCCCGCGGCGTTCGCCCGCAAGAAGCGCGGCGTCCCGACGTTCGGCGTGCTCGTCGGCGTCGCCCTCGCCTCGGTCCTGACCATCTACAACTACACGGCGGGGTCCGAAGGCGTCTTCGAGAGCCTCGTACTCATCACGACGTTCACGGCGACGGTCCCGTACCTCCTCGCCACCGCCGCGCAGATCTACTTCCTGCTGTCCGGCCAGGGCCACCGGGTGAGCAAGGGCCGCCTCGCGCGCGACATGACCCTCGCGCTCGCCGCGTTCGGCTTCTCGATGTGGCTGGTCGGCGGCGCCGGCTACGCGGCCGTCTACCAGGGCGTCATCTTCCTGTTCGTGGGCGTCCTCGTCTACGCGTGGATGGCGGCCCGCAAGAAGCGGACCGCCACCCACTGACCGGTTCGTCACCTGGCGATAGGCGCCACCACCCAGCGCTGTGTCTTGAACATGCTGTCCCGTGAGCCGATCTCGATCAGCTTCCGGGCCGCGGGATACGCCTCGTTGCCCTCGATCTCGTAACCGACCTCCAGAGACCCGGGTACGTCCCTGACCTCAAGGCCGGACTCGATCTCGGCCGCCGACCGTTCACTGTCGGCGGCCATCGCCGTCAGATGGCTGATGCGCCGCGCCTGCGCCTCGTCGAGCGCCTGCCGCGGATCGCGCGAACCGGGCGAGGCGAGCGCCTGCGTGCCCTTGCCGGACGGCGGCGCGACCGCGGAGGCGGGCGTGCGGGTGTCGCCGGTGGGCGTGCGCGTCGACAGGGTCGCCTGGACGACCGTGCCGTCGTTGTCGAGCGCGACGCGGAACTCGCCGCGGCCCGGCGTGATCACCGGTACGCCGTCGAAGGCCTGCCGGAACGTGACGTGCGTCTGCAGCGACACCGGCTCACCGATCTGCGAGCCGTCCTTCTTGCCGCTGTTCTGCATCAGGTCGTGCACGCTGTCCACGACCAGCTCGACGCCCTCCGCGCCCTGGCTGTGTTCCTGAGCGAACCGCTGCGCGATCTCGACCGCGCGCTCCGTCGACAGCTGCCGCGTGTTGCGGTGGTTGCCCTCGGCGAGCTTCACCCAGCGGACCGCCTGCGGCGCCGTCGAGATGAACCGGTCGCCCGAGCTCGCGCTGAGCACGCCCTGCCGCTCGACCTGCACCTCTTGCAGCGCCGCCGCCGGGAAGTGCGCGATGCGGCCCAGGCTCGTGAGTTCCTCGCTCGGGTCGCGCGGCGCCAGTTGCACGATCTGCGGGGTCTGCGGCGCCTGCGTCAGCGGATCGCGCAGGCCCTGGCGCGCGTAGTACCAGCGCCACGCGTACCAGTTGTCGGATACGTGCTCCCGGTAGAAGTTGCGCTCGGAGTTCAGCCGGTTCTGAGCCTCCGCCTGGGTCGCACCGGTGGCGCACACCGACGGTGCCTGACCGTGGTAGATGTCCCAGCTCGCGTTCAGCCACGCGTCGCAGAACGTCTGCCCGGCCCGCCACTTCTCCCAGAACTTCTTGCCGTAGTCCGGGCTGTCGATGCTGATCGTCTCGAACCCGAAGATCATCCGGGAGCCGAGGTTGGGCCCGGCCCAGGTGCGGACGGGGGAGTGCCCGTCGAGGACGCGCAGCGAGTTGCACGTCGACCAGAACACGTAGTTGGCCTTCTCGTTGCCGAACGCCATCCGGTTGGAGATCGCGTCCGAGCGGTTGTCCCACTTGGCGCCGAGCGGCGCGAAGAACACCCCGTTGCCGTCCATGCCACCGTGCCCCGAGTGGTACACGGCGACGACGGCGTCCACGCCGTACCGGTCCTGCCAGTTGTCGTACGTCTCCTCGTACGCCCACACCTGGGCGCCGGCGTCGGCGAACCAGAAGTTGCGGTCGTAGAACTGCTGGAGGTACGCGAGCCAGCCCGTCGCGTCCGCGTGGGTGTGCGAGAGCGGGCTCTGGTTCACGAACTTCTGGATGCTGAACGCACCCCACCAGCCGAACGTGGAATCCCGGTCGGTCGCACCCGGCTTCCCGGTCTCCAGTGGTGACGGACCTTGGTCCGCGTAAATCATGCGCATGGTCTGACCCCCTGCGAAGCCCCCTGAGACCCCCCTGGGCGGGAGGCCTCAAAGTGTCACCGCTGTGCCGACTTGCCCAGTTCGCTTTCCGGCCATGGTGGCGTGCCACTGTCGGGTCGGATGTGGTCGGATGGGAGTCCGAAGCATCCGGAAACGGAAAGGAACCACCGTGGCAACCACGCGCTCCGCACACACCGTGTGGGAAGGCAACCTGTTCGAGGGCAACGGCACCGTCACCTTCGACTCGTCCGGCATCGGGCAGCAGCCGGTGTCCTGGCCCTCCCGCGCAGAGGAGGCGAACGGCAAGACCAGCCCGGAGGAGCTGATCGCCGCCGCGCACTCCTCGTGCTTCTCCATGGCGCTCTCCAACGGTCTGACGGGCGCGGGCACCCCGCCCACCAAGCTGGTCACCTCCGCGGACGTGACGTTCCAGCCGGGCGAGGGCATCACCGGAATCCACCTCACCGTCGAGGGCACGGTCTCCGGCCTCGACGAGCAGGGGTTCCAGGCGGCCGCCGAGGACGCCAAGAAGAACTGCCCCGTGAGCCAGGCGCTCACCGGCACGACGATCACCCTCACCGCCAAGCTGGGTGGCTGAGCGTCCGTGCTCTTGACGTAGGCCCGCTCACGCCCTGTGCTGGATCCGGACGTGAGCGGGCCTACGCAACGGCAAAGGGGACGCGTCATGGGGCGTGCGGTCGGTATCGATCTCGGTACGACGAATTCGGTGGTGGCCGTCCTGGAGGGCGGTGAGCCCACCGTCATCGCCAACGCGGAGGGCGCGCGCACCACGCCCTCGATCGTCGCCTTCGCCAGGTCGTCGAGCGCCGAGGTGCTCGTCGGCGAGGTCGCCAAGCGGCAGGCCGTGACGAACGTCGAGCGCACCGCGCGCTCCGTCAAACGGCATATGGGGGACGGGAGTTGGCACTTCCCCGACAGCGGGGACATCGACGGCCACCGCTACAGCGCCCAGGAGCTCTCCGCCCGCGTCCTGCAGAAACTCAAGCGTGACGCCGAGTCGTACCTCGGCGAGGACGTCACCGACGCCGTCGTCACCGTGCCCGCCCACTTCGACGACGCGCAGCGCCAGGCCACGAAGGAGGCCGGTGAGATCGCGGGCCTGAAGGTGCTGCGCATCGTCAACGAGCCGACGGCCGCCGCGCTCGCGTACGGCCTCGACAAGGGCGAGGAGCAGACGGTCCTCGTCTTCGACCTGGGCGGTGGCACCTTCGACGTCTCGCTCCTGGAGATGGGCGAGGGAGTCATCGAGGTCAAGGCCACCAACGGCGACACCCAACTCGGCGGCGACGACTGGGACCAGCGGATCGTCGACCACCTCGTCCAGCAGTTCAAGAACGGTCACGGCATCGACCTCGCCGACGACAAGATGGCCGTGCAGCGGCTGCGCGAGGGCGCGGAGAAGGCCAAGATCGAGCTGTCCTCGTCCAGCGAGACGAATGTCAACCTGCCCTACGTCACGGCCTCCGCCGCGGGCCCCCTGCACCTCGACGAGAAGCTGACGCGCGCTCAGTTCCAGGAGCTCACCGACGACTTGCTCGACCGCTGCAAGAAACCGTTCCATCAGGCGGTCAAGGACGCGGGCGTCGAGCTGAAGGACATCGACCACGTCATCCTGGTCGGCGGGTCCACGCGCATGCCCGCCGTCACCGACCTCGTCAAGGAACTCACCGGGAAGGACCCGCACAAGGGCGTCAACCCGGACGAGGTCGTCGCCGTCGGCGCCACGTACCAGGCCGGTGTGATCCGCGGCGACGTGAAGGACGTGCTGCTGCTCGACGTCACCCCGCTGTCGCTCGGCATCGAGACCAAGGGCGGGGTGATGACGAAGCTCATCGAGCGCAACACCACCATTCCCACCCGCCGTTCGGAATCCTTCACGACCGCCGCCGACAACCAGCCCTCCGTCGGCATCCAGGTCTTCCAGGGCGAGCGGGAGATCGCCGCCTACAACAAGAAGCTGGGCGTCTTCGACCTCACGGGACTGCCGCCCGCGCCGCGCGGCGTGCCGCAGATCGAGGTCACCTTCGACATCGACGCCAACGGGATCATGCACGTCGGCGCCAAGGACCTCGCCACGGGGCGCGAGCAGAAGATGACGGTGACCGGCGGTTCGGCGCTGCCCAAGGACGAGATCGACCGGATGATGCGGGAGGCCGAGACGCACGCGGAGGAGGACCGCACGCGCCGCGAGGCGGCCGAGGTCCGCAACGAGGCGGAGCAGCTCGTGTACCAGACGGAGCGCTTCGTCCGGGACAACGAGGCGCGTGTGCCTGCCGGGACCCGGTCCGAAGTGGAGGACGCCGTACGGGAGTTGAAGACCGTACTCGACTCGAAGGAAGCCTCCACGCAGGAGCTGCGCGAGGGTGCGCGCAGGCTCGCCGAGGTCAGCCAGCGGATGGGTCAGGCGATGTACCAGGCGGCCTCGTCGTCCCAGGAGGACGCGCCTGCGTCGGGCGAGCAGCCGTCGCAGGACAAGGACGGGGGCGCCAACGACGACGTCGTCGACGCCGAGATCGTCGACGACGACAAGCCGTGACCCCTCACCCGAGAGCGTCCCGCGTCTCTTTGAGAATCTCCACCGTCCGCTCGGCCCCGGCAGCCTGCGCCACCAGGTGGTCGAGAACCTCCAGGTGCATGCCGACCTCGTCCCGCGCGTCCAGGTACAGGGCCCCGGTCACGTACTCGCTGTAGACCATGTCCGGCAGCTCCCTGACCGGGAACCGGAACAGGGTGAACGGGCCGAACGTGCCGGGGTGCGGCCCCGTCGCGAACTCGGCGATCTGGAGCGTCACGTTGGGGCGCCGCGCCTCCTCGATGAGCCGGTCGAGCTGGCCGCGCAGCACGTGAGGACCGCCGGGCGGGCGCCGCAGCACCGTCTCGTCCATGACGACCCACAGGTGCGGGGAGTCCTCCCGGTCGAGCAGCGACTGGCGGGCCATGCGCAGGTCGATGTGCCGGTCGACGTCCTCGGGCCGGGAACGGCCCACCGTGCCGGCGTCGAAGACGGCCCGCGCGTACTCCTCGGTCTGCAACAGGCCGGGCACGAAGTGCGGTTCGTAGGCGCGGATCATCGACGCCGCGCCCTCCAGGCTGACGTACAGGCTGAACCAGTCGGGGAGCACATCGTGGAACCGCTGCCACCAGCCCGGCAGGTTCGCGTCCTCGGCGAGCGCCACGAAGGCCTCGATCTCCCGCTCGGGCACCTCGTACATCTCCAACAGCATCTGTACGTAGGGGATCTTGAGCGCGACCTCGGCGGTCTCCATCCTGCGGATCGTCGCGCTCGCCACGCGCAGCGGCCGGGCCGCCTCCTCGCGCTTGAGTCCACGGGCCTCGCGCAGGTCACGCAGCCGGCGACCGAGGACGACCTGGCCCACAGTGGGCGCGGGCCGACGTTCACTCACCTTGGTACGTCCCCCCAGGAACTAGGAGCCGGTGCGCTCCCACCCCCGACGCTCCGGACGTGCGCCGAGGCGCCGCGGGTCGCGGCTGCGGTAAACGACGTACGGGCGGAACAGGTACTGCACCGGCGCGCTGAACATATGCACGAGCCGGGTGAACGGTACCAGCGCAATCAGTAGCATGCCCACTACCGCGTGAATCTGATAGAGCGTGGGCACCCCGTTCATCAGCGCCACATCGGGGCTCAGGGTGAACAGGCTGCGCGACCACGGAGCGATGGTCTGCCGGTAGTCGTAGCCGCTGCCACCGGAGTGCGTGAGCTTGGCGACCATGCCGAGGACCAGCGCGCCGAGCAGGAAGACGTACATGGCCTTGTCGTTGCGGGTGGTGGCGCGCAGCACGGGGGCCTTGGTGCGGCGCCGGTAGACCAGCATCGCGATGCCGGCCAGCGCGAGGACGCCCGCGAAGGTGCCGCCGATCAGCGAGAACATGTGGTACGTGTGCTCGCTGACGCCGACCTTCTCGGTCCACGACTCCGGGATGAACAGGCCGACGATGTGGCCCACGAGCACGAAGAGGATGCCGTAGTGGAACATCGGCGACGCGATGTTGAGCAGCTTCGACTCGTAGACCTGCGAGGAGCGCGTCGTCCAGCCGAACTTGTCGTAGCGGTAGCGCCAGATGGTGCCCGCGATCAGCAGGACGAACGCTACGTAGGGCAGGACGCCCCAGATCGCCGTGTTCACCGGGCGTGCTCCGTTTCGAGGAGGGGAAGTGCGAAGGGTTCGAGGCCGACGTCCTCTTGGGGCGGGCCCGAGCGGGCGAGCGCCTGCGCCTCGGCCCGGTCCTTGGGGGAGGGGCCCGGCAGGGTGGCACACACCGCGTCGAGGACGACTCCGTACGGGGTGCCGTGGTCGGTGAGGGCGAACCGCAGCAGTTCGAGGCCCGCACGGTTCTCCTCCAGCAGGAACGTGCCTTCCTGCGCGGAGAATTCGAGGACCGCGGGCAGGAAGTCCGGGAGTTCCTCGCCGGTGAACTCCATGCCGTGCCGCCGGTAGACCTCCTTCATCCGCACCAGGGACATGCCGCGCCGCCGGGTGTCACCGTCGCGCCACCACGTCAGATACAGGCTGTGCCGGTTCTTGAAGTCGAAGACCTGGACGTAGTGGGCCGCCAGGTCCTGCATCGGTGTGGCCTCGGCGTGCTCGACGAAGGGGGCGAGCGGCGGGGCGGCCGCGCGGATCAGCGGAAGCCGCTGGTAGAACTCCTCGTCCGGGTAAGTGAGACAGAGCGCGGACGCCTGAAGGAGCAGGGAGGTGCGGTCGGTCATCGGTTCTCCTCCTGGTCGGCGGTCTGGCGGTCCTTGCTGAGCTGGAAGTTCTCGACGGAGACGACGGGCAGCAGCTTGCGGCCGTCGGCGACGGTCGTACCGGAGTCGCCCCCGAAGGGGCCCTCGCCGCCCATGCCGGGCCCGCCCTCGTGGTCGAGCGAGCAGGTGTCGGACGGCAGCGCGGACTCCTCCAGGCGCTGCGCGTCGCCGACCGCGGCGGTCGGGATCACGTACCGGTCCTCGTACTTGGCGATGGCGAGCAGCTTGTACATGTCCTCGATCTCGTCCGGGGACATGCCGATCGACTCGGCGATCGAAGCGTCGGGCAGGTCACCGAGGTTGATGGCCCGCATGTGCGAGCGCATCGCGGCCAGCTTCTCCAGGGACGCGCGGACCGGGCCGACGTCGCCCGCCGTGAAGATCTCCGCGAGGTATTCGAGCGGGATGCGCAGTGTGTCGATCGCGCCGAACAGGTTCCCGTGGTCCTCGCCGTCGTGCCCGGTCTCGGTGAGCGCGTCGACGACGGGGGAGAGCGGCGGGATGTACCAGACCATCGGCATCGTCCGGTACTCCGGGTGCAGCGGAAGTGCCACCTTGTACTTGCTGATGAGCGCGTGCACGGGCGAGCGCCGCGCGGCCTCCATCCAGTCGTACGGGATGCCCGCCTCTTCGGCGGCCCGCTGCACCGCGGGGTCCTCCGGGTCGAGGAAGATGCCCAACTGCTCCTCGTACAGGTCGTGTTCATTGGGCGAGGAGGCGGCCTCCGTCACCTTGTCGGCGTCGTAGAGGATCACGCCGAGGTAGCGCAGGCGGCCCACGCAGGTCTCGGAGCAGACCGTCGGCAGGCCCACCTCCAGGCGCGGGTAGCACAGCGTGCACTTCTCGGCCTTGCCGGTGCGGTGGTTGAAGTACACCTT
Organism: Streptomyces sp. NPDC002795; assembly: GCF_042888725.1. Lineage (NCBI taxonomy): Bacteria > Bacillati > Actinomycetota > Actinomycetes > Kitasatosporales > Streptomycetaceae > Streptomyces > Streptomyces sp. NPDC002795. Next base: position 612,548 of record NZ_JBIAQB010000004.1, read on the forward strand.
CTTGTACGGGCAGCCGGTGACGCACATCCGCCAGCCGCGGCACGAGTCCTGGTCGACGAGGACGATGCCGTCCTCGACGCGCTTGTACATCGCGCCCGAGGGGCAGGACGAGACGCACGACGGGTTGAGGCAGTGCTCGCAGATCCGCGGCAGATAGAACATGAAGGTCTGCTCGAACTGGAACTTGACCTTCTCCGCGGCCTGTTCGCGGGTCTTCTCCACCATCGGGTCGAGATCGCCGTACTCCGTCGCGCCGCCCAGGTTGTCGTCCCAGTTCGAGGACCACTCGATCTTCATCGGCTTGCCGCTGATCAGCGAGCGGGGCTCCGCGACCGGGTAGTCGTCGCCGAGCGGGGCGTCGGTGAGGTTCTTGTAGTCGTACGTCCAGGGCTCGTAGTAGTCCTTGATCTCCGGCAGTTTGGGGTTGGAGAAGATGCCCGCGAGCTTCTTGAAGCGGCCGCCCGCCTTCAGCTTCAGGGCGCCCTTCTTGTTCAGCTCCCAGCCGCCGCGCCACTTCTCCTGGTCCTCGTACCGGCGCGGATAGCCCTGCCCGGGACGGGTCTCGACGTTGTTGAACCAGACGTACTCCATGCCGTTGCGGTTGGTCCACGCCTGCTTGCAGGTGACCGAGCAGGTGTGGCAACCGATGCACTTGTCGAGGTTCATGACCATCGCGACCTGAGCCATGATGCGCATCAGTACTGGACCTCCTGGGAGCGGCGGCGGATGACCGTGACCTCGTCGCGCTGGTTGCCCGTCGGGCCGAGGTAGTTGAACGCCCAGCTCAACTGGGCGTAGCCGCCGATGAGATGGGACGGCTTGAGGATCAGCCGGGTGAGCGAGTTGTGGATGCCGCCGCGCTTGCCGGTGGCTTCCGCCTTCGGCACGTTGACGGTGCGTTCCTGCGCGTGGTGCATGAAGACCGTGCCGGCCGGCATCCGGTGGGAGACGATCGCGCGGGCGACGACGACGCCGTTGCGGTTCACCGCCTCGATCCAGTCGTTGTCCTTCACGCCGATCGACTCGGCGTCCTGCGGGGACATCCAGATGGACTGGCCGCCGCGGGACAGCGCCAGCATGAACAGGTTGTCCTGGTACTCGGAGTGGATGGACCACTTGTTGTGCGGGGTGAGGTAACGGACCGTCACCTCCTTTTCCCCGTCCGGGCCAAGCCGTGGCTCGCCGAACAGTCGGTTCATGTCGAGCGGCGGCCGGTAGATCGGCATCGACTCGCCCAGCTCGTGCATCCAGTCGTGGTCGATGAAGAAGTGCTGGCGGCCCGTGAGGGTGTGCCACGGCTTGAGGTGTTCGGTGTTGAGCGTGAACGCGGTGTAGCGGCGCCCGCCGGACTCGCTGCCCGACCACTCCGGCGAGGTGATCACCGGGACGGGCGCGGCCTGCGTGTCCGCGTACGTGACGCGCTTGCCCTCGTGCTCGGCGGCCAGGTGCGCCATCTCCTGCCCCGTACGGGCCTCCAGGGTGTGGAAGCCCTGCGTGGCGAGGCGGCCGTTGGTGGTGCCGGACAGGGCGAGGATGGTGTTCGCCGCCTTGACCGCGGTGTCGAGCGCGGGGCGCCCGTCGGCGGGCCCGCCGCGTACGACGCCGTTGCGCTCGCGCAGCTCCGTGACCTCCTGGTCGGGCTTGAGGGCGATTCCCTTGGCGGGCAGGCCCAGTTGCTCGACGAGCGGGCCGAGCGCGGTGAACTTGGCGCCGATCGCGGTGTAGTCGCGCTCGACCACGGTGAGGTTCGGCATGGTCTTGCCCGGTACCGGCTCGCACTCGCCCTTGCGCCAGTCCAGGACGACGCCGCCGGGCTGCGCGATCTCGCCGGGGGTGTCGTGCTGGAGCGGCGCCGCCACCAAGTCCTGCCGTACGCCCAGGTGGTGGACGGACAGCGCGCTGAGCTTGTGGGCCAGTGCCTTGAACGTGTCGAAGTCGCTGCGCGCCTGCCACGGCGGGTCCACGGCCGGGGTGAAGGAGTGCACGAAGGGGTGCATGTCCGTGGACGCGATGTCGTGCTTCTCGTACCAGGTCGCGGCGGGGAGGACGACGTCGGAGAGGAGCGTCGAGGACGTCTGCCGGAAGTCGAGGGAGGTGAGCAGGTCGATCTTGCCCTCGGGAGCCTCGTCGTGCCAGGTCACCGTCGTGGGCCGCTCCTCGGGGGAGGCCTCCTCGGCTCGCAGCGAGGAGTGTGTGCCCAGCAGGTGCTTCGTGAAGTACTCGGCGCCCTTCGCGGACGAGCCGAGCAGGTTCGCCCGCCACAGCGTCATCACGCGCGGCCAGTTCTCCGGCGCGTCCGGGTCCTCGCAGGCGAACTTCAGCGAGCCCGCCTTGAGTTCGGCGACGGTGTCCTCGACGGACTGCTCACCGAGCGCGAGCGAGCTGCGGTCGAACGTCGGATACGAGGGCATCCACCCCGAACGCGCCGACAGGGACAGCACATCGGCGCCCGTCATGCCCTCGAAGGCGCCCTTGCCGAGCGGGGACGCCAGCACGTCGGCGCTGAACCTGTCGTAGCGCCACTGGTCGGTGTTGAGGAAGAAGAACCCAGTACCGATCATCTGGCGCGGCGGCCGCGACCAGTCGTTGGCGGAGGCGAGCGAGGCCCAGCCGGTGACCGGACGGCACTTCTCCTGACCCACGTAGTGCGCCCAGCCGCCGCCGTTCCTGCCCTGGCAGCCGGTGAGCTGGAGCAGCGACAGAAAGCCCCGGTAGGTGGTCTCGGAGTGGAACCAGTGGTTCGTGCCGGCGCCCATCAGGATCATGCAGCGCCCGCGCGACTTCTCCGCGGTGCTCGCGAACTCCCGCGCGATCTTCACGCACTTGGCGGCCGGTACGGAGGTGTGGATCTCCTGCCAGGCGGGGGTGCCGGGCGTCTCCGTGTCGTCGTACGAGGTGGGCCACTGGCCGGGGAGGCCCTCGCGCCCGACGCCGTACTGCGCGAGCAGCAGGTCGAACACGGTGGTCACCAGCGGTCCGTCCTGCCCGCCGAGCCGGGTCGCCGGCACACCGCGCCGCACGACCTCGCCGCGACCCTGCCCGTGCGTGCCGCCATCGGTGTCGAAGCGGGGGAGCAGCACCTCCACTCCGCTCGCCACATCGGAGTCGTGCAGACTCAACTGCGGCTGGATAGCGCCCAGTTCGAGGTTCCACTTGCCCTTGCCGGACTCGGTCCAGCGAAAGCCCAGCGAACCGTTCGGAACGACCGGCTGGCCCGTCGCCTCGTCGAGCACGGCGGTCTTCCACTCGCCGCCCTCGCCGCCCTGCCCGAGATCGGTGGCGCGCAGGAACTTCGACGGCACGTACGCGCCGTCCCGCTCCTCCAGTGTCACCAGGAACGGCAGGTCGGTGAACTTCTTGACGTAGTCCGTGAAGAACGGCGTCTGCCGGTCGACGAAGAACTCCTTGAGGATGACGTGCCCCATCGCGAGGGCCAGCGCGCCGTCCGTCCCCGGGTGCGGGTGCAGCCACTCGTCGGCGAACTTCGCGTTGTCCGCGTAGTCGGGCGCCACGACCACGACCTTCTGGCCGCGATAGCGCGCCTCGGCCATCCAGTGGGCGTCGGGCGTACGCGTCACCGGCACATTGGAGCCCCACATCATCAGATACGCGGCGTCCCACCAGTCACCCGACTCGGGGACGTCGGTCTGGTCGCCGAACACCTGCGGCGAGGCCACCGGCAGGTCCGCGTACCAGTCGTAGAACGACAGCATCGGGGCGCCGATCAGCGAGTGGAACCGGGCCCCGGCGGCGTGCGACACCATCGACATGGCCGGAATGGGCGAGAACCCGGCGATCCGGTCCGGGCCGTACGTCTTGATGGTGTGCACGTGCGCCGCCGCGATGATCTCCACGGCCTCGTCCCAGGTGGCACGCACCAGACCGCCCTTGCCGCGGGCCTGCTGGTACCTCCGGCGCCGCTCGGGGTCCGCCTGGATGTCGGCCCACGCGAGCACCGGGTCGTGAAGCCGTGCCTTCGCCTCCCGGTACATCTCCACCAGCACGCCCCGGATGTACGGGTAGCGCACACGGGTGGGTGAGTACGTGTACCAGGAGAACGCGGCGCCGCGTGGGCAGCCGCGTGGCTCGTACTCCGGCCGGTCGGGCCCCACGCTCGGATAGTCCGTCTGCTGGGTCTCCCAGGTGATGATGCCGTCCTTGACATACACCTTCCACCGGCACGAGCCGGTGCAGTTCACGCCGTGTGTGGAGTTCACGACCTTGTCGTGGCTCCAGCGGTCCCGATAGAAGACGTCCCCGTCCCGGCCGCCCTTGATCTGCACGCTGTGCAGGTCAGGCGCGGCCGTCCCCCGCCGGAAGAACCGCCCCGCGCGCAGCAGCGCGGCGTCCGGCTCGGTCGGGGTGCGCGTCGTGTCCGTCACCGTTAGCTCCCTCGATATCCCGTTCTGGGCACGCTAATGGCGTTACGTCCATGGCACATCTCGGCCGAGACCGTACGAGTCGGGCGCGGGAGGCCTCACGTACGGCCTCGGCCATTACCCCGGACGTAATCGACCCGCCACCCGGGCGCGGGCAGGGTGGTGTCACCGAACCGATGACGCAGACCCGCTGACGGAGGGGGAGCCCCATGTCCGCCACCACACTCGCCACCACCCCGGCCCAGGCCCGCACCACCTGGCTGCGCCGCCTGCTCGCCGCCGACGCGCTCGGCACCGGCGCCAACGGCGTCGCCTACGTCGCCGCCTCTGGGCCCATCGGCCGCTTCCTCGGCATCGACCCGGGGCTGCTGCTGGGCCTTGGCGCCGGCCTGATCGCGTACGCCGCCGCGGTCGGGGTGCTCGCCGCACGCAGCAGCCCGCCCGCGGTCGGCGTGCGCACCGTGGTCGAGGTCAACCTCGCCTGGACGGTGCTCAGCTTCGTCGCCCTGTTCGGCTGGCTGGACCCGAGCACGGCCGGGACGGCCTACGGCTCACTTCAGGCCGTGGTGGTGGCCGCCTTCGCAGCGCTCCAGTACGCCGCGCTGCGCGGTCAGCCCACCGCCGACTGAAGGTATTTGGCCGTCGCCGGGTCGGCCGGGAGCAGCGTCTCCACGGCCAGCTCGGCGACCGTCACGTCCAACGGCGTATTGAACGTCGAGATCGACGACACGAACGACAGCACATGCCCCTCGTGCTCGATCACCATCGGCAACGCGAAATAGGGCAGCACGGGCGCCACCGGCCCGTCCCCCGCGCCCGGCGGCAGCGGATACGCGGACACCTCCTCGTACAGCTCCCGCAGCGGCTCCGACCTGGTCAGCGCGATCTGCTGCTCCATCTGCGTCAGCAGATGCCCCCGCCACTCGCGCAGATTCCTGATCCGCGGCGCGAGGCCCTCCGGGTGCAGGGTGAGGCGCATCGCGTTCAGCGGCTCCGTGAGCAGGTGTGCGGGCGCCGCGGACATCAGCAGGGCGATGCCGTTGTTCGCCGCGATCACGTTGAACGTCGCGTCGACGATGAACGCCGGATACGGCTCGTAGCCGCGCAGCAGCGTTTCGAGCCCCTCACGCAGCACGCCGAGCGAGGGGTCGTCCAGTGGGGTCTCCTTGAACCGCGGGGCGTAACCGGCCGCCAGGAGAAGGGCGTTGCGCTCCCGCATCGGTACGTCGAGGTGCTCGGCGAGCCGCAGGACGAAGTCCTCGCTGGGGCGCGAACGGCCCGTCTCGACGAAGCTGATGTGCCGCGCCGAGGAGTCCGCCCGCGACGCGAGCTCCAGCTGGCTGACCCGGCGCCGCTCCCGCCAGCCGCGCAGCAGGGTGCCCAGTTCTGACGTGTTCTTGCGCGCCGCGGCAGTCATGAGGAGACCGTAACCGGATCCGGTGGCACGCTGGAGGCATGCCTACTGAACCGCTCTCCCAGAAGGACATCGAGGACCGCCTCGCCGAGCTGCCGGGCTGGTCCGTGGAAGACGACGCGCTCACGCGCACGTACCGCCTGGACACGCATTTCGCGGCGGCGGCGATGGTCGTGCACATCGCGCAGACCCAGGAGGAGCTGAACCACCATTCGAACCTGACGCTCGGCTACAACACGGTGACTCTCGCGGTGAACACCCACGACGCGGGCGGCGCGCTCACGGCGAAGGACTTCGCGCTGGCGGAGAGGGTGGAGAAGCTGGCACCGGGGCACGGCGCGAGCTGAGCCCGTTTTCAGCCCCTCCGGCGGGGGTGGGGGAGATCCGCCCACCCACGTCGCGGCCCGGGATAAGGTCCCCGCGTGCTCGACTACGACGAGGAAGCGAACCGGTACGACGCCACCCGCGGCGGTGAGCCACGCGCCGAGGCCGCCGCCGACGCCGTGCTCGGCCTCGTGCCACCGGGCGCCCGCACCCTCCTCGACCTCGCCTGCGGCACCGGCCTCGTCACCCGCCGCATGACCCGCCCCGGCCTGCGCCCGTTCGGCGTGGACCGCGCCGCCGGCATGCTGCGGGCCGCCGCGCCCCGACTGTCCGGCGCCGCGTTCCAGGCGGACGCGTACCAACTGCCCGTCGCGGACGGCACGTTCGACGCGGTCACCGCCGTATGGCTGCTGCACCTCCTGGAGGACGCGGCGCCGGTCGTCGCCGAGGCGGCCCGCGTACTGCGCCCCGGCGGGGTGTTCGTGACCACGGTCGACAAGGTCGCCGCGCACCTCGTCGGCAGCGACATCTGCGCCCTCGTCACGCCCCACGCCGGCCGCCGCCCACCCGCCGACGCCACCGCACGCGTCACGTCGCTCGCCGCCGAGCACGGACTGCGCCCGCACGGCTCCGCCACCTTCGTCGGACATGGCCAGGGCCGGGTGCCGGCGCGGCTCGCGCGGGAGGTGCGGGCCGGGCGGGTGTACGCGCGCGGGGGCGGGGAGTTGGCTTCGCGGCTGGAGATCCTGCCGGACCCGGAGACCCCGCGCCCCGACCCGACGTACACACTGCTGGCGTTCGCGGCTTGAGGGTGCCGTACTCAGCCCAGTTGCAGGTCTACCGAGGAGGGCAGGGCGACGGCGCCCTGAACTCGGTCGCCGCTGATGCCGATGATGAGAGCGCGCAGCCCGGACAGCGCGGCCAGCGGTGAGATGTCGATGTCGCCTTCCGCGTGCATGGGGCCGCTGAGCTCGCAGAAGGTGAGCGCGGGGAAGAGGTCCGGCAGCCTGTGCACCGCTGCCTGCGCGACGCGGTCGCCGTCCCCGCCGATGAGTGTCAGGTGGGTGACACCTGCCAGCGCTTCGTCGACCGGTGCTGTTTCGAGTGACACCGCGGTCGCCGCGAGTTCGGTGAGGCCGGGAAGTCGGCGGAGCTCCGCCCAGTCCGCCGCCGATGCAGGACTGCACGCGGCGTTCAGGGTCAGCGTCTCCAGTTGAGGCAGGCCGCTCAGGCCCCGAAGCCGCTCAGCGGGTGCCACGTCTCCCGCGATGCGGAGTATCTTCAGCGGTGCCTTCGACGGCAGTTGTCGGGGCGACCAGGTGAGGGTGGGGGGGCCGGAGACGGAGAGGGCCTCGAGCCGAGTCAACTGACCCAGCGGATTCAGGTCCAGTTCGGGCGTCGCCGCGTGGATGTCCAGGAAGGTGAGGGGGAGGTCACCCAGTGTGGAAAGGTCCGTCAGCTGCGGGCAGTTGGCGATGATCAGCGACTGAAGCTCGGTCTGCGGCGCGAGGAAGCGCAGGTCCGTAATCTGCTCGTTGGACAGGTCGAGCATCGTGAACCTGTGCTCAGCGGCGTACGCAACCAGTGCTTCGCGGGACACCCCGGCTCTGATGTCCAGGTAGTTTGGCAGTATTCCGAGCCGGCTCACCTCGCGGAGCTGAGCATCGGACCGCAGTGTGTATGCCAGGCCCGTCGGGTCGAGCCGCGCGACGATCTCCTCCGCGTAGTGCGCTGTGTCGTAGCGCGACCAGGCCCACATCAGTTGGGAACGTACCGGCAGGAACGGGTGCTCGACGAACTGGGCGAGGAAGGCGATGGCGGCGTCCGATTCGATGCGGGAGGCTGCGACCACCACGTGGAAGGCGTGCGCGAGGTCCTGGAGCGCTTCTGGACCGGGCAGAAGCCGCAGGACCAGCGGCCCGACCTGTGCGAGTGCCTGGGCCTCTGCCACGCTGCCCGGCGGAATCAGGGTGGCAGTGCGCTGCTCCACAGCTTCGCGCACGGTGGGTTCGAGCGAGGTCGCGTGCTCCAGGCAGGCCGCGGCCAGCAGATAGACACGGGCTCGTTCGCGCGGGTCCGCGGCCTGGTCCCCGGCCTCCAGGAGACCGTTGAAGATAGTGACCCGTTCGCGGGCGCGGGCGAGTGCGACTGCCATGCGGATCACGTCCTCCCACTGGTCGTGCCCCGCGTTCGCACACAGTAGCCCGAAGTCGCCTTCCTCCAAGGCCGCCCGGGCGCCGAGGAAGTCCTGGAAGGTGCGGTGCACGAAGTCCACCGCACCGGGACCGGGCTCACGCAGTAGCCCACTGCGCTCCAGGAAGTGGTCGAAGACGGCCGCCGCGTCCCCGAGGGCGGCGATCTCGGGCACCGAGGGCAGAGCCCGGTCGATGATGCGCAGGGCGCGCTCGCGGTCCATCTCGGTGCGACCGTTCTTGATCAGCCAGTAGGCAAGCCGCTGCAACACGTCGAGCTGGGGGTCCTCGGCGAGTTCGGGGCCCGCCATGTCACGCTCCCGGTCCCTGCGGCTGAGCAGCATCGACAGGGCGGCCTCGTACAGGTCCTTGCGGCCGTGCGGGAGGTAGCCCCGACGGTCCCGGTGCAGGGCGCATATCAGGCCGCACATCAGGGGATTGGTGGCAAGCCGGGCCAGGTCGGGCTCCGTGCGGACGGCGCGGAGCAGTTGCGCCTCGTACTGGTCGAGAGTGCCGTCGCCTTCGTCGCCCGACCGTGCGGCGGCGTGCCAGCGCCGAATGAACGTGGCGATGGCGGTGGGGTCCATGGCGGACAGCGTCAGTTCGATGAAGTCTTCGTCGGCGAGCCAGTCGTCGTCCACCGCCGATGGGCGGGAGGTGACGAGCCACCGGTTGCCGCCGTCGTACGTCTCGATGAGCGTGCGCAACCAGGCCCTGGCCCGGTCGCGTTCGCTCTCCGGTATCTCGTCGATGCCGTCGACGAGAATCAGGCCGCGCCCGTCCTTCAGTACCCGGTTCTCCCAGCCTGTGGGCTGTGTACCGTCCAGCGGGCAGCCGATGGCGGCCAGGAAGTCCTTGGGGGCGGGCAGCTTTCCGCCGTCGCGGGTGAGTGTGCGCAGCGGCAGCACGAACGGCACCCGGTCGTCGAGGTACTCCATGCCGTCTACGAGATCCTGCCGGGCGGCGGTGACTGCCAGCCACTGGACGAGTGTGGTCTTGCCGGATCCCGCCTCTCCACGGAGCAGGACGCGGGGGCCGTCGGCGAGGGCGCGGTCCGCGGTCTGGGAGGGACGCCGGCGGAACCAGTGCCAGAGCTCCGGGCTCGTGGACCGTAGGTCGTCGGCTGTGCGCCAAGCGTCCCACGACTTCCGCAACTCGTCTGGTTCCAGGGTGGAGGCCAAGAAGACGCGGTCCGTGTGCGGCTGCTGGGTGACGGCCTCGGCGGGAATCCTGTCGAGGGTCCAGTCCACGGACGGCCGCAGCCGTGGTGACATCGTCGCCTCAAGGCTCAGATACGCCACGTCCAGCGCCCAGCGCCGCGGTGAGTTGCTGAGGTCGATCCCGAAGATCGTGAGCTTGCCGTGCCGCTTGGCCACGTACTCGAGATATGCCTGCTCGAACGCGGCGTCCTCGGATCCCGGCAGCGGCGTGCGGTGGATCAACTCGTCGACCTTGGCGACGAGTTCAGCCGTCGACCGAGTCTGCTCCAAGAGCGCGTGGGCGACGAACGTGGACCGCTGAGTGAAGAAGTGCAGGATGTGCAGGCATGCGGTGTCCAATAGCGACTCGTACAGCCGGGTGCCGTCGGCCGACAGATGGCGCTCGGGGTTGCCGCCGGCCCGTCGCAGCTCGCGGGCGAACTCCCGGTGGCCAAGGCGTACGGCGTCGAGATCGGTGGTGTCCAGCCGGCCCAGGGCGTACAGGGTGCTGCCGAGTGCGTCGGCGACGGCGCTCTCCTCGTCGGCGCCGACGGGGCGTTCGCCGACGCGCACCGCCTGCCCGACGAGCCGGGCGGCCAGCCGCCGCACGTCCCGTTCGCCGAGCACGCGCTTCTCGCCGCTGAACGACACATAGCCGGAGATACGTATCGGCTTGTCGACCAGACCGGCCCCGGGGCCCTCGCTGACGAACAGCTTCTTCACTACGGGGCCGATGGCGGCCGAGGCAAGGCGGGCCCCGACGGTCGTGGGATCCATATGAGCCCCCTGGATGGTCGAACACCGACTGTCCCGGGATCATACGGTGCACCGAGTGAACGTCATCGTCGGTGACGGTCTCCTGTCGTTCCCTTGGGCAGGGTGTCGTGCGCGTACGCGTCAAGGTCGGGCCGCTCGGCGCCAGCAGGTGCCGCACCCACGCGTCCCGCTCGTGCAGCAGCGGGGGCAACTCCCAGATGCAGCCGATCAGCGGCCGGTCCGGCAGGACGAAGTGCGTCGGCTCGCGGTCCGGGCAGCCGAGCGTCGGCCGGCCCGCGACCGCATCAGCGCCCGCCTCCCCCTCGACGCCCCCGGCTGGCACGCCGAGGACGACTACACCGCCGAGCAACTGCCCGCGGTGGCGGCTGCCGTGTGGAACCGGCACGCGGTGCTCACCGCGCTGCGTGCCCGGCTGCCCATCGAGTCGATCGGTCGCGCTCACGACGGGTTCCTACGTCTCGACGCGGACATCGAGGTGCTGGAACCGGCCGAGTTGCGTGAGCGGATAGCGGCGACGGCGAGGGCGCTCGCGTGCACGTACGCGGACACGGAGAGCGGCAACCCATCGGCCCACGGCGGCAACTGAGGGGGCGTAGGCAACCGCCGACCCCCACCCCCAGGAGCCCCCATGCCCCGCCCCCACCTCCACCGCAGACGCCGTCGTCTGCTGCTCGCCGCCGCCACGGCCGCCGTGCTCGCCGGTACAGGGCTGACGCTGCTGCCCGGCGACGACGCCTCCGCCGCCACCGCCCGGCAGGCCGAGAAGCTGGACCGCGGCCTGGTCAGCGTGCACACCGACGCCGGCAACCTGGTCAGCTGGCGCTGGCTCGGCACCGACCCGGACGGCGTCTCCTTCAACGTCTACCGGGCCGGTACCAAGGTGAACTCCACACCGGTCACCGGCTCCACGAACTTCTTCCACGACGGCGCGCCCAGCTCCGCCGACTACACGGTGCGGGCCGTCGTGAACGGCACGGAGCAGGCCGATTCGGCGCACGCGATCCAGCTCCGCTCCGGCTACAAGGACGTACCGATCACCCCACCGGCAGGCGGCACGACACCGGACGGCGTCGCGTACACCTACGAGGCGAACGACGCGTCGGTGGGCGACCTCGACGGTGACGGCGTCCTCGAATTCGTCCTCAAGTGGCAGCCCACCAACGCCAAGGACAACTCGCAGTCCGGCTACACGGGCAACACGATCGTCGACGCGGTGAAGCTCGACGGCACCCGGATGTGGCGCGTCGACCTCGGCAAGAACATCCGCTCGGGCGCCCACTACACCCAGTTCCAGGTGTACGACTACGACGGCGACGGCAAGGCCGAGGTCGCCATGAAGACGTCCGACGGAACGAAGGACGGCAAGGGCACCGTCATCGGCAACTCCTCGGCCGACCACCGCAATTCGAGCGGGTACGTGCTGTCCGGTCCCGAGTACCTCACCATGTTCAACGGCCAGAGCGGCGCCGCCATGGGCAGCGTCGACTACGTCCCCGGGCGCGGCACGGTGTCGTCCTGGGGCGACTCGTACGGCAACAGGGTGGACCGCTTCCTCGCGGGCACCGCCTACCTCGACGGCGCCCGCCCCTCACTCATCATGGCGCGCGGCTACTACACGCGGAGCGTCATCGCGGCCTGGGACTGGCGGGACGGAAAGTTCACGCGCCGCTGGACCTTCGACACCAACTCCTCCACCAACTCCGGCAAGGGGTACGACGGTCAGGGCAACCACCAGCTGTCCGTCGCGGACGTAGACGGCGACGGCAAGGACGAGATCGTCTACGGCGCGATGGCGGTGGACGACAACGGATCGGGCCTGTGGACGACGAAGAACGGCCACGGCGACGCCATGCACGTCGGCGACCTCGACCCCTCGCGGCCGGGCCTGGAGGAGTTCAAGGTCGACGAGGACAGCTCCAAGCCGTCCTCCTGGATGGCCGACGCCAAGTCCGGCAGCGTCATCTGGAAGACGGGCGTCAACGGCGACAACGGCCGTGGTGTCTCGGGCGACATCTGGCCCGGCAGCGCGGGCGCCGAGTCCTGGTCATCGGCCGAGTCGGGCGTCCGCGACCCCAAGGGCACGGTCGTGAACTCCCACAAGCCGTCCTCCACCAACTTCCTGTCCTGGTGGGACGGTGACACCACCCGCGAACTCCTCGACGGCACACACATCGACAAGTACGGCACATCCTCCGACACCCGCCTCCTGACCGGCTCCGGCGTCCACTCCAACAACGGCACGAAGGCCACGCCCGCGCTCTCCGGTGACATCCTCGGCGACTGGCGCGAGGAGGTCGTCTGGCCCACTACGAACAACACGGCGCTGCGTGTCTACTCGACCCCCGTCCAGACCTCGACCCGCATCACGACCCTCCTCCACGACACTCAGTACCGCACGGCTCTGGCCTGGCAGAACACCGCGTACAACCAGCCGCCGCACCCGAGCTTCTTCCTCGGCGACAAGATGCCGACGGCACCACGCCCGACGCTCACGACGCCGTGACTCCGTAGCCGGATATTGCCGACTCGGCAACGTGGCTTGCCTGTCCGTATGTCGTCCGCGCACCCTGAGGGCGACGGACGACATTACGGGCACGAAGGGCGGCGACACCCGACATGGCACACGGCCACCACCAGCACGAACAGCACGGCGAGCAGCAGCACGGCGGGCACGGTCACCACGATCACACGGACATCGACTGGGCCGACATGATCCCCATGCTGGAGCGCAACGCCTCCGTGTACGAGCCCCTCTACACGCAGGCCCTCGACTGGCTCCGCGCGTCCCGCCCCGCAGGCACCGGCCTGATCGTCGACGCGGGCGCGGGCCCCGGCGCCGTCTCGCTGCACCTCGCAGAGGCCTTCCCCGAGGCCCGTGTCATCGCGGCCGACCCGGAAGAGAAGCTGCTCGCCCGCGCCATGGAGCGGTTCGCGCAACACGGCATCGCCGAGCGCACCGGCACGCTGCGCGTCGAACTCCCCGACGCCATCGACGAGTTGCCGCACGCCGACCTCATCTGGGCGGCCCGCTCCCTGCACCACGTGGGCGACCAGCGGGCCGCGGTCGCCGCGCTCGCGGGGCGGCTCGCGCCCGGCGGCACCCTCGCGCTCGTCGAGGGCGGCCTGCCGCAGCGCTGCCTGCCGCGCGACTTCGGCCTCGGCAGGCCCGGTCTCCAGGCGCGGGCCGACGCCATCGAGGAGGAGTGGTTCGGCGACATGCGCGCCAAGCTGCCCGGCGCCAAGCAGGACACGGAGAACTGGACGGAGCTGCTGACCGACGCAGGCCTGACGAACGCCGTCAGCCGCACCTTCCTGCTCGACCTGCCCGCACCGCTCTCGGACCAGGCCCGCGAGACCGTCATCGACCTGTGGAAGCGCCGCCTGGAGGTCTTCGCGGAGGCCGTGCCGGCCGAGGACGTCGCCACGATGGAACGGCTGATGGACCCGAAGGACCCGCAGGGCCTGTACCGCCGCGACGACCTCTTCCTGCTGACCGCGCACACCGTGCACACGGCGGTCAAGGCGGGCTGAGCCCGTCAGGACATGCGAAAGGGGGCCCCGAGCGGGGCCCCCTTTCCCGTGCGCGGTTACGCCACGTCGAACGTCGCCGGGTCCCCGCCGAGGCGCCGGTCCTCGTTGAGCGCGGAGATCGCGCCGAGGTCCTCGGTGTCGAGCTCGAAGCTGAACACGTCGATGTTCTCCTTGATCCGCGACGGCGTCACGGACTTGGGGATCACCACGTTGCCCAGCTCGATGTGCCAGCGCAGCACGACCTGCGCGGGCGTACGGCCGTGCTTCTGCGCGATCGCGACGATGGCCGGGACCTCCAGGAGGCCCTTGCCCTGGCCGAGCGGCGACCAGGCCTCGGTCGCGATGCCCAGCTCCGCGTGCTTCTCGCGGGAGACACGCTGCTGCAGGTGCGGGTGCAGCTCGATCTGGTTGACGGCCGGGATCACGGACGTCTCGGCGATCAGCTTGTCGAGGTGCTCCGGCAGGAAGTTCGAGACGCCGATGGACGTGGCGCGCCCGTCGGCCTGGATCTTCTCGAAGGCCTTGTACGTGTCCGTGGCCAGGCCCTTGGACGGCAGCGGCCAGTGGATCAGGTACAGGTCGACGTGGTCGAGACCCAGCTTCTCCAGCGAGGTGTCGAAGGCGCGCAGCGTGGAGTCGTAGCCCTGGTCGGCGTTCCACAGCTTCGTCGTGACGAACAGCTCCTCGCGGGGGACGCCGGACGCGGCGATGGCCTTGCCGGTGCCCTCCTCGTTGCCGTAGATCGCGGCGGTGTCGATGCTGCGGTACCCGGCCTGAAGCGCCGTCGCGACGGCCGACTCGGCCTCGTCGTCCGGCACCTGCCACACTCCGAAGCCGAGCTGGGGCATCTCGACGCCGTTGTTCAGGATGATCGGGGGAACCTTGCTCACGAGGTGTCGATCCTTTTTCGTCCGGTGATGGGTGGCACTGCACAATGCGGTACCCCCATGGTCAACGATCACGGGCGTACGCGCATTCCTGTGGGTGACACCAGCATGACAGTCAGGTATGAGAACTTTGCGCCGGGGGCTGTGTCCCCAGGTAAGCCTCGCGTACCCGCGTGTCCGCGCGGATCACATCCGGCGCCCCCTCGGCGAGCGCAGACCCCAGATCCAGCACCACGACCCGTGAGCACAGCTCCATCACGAAGGCCACGTTGTGCTCGACGAGCAGCACCGCGCAGCCGTCCCCGGCGAGCCGCCGCACCGTCGCCGCGAGCAGCTCGCGTTCCTGCGCCGTCATGCCGGACGCGGGCTCGTCGAGCAGCAGTACGCGCGGCCGGTCGGCGGCGGCGCGCGCCAGCTCCAGCATCCTGGCCCGGCCGACCGGCAGCGTCCCCGCGTACGTGTCGGAGAGGGCGTCGAGGCCGCAGTCACGGAGCAGGCCGTTCGAGCGCTCGGTGTTCGCGCCGCCGCGCCGCCACTCCTGCGCGACCAGCAGGTTGTCCGCGACCGTCAGCTGCCCGAACAGCTGCTGGCGCTGGAACGTGCGGCGCATCCCGTGCCGCGCCCGCCATACGGGGGAGCGGCGGGTGATGTCCGTGCCGGCGAGCAGCACCCGGCCCGCGTCGGGCCTGCGGATCCCGGAGACGACGTCGAAGAACGTGGTCTTGCCCGCGCCGTTCGGCCCGATGAGCCCGCACACCTCGCCGGGCGCGAGGCGCAGGCCCACCCCGTCGAGGGCCCGTACGCCGCCGAAGCGCACGCCGATGTTCTCCGCTTCGAGCAGGTACCTGACGCTCATGACCGGGCCTCCGAGCTGGTCGCCGCGATGCCGAGGTACGCCTCCGTGAGCCGCTCGGCCTCCACCTTCTCGCGCGGCCCGCACCAGGTGACGCGGCCCTGAGCGAGGTACGCCACGGTGTCCGCGACGCCGAGGATCTCCGACGCCTTCTCCTCGACGAGCAGCAACCCGGTTCCCGCGTCGCGGAGTTCGGCGAGCAGCCGGTACACCTCGTCGGCGACGCGCGGCGCGAGGCCGAGCGAGGGCTCGTCGGCGATCAGGACGCGCGGCGGACGGTGCAGCAACGCGGCGAGCGCGAGGAGCTGCTGTTCGCCGCCGGACAGCGAGCCGGCGGTGACGTCGCACCGCGCGGCGAGCCCCGTGAACCGTTCGTAGACCGCCAACCTGTCGCTCTGCCGCGGGAGTTGGAGTGCCAGGTTCTCGTCGACGGTGAGGGAGGGAAAGATGCCGCGTCCCTCGGGCGCGAGCACCACTCCGGCCCGCGCCCGGCGGACCGCACCCGAACGGCCCGCCGCGCCCCCGGCGACGTACACCTCGCCCTGGAGGGGTGCCATGAGGCCCGCCGCGACCTTGCACGTCGTCGACTTTCCGGCGCCGTTGGGTCCGAGGAGTGCCACGATCTCGCCGGGGTGGACGGTGAGGTCGACGCCCGTCAGGACGCGGGCGCCGTCGTATCCGGCCTGTACGCCCGCGAGTTGGAGTGCGGCATCGGGGTCGGCGGGTGGCGTCGGTGTGTCGTCGACGACGTTCGTCGTGGCGGTCTTCCGGCGGTGGCGGCGGGCCGGGACCGCCGCGCAGTAGCCGTCCGGATCGTTGGCGAGCGCGAGGCCCGCGAGACCGAAGAGGATGACCGGGAGCTGCACCGACTCGGTCAGGTAGTCGCTGATCAGATGCGGTACGACGGCGAAGCTGAGCCCTGCGATCACCGCGAACTGCGGCCGCCGCACGCCCGCCGCGACCACCACGGCGAGCCAGATGAGCCCGGTCATCGCGGTGAAGTCGGTCGCGGTGATGCGGGTGTTGTACGACGCGTACATCACGCCGCCGAACCCGGCGAGCCCGGCGGAGATCGTGAACAGCAGCAGCTTCGTGCGGATCACGGAGATGCCCGAGGCCATCGCCGCGGCCGGCGCCGAGCGTACGGCGAGCATGGCCCGGCCCGCCCGCGAGCCCCGCAGCGCGCTCAGCCCCGCCACCGCCGCCGTGCACAGGACGACCATGGCCACGCCCATCGCCCGGTCGTCTCCGAGGTCGATCGGGCCCGCGACGGCGCGCGGGATCTCCCAGCCGGTGTCGCCGTTCCTCAACCAGCCGAGCTGGAACAGGACTTGGTCCGCAAGGAAGGCGAGAGCGAGCGTGGCGAGGGCCAGCGAGCGGCCGCCGAGCCGCAGCGCGGGCAGGGCCACGAGTGCGCCCAGCAGGGCCGCCGCACACGTCCCGGCGAGCGCCGCCCAGATGAACGGCACCCCGTGGCTCATCAGGAGACCCGCGACCAGCGCGGCACCCGTCACGAACGCGGCCTGCGCCAGTGACACCATCGCGCCGAGCCCGGTGACGACGGTGAACGACAGGAACACGAGGGAGATCGCGAGCCCTTGGGCGAGGATCCCGCTCCAGAACGGCGTCGTCACGGTGTAGAAGGCAACGGCGAGCAGCACAGCGGCCGTTGCCCACGGCCCCCAGCGCCGCAGCCACGAACGCCCCGCCAGATAGTCCACCGGTGGTGCGTCGCTTGCCACCGTGCCCGCCGTGCGCTGCCGCCGCGTGAGCAGCAGCAGCCCGGCGAACAGGATCAGGAACGGCACCGCCGTACGGAACCCGGTGATCTTCTCCGCGAACGTGGCGTACCCCGCGACGAGGTTCTGCAGCACCCCGAGCCCGAGCCCGCCCGCGAAGGCGAGCGGGATCGACATGAAGCGGCCGAGCACGGCGGCCGTCGCCGACACGAAGAGGAACAGCGTGAAGTCGTGCGAGGAGAGCCCGAGCAGGGGAGTGGCCAGCACGCCGGCCAGGCCCGCGAGCACCGACGACAGCATCCACGCCACCGATGAGAGCCGGTCGGCGCTGATCCCGCGCAGCTCGACGAGCGAGCGGTTGTCGACGGTCGCCCGCAGCTTGAGCCCAAGTGCCGTGTGGCGCAGGAGAATCCACAGGCCGAGCGCGACGACGGCGGTCGTCACCCAGGTGATCAGCTGGTCCGAGTCGATGCCGACTCCGTCCATCAACTGCCAGTTCTTCGCCGGACTAGGCCCGACGCCGGGCAGCCCGAACTGGTTCTCCGCGGGTTTGACCGGCGCGCCCGCGTCCTCAAGAAGCTCGACGATCCACAGGCCGAGCGCGGGCAGCGCCACGAGCAGCCCGATCGTCGCCACGATCTGCGCGGTCTCGCCGACCCGCGCCAGTTTTCTGAACATCAGCCGGTCGAGTCCCCAGCCCAGCAGCGGAGCCACGACGAGGACGAGCAGCAGCGCCGTCGGCACGGCGGGCCAGCCGAAGCCGGAGTGCAGCTCGTAGAAGGCGAGCGCGCACAGATAGGCGGTCGCGCCGTGCGCGAAGTTGAAGAGCCCGGAGGCCGAGTAGGAGAGCACGAGCCCCGTGGCGAGCAGCGCGTACAGCGCACCCGACACGAGCCCGCTCAGCACGAAGGCAAGTAGATCCGTCATGTGAACACCCCTTCCCTTAGGCCTACTTGAAGGGGATCGGCGGATAGCACTTGAACGGCGACGACACCCGGTACGCCCCGTCCTTGAGCTGCGCGAGCGCCCCGCAGCCGAACGACTCGCTGCGCCCGCGCGGCAGCGCCCGGTCACCGACGAGCGTCCCGGTGTCCGAGAAGCCGTCCGCCGCCTTCTGGAACGACTCGACGGTCAGCTCCTTGCCCGCCTTCTTGGCGATGGCGAGGAACAGGTCGGCGCTCATATAGCCCGTCATCATGTGCATGTTGAGGGGGAGCTCCTTGCCCCCGGACGCCTTCTCGATGTCGGCCTTGAACTGCTTCATCGCCGGCGTGTGAGCCTCGAACGGCTGGAAGGACAGCAGTACGTGCACCCCGTCGAGCGCCTGCTTCGTCGCCTTCTTGGCGAGAAGCCCGGGGTCGTAGTCCGTCGGGTCGGTGATCACACCCTGGTACCCGGTGCGCTTGACGGCGGTGAACAGGCCGATGTTGTACGGCGTCTGCATCACGGAGACGACCACGTCCGGCGCCTTGCCGCCGTCGCTGCGCAGCAGTTCCTTCGTGTACGCCGACCAGTCGCTCGGCACCGCGGTCGCCGGCACGGTCGCCTTCGCGTACGACACCTTGTAGCCGGCCGACTTGAAGGACTGCTTGTAGGTGCGGATGGCGAAGGTGCCCGCGTCGTTGTCGTTGGCGAGGATGGCGACGGACCTGCCCTTCGCCCCGCCGGTGACCTTCTTCAGCCCCTCGGGCCAGGTCTGTGTGATGGTGCCGCCCGGCATCGGCACCATGCAGCCGCCGTAGCCGTAGATGTACGTCGGGCCGCAGAACGAGGGGACCGTGCCCCAGCCGAACGTCGGCACCTTCTGCTTCTGCAGGAAGTCCGCCCCGGAGAACGTCACCGAACTCATCGGCGAGATCGCGAACACCTTGTCCTGCTGCACGAGTTTGCGGGCCGCCGCGAGGTTCTTCGCCGGGTCCTGGCCGTCGTCCTCCGCGCCCAGGTAGTCGATCGTCCGCCCGTTGATCCCGCCCTCGGCGTTGGCCCGGTCGAAGCGGGCCTTCGCGCCGAGGTCGGTGTCCTTCTTGCTGTAGCCGCTCGACGTCGTCATGGAGACGATGCCGCCCACCTTGATGCTGTCATCGGTCACACCGCGGACCGAACTCCCCTTCCCGCCCGCGGTGTTGGTGCCGCTGTTGGCGGTGGAGTTGCAGGCGGTGGCGAGCAGGAGTGCCGCCACGGTGGCGGTGATGGCGCGGATCGGTCGCGACACGGTCGGTCCCCCTCCGTCGGAGTGAGGGTGATTCTGTGTGCGACCTGACGAGTCGTCAATAACCGGTGCGCCAGTATTTGATGACCCGTCAGTTACCCGCGGTTTACCTTTTCAGGCCCCTCTGGCCGTCTTTTCAAGCCCCTCCGGCGATTGAGGAGCGGGGTCCGGGGCGGAGCCCCGCGGCCTCAGCCCCGTCGTGGTTGCGCACCCGGGGGGGGGGGGGCCCCCGGGGGGGGGGGGGGCCCCCCCCCCCCCGGCCGGGCGGGGGGGGCCGCCCCCCCCCCCCCCCCCCCCCCACACACCCACCCCCCCCCCCCCCCCCCCACCCGCCGCCCG